>JADJJR010000001.1:0-632171 GCA_016706425.1 Elusimicrobiota bacterium
AGATTATCAGATTCTATATCAGATATAAAAACTATTAGTTGGTTTTATGTGTTATCCGGCCCCATACTGGAAGTGAGAGGCGAACCCACCCGCCCTCCGACACCATGGGCTGCTCGATTTCCCCGGACTTCGGTCCGAAAGGCGGTAGCCATATGAAACGATCCATCCTCGCCGGTCTGCTCTTCTTCCCGCTCATCCTCCTCGCCGACACCTGGGAACAGCGCAACGCCGACCGGCACGTCCTTACCCTGTCCATGGAACAGGACGTCCAAATCTTCACGGACTTTACGCGAAAAACCAAAGTTCGCTCCCTGCACAAGATCCAGAGCCCTGAAGCGATCAAGAATGGGTTCGGCGAGTTCCAAGATGAATACAACCCCACCTTCGAGAAACTGACGATGTCCGCCGTGGTCATCACCCCGGAAGGCAAACGCATCCACCACAATAAGGTCCAAGACAAGGCCCGCTCCGGAAACAATGCTGTTTATGACGACACCCGCGTGGTCACCCTCACGGTGCCCAACCTCACGGTGGGATCGACCGTCGAGCTCAGGATCGCCTACCACAACTTCAAACCCCGCGTTCCCGGCCAGATCGAGCTTTTCCACCAAATTGAACCCTCGGGCGAAGCGAAACGGGTCCGCTACGCCGTCACCTGGCCGCAGGGGATGGACCTCACCTTCCTGCCGTCAAACGGGCTCGCACCGGGAAAGTCCACCGTCACAAATGGGAAACACACGCTGGAATGGGCCTTTAACGACCGGGATGAGATTCCAGATGAAGACTACACGCCCCCCGTGGAACACCTGGCAGGATCCATGTCCATTTCTAACTGGAAGGATTGGTCCCAATTGGACGCCTTCTTTGCACCGGTGGTGGGCGAATCGGCCAAAGTCACGCCCCCCATCCAAAAGCTGGCGGAGGAAATAATGGCCAAATCCACTTCCACCGCCGATCGTATTCAAGGGGTCTTCAACTACATCGACGACAACGTCCGCTACGTCTCCATGAACCTGGGTCAAAACGGCCTCACCCCACATCCGGCAGAGGAAACCCTCAAAAACCGCTACGGGGACTGCAAAGACCGCACCGCCCTCGCCATCGCGCTATTGAAAGTGCTGGGCGTCAAAGCCTATCCCGCCTTGGTGGCCCCCACCCTGCCGGAGATTCAAGACGCGCTTCCGCGCTGGGGTTATTTCAACCACATGATCGCCGCGGTGGAACACGGCGGGCTCTACTTCGTGGAATCCACCGACAACAACTTCCCCTACACCGAACAGCACCCCGGCCTCAACGGCGGGCAGGTTTTCCTCATTGACGGCAACGGAGGCAAACGGATCACCCTCCCCACGGAAGACTTATCAAACCCCGGGACCTGGACAACCAAGCGCATTCAGCTCAACCCCGACGGTTCCGGCCGGTTGGAGCACACGGGGATCCTTTCTCGCAAATCCTGCCCCGGTGTGCGTCAGGGCATTCGAGCGATCGAGGCCATGCCCAAGCCGCTGGCTGACAAATCGAAGCAGGTCATGTTGGCGGCCATTCATGCTGGCATTCAGGACGGCGCCATAGAGTTCCAGGGTGTGGACCAACGCTTCGGGCCTATCCAAACCCGAATTACCGGAACAGCCCCCGGGCTTGCCCAGAAAAACGGCCCGTTTCTGGTCTATGCGTTGGAGGTCGAAGACCGCATGGAAAACTTCCCCGATTCCCCCCGCGTCCATCCCCTCTGGTTTACCGTTACCGACTACGCCCACACCGAAACCGTGGTCCAGCTTCCGGCGGGGCACAGTGTGGTCCACCGCCCTCGCAATTTCGACATGAAAACCGACGGCATCCGTTTCAAACGCGCCTGTAAGCTGGAGGGAAATCGCTTCACCGTGATCGAGGACCGCTGGCTAACGCCCGCCCGCCTCCCCGCCACGGAATACCACCGCCTTCGTCAATTCCACCAAGAGCTAAAGAACGCCTCCGAAGACAACCTTATCCTGCGCAAGACATCGACGAAGGAGGCGCGCAAACCCTAACACCCCCCCACCGGGCCCAGTTCAATGGGCCCACGGGACGGGGGCTCGACAACCTGTGAGACTCAACAACTGAAACGCAGGAGGTCGTATATGAAAACCGAGAATGAAGGAAAGCCGGAAAAACAGGAAACAGAGCGGGAGAACAACCTCCACCTTGTCATCAAATGCCGCGACTCCATGCTGGAGGTGATCCGTCTCACAGGCGAAACCTTGAAATTGAACAAACAAATCGCCGAGCTCGAAGAAGACATTGAACGCTATGAGAAAATCCTGGACTACATCATTGCCGCCCCTCCTCCCGCGCAGTAGGTACGGTTCCATTGGTTCAAGGCCCAGGGCACCGGGCCCGCCGACAAGGAGGTTGAAACGGCACGCTGACCCGCGTCTCGCAAGCTGTTTAAAGATGGATGTAATTCAAAAGAGGAAAAGGAGGTCTGCCATGAAGAACATTGTCGCAGTCCTGCTGTTGTCTCTCTCCCTGTTGGGATCGGCGCTGGCCTACGGGACGTCATTCTCCGATGGCTGGCGCGATGGCTACATTGAGGGATATTGCTACCGCGAATACGCCTGCATAACTCCCTTGGTTCCTCTAGCCCCGATCCCGGAGATAGGGGAACGGACCTACATGGACGGCTATAAACGCGGGTTTCTGGATGGCCTGCACGCACGCAGGTAGTCGCCAAGGCGGGGTCGCGTGGCATCTGAAACGCAAATATTCGAAATAGGAGGAACCCTGACGCGCTCGAGCGTTCTTTGCCAATCCCGTCCGGGCCCAGCCCATCGGGCCCGGAGGGTGCGGTGTTTTGAATAGATTTGAAGGCGGGAACTGAAGCCAAATCAAAGGAGGTTCGTCATGGCACATTTTAATGATCCACAACCGGAGCTGAAGCCCTTTGGAAAAACATGGCCCGCCCTGCGGGTATTGTTCCGGCACCAGCCCATTCGGAAGGATCTCTATCAACGGCAAACCCTTTTTAGGAGACAACGGCTCTGCCGACCTCTCCTTTTTTATGGGAGACGCCCACTCCAGGGGGCGTGGAGCGCCCCGCGATCCCGAGCAGGCCTTTCTCTGGTGGCGTGACGCGGCGGAGCGGGGCCACGTTCAGGCGATGATCACCCTGGGCATCATCCTGACGATCGGATGCGGCACCCCCAAAGACAGGGACCAATCGCGATATTGGCTAAAACGCGCCGGCCGGGAGGGCGACAAAACCACCCGATCCATGTTGGCGAAGGCCTACGCGGAGATGAGACGAAATTTGCGGGGACGGAAATGGGAATAGCACAAAGGAGGCATGTCCAGCCAATATCAATTAGCAATTTTCCGCCCAAAGGCCAAGGGCCCGCCCAAGAACCCCCACCAAACGCCCCACCCCCCCCCCCGCAGGCCGCCCCGAGGCTCCGGTATCCCCCAGGCCCAACGGCGGCTGACTATGGTCTTGCTTGGCCGGGGCGTCCCCCGCCAAATCCCGTTGGGAATCAAATGGTTCTCCAGGTGGGCCCGGCAAACGTTCCTGCCGACATGCCCCTAAATGGCAAAAAGCGTGGGGGCCCTTTTCAGGATTACCAGGGAACCATCGGCCTTAAGTTATTGACGGATCACCGTCCATCTTTTCAAACTCTAAATTAAATTCACAATCACTCATCCGCCCTTGATAAATTGAAACCTTCGGATTTGTTGCCTTGGCAATAGCAATGATCTCATCCTTGTCTATTACTGACATTCGGCAGCCGAGGTATACCGAATCAAATACTTCTGCATTTTTGTGTTCTAGATATATCCCACGACTATTTTTTTCATTTGGTTGCAACGGTAAACTGATGCGCCATTCCTTCTCATAAGCCCAATCAATGTGTTTTGTAAATATGAGGGGGAAATAGAGTCTCTTGAAATCCGGCTCTTCTTCACCAGTCATCTCTCGCACCCATCGATCAAGGGGTGTAAACGGAGGGAACTCTTTCGAATATTTTACCGGCATTGCTATAAGAAAATTATCGTCAATTTCCTTCATACATTTTAAACCGAGGACAGCTCCTCTGTGTTGGTCAGCGTAGTGAGACCACATGACAATATTGTCCTTGATCTCCGAAAAACAGATTGTACGTGATTGATTTATGAATGCCAGTGCAAATCGCCTGAAAGTACTTTGATTTTCTAGAAACGGTAACTTATCCTGCGATGACAAGACGGCTTCGATGACCTTGGTTCTAAACTTTTTAATCTCCTCGACTGGTAATTTACTCCGAACTTGAACTAATTTCTGGCGCATTTCTTGAAGCATGGATCCGAGATTCGTCCTTACTTTAAAATGACAGCCAGTCTCACCGAACATAATCCTATCGAATGTATTGGAAAGTTCAGCGAGCATGTCCTCTTTGTTGAATTGATATTTAAAGCCCGTATTATGGTCGAATGGGTCGTTAAATAATCCGGGTTCCTTCCATTGCAGCTTTCTGCTTTTTAGGATTTGTTTTGCTGCGCTTGTATCCACATACTTAAAGAAGTGCGTTTTGTCATGCCTCGATAGCATCAATGCATCCAATGTTCAGCATTCCACACTGCTTATAACTCAGAATCAACCCTGTATCCATTTTAAGGCCTCATTGCTTTTCCGCCTTGATTGAAGCACAACCAATCGCCATTAAACTTCATCGGCAGTGACAGCCACGGCAAATGGGACGCCAAGCGCTTGAAAGTGCTTCTCCCCGCAACGGACTTTGTCGGCCTCGGTGGTTCGGAGTTTAAGAAATTCTTTGGTGCCCTTGGTTTCCTTGACCATATAGATCGTGTCGCTGTCGTGTTTAACGATGGCCCAGTCGGGGTTGTATTTTCCAACGGGGGTATCGATTTGGAACCAATCGGGGAGTTTGACGAAAAGGCGAATGTCTTCCCGTTGGTCCAGTTTTTCGGCAAATGTTCTTTCGATCTCGGATTCGTAAACCACCTGCTCATAAATTGATTTTTTGACCGGTAGGGACGTCAAATAGTTCACCAGCTCTTCATTCTTGAAGAGAGCCATTTCCCATTCCGCCTCCGGCCCCGGGCCAGCCAACCGCTCGTATTTGATGCCGTCAACGCAAAGACGGTGCAGTTCGGCCTTAATGATCATTGCCACTTTGTCCATGAACCGTTGGGGGTTAACGAAAAAATCCGTCAATCGGCTGGACTCTTTCAAAATCCTGAAAATCGTTCCCCGGGTCAATTCGGTTTCGTTTTGTAGATAGCCCAGAATGTCCGGAATTCCCCCTGTGTGTTTCACCTCCTCCATGGACGCACTCAAGGCCTTTGCGCCCACGCCAGCTTTAGTCACCTCCAGCATCCCGGTGGTCAAGTTGATGCGCGCGGGCTCAATGCGCTCCATGTTACGAATGGCGCTCACAGTTTTTGTCACCAACTCCTCTGTTGTAAATTCAACGCGATAGGTCGTCTTTGGTTTGATCCTCTCCCAAAGGACTTTAAACTCGGGGCTTAGCGCGATATCCTTCCGAAAACGATTTGGCCCCTCGTCCCGTTCTTTTCGAATGTGGCGGCTCATCTGGTAGCCCGCCAAGAGGTCTACCACTGCGGGAGCCAAATCCGCTAGGTGTTCAGGTAGGTTTATTTTGAAATCTTTTCTTTTTGGGTCAAAGCTCGGTTGAAGCCGCCCTTCGGCATCAATAAAGCCTCCCTCCAACAACACCTTTTGAATTTCCTTGGCGACATCAGGCCCCACGGGCCGCTCTTCCCCATCCACAATTCTGACCATCTTGGCAAACACCGTTATAGGAACCTTGCCAAAGGTCACGCCGCAATCTTCCTCATATTCCGTCTGAAGGGCGCGGGCAAAGTCTTCGTAGCTTTCGTTGGCCACGACCAACAGCTTGTTGATGGATTCGTCTATCACCCGCGCCCCGGTTTGATCAACGGGCAAACGGAGGCCGCGCCCGATCTCCTGGCGTTTGCGCAGGGCGCTCCGGCTTTCGTTTAGCGTGCAGATTTGAAAAACGTTGGGGTTGTCCCACCCCTCGCGGAGCGCCGAATGGCTGAAGATAAAGCGCAGGGGTTCATCCATGGAAAGCAGTCGTTCCTTATCTTTCATGATGAGGTTATAAATCTCGTCATCGTCTTTAGTATCACCCCGGGTGTCTTTTAGCACCCCCTTTTTGTCTTGGGCAAAATACCCGTTGTGAAGTTTGTCCACAGAGAGGCGCAACCAATCCAAATCTTTGAATCGGTCATCCTTGGCAAATTCCGCCAAACATTGCTCTACGGCCAGGGCCAATTTCCCCTGAACCGGTTTCCCCTCGGCATCGTAATCGCGGTAATTGCTGACCCGGTCAATGAAAAACAGGCTCAATACCTTGATCCCCCGGCTGCGAGTTTGAAGTTCCTTTTCCAGGTGCTTTTTGACCGTGTGCCTAATCTGCAACCGCCAAACATCATCCCTCAAGCCGCCCCGCTCCTCCCCCTCGCGCAACACTTCTCCGTTGCTAAAACGAATATAGGCGTTTCCCGGCTCAGCATTGATCTCCACCACTTGGAACCCGGAGCCGTAATTGGCCCGTTCTTCCGACACGGTGTAAAGGTCGGTCCCTTTCTTTACGTAAAGGGATTTTTCAACAGGGCCATTTGCTGTCTGCCGGTGAAGTCGCACCTTGGCCCGAATGCCCTTTATGTTATCGATCTTTTCAACGCGGACAAAAGCGTCATTTGAGGCCCCTTCCGGCGCGGCGTTTGCCACAACTATCTGCTTCACCAATTTCAATTCAAAGGCCCGTATCGGATCGAGGCGGTAAATCAGGTTGTAAGGGTTTCGATGGGTGGCCGAATAACGCAGGGTGCAAAGGGGGTTCAAGGCTCGGATCGCGTCCTGGGCCTTTTCCGTGTTGTCCACACTTTGGGGTTCGTCAATAATGACGATGGGCCGGGCGGCTTGGATAAACTCAATGGGTTGTCGGCCCGACAGGCGGTCACTTTCTTTGTAAATGACGTTGCTTTTCTTCTCTTCGTCCGTCCCAGCAAACTTTTTCCGAAAGGCATCGATGTTGATGATCAGGATTTGCAGGGCGTTACTGACGGCGAATTGGCGGAGTTTGTTGATCCGCCTAGCGTCGTAAACAAAATGCTCGAACGGCAGATTGTTGTAGATCGCCTTGAAATGTTCGCCAGTTATTTCGATGTTTTTAAGGACGCCCTCCCGGATCGCCACGCTGGGAACGACGATGATGAATTTTTGAAATCCATACCGTTGAGAAAGTTCAAAAATGGTCCGCAAATAAACGTAGGTTTTGCCTGTCCCGGTTTCCATCTCGATGGAAAAATGGGGGCATCGCCTTGGGGCTCCTTTGGTGGCATCCACTAATTCCCAAGACTCTAGGGGCTTACCGCCATCAACTTCCAAATCATTGCGGGTTTGGACCTTCCGAGTATTGGCCAGCAGTTTGTCTTCGGCCAGAATGAGCCGGTTCCCCAGGCCAAGCTCGGTCTGCGTTTTGCCGCTAAAGAGCCCTTCGCCTTCTTCCTGGTGAATAATGCTGAAATCCGGTTTCTCATTTGGCTGGCCGTCAAACAGGTCAACCACCGAGGCCACGGCGTCCAGTTGAAATTGCTGGTTGGGGTCGAACTGTAATTTCATCAGACAGTTCGGAAAACGATGTTGCGGTCCTTGAACGTTTGGACGGCATTGGCCTTAAGCTGATCATTCCCGGCGAACCCCTCATCCAGGCAAACCACCCGTTCGGGCTTTTTATCCGCCATGGCGCGAATCAACTCAAGCGTCAATTGCGGCTCAAGGCAGATCAACAGGGCCCCACCCGCCGCTGAATGGACTGACTTTCTCGCCAAAGACAACTTCTCAATGGGCGTGGCGAGCGGGAACCCGCTCTTCAATAGGATTTCAAAAAGAATGTCGTCCTGGGTCCGGTTTTTGCGGACGTGGTTGATGTGCAGTTCCATCTGCTTGGTGAGTTTTGTCTGGCTCCCTTGGGAACCGGCACTTTCCCAGGTTTTAAAATTGGATTCCGCCAATTTAAAAACCTTAAAACCGCGATCCTTTTTTTTCCCATCCAATCCCAGCTTGTCTTCGTCTTCTTTGTTCAGCTTCTTGATGACCCTGCGGACGCGCTCTTTGGTGATGTCTGCGATCGTTTTATAACCGGCTTTGAATGCCTCGCTTTCCGGGCCGCAGGGTTCGGGTAGCTGGACAAGGATGAATTTGCGATTGCCGTTGTCTTGTTTGTTAAGGTCCAAAACAGCGTGACCCGTTGTTCCGGAACCCGCAAAGAAATCGAGAACAATGTCGCTTGAATTTGCATTTCCGATTTTTACCAACTTCAAAATCAATTCTATTGGCTTTGGAAAGTCGAATGGGGGCTTATCCAAGTTACTAAACAGTTCCTTCAATTCCTTCGTTCCATTTGCAGTTGTGCCAACATCATCCAACCAACTCACACATTTAGCAAATACTTTGTCATCGCTCTTTGGTTGGAAAAGTTTTTCATACAAAATCCATTGATCCCCTGAAGCAACAAATTCGACATTCCCATGTTCAAACTCCTGTTGCATCCTTTTTTTTGACCATCGCCAGCACCCAGGCTTCCCGTTAGGCAACATTGGAAAAACCTCTTTTCCATCAGGAGCAACGACTGAATAATATAGATTCGGACGATCTTCTTGGCGGCTATTTGCCCCCCATTTCCTTGCGAGCTGGGTTTTGTAGTGAAGTTTTTTTGTATCATCCCACTTAACAAACCCTTCCATGGTTCGTGCTTCTCCTCCGACGACAAACTCCTCTAAAGATTTCCCATAAGCAAGAACATACTCATGGATTTGCGCAACGTATTTTGAATCCTGTCTCCCTCCACGGCCCTTCCAAGGCAAGCATCCTATGAATTCATTTTCCCCGAACACCTCGTTGCATAATTTTTTCAAATTATCGATTTCTGTATCGTCAATATTTATGAAAATTATCCCGTTTTGAGCCATTAAATTCCTAGCCAAGTATAGCCGCGGATACATCATTTTCATCCACTTCGAATGATACCGGCCGTCCGTGTCGGTGTTTGTCCCAAACCGCTTCCCTTGGGCGTCCAATTGGCCCGTGTATTCCAAATAGGTTTGAAGGCTCTCGGTGTAATTGTCGGGATAAATGAAATCGTTGCCGGTGTTGTAGGGCGGGTCGATGTAAATCATTTTAACTTTGCCCATGTAGGACTTTTGCAGGAGCTTCAACACTTCCAGGTTATCGCCTTCGATGATAAGGTTTTCAGTGGTGTCGAAGTTGACGCTTTCTTCCGCGCAGGGCCGCAGGGTGCCCATGCTGGGGGATTGAATGGTTTTGAAGCAATCAGCCTTGCCGGGCCAGGTCATGCCGTAGCGTTCTTTCCCCACATCCACCGTTTCGCCCAGAGCAAGCTTTAATCGGTCAAAATCAATCTTACCCCCCTCCGTTCGGATTTCCGGCAATAGCCGCAACAGCTCCGCCTTCTTATCTTCCGCAATGGTGTGCGACCTCAAATCGAGTTTCTCTGGTTCCATTTTATGGCTCCTTAATCCAAATTGGGCAATCCTTCCAGTTGGCGGGAAATCCCATTTCAGCAAGTGGAATGTCGGGATACCGTGCCATCAAATCCTTTAAGCGATCGGCCCACCGGCTTTGTGGGGCTATCCTTTTGAGCAAGAACATTAAGATCGTTAATACCCCAAATATTTTGTCGTTGGCGACAGCAACAGGAACATGCCATTCCGACCCGTGCTTTTTGTGCGGGATGAAAGGGCGGATGGCCAAGGTGCGGTTCCAGAGCCGTGAATGATGCGCGCAGATATTGCGAACGTAGTTAAGCGTCAACAACCAGCTTTCCATGACGGGAGAGATAACGCCAAAGACTCCCGCCAAGGTCTTCTTGTCCTCTCGTGGTAAACGTTGAAACATGGAAAGCACGTTCCCCAAGGTCATGATTTCCACCGCCATCCAAACAGGCAAATTTGCCTCGGATGAATAACGACTGAAAAAGTGCCGGACGAATTCTTCTTTGCTTTCAGATGCTATTTTTCTAAGGCGGAGAACAAATTCGTCATGGGAGTCCATTAAGCCCTTCCGATTAGCCAGCGCGCAAGGAAGGATATTTCGGAGGAACCGCTTAGCATGGAACTTTGCTACCGATAAGATGTTCGTGTTTGGCGAGAAGGTTGCACGATCCAGATAGCCAAAGGCCCCGTGTTTGCTGGCATGGAGTTCCGCCATCCGGGTGCGAAAAGCGACCTCCACCCGCTCCACGGCGTCCATGACCAACAAGCGGAGTTGGCGGTCGAATGTGTATCGATTCCAGACCAGGTCTAGGGTGGTACCGGGCCGCAAAGTCTCATCGGTTTGCCTGAAGGGAATCCAATACGCGCTTAGGCGGTAATAGTTGACCACCCGAAGCTTTTCGATCAGGTCCTGTCTGTTCTGGACGCCAAGTCCCCGCTGAATGAGTAGGTCGGCTTGTTTTTCGAAGGTGAGAGGGGGTTTGGAATATTTCAACGAGTCCCCCTAAAAAAAGAAACCCGCCACAGTTGAGCTTGCCCCTTACGGGGTAGAGGCCTGGCGGGTTTGTTAGCCATATTATACCTGATTCCGACAGAAAAACAAGGGTATCGGGTCCGATCAGAGAAAACAGAGAGCAGGGTCATTGCACTTCCCATTGGACGGTAAAGAGTGTTTGCCTATCAATCCTTTGTTGAAGCCGCTGTGAAATTTCGTCCAGCAACCGGTCTTTGGCGGTTTCGATCTCCTTAACCCCCGCGTCAAAGGCGCGCCAGGCCTCGGCCCGTTTGGATTCCATCTGCCGCAGGTTTTTCTGCAACTCCAGTTTGTCCGGCAGAGTTGGCGCCAGGCGGGCCGCCCGTTTGGCTTCTTTAATGGCCTCATCCTGTTCTTCCAACGACAATTTTAGCGCATCCCGACGGTCTTCGGCCCACTTGTCCAGCTTGTCCATTTCCGTTTCGAACCAATGCCCGTCCCGGCGGGAAATGGTTTCAAGGCGTTGTTTAATTTGGGTCGCGACCATCCCTTCAAGCGCCTTCTCCATTCCATTGGTGGATATCACCTCAAATTCATCGCCGGGGAGATCGAATAATCTTCGGCATTGGTCGTTTTCCAGGGGCTTTCCGTCATCGGTTTGCCCGGTAAAAACAATGTGGTCCTCGGTCTCCAGGGCTGTAATCGTCAACTTGACGCAGGTCAGCCATCCCGCTTTCCCCATAAGGGGCTGGAGCGCGGCGATATTCCTTCCCCACCTGGTGTAATAAAGCTTAATTCCACCGATCCCGCCCCCTGCCTTGGCGGCCTTTTGGATAACGCGCTGAGCCAGCGGGTGCCCGACACGAAAAAGGTTCTCATCGTTCCCGCTTTTTCCCATACGGTAGGGACCGGGATGAATGGGCTCATCTGGGAATGGGTTTTTCGCGAGAGTGAAACTGTATTCCCCCTCGCTGAAGCGTGCGTAACCCGCCAGGACATGGCGGGTGAGTCGCCAGAGTTTTTCGCCAAATCTTGAAAGGGTCTCGTGGCTTTGGAGCTTAACCTTCTCGACAACCTCGTGGTCGAAATTGTTGAGCAGGTTGTCCCGAGCTTCCCGTTGCTTTTCGCCGATTTCAGATGAGAGGTCTTTTTGAAGGGAATCAAATTCCGTTTGTATTTGATCCGCCGTGCGGCATTTTTGGTATATGGCGGCGATGCGTTTTTCAAAATCCACGCCGGATTCAACGGCCCCCAACACATCATCGCTGGCGCCGAACACGCCGTTGAACAGCTTGAACTTTTCCGCGAGCAACTCATAAACCCGCCGGTCCGCGGCGTTTGATTTGTTGAGAAAGTTGACCACAACCACGTCAAATTTCTGCCCATAGCGGTGGCACCTTCCGATCCGCTGTTCGATCCGCTGAGGGTTCCACGGAAGGTCGTAATTCACCACCACGTTGCAGAATTGGAGATTGATCCCTTCCGCCGCCGCTTCGGTGGCGATCATGATGGCGGCATCGTCCCGAAAGCGTTCCACAATGGCGGCCCGCATATCCGCCGTGGGCGATCCTGTTATTCGGTCGGTCCCCGCGTGCTTCTGGAGCCACGCCTTGTATATTTCTTTTGATCGGAGATCGTTGTTTGTTCCGTTAAACAAGACCAACTTCCCTTTAAATTCTGTCCCTTCGAGGATGTTGAAGAGATATTCCTGGGTTCGCCTCGATTCCGTGAAAATGATGGCTTTGGGTTGTAGATTGGAAGCCCCCTTTTCCCCTTGGGCTTTGGCCGCGGCTTCAAACCCCCTTCGGAGGGCTGTTAGCAATACTTCCCCCTTGGAGTTTTTGATAATGGCTTTGGCCAAATTGTGAAACTCTTTCAGTAAATCCATTTCATTCTTTAGTTCCGCCAATTGTTCAGGACTGAGCGTTGCCTTTGCGGGCGGTTCTTCCCCGTCTTCAGACTCTTCCCATTCATCCATGAGCGCGTCAACGGTTTCGAGGTTATCTTGAATGTCATCCGGAGGGCTTTGAACCGGTTCGGCGGCCTTCGCGGCGGCTTCCAGTTTTTTGGCTAACCCTTCCAAGGTGTTTGTGATCGCGAAGGTGGAGGAAGCCAAGAGCTTTCGCAAAATCAGCGTCATCAATTGCCGCTGGCCGGTGGGGAGGGCATAGAGCTGGGGCCTTTGCAGATAATCCGAAACCAGGTCATAGAGCTTCTGTTCTTCGGCCGAAGGTGTGAATTCCTGAACGATGGCAAAGCGGTTGGTGTATTTCACATATTCCAGTACCTGTTTCCGCAGGGTTCGTTTGCAAATGGGTTTAATGCGTTCTTTGAGCTGGTTAAAATCCGCGCCGTCGCCAAATCGCGCATAGCGCGAACGAAAGCTTTTTAAATCCCCAAAGGCATATTCGTCAATGATGCTCACGAGCCCATACAGTTCCAACAGGGAGTTTTGCAGGGGAGTAGCGGTCAACAGGACCTTGCGATAAGGCCCCAGACAGTTGCGAAGCGCATTAGCGATTTTGGATGTGGGCTTGTAAACGTTTCGGAGCCTATGGGCTTCGTCAACGACGACCAAGTCCCAACCCACCTGCCGGATGTAGGCCTCTTTGGTGCGGGCGAATTGGTAGGAACATAGGACGATGGGCTCTTGCAAAAATGGATTCAGATTCCCCGCCGCGATGGTTTCGTTAAAACTTCGATTTTCAAGGATGACGGTAGGCAGGTGAAATTTGTCCAACAGCTCCTGGCTCCACTGTTTTCGTAGGTTGGCCGGGAGGATGACTAGCATTCGGCGTTTTCGTTCCGCCCAAAGCTGAGAGAGCAAGAGACCCGCCTCAATTGTTTTCCCAAGCCCCACTTCGTCCGCCAAAATAGCTCCCCTGGAAAGCGGGTTCCGAAAAGCAAAAAGGGGGGGCGCCTCATTGGGGGTTGGTGTGGGCTAGGGGCCCCGGCCAAGCAAAGCAAGTTTTTCAATGCTGTCGGAAGGAAACCTTTGAAGCAGTTCCTCCGCCAAGAGTTTCCCATGAAAAGATGTGATATTCAAACCAGATGATTTATTTTCGCTCACGCCTATTTCGCTCCAAACACCCGCCGCGCTCCACGTATCGGGTTTTTCATTTGCATTTCAGTCGGATTGGAACTCCCAGAGAATGCCAACCTAATATATCCTCGCAAATCCTTTGTCCAGCAACTCTTGGTTCAACATCACGCCTTCCCGGTAAATGTCGTCTTTGTCCATCGTTTCATCCAGCGAATAGAAAATGTGGCCGAGGAAGCGGCCGTTGATGTCCACCTTGGTGGTGCGGAGCATCACGAAGGGGACGCGGGACAGTTGGTTTCGGACGTATTCGGCGGCTTCGCGGCCTTCCTCTGTGGTGATCTCCGGGCAGTCGATTCCGGCCAACCGGATCCGCTCCTTCTTTTTGATCTCAAAACCGCAATCCACATCAAGCACGATTGTGTCGCCATCCACAATATCCAGGACTGTCGCCTTGAAAACGTATGTTGCACCGGAGGGGCGGGGGAGTTGCGTCACCTTTTTCCCCTTCTTTCCCTCCCCATATCTGTCCCCCTGAACGGCCCTTAAAAGCTGGTCACGGGTCCATTCGTTATTCTCCGCCTGGACCGTATAATATTCCCGCTCTTTGGGATCTTTGATTGTTAATAGGACCCGGTAGTGCGCCCAGGCAAGAACCTCGGTCTCCGGGACGGCCTTGTATGTCTCGTGAAACTGGACACAACGGTAGAGGGTGGTCATATCAGTTTTGATGTCCTTGGCCATCCGTTGCATGACCGACCTTGCATAACCCGCATTTTCAGTCAGTTGTTCCTGCGCGATCCTCCCCCCCATTTCCCAATAGGTTCGAAGGGCCTCCTTCGCAATAGCTCGTCGGGCTCTGTTTTTTCCTGTTTCCCAGATGGTCCGAAGATCTTTGATTAGGCGATCATAGGCGTTGGCGTTGATGGATTTGCCGACGACTTGCACGCTTTTCATTGGCGCGGCTGTTCCTTTTTTCGATACTGCCTTTTTGACGGCACCGTAAGTCTATGAAAATCAGGGCTGATCCGGAGCCCAAAGAACGGAATTCGACTGACTCCCAAAATCGCCCACAAACCCGCCATGTTCCACGTGTCGGGCTTTGTGGGCTGAAAAGCAAAGTCAGAAACGTGCGCGCGCCCAACGGGGTGAAAAGGGGTTGACGTGCCGAGAAACGGAGCCGAATACACCACCACAGCCCTGGGGAGTGGCCACGCGGACGGGCGACCGGGACCAGGGAAACCGAAGCCAACCACTCCCACTAAGCCCGTGGGCGGGGCCGCGGGCCGCGCTCCGGAGCAGGGTTGGGGCGATCAAATCGGAGCGGACAACGTTTCAGTCCCGCGGGCGACGGAGCGGAGCTGCGGCGGCGCAATGGGCCGACGCGGCGGAGCGAACAAAAAGACGACCCAACCAGAGCAAGCGGCGGGGGTTTTTCTTCCCGGGCAGCGAATCAACCGGAGCGGATTTATGACCGAGGCGTGGGAGCCGAGGGAATGGTTGGAGGGCGCTAGCCCGGAAACCAGAACGGATTGACCGGAGCGGTCAGCGTTCAGGTCGCGGGGGCGACGGAGCGAGCTGGCCCCGCGCGCGCTTTTCGGGCGGGGCCGGCGAGCGACCAAGGGGGCGGACGATGGGGCGGCGCGCCGAGCGCCGGGGGTTTTCCCGGCGGGTGGGTTTGGGGTTTTCGGGGACGACAGCCACGGCCCGTCCTTTCGATCCCGAGGCGGCCGCCCCCGCGCCGGGGACTATGCCCCTCCGCTCGCTGTCTCTCTATCCCGTGGAGGATAAATAGAGTGGCCCCGTGTGGCGCCGCGATAGCGGTCGACGGTCAAAAAAAACGGCAGGGGCGCGGCGGAACCTGCCGCAGAGGTTGGGAGAGCATCGCACCCCCCTCTAAACACGCGTCAGTGGGGGAGGCCATTCAAGGCCTCCCCCCTCCCTTCGCAACAGGCCGTCCGATCCCTACAAGGTAGGCCGCAGGTTGTATTCGCCGGTCAGTCGAAAGTGGTCCCAATAGCTATGCCCGGTGTTTGCGAAAAAGATGTCCAGGGTTGGCGGCCAGGCCATGTGCTCCACATTTTGCATTCGTTCCAACTTCAAGGAAGGGCTCGTCTCCATTTCGGGGGCGGGCCTTTCTGATTTTTGAACCGCGGAATTTGAAGCCGTCGTAACGGAAGAATCGGCGGAAGAAATCGGCTCGTTTGGGGCCGCATTTCCGACGACAGTCGCTCCGCACCGAAAGCGGACCGAGATCATCTCCTTCGAATAAAACACCTTCTCGATCCCCTGCCGAACCGCCAACGCTTTTTCGATCCCACCACCGCGCGCGCAACCCCAAAGGGGTGCCCTTCCCCCTGCTTCCCCCATCCCGGCGGGCCGGGGGCCGTCGGTGCCCCACTCCGCCTCGCCCCGGCGGGGCAAGCGGGACAACATCCCGAAAACTATTTCTTGGACTGCTTCGGAGATTTGCGGTCGATCAACTCGTCAATACTGACGTCCAGGACATCCGCCATTTTCACCAGCGATGACATGGCGGGGTCCTTTGTGGTTCCCTGTTCAATTTTTGTCACCACGATCATCGACACGCCCGCTTTTTCGGCGAGTCTTTGCTGAGTCAGTCCCCTGGCTTTTCGGAGCCGACGCAAGCTGTCTGATATGCCCATTGTGTATGCCTATGTGTATGTAGTATTGTTTATGTAGTTACTTTAAATCTTACTCGCATCTTACCGATTGGAGGCTCCCCATGCAAGCCAAAAGGCCGACATTGACCCGTTGCGCGATTTACACCCGTGTTTCGACGGATCAACAGGCGGAGGTCGAGTTCAACTCCTGCGAAGCCCAAGAGGACCGCATCCGTTCTTTCATCGACAGCCAAGAGGGCTACACCGTGGCTCAAGTCTATTTGGATCCCGGCTACTCGGGGGCGAACACCAACCGCCCAGCCCTTCAGACGCTCTTGGCCGATATCGTAGCTGGGCGCATAGATATGGTGATCACTTACAAAATCGATCGACTGACCCGCTCCCCCCGCGACTTTTATCAATTGATTGAGATTTTTGAAAAGCACGGCGTCGGGTTCATTTCCGTTACAGAGCGCTTCGACACGTCCACCCCGGCAGGACGACTGCTCCGCAATATCATGCTGACCTTTGCGCAGTTCGAGCGGGAACTGGCCTCCGAGCGCATCCGGGACAAATGCGCTCAAAGAGCGCAACGGGGGCTCACCAACGGCGGCCTTCCTCCTGTCGGCTATACGAAAGAAGGGGGTCGGCTTGAAATTGAACCAAAGCGGGCCGCCACTGTCCGCTTCATCTTTGAGAAGTACGTGGAGACCCGTTGCGCCCACCAAGTCACGATCGCCCTGCGCGACAAGTGGCACGACCGGCGACTCCCGGATTCGTTTGTCCTCCGGGTCCTAAAAAACCCCGTGGTCACCGGGAAGGTCCTCTACAAGGGGAAACTGTATCCTGGCCAACACAAAGCCATTATTTCAGAGGAGTTGTTCAACCACGCCCAGGCAATTATGGCCGAACCGACGCGAAAATCCCGTCTGCCATCCTCGCCCTACCATGACCTGCCCTATGCCGGGCTGATTCAATGCGTGGAATGCGGGTCCACCATGAGCCCTTCGCATACCGACAAATTACGTCCAACCGGTCGGCAGCGCTATTTTTACTATCGTTGCACCAGTACTAACCACCGGGGATGGAACGCCTGCGGCACCCGTCAAATCAGCGCCGACCGATTGGACGATATGATTTTTAGGAATTTGCTGCGCATTTCAATGGACCCGCTCCATGTAAAAAACCACATGGCCGCCCTCAAAAACGTGTTGCACAATCCCTACCCAAAGGGGATCGAACCACGCCCCCTTTCGGACGCATTGACCCCCGAAATCGCCCAAAAAAGCCTACAGGCATATGTAAAATCGTGCGCGCGCAAAACCGGGATCGAAAAAGCGTTGGCGGTTCGGCAGGGGATCGAGAAGGTGTTTTATTCGAAGGAGATGATCTCGGTCCGCTTTCGGTGCGGAGCGACTGTCGTCGGAAATGCGGCCCCAAACGAGCCGATTTCTTCCGCCGATTCTTCCGTTACGACGGCTTCAAATTCCGCGGTTCAAAAATCAGAAAGGCCCGCCCCCGAAATGGAGACGAGCCCTTCCTTGAAGTTGGAACGAATGCAAAATGTGGAGCAAATTAGAGCGGCCGCCAACTTTTGACCTGTCGATGCCCCATTTGACACATGATTATTGGACGAACTATCGCTTAACGGGGCAATACAACCTGCGGCCCACCTTGTAGGGATCGATCGGCCTGTTGCGAAGGGAGGGGGGGACCCGGTGGGCCCCCCAACCTGCCGCGTGTGTCGGGGGGGGTGCGGAGCTCGACCAACCTTTGCGGCGGGTGTTGCCGCCGCCGTGGCCGTGTTACTTTTCGACCGCTATACGGGCCCTTTTCCACCGCTGAATCATTCGATCCATTCCCCTTTGAAAAGACAGTGGCAAGGGGTTGAGCCTTGCCGCGCAACCTTCCGCCGATGGCGGCGGTGTTGGACGGAAAACCCCCGCGCGATAGCGCGGCGGCCGGGAAAGAAAAACCTCCGGCGGAACAGCGGGAAAAACCCCGGCCGTTGGCCGGGAGAAAGACAGCGCACACTGCGGTTGATCCGTTTGTTGGAAAACCCCCGGACGCGGCTTGCTTCGGTTGGACGCCGAAAAACAGGTGCGCGGGCCGCGCGTCGGCACGAGGAGCGCGCGCCGCCGCCCGGCCCGCTTGGCGTGTGGGCGGACTGGGACGCGGGCCGCTCCGCCTGAAAAGCTGGAGAAAACCGGGCCGCCCCGCGCCCGCAGGTAAAGCGTGCGCGGTCGCCGGGCTTGGCGTGTTGAGGCGTGGGACGCTGCCCGCTGCGCTTGAGCCCCTGTCCACCCTGTGGGCCGCCGCCGGGGCGGAGCCCCGTCGTCGTCCTTGCCTGGCCTGGGGTCAAGGCCTTTGGCCTCGCCCCTCCCATCGGTCGCGCGCAAAAGGTGGGGAGCGGCCAGGCAAGCCCGCTTCGCGGGCCACAGGGCTTTATGGTCGCCCCTAGGGGCGACTATTTGATGTATGTGGTCCAGCGTTTAAAGCAACGCACAACCCGTAACACCGTCGGTTTGTCGTTCTACGCCCGTGGCCCACATACTACCCAAGGGAGTATAACGCGCGGCCTTTTGCGCGGGAGCACATGGTTCCCCTTAATCGTCCTCGGCCCTCCGGGCCTGCGGGTGGTGTGGCGCGGCGGGGCGGCTTCGCCGCCTCACCGCGCCACAGCTTGCGCGGGGGCCGTAATTGGCCCCCCCGCCCCCCACGCGCCGCCTCCTTCCGTTCCCCCCTCCGGTCCCACGACGGTGCTGGGCCGGGTTTCCTGGCCCCGCCCCCTCTCCGGCGGGGCCACACGGCACGGTCCCCGGCCCACCACCTCTCTCCAGTCCGAAAGTTTGTTGGGTGGCTCGCCCGGCGTCGGCTCCCGCGCCGCCAACACAGGGCGGCGCAATCCGCCGCCGGGTATCGCGTGCAATCGGTCGGGGGCAGGGGGGCACTCCCGTTCGGCACTTCCGGCGCGGAGCCTTCCGCTCCGGGGCGCGGGTTGTTTCAGGGTTTCGGGGGCTCGGCGGCAAGCCGTAGAAAAGCATCCGCCGTGCCCCTTCGCTCCGATCCTCTGCTTTCCCTAGCCGGCCCGCCTCGGGCTAGTCGCCCTCGCCGGCCGTAGACGCCTCACTCCCCCCGCGACAGAGTGCCCCCCACCCCCCCAAGTCTTTTTTGTCTTCTCCCCCGAAACCCCTAAAGCCACAACATGCGGGCGCCAACACCCGCGCCCGCCCGCCACCCCAAAAAGCGCATTTACAAGGCTTGACTTCCGACGGGAACGGGTTTAAAATATCCTTGCTTTCCAATACTTTTGAAGGATTCCCCATGCGCCGAGTTCCCTCGCTTGACTTCCCGCTCGGCTCCGCGTTCCATAAGGTTTTAGCTGGCTTCCTCAGCCTGGCCCTCGTCCTAGGCCCGGCCTCCGCTTTCTCTTACGACGACGACCGCTACACCTACACCCCACCCCGCGTCCAGAACTATCAAAACCAATACCGCCCGCAAAATAACTTTTCACCCTCTTCCCAGTTAAACCGCCAGATCAGCAACATGAACTCGGTTTTAACCTTCAAGCAGAACGTCGGGTTCACCAATCCGAAAATCGACCTAAAAACCGACCAACTTTCCCAGGACACGTTTAAACCCAAGATTCTCTTCCAACTGGCCATGGCCAACCCGGTTAAGGCCCCTGTCTTGGGCACAAAGCCCCTTCAACCCATTTCAATCGCCAAGCCCGGATTCTTTGGGGCGGTTCAATCCATTTTCAAAGGCATCGGAGCGGGGTTCCATAAGGTCGGCCAGGCGATTGGGAACGTGGTCCAGCGGGTTTTCACCCGGGCAGACAAGCCAGGAGTGGTCTCTCCCCAGCAGAGAGAAATCCTCGCACAGTTCCCCAACCTCCAACCAACAGGGCCGAATTCCTTTGTCGCCGTGGGCAAGGCCACTGTGGCCTTTGGAAAAGTTTGGGAGCCGGGCTCCACCTTCACCGCCAAGGACGGGAACCTCCAGCTAAACCAAGGCGTTTCCCTGGAATCCAGCTTTGGGGGGATCAAAGACAAGAACGGGGGCCTGCTCCCCGTCCGGATGGCGAACATAGAGGGGGCCATCACGCCCGTGGGTTTGGATTTTGACCGGATGCGCCCCAACACCGTTTTGCAGGTCGCCCATCCCACCGCCGTTGGAGGCTTTGGCACACTCCACCCTGGGGAATTGACCTACCAAGGCCCGGTCAAAGACGCGGCCAAAACGACCATCGGCGGTCGGTTTAACTTTCAAGGCGTGAAAGTGGATCTGGATCACGACGCCGCCCGGCAGTTCGGGGTGGACCCGACCGTCACCATTAAACAAGCCACCTTCACCCTCCAGGCGGGGTTGATGCGGCTCAACAGCGCCCTCTTGGAAAACGGGGACAAGCGCACATTCATCCAAGAGTCCAAACCGCCGTTGGACGTTTCCCAGTTTTCAGAAAAACTTGATTTGCTCGCCAACAACTCACAAACAAACGCCGATGTGCTTCAAAAGACAGAAAAGGACTTTTTCCTTCGCGCCCAAGCCGTGAACGCACAAATCTCCCGATTATCGGGGACAGACAATCCCGACGCGACGATCCAGTTTGGCCTGTCCACGGATTTTTCAAATGCTGTCAAAGATTCCACCGCATTATCCCAATCCTTGACCAAAGCCCGAGAACTCGCCGATAACGGGGATTTCCATGCCGCCGACGCAATCCTTTCCGACGCTTCAGTCAAACAATCCGCCATAGCCAGTAAAATTAATCCCATCCAAACCCAGTCCGTTGCCCTTCGCGTCATTGAGCACGCATTAAGCAATGTCGTCCAAAACGAGGATTCGAAAACTCTTTCCCCGTCAGACTTGGCTGTACTCATTCAAACAGAAATTTCCAAATCGGCCCAGTCCCTCCCCAAAGGGGGCAAGCTCTTTGTTCCAATCTCCGAGGCATTACAACCCCCCACCACCACCCCGAGAGAATCCACATCGGCGCAGCCTCCCAGGGGGGTCATCAGCGGTTTTGTTCGTGTGGTTCAAAATTTCGTCCACGGGTTTGTTGAAGCCGTTAAGTTGCCCATTCACCTCGGGCAACGCGCCGCGCTCTTTTTGGGGAAATTGGTTGACCACACAGGCCGCACCGCTCGACGAACACAACAGCTCGCCGCCGGGGCTATTTTTGGCGTTCTCTCCGGGGACATTTTCGATAGGGCAAATGCAATTAGGTTTGATTTGTACGGCCCTGCAGTTATCACAATTAACGGTATTTTAAACTCAGCGACTCAGGCTTTAGAAATAAGCAACGCTGTTCGGCGGTCGTTTGGGATTAGTGACGCAACCATTGTCCGCAACGACACTCATTATTTCTTTGGCGATTTCTTTCAAATTATCGGCCACGAAACCCTTGGGACCATAGACAAGCCCGCCATTTTAACCGCAATGGCAATTCGCGAAGGCATAAAACAAAAAGGGGAGGTCTATGTTGTCGCCCACAGTCAGGGGACTTCAATTTTTCGGCAAGCCCTTTACCTATTGAAACCCGAGGAAATCAAAAAGATTCATTACCTCGGCCTTGGCCCTGAAGTTATCATCAATTCCAAAATCAATGGGCTCGGGTCGTCAAAAAACATATTCAATCGTTTTGATATTGTGCCTGTGTTCGGGAATTTTCTTGCCGCACCACTCAATTTTGTCCTTCCCTGGCGGGTCGGACGTTTATATGTGAACGAAGTTGATTATCGACGTGAATTTAGGTTTGGTTGGACCCATAGTTTTAGTTATTACAAAAAAAGGATCGATGAATGGGCACAAAGCCAACAGGTTGGTCGTTGAATTTGTTTCGGTATTTCCCCGCGCTGAGCCTTCTGTTTCTTTCCGGCTGTTTTATCAACCGCGATCTAACTCTGGCCCCTCAATTTCAAGGGATCGCTGGCAGCTCTTTTGTTCTTAAAGAGGACGTTCTCGCTTATCATTTCACAAGTGAGCCAAAAAGGACGAAACTTGCCCCGTTTGGGCCTGGAAAAAGCGATCTTCCCTCTCGCTCGGAAATGAAACCCACACCTTTTCGTTATGAAAATCTAATCGTCGAGGAAATTGTCCCAAAGGGCACTGTTTTCTCCGTTACAAATGTCACCAACGATGTTTCTTTCGAGATCTCAATGCTTGTTTACAAAGTGAAAATTGAGAAATCTCAGAACCCAATCTTGCTAGGGAAATCTTTTGAAATCCGAGATCTTCTCTCTGTAAAAGGGGACGAGAGCACCGGCCCCGTTTTCAATCAAGAATTTGTCGAAACCTATAATCCGTTAGCACACTGAAGTTTGAAAAAGAGGGCCTTTGAAGCCAACAAGATGACGAAATGGTCGCCAATATCTTTGGTTCTTTTGATGTTCTTGTCTGGCTGCTTTTTTATGATCGACCGTAATGTCACCAATGATACACGCTTTTCCTCGGTGGTCGGGCAAACATACGAAACCAAAAAAGACCTTATTGCATTCCGCTATCGTGATAAAAAATCCACCGTTTATATCGACGAATTTTCCTCACATAACGGGGGACTTCCTTCAAAAGATCAATTAAAAGAAGGTGTCTACCGCCATGGCGATTACATCATTGAGGGGTTGGTCCCTTCCGGGACACGATATCGTGTTGAACGAATTGTTGAAGAAAATCATTTTGAAGATTCGTTTCTCGGGATCTACGCCAAGATAACCGCTTCGTCCAACAACCGTTTAGATAATTTAAATATAAATGTGTATTGGCTTTTGACAGAAGTTTATCCCTCCGGTGTCCCACAATTTCAGCCCGATCTTGTTTCCTCACCAAAATTGGAAGAAAAAAAGGATGAATAAGTTGAGGCCGTCGGTCTCTCTGTTGGTTTAAATGGTTCGGCTATTTTTTAAATGGGCCCTTTGCCTAATAATGGGGAGCATTACACATCCCCTATATCAGAAAAGTTGTGGTGATCGAAAGATCATTCTTTTTCTTCTCCATCCTCGTCCTCATCCTTGATAGGCAACGTCTTTATCCTTTGGGAGAAGGCCTTGAAAAATGTCTCTGCCTCCCCCTTAAGCCAATCGAAGGCATCGATCCAAGACGTTTTTTCACCAATATTGACATTCTGCCGATATTGGACAATCCGGCAATCTTGCCCATCTTTCAATTCTTGCCACTCCAGCTTTCCCGTAATTTCCTCGATCCCATTCCGGTCTTGCTCCAACAACTTGAAAGCCTTTTTGGCATTGACGCCTCGGATGTAAATCTCGCAACCGATTCGGTTATACATGGTGCTTGCCGTCAAACTGATCTGAAACTTGCTCCGACCAACCGCGATGGAGTACCAATGCTGGGGCCTGGGTTTTCGAAGGCTAAGGCTCGTTTTCGTTTTCGTGCAATGGTCCTTAAAGCCATTCCAGAAATCCAGATAAAGGGCTTTCGTCTCTGTCATTCCCCTCTTTTCGGAATTCACTGAAGCCACGTATTCATTCGGACGGGCTACCACCCGGAAATCGGGGGCTGGGAGGGAATTTCCTATTTTCAACAATTTCATTTCGATCCCATAGAAACGCATGTTCGGGGCGACCTTTTCGTTCAGGAAATCAATCGCCTGGCGATGTTCTTCGGTGAATTCACGCGAAATCCATACGACGATACCCGCACCCAACCCGGAGGCGTATGTGATAATTTTCCCAAGATGGTCATGGTTTGTCTTATCCAACTGGTTTTCAATGATGACCTTTGTGTTTGTAAGCGTATCAAGGGCAACGATGTCGGATTTAAAGACCCCCACGGGGACCTCCACGCCCTCCACCTCAAGCTCCAGATCACCCAATTGCCTAGAAAGGGCGGCAATGTTTTCAGGTCGGGCCAGCCAGGGCGTAAAATCCCGCGCCTCGTCTTCCCAGACCTCCCGCAAATCAACAGCCGTCAATTCGCCTAAACTTTCCTTTGCCACAGGGTACCTCCAAATGTAATTTTCCAAGTGGTGTTTGGTTTATCGTTGAGCTTCAAAAAGACATCTTCAGTTATATAAGGGGTCTAGGGGGCGTTTTCAAGGTATCAGGTTAACAAGAGCGATTCCCTCCCGCAAGCGAGCCTCCCTTGGTAGAACCACAGGGAAACCGCTTATAGCAAGCTCGCTAACCTCAACTTGATATCTTGAGATTGGACCTCCCCTATGCCCCAAGGGAATAGAACCCATCATGGCGAGTGGTGGGCCGCACGTCTTTTTTACCGCGCCAAACCCGGCTTTCCTCTTTCATTCAATGCCTCATAAAACCTTTTTATCACAGGATCACATCGAATGTCGTTTTTGTTCATTGGTTTTGCCAATGAAATTCCACTCATCGCCTTGCATCGGCTCAACGCCACATACACCTGCCCATAATCGAAGGCGCCCGATCCCAAGTCGATCCGGACCTTGTCGAGCGTCTTCCCCTGGCTTTTGTGAATCGTCACCGCCCACGCCAACATCAGGGGCAGTTGCGTGTACTTCCCCATGGAAACAGGCTTGATCGCCTCATCCTTGAGCTCGTATTTAAACGTTTCCCATTCCACCGGCCCCACTTCGTAAGCCCGGCCTGTTCCGTCCAAAATCTCAACGGTGGCCGACTCGTCTTTTAATTCGACCACTTTTCCCACCGTTCCATTCACCCAGCGTTTGGTTTCATCATTTTTCGTAAACATCACCTGCGCGCCCACTTTCACCGTCAAATTCAATGGGGACGGAAGTTTGGTTTCTTCCAACGCAAATTTTCCCGTCACGCTGCCCATAAACGTTTTTTCTTCCGACTCAATCTTTTTCAATTCCTCGTCGTTAATGGCGTCCGCCACCCGGTTTGTTGCGCAAAGGGTGATCACGCCTTCCCGCGCTTCCCCGTTTTCACTCAGGCCATTGATTTTGTTCAACGCCTCCTCGTCCACATCCCCAACCCGGACTCGGTTCAATAGGCGGATAAACTCTTCCTCGGATTGTCGATATATTTTCGTCAATTCCTTCGTCACCATTGACCCGCTCTTCAAAACCTTCGCGCTGAAAAAATACGGGCTCTGGTACGCCATTTGAGCCAAAACGTCCCTTTCAATGGCCTGCACCACCGGCGGCAACTGAAACAGATCCCCAACCATCACCACCTGCACCCCTCCAAACGGCTCCTGCACTTCCCGGTTCAATTTCAAAAATTGATCCATCGCATCCACCACATCGGCCCGCACCATGGAGATCTCATCAATCACCAAAAGTTTTAGTTTTCGATACAGCCGCCGATCTCTTACCAGATGGATATCGTCATCCGTGGCAATCCGCGGCGGCAACCGAAAAAAGGAATGGATCGTCGCTCCCCCCACATTCAAGGCCGCCACTCCCGTTGGGGCCACCACCGCCATATTTTCGGGGAAGCAATCCCGCAGGTATTGGATAAATGTCGATTTGCCAGTCCCCGCCTTCCCCGTCACAAACACTAAGGGGGCTTTGGCGTTCAACCACCGCATAATTTCCGTGTATTCGGGAGTTACTTCAATGGAGGGGCGTCGCGGTTTCGTCGGTGCCTTCACCGGTCGGTTTTGTCGCCGAAGGGCCTTCTGTTCCAAATCTTTTACTTCCTGCGGCTCAACTCCGAGCGCCTTTTTGAACCCCCCCCAAATTCCGGCCATGGTTCAGGTTCGTTCTTCCAGCGGGGGGAGTGATTTCACAATTTTCATCGTTTCCACGCTCACCGTCACAACCCGTTTCAACAGGTTGAGAATATATTGCGGATCCTCGTGCTCCCTCGCCCAATCATTAGGGTCGTTCACAATCCCGCTGTCCGGATCTTGGCTTACTTGGTAGCGCTCCATCACCCATTCAATCGCGGATTTACCATTAACAACGTATTCATAGGCTTCCAGGGGAATGCCGGTGATGGTGATATGGCTGTTATATTGAATAACCGTTTTGTCCTCGCCACCGGCATTTTTGCCAAACCGCATTTTTTGAACCTCGTAGAGACGAGCCGAATCCAGCGCCAATTCTTTATTCGCCACCTTCACCGGATAGTGTTTTATGTTCTCATACCCCAAATGCAATTCCGCCAACTTGCGCCCCGCTTTGCTAAAAGCCCAAAAGTCCTTCGCGAACGGGATCCTTGGCATCGCTTTATTTAGGTCGGAAGCAAATCGATTCCTATACTCTCCCGAATGCAAAATGCCATACGTGTAATAGAAAATGTCCTCCCGCTCAATCGTTTGTTCTTGATATCGCTCTTTAAAGCCTTTAAAAGCAAAATTACTAATGTTTGGTTGTGCTCCCTCCTTTTTATTATTGAAATTTAACTCCCCTTCATTTCCATCGGCTTCAGCAAAGAAATTTAGAGGAAAACACTGGCCGTTTGCCAATAATTGAATGTCTGGAATTTCATTCGTGATCAAAGCTGAAAATTCTTTGGTTGTCCCTACCCCCGTCACACAAATCGCTAAATTCTTTTTGTCAGCTTCGGGGAAAAAGATTGGCATTCGATAAACCATGTCGTTAAATTGCCGGTGAAAATATAGGTATTGTTTTGTAAACGGCCGATAAACCGCACTCCGGACCGCTTTCTTTTCGAATACCCCGGGTTTATTCTTTTCCACATCGGAAATAAGCCCTCTCGACCAGCTGATTTTGTTCGGGTCAGTATTGATGAATCCCTGAGCCGTTTGTTTTGAATCTTTTCTTTTTTGGAAACCCCTCACCTGCTCATTAAAATTCTCAATCATGCGGGACATTTTGCTGGCCAACTTCTTTTCAGAGAAGTTATAGGCCCAAGCATCCCGGCTTGTGGCAATGCCCCTTGAGTATGTGACGAAAACAGATTCAGTGCTTTGACTGCCCTTATCTTCTTTTATTCCCAGTGGAATAAACTTCTCAAAGGCTTCATTCCGTTGGTTGATCCAATCCTGGTTCTTGTTCGGGGCTATCGGTTCCCAGGGGATATTCCCGATGTCGCCAAATTCCGAAATAATCTTCAGTTTCTCTTCCCGCGTTAAATAATCCCCAATGTCGTGATAATTTATTTTCGCGTGCCCATTCTTCTTCGGATTTTTCACGAACAGCGTGATGGCGATTTGTGCGCGGCTCCCCGAACCGAATATTTTCCCACCTTCTTTTCTCGACAACTCCCCCGACGTTCTTTGATTTCCACGCAAGTTAAAACAATAGACAGCGCTAAACTCATCCCGCACACACTTCCTTAACCCGCTCATCGCGTTCCCATCAATAAAACCGGCGTTGCTCACAAAACAAATTATTCCTTTGTCTTTCACCCGGTCGCTCGCCCACCGAAGAGCCCGTATGTACGAGTCGTAAAGGCTGTTGATGTTCGTCGATCGCGCGTTGGCCGCGTAGGTATTGGCTATTCGCTGGTCCAACCCTGGGTATTTGAGATTTTGGTTGTTGTCGTTCTGGCTGGTTTGCCCAGCGGAATAGGGGGGGTTCCCCACAATCACCCGAATATCCCGCCGGTTTTGTTTGTCCGCCCGCTCGCTGTTCACCTGGAAATTGGGGTCTTCAAACGCCCCCTTGCCCTCCGACAACTGGAACGTGTCGGTCAGTACGATCCCCTCAAACGGCTCGTAATCCGCCTTTGCCCGCCCATGATAGGCTTCCTCAATGTTTATGGCCGCAATGTAATAGGCCAGCAGAATAATTTCGTTGGCGTGCAACTCGTCCCGGTATTTCCGCATCAAATCCTTTTCTTTGATAATCCCACTCTGCAAAAGCCGAACAATAAACGTCCCCGTCCCGGTAAACGGGTCAAGCACATGCACGTCTTTGTCCGACAGCCCCACTCCGAATTCCTCGCGAAGCGCTGCGTCCGCGCTTTTCAAAATAAAATCAACCACTTCCACCGGCGTGTAAACAATCCCCAACCTTTCCGCCATTCGGGGGAACGCCGTTTTGAAAAACTTGTCATAAAGCTCGATAATGATTTTTTGCTTTCCCTCGACGTTGTCGATCCCTCGCACGCGCTCTTTCACGCTTTCGTAAAACTTTTCTAATTTCTCCGTTTCTTTCTCTAGGCTTTGCCCTTCCAAAAGGTCCAGCATCTTCTGCATGGTCTTTGAAACAGGGTTCCGTTTTGTAAACTCATAACCCTCAAAAAGCGCGTCAAACACGGGCTTTGTGATGATGTGCTGGGACAACATTTCAATGGCGTCGTTTTCACTAATGCTCGGGTTTAGGGTTTTCCGTAATCCGTTTAAAAAGGTTTCAAACTTTTTCCGGTGGACGGAGTTCGCCGTCTCCACCAGAGCTTTAATCCGCGTTGTGTTCCGCTCCGCAATTTTTGCCACATCCTGCGCCCAACTTTCCCAATACCGCCGGTTCCCGCACTTCACCACAATTTTTGCAAAGATGGCGTCCCGCCATTCTTCCAGGTGGGGGAAGTTAAAAACAGCCTGGACATTCCCACCCGCCCCTGGGCCCTTTTCCCCCTTTTTATTCTCCCCCACTCCAATGATCTGTATTTGCCCCGGTCGCTGTTTATTGATGTCGATCTGGTTGATCATCGCGTTAAAGCGGTCATCGTGCGCCCGCAACGCTTGCAACACCTGCCAGACCACTTTGTATTTTTGATTGTCTGCCAAGGCCTCCTCTGGGCTCACGTCCGCCGGTATCCCCACCGGCAGAATGATGTACCCGTATTGTTTCCCCTCCACCTTGCGCATCACCCGCCCCACGGACTGCACAACATCCACAACCGAGTTCCTGGGGTTCAAAAACATCACCGCGTCCAACGCGGGAACATTTACGCCTTCCGACAAACAACGCGCATTGCTCAAAATCCGGCAAACATTCCCATTCTTTGTCGTGTCTTCTTTTAGCCATTGCAACCGCTTGTTTCGGATCAACGCGTTGTGCGTCCCGTCCACGTGATCCACTTCGCACCTCAAATATTTCCCTTCCTCCGCCTCTTCAGACCCCGCCGCCTTCTCTCCCACGTAATTCTTCACGATTCCTTCAAAAAGCTCCGTAATCTTCTTCGAGTCCTTAATCGACCGACTAAACGCCACCGCACGGCGCATCGGCGTCTGGTCCATCACCGCCGCCCCATCGCCGTCTACCGGAAGGATCTTCTTCTGCAACCCGTTATAACAGCCGACAATTTTAATCACATCATCCAAATTCAATTCTTTGTTCCTGTCCGCAATCTGGCTCTGAAACGCCTTGGACACATGCTTTTCATCCACCGCCAACACCATCACCTTATAATCCGACAACAACCCCCGCCGCACCGCTTCCGAAAAGTCGAGCCGATACAGCTCTTCCCCATAAACCGATGGATCATCCATGGAATAGAGGACAATATCCGCATCTTTGGCTTTCCCTTTTGAGACATCGTCATAAATCCGCGGCGTCGCCGTCATATAAAGCCGCTTTTTCGATTTGATGAAACCCGGCTTGTGAACCAATACAAATGCCGACGCCCCTGCCTTGTCGTATTCCGTTCTTTCAATCCCCGTTGTTCGATGCGCTTCGTCGCAAATCACTAAATCAAAAGCCGGTGTCCCAAAGTCTTGTGACTCCTGAACCACCTCAATGGATTGGTAAGTTGAAAAGATAACCGTGACGTTTTTCTTCCGAATTTTCCGCAGGGCTTCGATCTGATGCCCCAACAACTTTGGGTTGGTGTGCGCCGGGAAAGCAAGATCGTGGGTGGAAATATCCTCTTCCTCCCCCGATTGCCCGGCCTTGGGATCGGAACATACCGCAAAGAAACTAAACTTGGTTTCCGCCTCAGCCGCCCATTCCGCCACGGATTGCGAAATGAGCGAGATCGAAGGGACCAAAAACAGCACGCATCCCCCAGCGGGCGCCATCGTTTCCGCGATCCGCAGAGAGGTGAAAGTTTTCCCCGTCCCGCAAGCCATGATCAGTTTCCCACGGTCAGCCGCTTTTAACCCGGCGATGACTTTGTCGTGGGCTTCTTTTTGATGGGGGCGAAGGTGTTTTTTGTCCTTGAATTTTATTTCCGTTGGTCGATCCGGCCGCACCGCCGCCCAATCCACCGGACTCTCGTCCAAATCTTGCACCCGCAACCGACTTACCGGTATTTGCTGGTTCTTACACGCATCCTCGGCGTGCCTGCTCCAATTATCCGTCGTGGAAATAATAAGCCGCTTCTTAAACGGTGCCTTCCCCGACGCTGTGAAAAATGAATCGATGTCCGCTTTTTGAAGGGTGTGTGCCGGATCAAAAAACTTACACTGAATCGCCCAAACATCCCCACTCCCCCGCTCCTGGGCCACGATATCAATCCCAACATCCGGCTTATTCCCTCGCTCCGGCCACTCCCCCCATAACCACACCGCAGAAAACAAATCCGAATAGATCGGATCCTTTTTCAAAAACCCCACCATCAATCGCTCAAAGCGATCCCCCAGGTCCCGATTGCTTCGGGCCTCATCGCGGAACTGCTGGAGAATATCGCTGATGGATTTGGTCATGGTTATCGTTTTACCTTGGGTTAATTGCCTGGCGACTTCATCCCAGGAAAATTAAAATACTGGCTAATCGCAGACCACAGATTTTCAAGTTGTGCAGGCTGTTTCCCACTGGAAAGGAGGGTTTCGGCTGTTCGATAGAGTAAGGCAAATTTCTTTTTTCCACGCGCTGCTTCGATTCCGAATTCATCGCAGGCCTTTTTGAAAGCAGACTCCCATTCAGCCTCTCCGAAATCCGCCTTTACTTCATCGGCGAAGTTTGTCTTCCAGACGCATCCGGCTGGAGTGACAAGAGTCTCTAATTGTCTGTTTGGTGAGTGCCCTAGTAACTTAAGAAGTCCATTGTTCAAAGCCAAATCTTTATCCTTCTCCTTCTCTTTCTTCTTTTCTACTTTATCTATGTCTGCATCGAAAATTGTATAGGTTTTAATGTTCAGTTCTCGGCAAAGGACCAAAAGCCATGGCAACTTATTCTTTCCTTCGACGGGAAGAATGGCGATGCCTTCAGCGTCCAGTGAAACCTTGTGATGATCCGCGCAGGCGCTTAATATCGCTTCATCCTCGACCCCTTCGACCAGGATGATCCCCTCCGCAAAAAGCGCCTCGCTCCCCTTCAACCCCATATTGGCTCTCATCCTGGCCCATGCGCTGGAATCTGTGACTTCTGTCTTTTCGCCCAGGGCCTCAGTCACCTTTTGTCCCACGATCTTCAGATCCGTCTTGTGGACCACAGTTTGCATCGGGCCTTCTCGGCCAGAATCTGCTTTCTCAATTCTTCGTATACCGTCAAACTTTTCTAAGTCAATGAAATAGGGGGAATGTGTTGTCAGAAGAATTTGAAACGGAAAATTTGTTTTTCCTTGGGGAAAGCAAAGTTCTTTGAAAATCCTGGAAATTGCTCTGGACCGTGCTGGGTGTTGATAAAGCTCAGGTTCTTCAATCGCCAGGAGTATCCCCTTTCCCTCTCCATTATCCACCGGGCCTTTCCTGCTCTTTTCGTAGAGTTCCAGGATCGAAAAGATGAAAAGCCTTTGGAGCCCATGGCCTTTCCGGGAGACTTCACCGTCAAAGCCATCTTCTTTAAGCCAAACGCTTGGTTTCGGAGGAGGCAGAGGAATTTCCGGATCCAATTGGAGCTGAACGGTAGCCGAAGTTTCTTGATCATATCGACGCAAAACACTGGTCAGCTCTTTCTCCAACGTTTCCTTTTCACCTGCGCCCTGAACCATCGTTCGATATTCATCGTATCCTTTCTGGACCTCCGCCTTGACCTTAGCGATGTCTGCGTTGCGTTCGGTCATGGCCGTTAAGAGGGGTGTCACAAGTGCGCCCAGGGGGGTCTGCTTCCCCACCCCAGATGCATCCAGATCCGCCTCCCGGACCGGAGGAATATAAACGAACTGCGTCCGCCCCTTGACCTTCCCACCTGCAATATTCTGTGGCCCCTGGAATTCCCCGGCCCTAAAATATTGCGAGCATCTTGAAACGTTTTCCCCTTCCCAGCGTTTCAGTTCTTCATCAATGTTCCTTGTGACGGCCTGCAATCCCGGGAACTTCCCAGTATCAACCAAACTTTTCAATACTTGGGCATGGTCGGAAACTTTAGATGCTTTTTGCCGTATTTTTTCTCTCACAGGCTCGAGTTCGGCACAACCGAAGGTTTGACCGTAGTACTCCCCCCCTGGAAACCGTTTTTGAACAACGAGGGTTTCATTCTTATCGAGATAGCTCTTAAATTCCGCCTTTTCATCGTTAGCCAGATCACAAAAAGTTACCTCAATGAGGATTTCTTTGGTCTGGTCTCGATTATAAAAATCTTCGTTTGTGGGAACAAAAGAGGTGGATGTTTCCATAAACATCCGCAATGCCTGAAGAAAGGATGATTTTCCGGCACCATTACACCCTATGAGGATAGTCAACGGCCCGCATTCCAGAGTGGCATCAAGAATGGATCGGAAATTGGCTACCCGAATTTTTGCGATTCTCATTTCAGAGAATCCCGGTGGTCTACCTTCAATCGCTCCCCTTTTTTCTGGACACCGGGCCTTCTAGGTTTTTTAGGCTCAATCCTTCGATTTCTTGCAATGTCTTCCCCGCAATCCCCTGCAAATCTCCGTACATGCCAACAGTTCCCTGCATAACCCGTTCGATCTGCTCTTCACGTTTAGCCCATTGTTTGGTTATTGCTTTTTTCTCCACATCCAGGTCAGTCTTCATCGACGTAAACGCCTCAACGATGCCCTCCACCCGTTGCCGGAATCGCGGCCCCGTTAGGTATTGATAGATTATCTGGGTTTTGGTTTGTTGTCCGTCGGAAACTTGGCGGGCGGTGTTGACCTCGATTAGGATTTGGCGAAGCATGGCCGCCACGGGCAAAGCCACTCTCGGGTGCGCAATCCAAACGCCCTCCACCTGGTCAAAACTTTCCACCCCCTTCGGCAGGGTTTGGGAGATGAGGAGCGCCGCTTCGGCCTTCGCCGCCCTCTGATCCTCCCGAAGTTTCGGAAGCCAACCATCGGACCAATTCTTTGTCCTTTTTGATTCCCACAAAATCGTTCCACACACCTGCCCCGTGGGGCCAATAACTTTGTGAATGATGTCCCCGCCGAATTCGCCTTTTGGCACTGCCTCGATCGTGTCACGGGGGAATTTGCTTCTGATTAGTGCTTCTAATTCCAATTCCAAAACTTCTCCTTGTAGCTGTTGGGACCCTTGCTCGGCCCGCCGTTGGGCCTCTTCCAACTGTTTCTTCATTGAATGGATGATCTGTTCTTTTTCGGAGAGACGGAGGTTCATGGATTCCTCGGTTTCTTTCCGGGCCTGCTCCCGCACCGAAGACAACCCTGCCTGAACTTTACGCTCGATATTCAGGTCCATTGCCCGCTTGGCGTCGTCAAGTTCCCTTTGTTTTCGCACCAAATCCGCTTCGGCTTTGAGCGCCTCGGCAAGCTTCGCGTCTCTTGCCTTTAAGACTTCGTTCAGGTCCGATATTTGCTTTGCCTTTTGATCCAAATCCGTCGCCAAGGTTAGCCGAGCCTTGGCTGCTTCTTCCGTTGCGATTTTTGCCCGCTCGGCTTTTACCTTGCCCGCTACCTGCTCGTCCAAGCCCATCCTGGCCTTGGCAACGGCGTCCTCTCGATCTCGAATCTCCGATTCTCTTTTCGAGACCTCCGCGTCTTTTTCGGCCAAACGCTTCTCGTATTCCCGCCGGGTGGACTCCACCAATGGAGCCGCTAAAGATTCCGTCAGTTTTATTTCTTGTTTGCACTTAGGGCAGATTATTGTCGGTTCCATGGCACCATGTTCCTATTCCACGTGTTTTCCTAATTTTTATTTTCCAACCTGCACCCACAAAGTGATAAAGCTTGATTTTACTATTCCCCTACACTGCCGAACCTTTATCCAGTAATTCCTGGTTCAAATACAGCCCCTTCCGATAGACTTCCCCAATCTCCGCCTTGGGATTGTGGGAATAGAATATGTCGGCCAAGTATCGGCCGTAGATGTCCACCTTTGTTGTTTTCACCACCACGAACTCCGCCATGGCCAATTGATTGCGAACATAATTCGCCGCCGCTATTCCATCCGTGGATTCAATCGGAGGCGCATCCACATGGGCCAGACGTACCCGCTGTTTCTTTTTGATGTCAAAGCCACAATCAATGTCCAAAACCAACGAATCGCCATCCACCACATCCAGCACCGTGGCTTTGAACACGTAATCCGCGCCCTCCGGGCGCTTCAGCTGTTTGGTCTTTTTGCCCTTGTTGTCCGTCTCGTCGTGGCTGTCTTCGATTGCTTCAATCAACCGGTCCCGCGTCCAGCGGTTCTTTTCGGCCAGTTCCGCAAATCGCCTCCGTTCCGCCGGGTCTTTCAGTGACAACAAAACCCGAAAATGGCTCCACGTTAAGTGGTCGCTTTTCGGCACCATCGAATAGGTTTCGTGAAATTGGATGCACCGGTACAAGGTCGTGATGTCGGTCCCCATGTCCCGAGCTAAGCGAGTGATGATCGCCCGCCCATACCCCGCGTTTTCGGAGAGGTTTTCCATCGCCATCCGCCCACCCATCTCCCAATAGGTCACCAAAAGCTGATGATTCACCGCCGCCCGCGCCCGGCCCTTCCCCGATTCCCACAATTTTCGGAGATCGGAGAAAAGCTTGGCGTAACCGGAGTCAGAAATAATATTTGGCTGGCTCACTTTTGTTTTGCCAAATCCTGCATTTTAGGGAGAAAAGTTTCTTTGTGCTTTTCAATTTCAGCCAGAATCACGTCAAGATGCTGCCACCAGGGATTATTATCTACGGATTTCTTTAACGCTTCTTGAAACAATTGCGGGTGCCACGAAACCGAAAAAGAGCGCTCAAGCGTCTTGGGCACTTCATTTTGGATACTCCTCGCGGTTGCCCTAAGCAGTTGAGCCCCATATTTAAGTGTTTGATTAAAATTTCTCAATTCCTTGATGGTGTCGCTGTCCGCAATCCGGGTGACAACTTCGTCATACGCTCTTTCGGTTAGATTCAAATGGAATGTTTCAAAAAGTACGATTCGTGTTTTTTGAAATGCGCCTGGGCTCATTGAGGAGATTTCATGCATGTATTTACGCATTGTTTCACAAAGCTTAAGATTTTCGCCAATTTCCGCCGCCAATTGCTGCATGATTCTTGTGGTCTCCTCTTTCAACCCTTTTTCTTTATCTGCTTTTTTCTTGGCTTCTGAAAGTGTCCAAATAATTAAGGACGAGATTAATGAAACAGAAGCGGCTAGAAATCCTGAAAGCGCGGAATGAAACGATATCCACTCTTGTTTAATTGCATAGCCAGAGAAAAGTACAAGAACGGCCAACCACCCCATCATAATCATTATGGATGATTTCATTACTACATTCTCCTCAACACAACCTTCAAAATCTCGTCCATTTCCAGCTTCTTTTCGTCCGTCACACCATCGGCCCAAGAGTCCAGGTGTAAAGCTACCAAATCGCGGATCAGGCGATCCGTCGCGCCTTCAATGCACACGGCCAACATCAGGACTTTCCGCCAATCGGTGAAGCCGAGCCGTTCTTTTAGCGACTGGATTTGTCCCTCTAAGCGCAGGACGTCCAGCTCCACTCGTCGTTTGATGGGGATGGGCTCTTTGTTTGTGGTTTTTCTTTTCACAGTTTGTAGTCCAGGCCAATGAATGTCCGCCACTGGCGTTGGTCTTTGTATTCCCCAGTGGGGCGGTGATAGTGGCTCCCGATGATTAGACCGAACCGCGACACGTCGGGGGCTTTCCATTCGTTGGCCGGGCTCCATCTTGCGCCCACCATCGCCTCTTCCACTTTGTTTTCAATCGGGATTCCCGCCACGATTGCTATGGATCGGTTCCACGGGTTGAATGCTTTGGACACATAAACATGGGCGAAGATGTAGGGCTTAACGCTGGCCTTTGTGAAGTTGTCCTGTTTATTGGCCGCCCCCGCGCCAACACCGGCACCGAATAAGGATAGGCGGATGTTCGAAAAGTGGAAGTCACTGCTTTGTTGGTTTCCGGTTTGGTGGACGTTTAGGCGATAGACCGATTCCTTTTCCAGAGGGAACTTGATGATGGCTTTTCGGATTGTAGTCCCCGGGATCGGCTCCGCCTTTGTCATATCTACGGCGGCGCAGACGCCTTCCAACGGGCGTTGGCCATACCGTTGGGGCTCTTTGCCCGTGTACAGCTTGATGACCTCCATGGCGTTAATGCCGGAGTCTTTTTCCTTTTCGTAGACCAGGCCTTCCAGTCGGACTTGAAATTGGCTCGGTTCTTTAAAACAAACGTCGCGGGAATCCCCGGCCATTGTGACGGGGGTGTCTGGAACGGCTGGTTTTTGGTTCAAAACCGGGGCGCCCTCCTCCACAAATACCACCACATACAAAAACACTTCGTTGGAGAGCCGGTCGGTTTGTTTCCCCCGATGCCAGAGGGACATGACGGGGTAGGGGTCTGTTTTTCCAAACGCCAAGACCAAATCCGGGAAGGCGATATTTCTTCGGTCGCCGTAATAACTTTGTAGAAGCTCCTCGCCGGAGACTCCCCCGCCCATGGCGGAGAGGTAGTTGGTCAACTTTAGTGGGAAATCAGGGGCGGTGGAAGGATTGCCGCCGCCGCGTTGGAGCGGATGTTCATAGGACGACGCGGACGCGATCGACGACACAAACAACAGAGACCACAACAGGTTTTTAATCATAGGCCTCCCGGCAGAAGAACCCACGAGGTGGAATCCTCATATTACTAAAAACGCCCCACCAACCCGTCGCGTTCCACGTGCCGGGCTTGTTGGGGCAAAATCAAAACCAGAAAAACAAAAGTCAAAGGCGCGCGCGACCGATGGGAGGGGCGAGGCCAACGGCCTTGACCCCAGGCCAGGCAAGGCCGACGACGGGGCTCGGCCCCGGCGGCGGCGCACAGGGCTGATGGGGGCTCAAGCGCAGCGGGCAGCGTCCCACGGCTCACCACGCCAAGCCCGGCGACCGCGCACGCTTTACCTGCGGGCGCGGGGCGGCCCGGTTTTCTCCAGCTTTTCAGGCGGAGCGGCCCGCGTCCCAGTCCGCCCACACGCCAAGCGGGCCGGGCGGCGGCGCGCGCTCCTCGTGCCGACGCGCGGCCCGCGCACCTGTTTTTCAGCGTCCAACCGAAGCAAGCCGCGTCCGGGGTTTTCCCAACAAACAGATCAACCGCAGTGTGCGCTGTCTTTCTCCCGGCCAACGGCCGGGGTTTTCTCCGCTGTTCCGCCGGAGGTTTTTCTTTCCCGGCCGCCGCGCTATCGCGCGGGGGTTTCCCGTCCAACACCGCCGCCATCGGCGGAAGGTTTGCGCGGCAAGGCTCAACCCCTTGCCACTGTCTTTCAAAGGGGAATGGATCGAATGATTCAGCGGTGGAAAAGGGCCCGTATAGCGGTCGAAAAGTAACACGGCCACGGCGGCGGCAACACCCGCCGCAAAGGTTGGTCGAGCTCCGCACCCCCTACACACGCGGCAGGTTGGGGGCCCACCGGGTCCCCCCTCCCTTCGCAACAGGCCGATCGATCCCTACAAGGTGGGCCGCAGGTTGTATTGCCCCGTTAAGCGATAGTTCGTCCAATAATCATGTGTCAAATGGGGCATCGACAGGTCAAAAGTTGGCGGCCGCTCTAATTTGCTCCACTTTCTTTCTGAATCAAACTCACCAAAAGAGTCCAACTTCATTCCGAGGTTGGGCTCTTTCTTTTGGGCGGGCACGGGCAGGACGGAAGCGGACACCACACAACGCACGGCGGACGAAAGAACGTCCGATTCTCCCAATTCTCCGTCGATCGGAAGCCCCCACCGAAACCGAACTGTGATGCGGTCCTTGCCGTAAAAAACCTTTTCGATTCGTTCCCGGACGCTCAACGATTTTTCAATTCCAACACCGCGCGCGCAACCCCAAAGCGGTCCCTTCCCCCTGCTTCCCCCGATCCCAGCGGGCCGGGGGACTGTCGGACCCCTCCCGTTCCCTCCCCGGCGGGGCGGGCCGAGAAAGCCCGCCTACTTCTTCAGGCCTTTCTCCAAGGCCTTGCGGGCCATCACCTGCAAAGAGGATCGTTCTTCAAAAGCCTTTTTCCTCAGTGCCTCGTAAAGCGTCTCCGTCAAATGGAGCGTCAACGCTTTAACAAATCCTTTTTTCTTGTAGAAGTCGGTGCCTGTGATCACGGGCTTTTCGCTGGGGCTCATGGCGTTACCTTAACAATTCGGGCGTTGACAGAACATCTAGCACCGTTTATGCTAGTTGTGTAATATATTACTGCGCCTTACCAGCAGGGGGTGGCCGTGGACTTTATTCTCGCTCTGTCAAAAAAAGATCCGATCCTGTCCGATTCTCTGCTCCGACTGTTAAACGAATTTACCTACGAAGGGTTTTTGTCGTTACAAAAGTCCAGGGGGTCTTATGATTCTAACTTCAAATCAAAACCAAGCCACTAAACCCATCCGATGCGCCATTTACACCCGTGTTTCCACCGACCAACAGGCCGAGGTCGAGTTTAATTCCTGCGAGGCTCAAAACGACCGCATCCACTCGTTCATCAAAAGCCAAGAAGGGTTCGAACTTGCCAATGTTTATTCCGACCCAGGCTTCACCGGGGCCAATCTCAACCGACCGGCGCTTAAAAACTTAATTGCCGACATTAAAAACGATCGAATCGACATGGTGATCACCTACAAAATCGACCGTCTAACGCGCTCCCCACGGGATTTTTACCAGCTCATCGAAATTTTCGACGCCCACAATGTCGGGTTTATTTCCGTGACGGAGCGCTTTGACACGTCCACCCCCGCCGGGCGGCTTTTGCGCAACATTATGCTGACTTTCGCCCAATTCGAGCGGGAGCTGGCCTCGGAACGCATTCGGGATAAATTTGCTCAACGCGCCCAACGCGGACTATACAATGGAGGCCGCCCGCCCTACGGCTATAAAAAGGAAACCGGCAAACTGGTTGTTGATTTTCGCCGCGCCCGGGTGGTCCGATACATCTTTGAAAAATACGTCGAACTGGGCTCCGCACACCAAGTGACCTTGGCCATTCGGGACTCTTGGCACGAGCGGACCACCCTCAGCGACTCTTTTGTTTGGCGAGTTTTAAAAAATCCGGCGGTGGCGGGAAAAGTGTCCTACAAGGGGAAAGTTCTTCCAGGCGTCCATTCCCCCATTATTTCCGAAACTCTGTTTAACCACGTCCAAGGGTTGTTGGCCCAGGAAACCCAAGAGGCCAAGCGGCCGGGGTCTTCTTATCACCATCTCCCCTATTCCGGCCTGGTGGAATGCACGGAATGCCGTTCCAGCATGAGCGTTTCTTTTACAGACAAGAAGACCCCGGAGGGAAGCCGCCGCTATTTTTATTATCGTTGCACAGCAACGAATCACAAAGGATGGAACGCTTGCTCCACCCGCCAGATTAGCGCTCCTCGGCTGGAGGAGATCATCCACCAAAACATCGTCCGGCTCTCCGGGGACCCGCTTTACCTGAAACTTCTATTGCAACAGCCCCCTGAAAACGGGATCGAACCGTTACAATGTAACAGCGTTTTGACCCCCGAAATTCTGCAAAAAGCACTCCAACGGCATGTGAAAACCTGCGCGCGCAAAACCGGAATTGAAAAATCGTTGAGCGTCCGGGAACGAATCGAAAAGGTTTTTTACGGCAAGGACCGCATCACAGTTCGGTTTCGGTGGGGGCTTCCGATCGACGGAGAATTGGGAGAATCGGACGTTCTTTCGTTCCGCCGTGCGTTGTGTGGTGTCCGCTTCCGTCCTGCCCGTGCCCGCCCAAAAGAAAGAGCCCAACCTCGGAATGAAGTTGGACTCTTTTGGTGAGTTTGATTCAGAAAGAAAGTGGAGCTGATCGGGATCGAACCGACGGCCTCGTCCTTGCGAAGGACGCGCTCTCCCAGCTGAGCTACAGCCCCGTGAGGGAATCGAGCGTTTATTATACCACACCCTCGAAAGTTTTCGCCGTCCCCCCGATCCGCTATAATTCCCCTATGCAATTTACCGATCCGACGGCGGGGATCCTGGCGTGCCTTCCCGACGGCGTCGCCCGCCGGGCCACCCGGGCCTTTGTACGTCGTCGCCACCCCCGGGGAACGGCGGTTTTCAACGAGGGCGATCCCCCGCGCGGGGCCTTCCTCCTGCGCGCGGGATTGATCAAAATATTCAAACAGTCCCCTTCGGACCGCCCGCTCGCCATGGAACTGGCCCGCCCCGGGGAATGGTTCGGTCTGGTGGCGGTTCTGGACCGCCGCCCGTACCCCGCGACCGCGTTGGCGCTGGAACCTTCCGAAACCGACGAAATTTCTCCGGCGGTGTTTGAGACCCTGTTTCAAGGCCATCGCGTTTTCGCCCGGGCCGCGCTGGCGGCGCTGGGCGAGCGGGTGCGACACGCCCAAGAGATGCGCGCCCTGGCGAACGCTCCCGTGGAACGCCGGGTTGCGCACGTCCTGCTTCGCCTGTCGCCGAACCCGGGTGTCGATGTCCGTCTCCGCCGGGAAGACGTGGCCGAACTCGCGGGGTGCATTCCGGAAACAGCGATCCGCGTCCTTTCCCAATTTTCCAAACGCGGGCTCGTGCGCACGGGATGGAAACGCGTGGCGGTGCTGGACCCCGCCGCCCTTCGCGCGATCGCCTCGCCCCAAACCTGTCCGAGCGCATAGTCCCCTTCCTCCGCAAGGCTTATCCTTTCCCCATCGCTCCGCCTCCGGCGGCGCACCGACAAGGAAAGGACACAACCATGATCGATTCAAAGCTTGTGCTGTGGGGGCAGACGGTCGGCTACACCGCCTACGTTCTGGCCGTGATGGCCGGCATGGCCTGGTTCGCGTACAAAGTCACGCGCGACGGCTCGCTTAAGCTTATCCCGAACTGGGTTTTCCACACGGTGGTGGGCGCGTTGGTGACGGTGGGGGTGTCGCTCCACATCGTGACGCACGAAACCATCCCGTGGAAAAAATTGGATTTAAACCGCGCCCACATCGCGGCCGACAAGACTTTCGACATCCGCGTGGCCGCGCACAAATTCACTCTCCCCGCGGATAAAATGACCATCGTCGCGGGGGAAAAGGTCCTCTTCAACGTGACGTCCGACGACCTCACCTACGGCTTCGGTGTGTTTCGCCCGGACCAATCCATGCTCTTCCAAATGCAGGTTTTGCCCGGCCACCGCAACGACCTCCTCTGGCACTTTGAAGTTCCCGGGCTTTACACCATCCGCTCGACGGAATATTCAGGCCCGAAAGGAATTCAAATGATCGAAAAAGACGTCATCGAAGTGGTTGAAAAAGCCGGCGAGGTCCTCCCATGACTTTTCTTCAAACCCTGGTGCGCGGCACCAAAGATCTGTTCAAGCCGGACACATTGACCCCCATGCAAAAAATGACCCTGCGGTTCGTGGTGGTGGGGCTTCTCTGGTACGGGATCGCGGTGGTCGAAGGCATGATCATGCGGGTGTCCCTCGTGAAGCCCCTGCCGCCATTTCCCCCCGGGCATTATTACGCGATCCTGACCGCGCATCCCCTCGTGGGGATTTTCGGGTCCACGTATTCCGTGGTCTTCGGCGCGTTCCTTTTCCTGGTGCCTTTCTTGATGAAAAAACCCCTCTGGAGCATCAAAGCCGCGAATTGGACCTGCGGACTCCTGGCCGTCGGGACATTGACGTTCTGGGGCGCCGCGTTCATCAGCCACTACGCGCCGCTCTACACGCTCTATTGGCCGCTTCCAGCGGATTTCACCCAATTCAGTGTCGTGGGGGGAACGTTTTTCATTCTCGGCATCGCCCTGGTTATGGTCGGCACCGCGCTTTTCGTGATCAATGTATTCAAGACGATCACGTACACGCCGGCCGGGTTTCCCCCACAACCCGCGGGCGCTCTGTTGGCGTCCGCCCTGGGGTTGACGGGGTTGCGGAGCCTCTTTTCTCGAGAGAAAAAAGAACACCCGGTCTCCCTGCCGGTGGCGGCCATCGCCCGGGGAACCGTGGACACCGCTCTCAACGCCGGGATTATCCTGTTCACCGGCGTTCTGATTTTGGTGTACATGGTTGCCGAGCTGTCCGGCCACAGCCTCAAACATTCCGCGGTCGACGCGCTCCTGTACAAGAACTGGTTTTGGTGGGGTCTCGACTTGATCGCCGACGGCCTGGTTTTGATCTACGTGGCCGGCACCTGGTATCTGATGGCCACGTTGATCAGCGGGAAAAAGCTTTTCATGGAAAACGTCGCCCGAGCGGCGCTTTTTGTCGAAATGGTGGTGTCCTGGACGGTCTGGTCCCATCACCTGATGTCGGACCAGGCTCAGCCGGGAATCCTTAAGATCCTCTCGGGGGAGATGGTGACGGCGTTCGAACTGATCACCCAGGGGTTGGCTTTCACGATCACGCTGGTCACGCTCTGGAGCGCGCGGCCGCTGAAAATGACGAACCCTCTGAAATTCCTCCTTGGCGGGCTTTTGGGCTTCGCGCTCGCGGTTCCCGCGGGCATCATGCAGGCGGACCTCGGCCTCAACCGCATCCTCCACAACACCCAGTGGATCGTGGGGCCTCACGTTCACGTGGCGGTCCTGGTTGGCCTCACCATGACCCTCTACGCGGCGGTGTACTACTTGCTCCCCCTGTTGACCAACGGGGCGGAATTGTACAGCCAAAAGCTCGTCAACCTGCATTTCTGGTCTCATTTGCTGGGGGGGATCGGCATGGGGGCGTTCATGGGCATGGCCGGCCTGCACGGCATGTTGCGGCGCACCATGTACTTCAACGGGGAGTTTTCGGGTTACATGATCCTGGCCGCGCTCTCCGGGTCCCTCTTGTTGCTGGGGTTCCTGGCGTTTTTCTTCAATATCGTGATGAGCGTGGGCCTGCGCGGGGTGGTCGGCATTTTCCTCCCCGCCAAGTTGAACACGAAAGACTTGGTTCCCTCCGCCTAAATTCTGTTTACCCCCCTCCCCCGCCGGAGACCCCGGCGGGGGAGTTTTACTTTAGGGCGGGGCTGTTGGGGTCATCCACCCATAAAATGCCCACTGGCATTTTACGTTTCCTTGGCTTTGTACAACCGGGCGCCGATCGCCCCGACGGCCAAGAGAGCGGAAACGAAGGGCCCCGTCGGGAAATCCCACCGGAAAGACATTTCGAACCCCACCACCGTGACGAGGGCCGAATACGCCGCGCAAAAGATCACCAGGGTCCGTGTCCGCCGCACCAGCAGGAGCCCCGCCGTCGCCGGCAGGATGAGATAGGCGAAAGAGAGCAAGACCCCAAAGATATGGATGGAGAGCGTGAGCGCCGCCGCGAAGAAGACGTGGAAGATCCCGTTCCACAGCCCCGCCCGAAGACCCGCCACTTCCGCGCCCACGGGGTCGAAGGCCAGCCAAACCCAACGGCGAAACCACAACGCCAGCCCCGCCAGGGTTAAAATGAACAGCGCCCCCGCTTCCCACACTTCCAGGGTTCCCAGGGACAAAATATTTCCAAAAAACACCCCGAGGGCCTCGCTCTCGCCGCGCGGGGATTTGGACAACACCAAGACCGCCAGGGCCGCGCCCAGGACATAGAGGGTCGCCACCCAACTGTCCGCCGAGGTTTTTCGGGAACGCGACAGAAAGGCCAGGACCATCAACCCCGCCACGACGAAGGACCAGGAGAAAACGCTCGCGCCCACATGAAGACCCAGAACAACTCCCACCACGCCGCCCAGGGCCGCCAGTTGCGAGGCCGCCAACCCGGAAAAGGCCACGCTCCGCGTCGCCGAGAAAATCCCGATGACGGACAGGGCCGTGCCCGCGAAGAGACCCGCGGCGAATGCGGTCCGCATGAACGGCAATTCCAGGAAACTCATCGGGCCCCCTCGGGCACAACCCACCGGTGCCCGTTTTGTTCCATGTGGACGAATGGCACCCCGTACACTTCCTCCAACCGTTTCGATCGATAGATTTCCTCCGCCGTCGAGGAGATCACCGCCCCCTGGTGAAAGAGGAGGATCCGTTTGGAAAGGTTGAGCGGAATATGGAGGGAATGGCTGACCAGAAAAACCGTCTGGCCCCCCTCCGACAACCCCGCGACAAGTCCCAACAGGTCCCGCTCGGCCACCACGTCCAACCCTTTGGTGGGCTCGTCCAACAAATAGACGTCCGGCGCCTGGGCGAGGGCCTGGGCGAGGGCGGTCCTCTGCCTCTGTCCGCCCGAGACCTCCCGCAAAAGTTGATCCGCGATCGGCTCCACGCCGGCGCGCGCCAGGGCCTCCCCCACCCGGCGGGCGTCCGCGGCCGCGACCCGCCCCCCCCAGCGTTTCGCCCGGGCGGGAAGTTCCACCACGTCTTTGACGGTCAACGGCCAGAGGAGGTTCATCTCCTCCGCCTGCGGAACATAGGCGAACCGCGGCCCCGCTCGGCGGTCCACCCGCCCGGCCAAGGGGGGGAGCAAACCCAATACCGTCCGAAGAAACGTGGTTTTCCCGCACCCGTTCGGACCCACGAGGCCCACGGATTCCCCTTCGTCGATCCGCAGACTGACGTCGCGGAGAACCGTGGACGAGCCGTAGCCCAAACTGGCCTTGTCGAACTGAATGAGGGTAGGCATTGGGAAAAAGCTTACTTCATTTTAACGCCCGCAAAATTCCGGCGACGTTGAATTCAACGGCGGATATATAGTCCACCGCCTCGGGCACGGCATCCGGGGTGAGCGCCACCGTCACCACCGCAGCTCCCGTGGCCCGGGCCAAAGCGTCGGGCGTGCGCCGCGCGAAATGAGGATTGGTGAGGATCAGCGGCGTTCGTCGTTCTTTCATCACGGCGATCAAGTCCGCCGTGTGTTTAGGGGTGGGCGGGATTCCCGGTTTGGGCTCGATTTCCCCATCCGACACAAGACCGAAATGATCGGCCAAATAGACCAAGTTTTTGTGGTAGCTGACAAAACGCGCGCCCTTGGCGGGGGCCATGCGCTTTTCCCACTCGGCGATCTTGGCCGACAGCCGGGCGGAATAATCCCCGGCGTTTTTTTTGTAGACGGCCGCTCCGGCGGGATCCAATTCGGCCAGTTTCTCACCCAACGCTTTGACCACCGCCAAAGCGTTGTGCGGATCGGCGAGGAAGTGGGGGTTGCCCCCGGGGTGAACATCCCCCGCCGCCCGGCTCACGACGGTCGGGACCTCCAGGGGTTGAATGAAGGCCGACGCATCAAAAAACCCTTTGGCGCCCCTTTGCACGCGGGCATTGCGGGCCCCCTGGATCAGAAGCGGAGCCCAGCCGATCTCGAGGTCCAAACCGGTCTGGACAAACAGGTCCGCGTCACGCACTTTCACGATTAAGGAAGGCTTTGCTTCCACGAAATGAGGGTCCTGGGATCCCCGGGACAAACTATCCACCTTCACGCGATCTCCGCCCACCTGTCGGGCCAAATCCGCCAGGTCCGGCGTGGTGGTCACCACTTTTAACGGCGCGGCATAAACACCGCCCCCCAACAACAGGATGCCGAACAATGCCGAAAGCTTATTCATTTCATTCCCCTTGTGCCGCTGTTTTGGAACCTTACCCCTCTCCCGCGCGCGGGAGAGGGGGCACCGAACCGCCCGACCAGCGGGCGAGCCTTTTTAGAACGAGTGCGCGCCGTGGGCGCCGATGGAGACCATCCACTGCATGAAAATCTCCGAGGCGTGCGTGCGGCCGTCCTCCGTGGCGTAGGACCCGTTGTTGAACTGCAGACGCAGGCGGGAGAATTCCGTGGGCGTAAAGTCCACCATGCCGGAGAATTTGCGGCTCGACCCGTTGACGAGAGACGTTCCGTCGGGCAAGTCCGTTTTGTTCGTCAGACCCAGCTCTTCCCAACGCGCGGCGGCCCGCCACCGGGGCAAAATTCCGTACCCCGCCTGGGCGTAGTAGCCGTCTTGAACGTCGACCTGGCGGGTGCCCACGACAGCGGGAATCAGACCGGTGTCTTCCACGATTTCCATGTTCTTTTTGCGCTTCATGTATTCGCCTTGCAGGAAGAAATCGCTCTGGCCATAGGCTTTGGGGCTGTTTAATTTGTAGATGAGGTCGGCCCCGTGGAAGGCGTTGGTCCCATCCCGGAATTGGTCAGCCCCATCGACGCCCGCATCGAGATCAAGCTCTTCTTGATGGACCCCTTTGGTTGCAAAAAGGCCCACCTGCAGAGCATGGGCTCCAGGGAGGTTGGGGGACACTTTAAGCCAGCCGGTCCCGACCCGGGGTCCCTCGTGGCGGGGAAGAGAGCCGTCGCCGTGATAGGCGAACATTTTCTCGTTGTTCCCCTGGAAAGATTCCGCTCCCAAAAGCATGTAGAACGGCGTCGGCGCCAGCCAAGACACTTGAAGCCCCTTGTCGTTCAACCCGTGTTCGCCGAGCAGAAGTTCATAAACCAGGGTCTGGTCCGTAAAATCCCACTGATGGGCGTGTTTGGAGTTGATGTAGCCGAAGTTGCTGTAGAATTTTCCGCCTTTCACCGTCAGCCCCCAAGGGAGAGAAGTGGTTTCAACCTCGGCGGTTTCCAGCTCGGCGCCTTCCATGTCGACGGCGGCGATGGCCGACCCCTTGAAATAGGGATCCACGGCGGCGGAGAATTGAAGCTCCAGATGCCGGAGGTTGAACCCCTCTTCCGTGCCATGCGCGTGCTCGTGCTCCTCCACGATCCCGGGCGTTTCAGCAAACCCCGCGATCTCTTCTTTGATGTGGTTTATCCCTTCTTTCGTATCATCGTTCGTGTAAAACATATCGACGATAGCGGAAACGTCGGGATTCATCTTCGCGGTCCCCAGCGGATTGCTCTGGGCGCCCGCAACGGCCGGGGCCAGAACCACGGCCAGGGCCGCCATCCATGTGATGCGTTCCTGCTGTTTCATTTTCATTCTCCTCTTTCGTCAATATGAGGGAGCATGACATGGCCCGAGACTCCCACCCCTCTTGAACCGCTTCGAGCCGGTTGAATCCGCGCACATCTCCCTTAAGCGGGACTTCGGAGGGCTCGGTCCCTTTCAGGCAACCTGGAACCCCAATAATTAATGAGAACCTATTGCAATAAAAGATTAAAAAAAACCGTCAATAACACCGGGGGCACAGCCCGGTCAAGCTGAGTTGGTGCCCCACAATCTTAAACCCTGTCGAACGAGCCGCCCGTGCCTCTATGCCTTTGACCCCGCACCCGGAAACGTCCCGCGTCTCCCCGCAGTCCCGACAGACCACGTGGTGATGGTGGGGTCGATACCGATCGGACAATTCAAAACGCCGCACGCCGTCTCGGGACTCCACTTGGATGGCGATTCCCCGCTCGGCCAGCATTTCGGTCGTTCGATAGATCGAAGCCAAATTCACCCCGCTTGAGTGCACCTGTTTAAAAATGTCTTTGGCCGAAATCGGCAACGCGCTCTTTTCCAACACGGACAGCACCGTTTCCCGCGCCCCCGTCCATCGCTTTCCCTCTTGCGCGAAAGCCAACCGAAGATCACTCGCTATTGGCACCATGTGTTTATTATTGCAAATGATTATCATTTACGCAACGGGCGAAACCCCAGGACGTGAGAATATTCGGAGGGTCGAGTGGTTCGACGCGATCGCGCTTTCGCGACCGCCGTTGCGGAAGCGCCGCGTGGGTGGAGCCTCGGTGTGGTTTTACGCGGATCGCAGGGAATGGCCCGGGGTGGCGTCCACGGTCCGGCCGAGGGCGTCCAGCCGCATCCGCAAACACGCGGCGCAGGTCGACGGGTCCTCGTCCAAGCAGATTTTCCCCGGGTAGAGCCGGTAGTGCTCGCGGTGGGTCCGAGGGGTCACGTTGGGCATGAGCACGTTGGCCCCGCATTCCAGCGCTTTTTCCCGGCCCCGGGGATCGATCGACCCCATGGCCGTCGTGGCGGGGATATGGGCGACGCGGGTGACAAGGCGCAGAACGGCCACCACGCGCAACGTCAAATCCAAACTCCCGCCTTTCTGGCCGCCCAGCGGGGTGTCGGGGTTGGGAATGAACGGCCCCACGCCGATCATGTCCAATTGAAGGCGATCCATGAGCGCGATGTCGTCCGCCAGGGTCTCGACGGATTGCCCCGGCAGACCGACCATGACGCCGGACCCGACCTGATACCCCAGCTCTTTCAAGTCGGCCAAACAACGCAGGCGGTTTTCCATGGAGCCGTCGGGCTTGAGGTGGCCAAACAACCAGGGGTCGGAAGTCTCAAAACGAAGGAGGTACCGGTCGGCGCCGGCGTCTTTCCAGGCGGCGTAGAAGGCGCGGGGCTTTTCCCCCAAAGACAGTGTGATCGCCAAGCCGGTGGATTTTTTGATGCGGGCCACGACGTCGGCCATTTCGCCGACGGTGTACCCGCCGGACTCCCCCGATTGAATCACGACGCTCCGGTACCCCAGCCCGTGGGCCTCCCGGGCGGCCTCCACGATGTCGTCGGCCGACATCTTGTACCGTTCGACCCCGGCGTTGGACCGGCGCAAGCCGCAATACAGGCATTCCTTGCCGCACACGTTGGAAATCTCGATGAGCCCCCGCAGATGGACCCCGTCGCCCATTTCCTCCCGCCGGACGCGGTCGGCGTCCCGGAACAGCGCCTCCACGACGGCCCGGTCCTCGGTCGCCAGCCAGTCGACGATTCGGGCCCGCGGGAAACCGCCGATGGACGTCAAAAGAAGAGGTCCCGTTCCCCGGCCACGATGCGGTTGTAGCTTTCCATGAGCCGTGGAAAGGCCTGGGGGTTTTTCACGCTCACCTCCGCGAGTTCCGCTTCCAAAACCTTGATTCCCACCGCGCGGGTTCCGGGCGAGGCAAAATCGTCCAGCCATTCGCGGAAGGTGAGCACGGCGTTCAGTTTGCAGAACTTGCCTTCGGTCCCCGAGCGGAGAAGCTCCATAATGCACCGCCCCGTACGACCGCAACGGTACCCCGCCGTGCAAAAGCTCGTGATGCATCCGTTTTCGGCCAGTTCCCGAACCACCTCGTCCAGACTCCGGGTGTCCCCCAGGACGAACTGTTGGCGATCGTCTTTTTGAACGGGACCGTGTTCGGCGTAGGCGCCGACGCCGATTTTGGTGGACGCGTCGGTTTGCGTGCACCCCAAGGGCAACACACGCCGCCGCACCGCCGCGGACTCCCGCGCGGTGACGATCATCCCCGCGTGGGGAATGGCCAGCCGCAGGACGGTCACCAACTTCTCAAAATCGTCGTCGGACACCCGGTGGGGCAACGCGTCCAAAAACGGCGTGTTCGCCGAGGGTTCCAGGCGGGGAAACGAGATCGTGTGCGCCCCGATGCCGAACCGGGATTCCAGTTCGATGTTGTGCATCAAGAGCCCCAGCACTTCAAAGCGCCAATCGTACAAACCGAAGAGGACGCCCAACCCCACGTCGTCGATGATGTCCGTCTCCAGCGCCCGGTGCATGGCGTACAGCCGCCAGCGGTAGTCGCCCTTCATGGTGCCGGCGGGGTGCACGCGGGCGTAGGTGTCGTGGTGGTAGGTTTCCTGGAACACCTGGAACGTCCCCAACCCCGCCTCGGCCAACACTTTCAAATCCTCCACCGTTTGCGGCGCCGCGTTCACGTTCACCCGGCGGATCTCCCCGCGGCCGCCGCCCGGCGTGGTCGTTTTCGTGTCGTAAATCGCGCGGAGGGTGTCCACCATGTAGTGCACGTCGAAAGCCGGGTGCTCCCCGTAGACGGCGATAAGCCGTTTGTGGCCGATTTCCCCGGCGAGCACGGCCGTTTCGCGTTTCACCTCATCGAGGCTCAAGGTGCGGCGCGTCATGGCCGTGTTGCTTCGGCGCAGGCCGCAATAGGCGCAATCGTTCACGCAGTGGTTGCTGAGGTAGAGGGGCGCGAAAGTGACGATGCGGTTGTCGTAGACCTTCCGCTTGACGGCGGCGCCGGTCTCGCGCATGCGCGCCCACATCGCCGGGTCGTCGACGCGCAGGAGGCAGGCCGTCTCTTCGGGCGTCAGCGTTTCGACGGCGAGGGATTTCGCCAAGATCTCCTCCAACCGCGCCCGGGAGGGCGCGGCGGCCTGGCGCAGGGTGGCGTGGATTTTATCGTCGTCGATAAAATCCCGCCCGCCCGTCATGTACCGGTCGATTTGTTCCGGAACGATGCGTTGGGCCCAAGCTTGGGTTTCGTTCATGACGAGGGGCATGGGGTCTCCTTGGATTCTCGATACGCCGCCAGCGCGGCGGGAAACGGCGACAACACGCGTTCCGCGACCCCGTGCAGGGTGGAGATGGCCACCCCGTAGTTGGTGACGGGCACGCCCGCCCCGCGAAACTTTTGCAGGCGGGACAACATCTCCCGGCGGGACAGCATGCACCCGCCGCAGTGGAGGACCAATCGGTAGTCCGAAGCGTTGGCGGGAAAGTCGCGGCCGGAACACACGTCCACGGCCAGTTCCCCGCCCACGTGTTTCGTTAGCCAACGGGGCAGTTTCACCCGGCCGATGTCGTCCTCCATCGCGTGGTGACTGCAAGATTCGCTCACCAGCACCCGGTCGCCGGGCTTGAGTTTCGCAATGGCCCGGGCGCCCCGGGCGGCCTCGGCCAAATCCCCCTTGGCGCGGGCGAAAAGGATGGAAAACGTGGTCAGAGGCACGCCCGCCGGCGTGTCCGCCGCCGTTTTCAGAACCACCTGGGAATCGCACACGACCAGATCGGGCGGCCGGGCCAGACCGGCCAAAGCCGAGGCGTACTCCCGTTCCTTGACGACCACGGAGACGGCGTCGCGGTCCAGGGCGTCCCGGAGGGCTTGAACCTGGGGCAGGATCAACCGGCCCTTGGGCGCCTGCAAATCGATCGGCACGACCATGACCACCCAGCCCCCCGCCGGGATCAGGTCGGCCAGGATCGGGGGGGGAGTCACAAAATCCTCCGGGCAAACGGCGATCAAATGTTCTTTCAATTCGGCCACGGTCCGTTCCCGATCGGCCGGCCGTCGGCAAGAGAGGCACAACAGGTGCGGAGACACCTTTTTCAACGATTCCAGGAACGCGGCGGAGGGGACGCGTTCGTCCGTTTTGTTCACGAGGATCACGAGCGGCGTGCCGCGCGTCGCCGCTTCCTCGGCCGCCGCCTGTTCGTAGACGCCCCACGCCTCGGGTTCCGTCACCAAAAGGACGATGTCGCTGCGGTCAAAGGCGGCCCGGGTGCGTTTGAGCCGCAGTTCCCCCAAATCCGAGGCGTCGTCCAGCCCCGCCGTGTCCAAAAACAACACGGGCCCGAGGGGCAGAAGTTCAAAGGGTTTTTCCACAACGTCCGTGGTCGTTCCGGGGACCGCCGAGGTGATCGCCACGTCCTGGCCGGCGATGTAGTTCAACACGCTGGATTTCCCCACGTTGACCCGGCCGAACAGGCCGACGTGCAGGCGGTTGCTTTTAGGCGTTTGGTTCATCGGGTCCTCCCAGGGCCAGCAAACGGTCGGGCGCGAGGAGGTCGCCGGCTTTTTCCGCCCCCAATTTTCCGACCAAAAACGCCCTGACGTCCGTGCCGCCGGAGGCTTCGTAGTCCCGCCCCAACCGTTCGGCCGCGGTGTAACCCAAGCGGGGCAACAACGCGGTGAAAAGAATCGGCGAACTGTCCACCCGACGCGCGCACGCGGCCGGGTCGGCCTCGATGCCGTCGATGTGCCCGGCCCAAATCCGGTCGAAGCGCTCGAGAAGGTCCAGCGTCTCCAACAGGCCGGTGGCCAGCAGGGGCAGGAATTCGCAAATCTGAAACGTGCCCCGGGACACCGCTTCGGTGACAAGGAAATCCCCCGCCATCGCCTTCAACCCCGCCTGGATTCCCGCTTCCAGTATGACCGGGTTCACTTTTCCGGGCATGATGGAAGAACCCGCCTGGACTTTCGGAAGCCGGATTTCACCGAAGGCGCTCATCCACCTCAAGTCCCCGCAGATCTTCACCAGGTTCGCGGCGTGCGCCTTCAAAATGCCCGACACCTCCACAAACGCGTCGGCGTTGGCGGTGGGGTCCATGAGGTTTTCGGCGCGCGCGAGAGGCAGGTTCGTCATTTCCCTCAACACCTCGGTCACGCGAAAAATGTAGCGCCGGGGGGCGGTGAGACCCGTCCCCACGGCGGTCCCCCCCAGGTTGACCACGCGCAACCGTTCTTCGGATTTATAAACGCGCCATCGGTCGCGCGCCAGGGCCTCCGCGAAAACCCCAAATTCGGCGCCCAAGGAAATGGGGACGGCGTCCCGGGTCTGCGTCCTCCCCAGTTTCACCACACCGGCCCATTGGGATTCTTTCTTTTGGAAAGCCCCCTGGCATTTTTCCACCGCGCGGGCCAAGCGGGCGCATCCCCGCAGGGCCGCGATCTTGACGGCGGTGGGGAACACATCGTTCGTGGACTGATGGAGGTTCACGTCCTCCAACGGCCGGACGAGCGCCCCCGCGCCGCGCGCGCCGCCCATCATTTCGGAAGCGCGGTTCGCGATCACCTCGTTCATGTTCATGTGGGTGGAGGTCCCCGCCCCCCCCTGCAGGGTGTCGACGGGGAATTGGTCGGCCCACCGGCCCTCCACGATTTCCTCGCAGGCCGCTCGAATGGCCTCCGCCTTCTCGGGCGGCAAACAACCGAGTTCCCGGTTGGTTTCGCAGGCCGCTTTTTTCACGGTCGCCAGGGCCGTCCGAAGGGATTCCGGCACCGGCCGCCCCGTCAGGGGGAAGTTCGCGATGGCCCGTTGGGTGTGGATCCCCCAATAGGCCCGCGCGGGGACGTCCATCGCCCCCAAACCGTCCGTTTCCCGACGTGTGTCCTCGGCCATCGCGCCCCCGTCAATCACCGCTGATAGAGCGGCCGTGGCGTGTAGCTCGTGTGGAGCAGGTGATGGGACTTTTCGCCCAAGGGTTCGCCCAGGAACTCTTTGTAGAGGTTTTGAATGTGCGGGTTGTCGTGCGAACAACGGCGCGGCATATCCTTGTCCTCCGCGTAGAGCCCGGCGGCCCGTTGGGCGCGCAGTTCGTCGGTCACGCCGTAGGGCTGGCCACCGCCGCCGATGCACCCGCCGGGGCACGCCATCACCTCGACGAACTGGTAAGGCGGGGGCGCGCCGGCCATTTTGGCGGCGCGGATTTTACCGATCACGTGTTCCACGTTGGACAGCCCGTGAGCCACGGCGATTCGGATCTCTTTCCCGGCGACCGTCACGGTGGTTTCTTTCACGCCTTTCAAGCCCCGGACGGATTCAAAGTCCGGCTTGGGCAGGTTTTCCCCCGTGACCATGTGCGCCGCCGTGCGGAGCGCGGCCTCCATGACGCCGCCCGTGGCGCCGAAGATCGTGCCCGCGCCGGTGTAGTCGCCCAACATCTGGTCGCACTCCCCGTCGGGAAGGTTCGCGAAGTCGATGCCCGCCTGGCGGATCATTCGCGACAGCTCCCGGGTGGTGAGCACCGTGTCCACGTCCTGGTAACCGGAGGCGGACATTTCTTGGCTCCGGTGGATCTCGTACTTTTTGGCCGTGCAGGGCATGATGGAAACGACTTCCACATTTTCCGGGGCGAGGCCGTTCTTTTGCGCGTAGTAGGTCTTGGCCATGGCCCCCACCATTTCGTGGGGGGATTTTGCCGAGGAGAAGTGTTCAATCATGTCCCCGTGGAATTTTTCCATGAAATCCACCCAGGACGGACAGCAGGTCGTGATGAGCGGCAAAGCGCCTTTCCCGTGGGCGAACCGTTGGACGAATTCGGCGGCCTCTTCCATGATCGTGAGGTCCGCGCCGAAGTTCGTGTCGAAGACCGCGGCGAAACCCATGCGGCGAAGCGCCGTGTAGATTTTTTTCGACAGGTTGACGCCCGGAGCGAAACCGAAGTGCTCCCCCAAGGTCACGCGCACGGCGGGCGCGATCTGCACCACGCAATGTTTTTTCGTGTTGTTGAGCGCGCTCCAAACTTTGGCCGTGTCGTCGAACTCTATAATGGCCCCCGTTGGGCAGTGGGCCGAGCATTGCCCGCATCGCACGCAGGGCGAGTCGGCCAAGTTGATGTCCCCGGCGGGGGCAATCCGCGTTTTGATGCCCCGCTCCAGAAAAGACAACGCCCACACGTTCTGCACTTCCTGGCAGACGACGACGCAGCGCCCGCATTTAATGCACTTGGCGGGATCGAGGACGATGGTGCCCGTGGTGGCGTCCTTGGGCAGCTGGGGGACGATCTTGTCGAAGGGTTCCTCCCGAATGCCGAAGTCCGCCAGAGCGTTTTGCAATTCGCACTGGGTGTTGCGGCCGCAGACTTGGCAGTCGTTGGGGTGGGCCGAGAGGATCAGTTCCACAACGGTTTTGCGGATCGCGACGATTTCGGGGTCATGGGTCGTGATCTCCATGCCGTTTTCGACGGGCGTACAACAGGCCCGGGGCATCTTGACCGAGTTTTTGAGCTTGACCACGCAGATCCCGCAACCCGCCGAAGCGCGCAGATCGGGGTGTTTGCATAGGGTGGGTATTTTGACACCCACCGTTCGCGCCGCGTCCAGAATGGTGGTGTTGTCCGCCACTTCAACGGGGATGGTGTTGATAAGTGCTTTGATCATGGGGAGCTCCTATCGCGTCGGCGCCGCTTCGGGCAACAGCGCGCGGTATTCCTGTTCAAAGTAGCGAAGCGTTGACAAAACAGGGTTGGGGGCGGTTTGCCCCAACCCGCAGAGGGACGCTTTTTGCATCGCGAGGGAGATCGTGCGCAACTTGTCGAGATCCCCGGGCGCGCCCTTTTTGTCGGTCAGCCGTTCCAGAATGCGGAGCATCTGGGTCCCCCCGATGCGGCAGGGGGCGCACTTGCCGCAAGATTCGTCGACGCAGAAACCGAGGTAGAACTTGGCGATGTCGACCATCGAATCGTCCTCGTCCATCACGATCATGCCGCCCGAGCCCATGATGGACCCCAATTGCTGCAGGTTTTCATAGGACACCGGCGTGTCCAACAGGTCGGCCGGGATCACTCCGCCCGAGGGCCCGCCCGTCTGAACGGCTTTGACTTTTTTACCCTGGGCGGGTCCGCCGCCGATGTCGTAAACGATTTCCCGCAACGTTGTGCCCATGGGGACTTCCACCAAGCCGGTGTGCCGCACCTTGCCCGTGAGGGCAAAGACTTTGGTGCCCTTGGATTTTCCGGTCCCGATGGAGGAGAACCAGGTCGCGCCTTTTTGGTAGATCACCGGCACGTTGGCGAGGGTTTCGACGTTGTTGATGCAGGTGGGTTTGTCCCAAAGCCCCTTGACCGACGGGTAGGGGGGGCGGGGGTGCGGGTAGCCGCGCTTCCCCTCGATGGAGGCGATGAGCGCGGTTTCTTCACCGCAGACGAAGGCCCCGGCCCCGAGCCGGATTTCCAAGTCCAGGGAAAAATCCGTCCCAAAAATGTTTTTTCCCAATAGCCCCAGGCCGTAGGCCTGTTTGATGGCCCGCTCGACGCGCTCGACGGCCAGGGGGTACTCCGCGCGGATGTAAAAATACCCGATGGACGCCCCCATGGCGTAGGCCCCGATGAGCATGCCCTCCAGAACGGAGTGGGGATCGCTTTCCAGAACGCCCCGGTCCATAAAGGCGCCGGGATCTCCCTCGTCGCCGTTGCAAATAATGTAGCGCTGGTCGCTGGGCGTGGCGCGGGTCATCCGCCATTTGAGCCCCGTGGGAAACCCCGCGCCGCCACGGCCCCGCAGGCCGCTGGCGATCATTTCCTCAATGACTTCTTCCGGTTTCATTTCCAACAACACCTTCGCCGCGGCCGTGTAGCCGTCCTGGGCGATGTAGTCTTTGATGTTTTCCGGATCGACGATGCCGCAGTTGCGCAGGACGATCTTGAGTTGTTTGGCTTCGTTCTTTTCCAGGACGAACTCCGGGATCACCTGACGCCCCACGATGTGGCGGTCCAACAGCGCCGGGACCCGGTCCGGGGTCATGCGGGCGTAGGTCACCGTCGGCATGCCCTCGACCGCGACGGTCAAGAGCGGGTCCTCGGCGCATTTCCCGAGACAGCCGCACCGTTTGGCCTCGAAGTCCACGGTCAAACCGCGTTTCGCCGCTTCGGTGCGGATGGACTGATACGTTTCACGCGACCCGGCGGCGATCCCGCCGGTGGAGTTGCAAATCGTGACGGTCGCTTTTTTCCGTTTTGACAAAATCTCTTGCTTGATCTTCAGCAGTTCGTCGCGTGTCATCATTGGGCGCCCTCCGCCGTGTGTGCTTGGACAATTCCCGGGACCTGGCCGGCCGCCAACCGGCTGTACACTTTTTCCCCCACCGTGAGCACCGGCGCCTGGCCGCAGCAGCCGAGGCAGCGGACCTCCTGCAAATGGAAGTTTTTGTCCGGCGTTGTTTCTCCCGGGCGGATGCCCAGAGCCTGGTGCAGTTCCTGCACCAGCGCGCCGGCCCCTTTTAGGTAACAGGCGGTGCCCATGCACACGGACACCACGTTTTTGCCCGGCGGCTCGAGCTTGAAGTAATTGAAAAAGGTGATCACTTCGTAGATGCGCGCCAGGGGAATGTCGAGGGTTTTGGCGACCTCAAACGACACGCGCCGGGGGACGTAGCTGTATTTTTTTTGGACCGCGTGAAGCACCATGATCAGGTTCCCGGGCCGGTCTTTCCAGGGTTGGCAGATCTTATCGACATCGAGACGGATTTTCTCAAGCTCCAGGGTGTCCGTTGTCATCGGTTACTCCTTGTTCATCTGGTTAACCAAATAAAGGATTTTTTCAATTTCGAGGCCCACGTCGATGTTGTGCACGACCACGTCGTCGTTGGGGGACGTCAGACGCAGGGGGGCGAAGTTCAAAACCCCTTGGATCCCCGCTCTGATCATCTGATCGAAAACGGCCTGGGCCTGGTCCTCGGGCACAGCCAATATGGCCACGTGGGTGGCGTTCTTGGCGACGAACTCCCGCAATTTCTCCAGGGGCAGGATCGGGACCGCGGCTTTCCCATCGATTTTTCGGGGGTCGCTGTCGAAACCGGCGACGATGCGGATGCCGGCCGTGGCGAATCCCCGGTAATTCAGCAAAGCCCGGCCGATGTTCCCGACGCCCAAGACCACGGCGTTCTGCGGCTTTTCCTTGCCCAGCTTGACATCCAGGTTGGCCAGCAGGTCCTGGACGGAATAGCCCCCCCGTTTTTGGCCGGTGAGGCCGAAGGAGGCGAAATCCCGCCGCACCTGGGTCGGTGTGACACCCGCGGCGTCGGCCAGGTTGTCCGAGAACACCCGCACAAACCCCATCTGCTTCAGCCGTTGCAGGGCCTTGCGGTAGAGGTGGAGGCGGTAGACGCTGTTGAATTGGTTTTTGCCGATCATGGAGTTATTGTAACATGATGTTACATATTTATCAATATTAGGTATATTATATTTGCCTAATATTGTCGGGTATCGATGCTTTTTGCGTGGAACCTTTTTCCGGGGCCGGCGTTGATTTAATAAGGAGGAACCTATGGACAAAACCATCGAACGGGTTTTTCGCGGCGCCCCCCACCATTGGGTCGGAAACGGCTTCAACGTCAGCAACTATTTCCCGGCGGCCCTGGACACCGTCAAGCGCATGAGCCCTTTCTTCCTTCTGGACTACCACACGCCGAAGACCTATTCCCCCACGACGGAGCGACGGGGCGTCGGCTCGCACCCCCACCGTGGGTTCGAGACCGTGACGATCGCCTACCAGGGCTCGGTGGCCCACCACGACAGCGCCGGGAACGCCGGGGTGATCCATCCGGACGAAGTGCAGTGGATGACGGCCGGGGCGGGAATCCTGCACAACGAGTACCATGAGGCGGAGTTTGCCCGGCGGGGCGGGGTCATGCACATGGCCCAGATTTGGGTGAACCTGCCCCGGAAAGCCAAGATGACGACGCCCCTTTACCAAGCGCTCGATCGGGCGGCCATCCCCGACGTCGCCCTGCCCGGACAGGGCGCGCGCGTGCGGGTCATCGCGGGCCGCCACGGGGAGACCCCGGGCGCGGCGAAAACCCATTCCGATGTTCATATGTTGGACGTTCGATTGACGGCGGGGGGACGCGTGGATCTCTTCGCGCCCAAATCCCACAACGCCACGCTTTTGGTCTTGGACGGGCGCGTGCGGGTGAACGACAGCGCGCCCATCGAGGCGCCCCGGGCCGCGCTCTTCAACCACGACGGAGAGCGGGTTCGCGTGACGGCGGAGGCGGACAGCGTGGTCTTGTTCTTAAGCGGCGAGCCTCTCGAGGAGCCCATCGCCCATTACGGGCCCTTTGTCATGAACACGCCGGAGGAAATCCACCGGGCCGTCGCCGACTACAACGAAGGGAAATTCGGGAACCTGACCGACTGAAGGGAGGGAAGGACCCAAACCCGCCGAAACGCGCCCGGTGATCCCGCGCGTCCCGGGCGACTAAAAAGCGCCGCCCTTTTGCTTGCCGGGAAGCCAGGTGCTGGGCAACACCCAGCGCACCGCCCGTGCGAACCGGTGGGCCCGATCGGAATCGTTCTGGGTTTGACTCGCCAGGGCGTCCAATTCGGTGCGGAACATGGCGTCGAATTGGTTCCGCGCCGCCGTGCGGCGCTCCTCTTCGGAACCGGGCAGATCCCGGAGCGCGGCCAGCTCCCCGCCGTCCAACCAAACGCCGCCGCATTGGGCGCACTCATCGATTTCAAAGGTTTTCGCCGGGGAAAAAAAGTACCGTCGCAGTCCCACCCCGCACCGCGGGCAACGGCCTTTTTCGCTGTTGCGTCGGCTGGAACCCGCCGCGGGGAGCCCTTTCAACAATTTCTCGCCGTGCCCCTCCGCCTTCTCGTCGACTTTCTTCAATTCCGCGGCGTCAAACCAAACGCCCCCGCAGCCTTCCCCACACACATCGACGGTCAAATCGTCCACCCGCAATTCCGACAACAATTTTCCGCAATTCACGCAATCCATGCCGGCGCCTCCCCGTGCGATGTAGTGAAACCTGTTTCGGACCCGCGGGCGTGTCGAACGCCCGCTTGCAAAGCATAGGCGGGAAACGCGGAAAAGGCAACCACCAACAACGCTTTTCTAGGGGCGGTCCGGGGGGAAACGCCGCGCGAGCATGTAGTACAGCACCGGCACCGCCATGCGCGACAAGAGCGTGGAGGCGATCTCCCCGGCCATGAGCGCCACGGCCAGGCCCTGGAAGATGGGGTCGAAGAGGATCACCCCCGCGCCCACGACCACCGCCGCCGCCGTCAAAAGCATGGGACGGAAACGCACGGCCCCGGCGTCGATCACGGCCTCTTTCAAGGGCATGCCTTCGGCGAGGCGCAGGTGGATGAAATCCACCAGGATGATGGAGTTGCGCACCACGATCCCCGCCCCGGCGATGAACCCGATCATGCTGGTGGCGGTGAAGAAACCGCCGCCCGTGAGTGCGCCCATGAGCCAATGCCCCGGCAGAATGCCCACCAGGGTCAAGGGGATCGGCACCATCACCACGAGCGGGATCGTAAACGATTTAAACCACCCCACCACCAACACGTAAATCAACAACAGGGCGAAGGCGAAGGCCAACCCCAGGTCCCGAAAGACCTCGTGGGTGATCTGCCATTCCCCGTCCCACTTGAGCGCCTGTTCGAGGGAATTCCCGGGTTGGGAAGCGAAATATTCCGTCACGGGGTAGCCCTTTTCCCGCGCCAGTTCTTGAATGTTCTTTCGCAGGGAAAGGATGGCGTAGACCGGGCTCTCCTGACGGCCGGCCACGTCGGCGATGACGTAGCTGACCCGCTGGAGGTTCTTGTGGTAAATGGGCGGGTCTTTTTCGCCGCGCCGCTCCTCGGCCAGGCGCGCCAGGGGGATCAGGGTGCCGTTGCGGGACATGAGGGCCACGTCCTTGACGCCCGAAAGGCCCGCGCGTTTTTCGACGGGCAGGCGCAGGCGGATCTCCACGGGCTCCTTGTCGTTCGTGTGGGCCAGGCCCACCGTCTGGCCCGCCAGGGACAGGCCGACCGTTTGGCCCACCATCGACGCCGGCAGGCCGTTCAAGGTCGCCTTTTCCCGATCGATGGCCAAGGTCCGCTGGGGTTCGGGGGAGGGCACGTAGGTGTCCACGTCCACCACGCCCTCGGCCGTCCGCAGATAGGCCTGCAGGTCCCGGGCGAATTGGTCGCGTCGGTCGTTGTCGGGACCGTAGATTTCAAACACCAGCGTTGAGAGCACCGGCGGCCCCGGCGGCACCTCCGCCACCTGGACGCGCGCGCCGTAGCGGTCCGCCACGGTTTGCACCTCGGGTCGAAGCGCCGAGGCGATGGCGTGGCTCTGGGCGGAACGGTCTTTCTTGTGGGTTAAATTGACCGTGAGGTCGGCCTGGTGCGGGGCCAACCTCAAGAAATAATGCCGCACCAGGCCGTTGAAGTTGTAGGGCGCGGCGGCGCCCACGTAGGACGTCACCCGCTCCACGTGCGGGTTTTTCAAAAGGACCCGGGCGATGTCGTCGGCCGCGGCCTTGGTGCGCTGCACGGCGCTGCCCTCGGGCAGGGTCAGCACCACTTCGAACTCGTTTTTGTTGTCGAAAGGCAGCATCTTGACCGTCACGGCCTTGAAGTAAACGAGCCCGAAACTGGCCAACAACAACACGACCATGCCGCCCAGGTAGGACCACCGGGCCTTGGCGTCGCTCAACAGGCGGCCCATGAACCGACGGTAGAGCCGGTCGAGGGCCGACTCCCCGGCGCCGTGGGACCCCGTGTTCTTGGGTTTCCACCATTCCAAAATATGCGCGAAGGCCCAGGGGCTGATGACGAAGGCGATGCCGAGGGAGAACAGCATGGCCACGCTGGCCCCCACGGGGATCGGCCGCATGTAGGGCCCCATGAGGCCCGAGACGAAAGCCATGGGCAGGATCGCGGCGATCACGGCCCAGGTGGCGAGGATCGTCGGATTCCCGACCTCGGCCACGGCGTCCACGGAAAGCCGCCAAATCGACCGACCGTCTTTCATGGCGAAATGGCGGTGGATGTTCTCCACCACGACGATGGCGTCGTCCACCAAAATCCCGATGGAGAAGATGAGGGCGAAGAGCGTGATGCGGTTCAGGGTGTACCCCAGGAGGTAATAGACCAGGAGGGTGAGTGCCAGGGTCACGGGGATAGCGATCAAGACCACCAGGGCCTCGCGGGCGCCGAGGAAAAACGCGATCAGGATCGTGACCGACAGGGTCGCGAGCGCCATGTGGAAAAGGAGCTCGTCGGATTTTTCCTTCGCGGTCTCGCCGTAATTGCGCGTCACGGCGATCTGGGTTTCGGGCGCCAAGAGGACGGAGCGCGACGCATCGACGCGGTGCAGCACCTCCTCGGCCACCCGGGTGGCGTTCTGGCCCCGGCGTTTCGACACGGCCAGGGTGACGGCGGGGGCGTCCTCCTTGTCCTTCGTCCAGGCGGAAACAAAACGCTCGTCCTCGTCCGGGCCGTCCGTCACGCGGGCCACGTCGGCCACGGTCACGGGAACGCCGCCCGACACCCCCACGACGATTCTTTTTAAATCCTCGGCGGTGCGCACCCGGGCGTCCGTTTCCACGGCCACCACCCGGTCGCCTTCGCGGGCGGTGCCGGCGGGCAGACGCGTGTTGGCGGCCTGGAGGGCGCCGGCCAACTCCAGGGGCGTCAACCGCCGTCGGGTCAGGGCGGCGGGGTCGAAATGGACCAGGAACTGCCGTCGGTGCCCACCGATGATTTCCGTCTCCGACACGCCCGGCACGGCGCTGATTTCCTGGCGGAGCGCCGCCGCCTGGCGGCGCAGGGCGAAGGCGTCGCCGCCCGTCAGGTCCAGCGCCAGGATCGGCACGTCGTCAATGGAGCGGGGCTTGACCAGGGGGGAGGTCGCCCCGGGCGGCAGGAAATCCTGATTGGCGAAGGTCTTGGTGTAAACCCGGGTCATGGCCTCTTCGGGGTCGGTGCCCACCTTGAAGCGCAAAATGAACATGGCCCGCCCGGCCTCGGCGGTGGAATAAACGTATTCCACGTCGGGGATTTCCCAGAACTTCCGTTCGCCGGTGTTGATCAGCCGCTCCTCCACCTCCCGGGCGGAGGCCCCGGGCATGCCGACGAACACGTCGAACATGGGGACGTTGATCTGCGGCTCCTCCTCGCGGGGCAGGGCCAACGTCGCCACCAGGCCGAAGGCCAGGCTGGCGACCACCATCAGCACGGTGAGTTTGGATCGGATGAAGTTTTGGGCCAACTGCCCGGCCAAGCCCAGGTGTTTTTGTTCGGAGGTCATGTCATTTCTCCAGGGAATCGGACAGGGCCGTCAACGCGCCTTCGTCGAGCGCGCCGGCCGCCGCCAGGGCCCGCACGCGGTTCAAGTGCCACTGGGCCAGCGTTTCCAACCGGGCGGAGTGGGCCCGCGCCAGCGCCTCCTCGGCGCGGAGCACGTCCAATAGGCTCTGCCGCCCTTCCCGGTAGAGGGGCCGAAAGGCCTCCAGGGACCGGGCGGCGTGGTCGACGGTGGCGTCCAAGAGCGGCAGGGCCTCTCCCGCGCCTTCGTGGGCGCGGACCGACTGCAAAATCTCCACCCGCGCCTGTTCTTCCAAAGCGGCGCGCCGTTCCTCCGCGGCTTCCGCCCCGAACCGCGCCTTGGCCCGGCGGGCGGCGGCGGACGGATCGCCCAGGGCCCATTGGGCCCGCAGCATCAAAAGACGTTGCGACGGGTTGGAGGAAAAATCGGCGGTGTTCGTCTGGGCCTCGGCCATCGCGTCCAACGTGGGAAAAAGCGACGCCCGGGCCCGGTCCACGGATTTTCCCGCCATCTCGGCGTCGAGGCGCGCGGCGGCCAGGTCCGCCCGGTGGTCCCGGGCGTGCCCCCACAACCGTTCCGCTGTCGGCAAAGCCGGACCGCTGGATCGCAAAGTCCCCCGCACGGGGGCCGGCGCGTTGTGGCCCAGAAGGATTCCCAGGGACTCCTCGGCGCCCTGGGCCATTTTTTCGGCCTGGACACGCCCCGCTTTCAATCCCGACAATACAGCCTCGGCCGCGAAATAATCGGACCCCAACACCAGGCCCCGGGCGCGCAGGCGCTGGGCGCCGGCCACTTCTTCTTCGGAGGCTTTGATTCGGTCGGCGAGGGCCGCCGCGAGGGCGCGGCCGTGCAGGGCGGCGAGGCCCGCTTCCAAAACACGCCGACGGATTTCGTCGCGCACCCCCCGGGCCTGGACCTCGGCCTGGGTCACGGCCAGCCCGGCCAGGCGACGCGCGGTTTGCATTTCAAAACCCGTGAAAAGGGGCATCCCGGCCCGCAGGTGGCTTTTGATGTTGGAGACGTAGCCCGGACGGTTCAAGGTTCCGATGGTGAAATTGCCGGGACCGAAATCCCGCTGGTCGAGGAGCGAGGCGAAGGCGTAGACGGGCCCGTCGCCGCGGGTGAAGGCCGACCCCGCGTCGAGGCGGGGATACGCCTGGGCGCGGGCCTCCGACCGGGCCCGCCGGGCCATGTCGATGGCCGACTGGGCCGCCCGCAGGGCGGGCGCCCGCTCCACCGCCTCCCGGGCGATGTCCGCCAGGGACCGCGGCTCGGCGGCCGTTGCCGCGGCCGCCAACAAAACCAGACTTCCGAGCGCGCGTTTCACGGCGTCAGGCCGGTCGCCGCGCGTTGATTTTGCGCAGGATCGCCATCATCGGGCACCAATTGGTGAAGGCCGATTGGAAAAGGTTCAACCCGACGAAAGCCGTGAAGAAAAGCCATTTCGGGGAATGGGCGTGGGCCAACCCCACGCTCAACACAACAAAAAAACCGGCGATGCCGCGCAACGTCCGTTCCACGTCCATGATTGAGCTCCTGTGAATTTTTCGGGGTTACACTCTTTAGATGCCGGCCCCCCCCAAAAGGATTCAAGAAAAAAACACCTCTTGGCTCCGGCGCGGCATAGCCGAGGCGGAGCCAAGAGGTTGAAGAACCCGAACCCACGCGTCCGCGTTCGATCGGGCTTTGAAATGATTTTTTATTTAGCTTCGTTTCTTGGCTTTTTTCTTGGTGGCTTTCTTTTTCGCTTTTACGGCTTTTTTCATATGACCTCCCTGTGTAGGATCCCCCGCTAAAATCACTGGCGCGTGACCCGCGCCCGGGACGAGACAATCATAGCACGTCCGCCTGTGCCCATCGCAATCTTGTTACGGGGATCGGCCGGCTCCTTTGCCGGCTCATCCCCAACGCACAATATGGTCGCCCGGCTCAAGGACGGACTGAAACAACATCAGGTATTCCGCCAGGTGCCGGGTGACGAGGAAATTTTGCTTCACGTGGGCGTGCCCGTTGCGGCCCAGGGCCTGGGCCCACGCGGGTTCTTGGATCAGCCGAACCAGCGCGGCCGCGGCCTCTTCAACAGAGGACACCAAAAGCCCAGTGTGGCCGTGGATCACCTGCTGGGGAATCCCCCCCACCGCCCCGCCGACCACGGGGACGCCCTTCCACAACGCTTCCGCCACGGTCAGCCCGAACCCCTCGCGCAAGGATTTCTGAAAAATCACCGATGAGACCCGTTGCAGCGCGTTGATTTCATGATGGCTCGTGGGGGGTAAGTTCAAAACAATAATATCCGGGTCGCTCCCGGCCTCCGTTCGCACTTCGTTTAAGACCTCCTTTCCTTCCGGGTCGTCGTCGGCCGCCCCGCCCACAATCAAAAGCCGGGCTTGAATTTCCTTCCGAGCCATTCGAAACGCTTTGATGACTCCGACCGGGTCTTTGAGGCGATCAAATCGGGAGACTTGAGTGGCCAAAGGACGGTCCAGGGGCACCCCCAACCGTTCGGCCACGGCGCGGGCATCCTCCAAAGCCATCGGCCTGTTTTTATCACTCAAAGGATCAATGGAAGGCGCGATCAGCGCCTGGGGAATGGGTAAATTTTGGGCGAATGAAGGCGCCGAAAAAACGGCCGCGTCATAGGCCTCCACCCGGGGCTTCAAATACGCCCACAAGTCGGAATTCCGTCGAGTCAAATCGATGTGGCAACGCCAAATCCATTTATTTTTCCAACGACCCCGGTTTTCCACCAAGGCGGCGGGTTGGGGGTCATGCACAAACACCACGTCCCCGCCCAGGGGCAAAGTGTCCACATTTCGCGCCACCGTTTCCTCATAAACGGCGAAGTCTTTCGGCTCGAACGTCGCGGGATCCCCGTGGAGCGCATTGTGCATTTTTTTTGTGACGGCGTAAAAAACCTCGCCCCCTTTCATCACGTCCCACCGCGCATCGAGCCCCAACTCTTTTAAAAGGGGAATCATGCCGGTCAGAATCTCGGCGACCCCGCCTCCCACGGCCGTGGAATTGATGTTCACCACCCGCCGTCCCGCCAAGGGTTTGGCCAGAAGGATCAACTCTTCCAGAACGTCCGACCCCACCACCGCGCGGTAATCTTCAAGCCGTTGCATGGGCATCCCCCGCGTTTTCAAACAAACGAATCAATTCCCGACGAACATCTTCCAGTGTTTTGTGCGTCAGCGACACCTCACGGCACTTCCGCGCCAGGTCGGTCGCGCCTTTCTCTCGCGCGAGCCACACCGAGAAGTCATTTTCCCCGGGCGGCAAACGAAGCCGTGCTTCAAAAACATGCAGATACAGGCTTGCGACCGTCACCCGGCGTAGGCCTTCGGCCATTTCCCGATAAGTCGCCGCGGTGTGGGGCGTGGGGACCGACCACCGGCGGGCCCATATAAATTGGAAACATTTTTCTTCGGTCGCGGTTTGTTTGTCCGCGGCAAAGGGCGCCACCGCTTGGATCAAGGCGGCCCTTAAATCCTCCAATGAGGCAAACCGGAGGGTGTCCACCGCTTCCAAGGATCGCCCCAGGGCGGGATGCCCCAGAAACGCCGAGGCCCAATAGGAGAAATCGTTGGCCGGTTCGGGCACGAGAAATTGGTGACGCTGGAGGAATCGGTGGGTGTGGTAATAAATTGAGGATTCGGAGACGGATTTCAAACCCTCCAACAATTCCGCCGCGTTTCTGGCTTTCTCATCACGAACGAAGCGCAAAGACAAACGCGTGAAAAACCGAAAGGACGTCATTGCACGGCCTCCTTCGTTAGCTGGTTCGACAACCATCGCAGGAAGAGGAGGACCTCTTTCTGGGACCCCAAACGGTACCGGGCCTGGGTTCGCCCGGCGCCCACCTTCACCCCGAACCCTTTCCCCCGCACCGCGCGAAACATGTCCTCGTCGGTCACGTCGTCGCCGAGGCACACCACGAAAGGCCGGCCGAAGCCCCGCCAGAGACGGGTCAAGGCCATCCCCTTGTTCCACCCGGTGGGTGGCCGAAGATCCCACACCTTGTGGCCGCGGGTCCACTGAAAGGACAGGGCGTGGGTTTCTTTTTTCAGAACCCGCAACAGCGTCTCAAAAGCCGCGCGGGCCTTGTCGGGCATCCGTCGGTAATGGACGCTGACACCGAACCCTTTGCCCTCCACATGCACCCCGGGAATGCCCGCCAAAAGGCGTCGGGCTTTCATCAACAATTCGCCCGCATGCCCTTTAAGCCTTTGGGCCAGGGGGTGCAAAAACAATTTTCCATTTTCAGCCAGTTCCACCCCGTGGTTGCCCCCGTAAGCGATCCCCCGCAGGCCCACCCGCCGGCGCACGTCGGCCAACGCTCTTCCACTCATCACGGCCACCGAAGCCACGGGCCGCAAACGCCTCAATTCGCGACGCGTGGCCTTGGGCAATTGAGCCCGCGTGGAATGGTCCACGAGGGGCGCCAGGGTTCCATCGAAATCCAAAACACATAAAACGGCGCGCGCCGCGCGCGCCCGCCGGGCGGCTCCCGCGGCGTGGCGCCAAAAGGGCCGACCGTTCACAGCGCGCTCGGCGGGAGGGCATCGACCCCCAAACGCACACGGGTCAATTCTTCAATCAGCTCCCCGGCCCAGCGGTAAATATTGTGCTCCCGCACCATTTCGCGCATGCGTCGCATCCGATCCGTGCGCTCTTCCGGTTTCATTTCAATGGCGAACCGCACCGCGTCCGCCAAACGTTCGGTGTCGTAGGGGTTGACGATCAGCGCGTCCCGCAGCTCCCGCGCCGCTCCGGCGAAGGGGCTCAAAATCAGCGCCCCTCCCTCGTCGTCCCGCGCCGTGACGAATTCTTTCGCCACCAGGTTCATCCCATCGTGCAGGGAGGTCACCAAACACGCGTTGGCGACGCGGTAATAGGGGAGGATCTCCTTGTGGTTGTGGTGGTGTTTAAGAAAAACGATCGGACGCCAATCCCTTTTTTTGAATTTCCAGTTAATCCGTTCGGCTTCGGCGTCCACCTCCGCCAAAAAGTCGTGGTAGCGTTTGATGTGAGTTCGGCTCGGAGCGCCGATTTGCACGTAAGTCAAATCGCCTTGGTAATCGGGGTACTTTTCGAAGAACCGTTCCAATCCCGCCAGGCGTTCCAACACCCCCTTGGTGTAGTCCATCCGCTCGACCCCCACGGCCAAATACCGGGATTTGATTCCCAAGGGTTTCAACACCGCTTCCCGATCCACCGGGGTCGCGTTTTGTCCCGGGAAATCCACGCTGATCGGGAACGGTTTGATCAAGGTGGCGTGGTTTTCGCGGTGGATCGTAAACCGCTCCCATTCGATTCGGCATTCCAACACCCGATCCACCGTTTCCATAAAATTGTTGCAGTGGAATTGGGTGTGGAACCCCACCACGTCGGCCCCCAACATGCCCGCCAACAACTCCTTCTGCCAAGGGCAGATCCCAAACGCTTCGGAATTGGGCCACGGGATGTGCCAAAAAATCGCCACCCGCGCCTCGGGTCGACGGGTCTTGATGATCTTGGGCAACAGGGCGAAGTGATAATCCTGGATCAGGACATAAGGCTCTTCGATCCCCTCGATTTCCCCCAACACCGCGTCGGCGAATTTCTCATTGACCGCCCGGTAGGCCTCGTAATCCTGGGCGCGGAATATCGGGCGCGTGTGGGCGATGTGGCACAGGGGCCACAACCCTTCGTTGGCAAACCCGTAGTAGTAACCGTTTTCTTCTTCTTTGGTGATGGACACCCGCCGCAAGGTGTAGAACGGATCGTCCGGAGGCACGCGGAGCCGGTTGTTTTCATCAACGGTGTCCCAGTCGGCGTCCCCCGCCCCGTGGGCCACCCAGGTGCCTCCCGCCGCGCGCATCATGGGGTCCAAGGCGGTCACCAAACCGCCGGCGGGAACAATCCACTTGATGTCCCGCCCCTCGCGGGAATGCATGTACGGCTCCCGGTTGGAGACAACGACGAGGGGTTTCCCGTTGAGTTTTAACCTCACGTGTTCCTTCAACCGCTCGGCCGTCCAGAGGGATTCCGCCGTTTGGCGCAAACGAGCCTCCTCTTCCGCCGCGTTTTTGGCTTGGTTCAAGTGTTTGGCGAACCGGGACGCCTCGCGCGCCAACGGGGCGAACAGATCCGAATTGGGAAGTTGGGGGGGCGCCCCCGCCGTCTCCCCCGCCCGCATTTTTTTCATCCACTCCGCCATCTGCCGCACGGGTTCGAAGACGTTCCATCGCATCAAAGCCAACAGCACCAGTGTGATAAGGGCCGTTTGCACGAGAACACGGCCAAAAGTGTGCCGCCAAATGCGGGCCAAGTGCCCTCGGATGTAGGTGGCGTCGTGCACGATCAAAAGAGCGCCGAGCGTCTTTGTCTCATCAAATATCGGCGCGGCGTACACATAATCCGCTTTCCCCCGCCAACGCACATAGAGACCTCGGGGAGACCGGGTGTCCATGACTTCACTAATAAGAGATGGCTTTTCAGGAAGTGTCTTCATCACCGTAGAGGTCCCGGCCGCGGCCCTCTCGACAGCGTCGTAAACGACGACGCCCGCCAACCGGGATCGATTTTCAAGCCGTCGGACGATCCGTTGCAAGTCCGCCTCCGCCTTGCGCGACAAAGCGGACGCCACGGATTCTTCTAAACTTTCCGCTAAGAGCGATGATCGGCGGTCCAACTCCTCCGTTTGGCGCTGTTTTTCCTGCCGGACGAGCAAATAGGATGACCCCCCCGCGACACAACACACAATGACGATCATGGAGAGGATGAACTGCAAAGTCATCTTCATAGGGCCGCCTTTAATGAATTTCAAGTGGTCTCATCCGAAAACACCGAACTCGCGCGTGATCACCAAACTCAAGAGATACATAAACGCCAAAAGGATTGACGCCAACCCCACGCGCCACACCCGGTGCGCGCTGTGAATGGCCAGGGCGCCCAGGAGCGTTCCTTGCATCACAATGCCTATTCCGGCCAGGGCCACGGCCGCCAGACCGTCGCGACCTGGGACCGCCGCCAATAACGGCCCCCCCGGGCGAACCAAAGCGACCACGGCCAAGACCACCAACACCATGGCGTTCGCCCCCAACACATTGCCCAACGCAAGATCAAATTCTTTTTGGCGCGCGCAGGCCACGGCGTTCGAAATTTCCGGCAAGCTGGTGACCACGCCCAAAAGCAAGGCCCCGGCGAAGGTGTCGCCCCACCGGTGGAGGTCGGCCAAGGCCTCCGCCGATCCGACGAGGGAACGGCCCGCCGCCAAAATCACCCCCGCCACAACAACATAGATCCCGATCAGCGCGCCGGTCGGCGCTCGGTCAAAAACCGTACGTAGCCGAAGGGGGGTTTCCTCCCGGGGTGTTCCTCGCGCCAAAGTGAATAGCACCCGTTGACCCAGAAAATAAAACACCAACAGGAACAACGGCGCCGCTCGCGCTAAGCCGTGCCCCACTCCCAAAGATCCGGCGGGGAAGGCCAACCCCAGCGACAAACCCAAAACCAACACACCCAACAAAAGACATCCCAGCAGGCCGGTCGCCAAATGCTGCTGAGACAAACGCGGATAAATGGGCGTGCCCTCCGGCTCGATCAAATCGACCAAGACCAGGATGAATAAATTGAACGTGATCGTGCCCGTCACTCCGCCCAAAGCCAACCCCAGGGCGTTTCGTTGGACGGCCGTGAACGTCGTCACCAATTCCGGCAGGGTGGTGGCGAAGGACAGCAGCACCGCGCCCGACCAGGCGCGCCCCAGGCCGAAGCGCTCCCCCAATTCCCCGCTGAGACGGCCGATGAGGGTTCCCGCGGCGACCACGAAAGCCGCCGCTAAAGCGAATCCCCCCCAAGCGGAAAATATCGTTTCCTGCATTAACGGAATTTCCTCCCACCCCCCCCAAAAAACAAGCCGCCAATCCCATCGCCCCCCGCGGCGTGCGCCGTGGGATTCGCTGGAATGGCGGCCCGACCATCCGTATCCTCCGGGGTTCACCCCGGACCCTGTTGATTAGTCTATTTTAGGCAATTTCTACTTGTCCGACACCTCCTTAATCCTGGAACTCGATGGTGACGCCGGCGCGGAAGGTCCGGCCCGGCTGGGGGTTAAACCCGGAGAACCCGACGGACTCGGCGTAGTGCTTGTCCGTGAGGTTGTCGGCGGAGACCCAGGCCCGGGCCGCCAGGATCCGCTTGGTCAGGCCCATGTTCCAGGCGGTGAAGGAAGGGAGTTTCGATCCGGTTTCCCCGTCGCCGCTGAACTGTTTGTGCACGTACCGCACGGCGTTCCGCCAGGTCCACCCCGAGAGGGTTTCCCAAAGAATTTCCTCGGTGGCCACGTGCCGGGGGGCCAGGCGGGTGGGCCGATAATCGCTCGACGTCGTGCTGTTGCCCACGGAGCGCGAGTAGGCGTAGGACGTTCGCGCCCGCAGAACACCCCAACGCGCCCCGGCCTCCAACTCCGCGCCGGACAGTTCCGACCGGGGCCGGTTGTAGGGCACGAAGCCGGTGGTGAAATCCGCGACGATACGGTCGGTGATCTTGGCGAAATAGCCCGTGGCCCGGGCGTAGCGCCCATGAGCGCCGCCCCATTCCAGCCCCGCGTCGTAGGACCAGGACACCTCCGGCCGCAGTTGGGGGTTCGAGAACCCGGGGTAAACCAAATCCAGAAACGTCGGCGCGCGGAACGAACGCGCGGCCGAGGCCGAAAACCGCCAGCGTTCCGTGGCCCGGAACACCGCCGTCAGGCGTGGATTGGTGATGTTGCCGAAATCGCTGTGTTGGTCGAAGCGCACCGCGGGCGTCAGGCCCACCGGCCCGGCCTTCCATTCCTGCTGGGCGAACAGCGCCCAGTTGGCCACGTGGGTGGGGGTTTCGCCGCCCGAACCGGTGCGGGTGTCCCGTTCGTAACTCCCGCCCACCGTCCAGCCGGCCACGGCCCGCAAACGCAGTTCGCCGCCGGCCGTCCGCTCAAAATGATCGCTCGGGAAAGCCCCCCCAAAATTTTCGTAGGCGTGGCCGCTCATGAAGGCGGACGGCAACAGCGTCCCCCATTCCCCCAACATCCAGTCCCCCGAGAGCCGCGCGCGGGTGATTTTCTGCGCCACGCGGTTGTCGGGGTCGCTGGCTTCGCGTTCCCGTTTCCCGTTCCATTCGCCCAACGGCACGGGGGTCCCGTTGGGGGCGCCCGTCTCGTTGTCGATCCTCGCCACGGACAGGACGACCCCGCCGTGGGCACCGCGACCCCCGGCCCGGCCCGTCACGTGGATGCCGTCGGAGTCCCCGTTCTTTTGGAACCCCTCCGACAAATCCCGCCCGGCGGAAACGTAAACGGATTGGCGGTCCGTGGCCTTGCCGATTTCCCCCCGGTATGTCTGGGTGAAAAAGGAACCCCATTCGGTCGTGAGCCGGGTTTTGACCGGACCGGGGGCCGGCCGCCGGGTGATGACATTGACCACGCCGCCAATGGCGTTGGCCCCGTAGAGGACGGAGGAACCGCCCCGCACGACTTCGATGCGTTCGATGTTGCCCACGGGAATTTGCGACAGGTCGACGTTTTGAACGGCCACGCCGCTGAGGGGCTGGTCGTCGATCAGGATCAACACCTGGTTGGACGTCGGCACGCCCCGCAGACGGAGGCTCGCGAGGGAACCCACCGTCCCCGTGCGGTTGAAGACCGCGCCGGGAACGGACTCCAGGGCGTCGGCCAGGTTTTTCGCCCCGGACCGCTCCAGGTCCGCGCGGGTCACGACGGTGCGTTGGGCCGGCAGGTCGTCCAGGGCGGCTTGGGTGCGCGTCAAACTTAGGAACACGCCCTCCTCTTCGCCTTCCGGTTCCGCCGCGCGGGCGACGATCGGCAAAATCAACAGCGCCAACAGGGCCTTTTTTATCATGGTGTTTCCCTTTCGAACGAGTGATTAAATTGGACCGCGGCGGGGGCGCCCGCGCCGTCGGGGAAGAAACGCGCCGCGACGCCGTAGACTTCTTTCAGGAGCGCGGGGGTCAGCGTGGCGGCGGTCGACCCGGCGGCCACCGCCCGGCCGGACTTTAAAACCAAAATGCGCGGGCACCAGGAGAGGGCCAGGGACACGTCGTGCAGAATGGCCACCACCGCCAGGCCCCGTTCCCGCCGCAGACGGTTGACGACGGACACCAGCTCCGCCACGTGGCCGGGGTCCAGGTGGGCCGTGGGCTCGTCGAGCAACAGGACTTTGGGCTCCTGGGCCAGGGCCCGCGCCAACAGGACGCGGCGTCGTTCCCCGCCGGACAACCGGCTCACCGGCCGATGGCGAAGCGGGGTCAAATCGGTCTCTTCCAGGGCCCGGGCGACCTGGCGGTGGTCCTCCGCCGACAGACGTCCCCAGGCGCCCACCCGGCAATAACGACCCAGTCGAACCATCTCCTCCACCGTCAAGGCAAAGAGCGCGTCGAGCTCCTGCGGCACCCAGGCCAGGGCCCGGGCCACCGCGCGTTGAGACAGGGCGGAGAGGGCCGTTCCCTCCACAAACACCTCGCCGGAGGCGGGCGAAAGGCCTTTGATCAGAAGGCGCAACAGGGTCGATTTGCCCGCTCCGTTCGGGCCCAACACCCCCAGCAGATCCCCGGCGGTCAGCGCGAAATCGATCCCCTCCAATTGGAAGGGCCGGTCCCCGTTGGATTTCGGGTAAGTGTAGCGGAGACCCCGCGCGGTCAACAGGTTCATCCCAATTTGTTCCTTTCCCGCCGCAGGAGAATTAAAAAGAACGGCGCGCCCACGAGCGCGGTCACCACCCCGACGGGGATCTCCTCCGGGGCGCGGGCGGTCCGGCCGATCCAGTCGGCGGCCACCACCAACCCCGCCCCCAAAAAAGCCGAGAGCGGCAGAACGCGACGGTGGTCGTACCCGGCCAGGAGCCGCGCGGCGTGGGGCACGACGAGACCGACGAAGGGCACCACGCCGTTCAACGTCACCGCCAGCCCCGTGGCCGCGGCCGTTAACAAGAGGAACCCCCACCGCACCCGCGTCGGGTCCAGGCCCAGGGAGCGGGCGGGGTCATCCCCCAACGAAAGCAAGTTGAGCGTGGGCGCCAGGGCGAAAAGCCCCCCCAACACCAGGGCGGTCAGACCCAGCAAAGGGAGAAGGCGGGCGTAGCTCGGCGCTTCCAAACTGCCCAGGAGCCAGAAGAGCAGGCCCAGCCCCTCCTGCCGTCGGGTTTGGGACAAAATAAACGCCAGGATCGACGAGGTGAAAGCGTGCAGGGCGGCCCCCGCCAGCACCATGAGGGTCGCGGCGGGGGCGCCGCCCCAACCATCGCCGCGGGCCAACACCAACACCGCGCCCAACGACAGCACCGCGCCGGCCACGGCCGCGGGCGGCTGGGCGAACCCCAGGAGAAGCCCAATCACCGAACCCAGGGCGGCTCCGCCCGAGACGCCCAGCAAGTAAGGGTCGGCCAAGGGGTTGCGAAAGAGGCCCTGCAGGCCCGCGCCCGCCGTGGCCAAAAGAGCCCCCACCGCGCCGCCCAACAGCACCCGCGGCAATCGAAGGTCAACGAGGATATCGCGCCCGGGACCGGGGAAGAACAGGGCGTGCCACAGGCCGCCCTCCAGGGGCACGGCGCCCCCGGCCAGGGCCAGGACGAAAACGACCGCCCCCGTCAACAGGATGAACGGGGTCGCGGCCCGGGGGATTCTCATTCCGTTTGCCCCCGGCGTATTTTCATCAACAGTTCCAGGGCGTCCACGGCCCGGGGCCCCGCGCGGGAGAACGGATCCGGGTCCAACAGGATGACCCGCCCCTCCTCGACCGCGGGCAGGGTTTTCCAGCCCGGCCGTTCCAAAAAATCTTCGGCGGCCAGAACCCCGGTGTGAAAAAGATAGTCCGGCTTTTCTTTGAGAACGAATTCCCAGGAAATGAGGGGGGTGTCGCCGCGGGTGAGGGGCGCGATGTTCACAAACCCCGCCCGTTCCAAAAGATGCCCCGGCAAACTGGATTGGCCGGCGACCTGGAGGGGGCGCGGCCACAATTCAAAAATCGCCCGGGGCGGCCGACCCAAGGGAAGCCGGGCGTCGAGCCGGGCGACGCGGGCGGTCAAATCGCTCACGAGCCGCCGCGCCTCCGCGGGCCGCTCGAGGGCGGCGCCCACCTCCAGAATGATCGCAAAAACGTCCTGGAGGGAGCCCGCCCGCGTGGCGGGGAAAAAACGCACGGGGATTTTGTGGCGTTGGAATTCCGGGGCGAACCGCCGGTGGGACACGTCGGCCAGCACCAGGTCCGGCTTGAGGGAAACGAGGACTTCCCAGCGCGGGGCCAGGCCGCCGGCGCGGGGCAGGGCGTCGCGGCCCTTGTCGGCGTCCGACACGGCCACGAGGCGGTCGCCCGCCCCCAGAGCTTCCACGATGTCGGTGTGGGAAGGGACCAGGGACACAACGCGGCGGGCCTCGGCGCGGAGGAGCCAGGGGGCCAGGCACAACCCGAACAAGAGTCGACGCATAAGAGACCGTTCGCGAACGCGGGGAAGGGCAAAAAAACCCCAACCGGGCGGGACCGTGTTGGGGTACGCAAAAACCTTCCCGCGAAGGCGCCTTTGGGCGGAGGATGGGCTTTGCGCCGTAGACCGGACTTATCCTCGTCTTCCAGGTCATTCCGGCGTGGTTCCGGCCGGAATCCATGAAGCGAGGCTTCACCGTTGCGGGGCAGTGCCTGATTTTCACAGGCTTCCCCGGCGCAAAGCGATGATGTGGGGGATTGTAGGCTTATCCCCCCCCTATGTCAAGCGAAAGGGCTGGCGCCTTCGCCGGGGTAATAGGGGCGTTCCCCGGCGGCGTGGTCGGTCACGTCTTCCACCCCCCGCAATTCGGGAATTTCCCCGCGCAGGGTTTGCTCGATGCCGAGACTCAAAGTCATCTTGGCGGCGCCGCAGCCCTGGCACCCGCCCGAAAGCCGCACGCGGGCCACCCCGCCTTTCACATCCACCAACTCCGCGCGGCCGCCGTGCTGGGCCAGGCCGGGATTGATCCGGCGGTAAAGAACGTCGGTCACCCGTTCGGTCAGATCGTCCGGGAGCGGCGCGGGCCGTCGCGGGGAAATGGGAGGGCGCCCGTCGGCCAGGGCGGCGCGGATCGCCCGGCCGACCTCTTTGGCCACGACGGCCCAATCGGGGGGCTCCGCGAAGGCGACGGTCACCCGGTCGCCGGTCGCCCAAACTTGGACCACCCCGGGCAGGGCGAAAAGGCCTTCGAAGAGCGGGGAATCGGCGGCCTCGTTCGCGTTCCGACAGAGCGCCGACCCTTCGGTCACCGGTCGGTCGAGGGTGAACGCGCACACGCGCCCGTCGGTGGGCGAGACGGCGGCGGTGATGGAAACGGGGGTCAAACGGGGAAGGAACGCACGGCGCCGCGTTTCGCGAGGCAGTCCGCGCATTCGCAGGTCTTGCGCAATTTGTCGTAGGTGTAAATGCCGGTGTTGTGCCCGTCGGAAAAGGCCAACCCCACGCCGTAACGTCCCACGGGGGTGACGCCCGCCAACTTCACGTCCAGGGGCACGCGGGAAGGGTCCAACACCCGGCGGCCGGTGTCCTCGTCCACGCAGGCCGCGCAGGGGCACACCGTCCGGAGCGGCCAGGGGGAGTGGGCGCTTTTGTGGCCGTCGGCCCACTCGATCGCGAGTTCGCCCGCCGCGGTCGTGTCCGCGCGCAAAGGTTCGTCGGCGGGGGTCAGCGCGTTCAAGCGGGCGATTTCCTTTTCAAAGGCCCGGGCCAAGGCGAAAAACGCCTTGGACGCCGCGCCGGCCGGTCGCCGGAGCACCACGGGGTCGCCCGCGTCGCTTCCTTCCACCACGTCGGCTTCGAGGGGAATCGCGCCCAGGAACGCCGCGCCCGCCTCCCGGGCGAGGGTTTGACCGCCGTCTTTTTTGAAAATGTCGTGTTTCGTGCCGCAATTCGTGCAGATGAAACCGCTCATGTTTTCGACCACGCCCACGAGGGGCACCTTCACCTGCTGAAACATTTTAAGGCCCTTGCGGGCCACGCCCAGGGCCATGTCCTGGGGGGTGGTGACCACGACGGAGCCGGTCAAGGGCGCCTGTTGGGCCAGGGACAATTGCACGTCGCCCGTGCCGGGGGGCATGTCGATAAGCAAATAATCCAAATCCCCCCATTTGACGTAGGCCAGGAACTGGTAAAGGGCCTTGACGGCCATGGGCGCCCGCCAGACCACCGGGGCGTCGTCAGCCATCACGACCCCCATGGAAATAAACCGGATGCCGTGCCGTTCGATGGGCACCAGATGTTCGCCGTCGCCCTCGGCCCGGGTTTTTTTCGCCCCCAGAAGGGCGGGCTGGCTGGGCCCGTAAATGTCGGCGTCCAGCACCGCCACGCGGGCCCCCAGAGCCGCGAGGGCCACCGCGAGGTTGGTCGTGATGGTGGATTTGCCCACCCCGCCCTTGCCGCTGCCCACGGCGACGATGTTGCGCACCGAAGCCAAGGCCTCGGGCCGCTCGCGCTGCACGCGGGGCCCCTGCCGGGCCGCCGCCATTTCAACGGAGATGTTCGGATCGCTCATCGTTCCATTTTACCATTTCCGCCGCGCCGTTCCCGCCGCACGGCGAACCGTTTTTTCCTAAAATCCCGGAATGGCCGCGCTTGTCCGCAAAATCCTTCGGGCCTTCCGGGCCGACGTCGCCGTGCCCGTGTTGGCGGATTTCATCACCGCCCGGCCCCGGACCCTGGCCGCCGCCACCTTGGCGATCGGCCTTCTGCTCGCCGCCGGGGCCGCGGGAATCCGCGCGCGCCACACCGTCGACGATTTCTTCATCGACGACACGGACAACGGCCGCTTTTTGACGGCCTTCCGCGAACGGTTCCCGAACGGGGAGTTCTTCGTGGTCGCCTACGACGACCCCGCGCTCTTCACGGCCGACGGCCTGAACCGCCTCAAAACCCTCACCCGGGGCCTGGCCGATTTGCCGGAGGTCAAGGAAGTCAAAAGTCTCGCCAACGTCACCGACATCCGGGGCGAGGAGGACGCTTTCATCGTTCGCCCGTTTCTGCACGAGGTCCCCACGGACCCCGCTGGGTTGGCGCGGTTGCGCGCCCGCGCCACGGGCCACCGCCTCTACGAAAAACAATTCGTTTCGCCCGACGGCGTCACCGCCGCCATCGTGGTTTTCGTCCAGGACCCGCCCCCGGACGAGGGATACCGCCGCCGGACCCTCGCCGCCGTGAAGGGCGTGCTCGACCGGCACCGGTCGATGGGGCCCTTTGACCTCGCGGGCTGGACCGTGACCAACGTGTCGGTCGTGGAATACATGATGAAGGATTTTCAAAGGTACATTCCCCTCACGTTCCTGTTGGTGGGGGTGGTGTCCTGGTTCGTTTTCCGCAACCCGCGCCTCATCGGCTTGGCGTTGGCGAACGTCGCCTTGACCCTCGGGGCCACGCTGGGCCTTTCGCGCGCGGCGGGTTTTTCCCTCAACGTCATTTCCTCCATCGCGGTGCCGCTCATCATGTCCCTGGCCCTCACGGACACCGTGCACGTGTTCACCCATTTGGACCGCCGCCTTTTGGCCCGGCACACCCCGGCCGGCGCGCTCAACGCCGCGCTGCGGGAAATCCTACGCCCCAGCTTCGTCACCAGCCTCAACACCGCCCTGGGCTTTTTCTCGCTCACCTTCAGCCGCACCCCGGCCATCCGCGAGTTCGGGTGGATGGGCGCGGCGGGCATGGGCCTTGAGTTCCTGTTCACCTTCGGGTTCCTCGCCCCGGCGGTGCTCTTTTTCCGGCCGGAACGCGTGTTCCGCGCTGTCGGCACCGAGAGCGACAACCGCCTCGTGGCGGGATTTTTGGTGTGGGTCAACCGCGCGGTGCAACGGTTCCCGGGCCGGATCCTGTTCCTCGGGGCGGTGGCCTTCGGCCTGTCGGCCTGGTCCGCCCGGGGTCTCACCGTGGAATCGGACCTGCTGGCCTATTTCCCGGAAAAAGACCCGCTGACCCGGGCCGTGCGTCGGGTGGAGGACAAACTGGGCGGGGTGGGTTTGCTGGAAATCTCGGTGAAGGGATCCCCGGGCGCGTTCAAAGAACCGGCCGCCCTGGCATTCCTTGACCGGTTTCAAGGCTTTGTGGCGAACCAACCCGGAGTCGATAAAACGCTTTCGGTCGCCGACCTCTTCAAAGAAATGAACCGGGAGTTTCACAACGGGGATCCCGCCCAAGATCGGTTGCCCGACCGCCGCCGCCAAGCGGAGCAATACCTGCTGCTCTACGACGGGGACGACCTGGACGACCTCGTCACGCCGGATTTCGCCGAAGCCCGGGTCGCGGTGCGCGTCCGCGACCACCGCACGAGCGCCAACACCCGCCTGATCGCGGCGGCGCACGAATTCGCCCGCCGGGAAGCCCCCGCGGACCTGACCCTCCGCACGACCGGGGAAATTCAACGCGCCGTGGATTCCGTTGACGTGTACATGCGCGACCAACTGCAAAGCCTCGGTTTGGCGGTGCTCTTCATTTGGATCGTGATGGCGGTGGTGTTGCGGTCCATGGCGTTGTCGGTGCTGTTCCTCGTGCCGAACCTGTTTCCCATCGTCGTCAACTTCGGGGTGATGGCCGCCGCGGGCATTCCCCTCGACACAGGCACCCTGCTCATCGCCTCCTGCGCTTTCGGGGTGGTGGTCGACGACACCGTGCACTATTTTGTGGCCCTGCGGGAGCGCCGGCTCCAACACCGGCCCATCCGCGAGGCGGTGCAGGAAGTCTTGTTGTTGAAAGGGGAAGGCTCGACGGCCTCTCTTCTGATCCTGTCGGCGGGGTTCGGGGTGTTGATGCTGGGCCACTTCGTGCCCGTTTTCGAGTTCGGCCGTTTGAATCTGCTCATCATGGCCGTGGGCGCGGCCGGCGACATGTTCGTCATGAACGCCCTTCTGCTCGTCACCGCCCGCCGCCGCTACCAAACCCCCCTGACCTCCCTCCCCCCGGCGGGCTCCCCCCCGATTTAAAGCGACCGGTGCCGTGCGGCCACGATGCGTCCCACGCAGCGGGGCGAGCCGCACCGGCAGGGCACCGGATCGTCCCTAAAGGAATAACCGTAGTCGTAGGTGATTTCTTCGTTCTTGGCCAGGGGCCGGAGGGTTTTGAGCCAAATGCGGCCGGCGCGGATTTCACTCGCGCAATTGGGATCGCAGGCATGGTTCGCGAACCGGGCCAGGTTCCAAGGCACGGAACCGTCCACGCATTCCCGGCGGTTGAGACGGAAGACGTAGGCGTTGCCTTCCCTCGCCATACGCCGGCCGGTCCCGGCCTCCACCCGGGGCCCGTCGTATTCGACGACGTCCGTGCCCGCGGGAATGTCCCGCCGGGCCCACAGGCCCCGGCCGTGGATGGCCGAGGGGGCGGCGTGCGCCCATTCGTTGTTGGTGCGGGCGGGCCGTTTCACAAGGACGGATTACTCCAAAAGGAAGGCGGACAAATCCTTGCGCAGGGACGCCGGCGCGGGCCCGTCGGCGCGCCCGATGCGGATTAGGAAAGCGATCCGGTGGTCGGGGACGCCCAAAAGCAGTTCGAGATCCCGTCGGCAGGTGAGCAGGGTTCGCGCCTCCTCGGCGGAAAAGATTTCGGGATTCTCAAAGGCGAGGTGCAAAAGGTAAAGACCGCTCAAAAGGCACTGGGCGTCCAGGCCCGCGCGCGACAACGCGTTGAGGGTCCGCTGGATCCGCCGCCCCATTTCCACAAAAGCGGCCGGGTCGCCCGCGCCGGTGGTGAACGCGATGAAGCCGGATTGTCCCTGAAGGAACGCCCGTTGTCGCAACCGGTGGAAGTGCCCCGTGAAGGGCGCCACGGCCCCCACCCACCGGGGGTGCCGCTGCAGGAGGGGCAGGAGCCGCCGGAGGCGGGGCGGCAAGGCCAGGGTGTCGGCGTCCAGCCCGTCGCGGTGAAGCGCGTTCTCCTCTTGTCCCACGCGGATGAATTCCAGGGCCTCGGTCAATAGTTTCGGGTTCCCGAACCGCAGGGCCTCCAGATCCGCCAAAATGTCCACCAGCGTGGCCGCCGTTTCCCCCTCCAGGAGGCGCGCCGCCGCGACCCCATCGGACACCGAGGCCAAGGAGTGCGTCAAGGCCTCCCGCGTCGCCGGGGCCAGCGGCTCCGCGCGGAAAACCTCCCGGTTCGTTCGACGATCCAACACCCCGTCCATGGCCGACGGGTCCGGAGGCGCGCCGGGAAAGAGCCGAACCCGGGCGACCGGATGGTCCAGGCCAAAGGTCGTCCCTAAAAATTCCGATTCGAGCCGTTGACCCCGGGCCCGGGCCGCCGCGTCCATGTTTTCCAACAGGAAACCCAGGGTCATGGGCGAGATGCCCTGCAGTTTCAAAAAAAAGTTTTTGGTGCGCAGAACGAAGACGTCGAGGCGGTCTTCGACGACACGGAACCGCCAGGGCTGGCTGTTGTAGGGGGAAACGGCGCGCACCCCGGTCGCGAGGAGGGGGCGCCAATCCTCCAAAGAGGAGGGGGTCACCATCGCCCCGCGAACCCCAGGCGCATGAGGGCGTGGTCGCGGCGCTGCCACAGACGGGGCAAGGCCGGCCGCGCCGGCGCGTCGTTCCGTCGCGTGGACGTGATGAGCGCCATTTGAAAAAAGTTTCCCAGTCGGGGGTCCACGTGAAGCCAGTTTTTCAGGGCCGACCTCTCCAGAACGCGGCGGAATTCCCCGAAGGTAAACGCCGCCTTGTAGGAATCGAGGCTGTCCTGGTAATACCAAACGCCCTGGGTTCGGTTGTAGCGATCCGCGAAAGCGACCGCCAAGTCGCCGGTTTTGGGGCGTTGAATGTCAAAAACGAACAGGGTCCCGCCGGGCTTGAGGAGCCGGGCCATGCCGTTCAAGGCCCGCACCGCGTCGTCACCGGTGGGCGAATGGTGCGCCGCGAAACACCAGGTGATGAGGTCAAAGGGGCCCCGGCCCAGGGAGTCCAGGTCGAACATGCTGTGGGCTTTGGTTTCCACGTTGGCCGCCCCGGCGCGGCGGGCGTTGGCTTCGGCGAGGGACAACATGTGGGGCGATAGGTCCGTGGCCAAAAAACGCAGGCCGGGCAGGGAGGCGGCCAGTTTGGACAACAGTTGGCCGGACCCCGTGGCCACGTCCAGGGCCTCGCCCGTCGCCGGCGCCCGGCGAAGAAGGACATGGAGGATAAACTCGTAAAGGACCGCGAGTGCGCCGTCCTGCCCGTCGCGGGAGTACTGGAGGTCCTGTTCGCGGTCCATCATGATGGAATCCATTTCGGGTTGGCGGCGGAGGCGCTGTTCGCCGAAACGTTGCTTTAAAACCGCGTAAAGGTACGTGCTCTCGAACATAGAAGCATTATAGGCCCGGCCCTCGCTTGCGTCAATGTTCGGTGAGATCCGCCGCCAGGGGGGTTTGGTTGATGACCAGATTGAGGGACCGCCCGTCGGCCTCGCCGTAGATCTCCGTTTTTTCCTCCAGCGCCCCGGCCCACAGGGCGAAATCCTCCTCCCGCCAGGACCAGACGGTGACCGATCCCCGGCTCCGCCGCTCCGTTAAATCGCGGCGCAACCGGTCGCCTTCCCGGCGGCTTTCTTTGAGGACCAGGAACCGCGCGTGCGGGAACCGGCGGGGCAGTTTTTCCAATTTATTCAGGGAGGTGGGACCGCACTCGACCCAGAGCGCCACGCCGCCCCCGTCGTCCAGGGCCATCAAGTCGGGCCGAAACTCCTGGTTGAGCAGAGCCGGGTGCTTGGCGGAGGGGTCCACGATGGGGTTTTCCCCCCAGCAGAGGACGAAGGCGGCCAGTTTCAAGGCGAGATGGGCGGGCGGCTCCTCCGGCTTGGCGGCCAGGATCAACTTGCGGTGCCCGCCGTTCAAATGGATATCACAACGGATGGCCATGGCGTTGAAGATATTAAGGTTTCGGGAAGACCAACAAAAGCCCACGATGAACGACGAGACCATAAAAAGCCCAAAAAACAAAAAATCCAAAGGCCGCCACCGCGTGCGCTTGAAACCCCGGGCGCGGCGCCGGGGGCCATCGATTTTGGGTCAGGCCCATCGCCTGGGCGGGAAAAATTCCGTAAACACTTGACACCAAAAACGCCGTGAGACTTCCCAGGACGGGGTCGGTCGCCATCCCCTTGACGATGGCGCCCCCCTGCTCCGTGGCGATCCCGAACAACCCCGAAACCAAAAAAACGTTTTTCACCGAGAACCCCCACCTCCGGCGGAGAATCAACCAGAGGCCCATAAACAAGCCGTAATAAAAGATCCCAAACACCAGGTCGACCGCCGGGTGGGGGTGCATCAAAATCCTCTCGGCCGGCGGTTTAGCCACGTTGCCGCCTATCGCGAACGCTTCCGTTAAAAGCCCCCCGATTCCCCCGGCCAGCCAAAAGGCCAGGCCCGTGGACCATCGGTTCAATCCCCGCCGCAATGGCTCGCGCAATCGGTAGACCGCCGCGGCCATTGGAAATACAAAACCCATCGGACCGCCCCTCAACAGCCAAAGGGAAGCCCCCCACGCCCCCCAAAAAAGGACGCCGGAGCCAAGAACCCTGAAACGGGTTTTCACGTGGATTTAAATTCGGCGACGACGAAGGTGTGGTCGGAGGGTTTTTCCCAGCCGCGGGGGGCTTTGTCGATCCATACTTTTTTCAGGCGGTCGACGGCGGCGGGGGTGCCGAGGATGTGGTCGATGCGCCAACCCCGGTTGTTCGCGAAGGCGGTGGGAAACATGTAATCCCAATAGGTGTAATGGCCGGGACCCGGCTCTTTTTCCCGGAAGAGGTCCACCCACAGGTCGCCCTTCGCCCGGGCGTAGGCGGCCTTGGCCAAGGGGTGGAAACACACATGCTCTTTGTTCCGCACGGGATCGTGCAGATCGATGTCGGTGGGCGCCACGTTCATGTCGCCCATCCACAGGGCCGGCCGATCCGCCGCCACGTGGCGCGCGAAAAGCTTTTTGAGCCCCTCGAAAAACTTGAGCTTGTTCTGGAACTTGGGCGAATCGGGCTCATATCCCTGGGGCACGTAGGTGTTGATGAGCAACCAATCCCCGAGGCGCGCCGTCAACGCCCGGGCCTCCCCCGACCCCGAGGGATCCCAACTGGGGTCCACCTCCGTCAAAGGATTTTGGGAAAGGAACGCCACGCCGTTGTAGGCTTTTTGGCCCCGGAACACCGGCAACCAACCGGCGTTTTCGAAATCCGCCCGGGGGAAGACGTCGTCCATGACTTTGGTTTCCTGAACGGCCAGAACGTCGGGTTTTTCGGCCGCCAACCATTTCAACACCACGGGCAGGCGGGATCGTATGGAGTTGGCGTTGAAAGTCGCGATTTTCAGGCGGGGGTCAGTCGAGCGTGGAAAATTCGAGGCCGTCGATGTAAACCGTGCCCGTCAAGGAGAGTCCGTGATCGGCGGCGTAGCCGCTTTCGAAAACAAAATTCACCTCTTTGACGTTGGCGAGGGAGTTGAGCCCCGCCGCCGTGAAGGACGTCAATGGGATCCGGATTTCCCGCCAGGCGTTGGTCACGGGCCCGGCCGCGTCGTTCAAATACACGATCCCTTTGCTGGAGGCGTTGGCCAATTCGATTTTCGCGTGTTCCACGCCGCCGGTCGCGCCGCGCACCCAGAACACGAGGGTTTTGTACAACGCGAGGTCCCGGGGGGCCGCGCCCGGGGCCAATTGGTTCCAAAAACCGTTCCAAGGCGCCGCGGTCAGATTGTACTGCACCTTCAATGAAGACCCCGACGCGCCCAGACGAACGCCCGTGTCGTAGGTGACACCCATTGAGTTGTAGGGTGGATCGTGTTCCGGCTCCATGGCCCCCTTGGCCCCGCCCGCGTCGTTGACGTTGTCCGCGTCATCAAAATTATCGACGGTCAAACTCGTCTTCACCGCCGCCGCATTGACGGTGTTGGTGGCGACCAAATCGGCGCGCAGACCCGCCGCGAAAGCGAGCAAAGTTAACAGGGCGACGGGGCGGCGGTTCAAAATTTGACTCCAATAGTGGCGCGGTGGGACCCGGAGGAATTCTCCAATTCCAAGGGCCACAGGAACGTGTAATCAACCTGCAATTGCAGATTTTTCCGCAGAGTGTGGGTGTAGCCCAACCCGGCGCCCGCTTGGTGGGTGTCGGTGCCCGCCCGCAGGGCCACCCGCTCCTGGGCCAACCGCCCCTCGATGCCGACGTGGGGGGTCAATTCCCCGTCGCGGGCGACGATGTCCAGGGGCAGGCTCCATCGGCCCCACCGGTACCGCAGACCGAAGGCCGCCTCGGTGGGCAAGCGCACCTTGTTGCCGACGCCGACGTCCGGCTTGTTGAGCGCCCGCAGGGACACCCCCACGGACAAGCCCGGCAGGCGCGCGTCCACTTCGGGAACGTGAGCGTGGACGTCCAGGGCCATAACGCCCCTCTGGGCGCCGTCGCGAAACACCGGGTCCCCGGCGCTCCGGGCCGCGTCGAGGGTGTATTTTTGGGAGAGATAGCGCAGCGACACACCGGCCGACATCACCTCGATGAGCGGGACGTTCTCGAAACGTTGGGCGGCCCCGAGGGCCACCGTGTCCTCACGCATCAAGCCGCCGGCCACCACGCTGCCCCAGCCCAACGAGAGGGTGGTGCCCTCCGGGAGAGGCTGGACATAGGCCAACTGGTTGAGGGACAAATCCACGTTGTCGACCCCGGCGAACAGCTTCGCGTATCCGAAATTGATACCGCGCGGGCGCGCCGAGGCGAGGGCCGCCGGGTTGTAGAAGGCCCCCGTGGGGTCGTCGTCGATGGTCGTGAAGGCCCCGCCCAGGGCGGCCGACCGGGCCGACCACAACGGGTCCTCAAAAGCCGCGCGCAGGGGCGCCGCCGCGATCAACCCCAGGAACCACGCCCATTTCATCGTTCGTGTCATGGCCGCCCTCACCGCGCCACCGCGATCATGCCGGTCACCGTCATGCCTTGGCCGGTTAAGCGGTAGACGTATGTGCCGTTTTCCACGATCTGCCCGTCATCGTCCCGGCCGTTCCATTTGTTCATATTCACGATCCGCCGCACGCGCTCACCCCGCACGTTGAAGATTTCAATCGTGTAGTCACCGTCGGCGTCGCTGATGCCGTCAAAGACGGCGTCGTCCCACACACCGTCGCCGTTGGGGGTGAGGATGCGCTCCTTGGGCCGCACGGATTCGGCGGTGACGCCCAAGTTGAACGGGAAGAGGGCGTAGAGGCTGAAATGGCTGATGCGCGCCGTCACGCGGTTGGCGGCGGTGTCCACCCGGCCGCCCACGGACCGCCAATCGACGCCGTCGTGCCAGAAGATCCGCAAATCGTTCTCGTTCACGGTGGTGCCGTCCACCACGCCGTCCTGGTCGGCGTCCGGGTAGGGCAGGGAAATCGATCCCGGGCGGTTGAAGTTGATGTTGTCGGGGCCCAGCTCAAAGGCCCGCACGGGTGAAATCCCCCGCAACGTCGGCTGAGTCGCCGTCGGCTCCAGGGACACCGTCACCGATCGCACCCCGATCCCCCCGGGCAAATCCAACGTCACCCCGGGCAGCCGGGGGTCGCCGACGGCCAACTCCACGCGGCCCCCGGCGTTCGTGATGGGGCGGACCACGGTCTGGTTTTGCGGCACCAGGTTCGCCCGGAAATATTCCCGGTGGTCGGCGGGCAACCGCGTGTCGTTCTCGTATTGATCCACGGCCACAAAATAGTATTCCAACACGCCGGGGGCCGGCAGCCCGGCGGGCAAGGCCGCGTCCATGGTGTAATGGAATGGATCCCCCGGCACGGGCCGCAAAACAACCGGAACATTTTGGAAAACCGGAGCCCCCTCCATGCGATAAAAAAACGTGGCCAGGGTCCCGGCGGATTCCTCCACCACCGTTCCGCCGACCCCCATGGGGATGTCGATTAAAATCACGTCCTGAAAAGGCGTGTGCGCGAGGGCGGGCCCCTGGATGTCCGATACCAAACTGGATTCCTCCAAAAACAGCCGCGTGCCGTAGCTCCCCCCGAATTCCCTGCGGGAGAGGTCAAGGCCCAGGTACACCCGGGATCGTCCGGCCGTGGGGACGATCAGGGCCTTCGTCCCTTTCTGGACGTCGAAATCCGCCTCTCCCTTTTCAATCACCGGGGACCACGACGCCGCCTCGCTTTCGCGGAAGGAGCCGTCGATGGGCTTTTCAGGGAAATTCCGGAAAAACAATGGCAGGGGGGGGCCCGTCCCCGCGCCGACCAATCCGCGTTGGGTTTTTCCGTAACGGCCCGTGTTGTCCGTGTAGAGGTACACACGCCGAAAGGAGGACGGCGAATGGCCGATGTCCAAATAGACCGGGGCCGTGTGGTGGGTCACGCTGGAGGGGAGAACACCGAAATTCAATCCGGTCGTCGACGCGTCGGTGTCGACGCGGCGAATATCGAGAGTGACCGCCCGCGCGGGGGCCGCCGTCAAAAAGAGTCCCCCCGCGGCGATCCCCAGAACCGCCGACCGCTTCCATGAATGAGGTCCCGATCCGACCCGAATCACTGTTCCAACACCTCCGGTCCGATTTCCTGGTCATGGGCGAGGGTCCGCCCTTGCCCGTCCAAAAAAAACACCCGCACCCGGCCGAAGCCGTTCCACGGCCCCTCCGTCAACGGCGTCGCCATTTCAACGGCGGCCGTCGCGCCCGGGGCCAGCGGCACGAGTTCCGTCGGCGGCGTGCTCCGGCGCCGGCCGTTGGTGAAATACAACTCCGTCACGACCTTGACGCGCAGGGTCACGTTCCCGGCGTTGTGAACCTCCGCGCGCACCCGGGCGTCCCGGTCCGTCCGACGCGCCACCACCGACCTCACTTCCACCCGGGGCCTTTCAAAGCCCGCCACCACCAGAGACGCGCGCCGAAGGACCCGAATTTCGCTGCCCTCCGGGCCGGGAACCGTGACGACGACAACGGCCGTCCGTTCACCTTGCCCCTTTTTGCCGGCGCGGGCCTTCAAAAAAACGGTTTTCCTCTGCCCGGACCCCAGCCGAACCGGTCGGCGCGACGCCTTCAACCAACCCGCGTCGTCGCCTTCCACCTCGATCCGGGCGACGGTCGGCTCGGCGGTGTCGTTCCGAATGAAGAGCCGGTCCACCGCTTTTTTCCCCGGGGCAAGCCGAAACAAAAACGCCTCGGGTTCCACGTCCACGGCCCGGGCGGCGACGGAAATCGCTCCCAAGGCCGCCGCGACAAAGTTACGGGTTCGCGGCCCCGGCACTCGGCGTAAACACAGGGCCGTTCGGCCCGATCACGAGATCAAAATCGCCCCGAAGGGATTGTTTTGCCCCCGCCAAAGGGGTGAACGTCACATCGACCCGGGCTTTGTATCGTCCGGGAGCGCGGTCGCCCAAAGCGCATTTCCCGTAAAGTTCCCGCGTGCGGCCGGGGTAGATCGGCGGCCCGTGTTCCAGAGCCGTTCGGTCGAGTTCCAAACCGTCTTCGTTAAACAACGTGACCTCGATGTGGGGACGCACATGGACGTTCCCTTGGGAAGACAGGGTGGCGCCGTAGCGCCAACCGCCGTCGCCCAGGGGGTACGCGGCCAGCTTGTCCAGAGTCAACGTCAATTCCTCGGTGCCGCGCACGGCCATGTAAAAGGGGACGGCGTATCCCAATTGGATGCCCACGCCCCCCCCTTTTTGGTCGGGGGGGAGACGAAAAAAGACGAAAGCCATGGTCTCCCCTTTGAAATCGGCGGGAGCCTTGACGCGGTACTTTAAAACACGATGTCCGTTGGGAGGCAAGACGAAATTTTTTTTTGTTTTTATGTTGAACCAAAGATCGGGGGCCAGTGTGCTTTGGCCCGTTTGTTGCCGCCAACCATCCACAACGGAAACATCCACCAGGGTTTCGCTGGCCCGGGGATTGAAAACGGTGATGCGGCCCTTTTTAACCCGCCCCGGCCCCAGGGACATTTCCACCGTGGTGGGGCTGGTTTGAATAAAAGAACCGGCGAGGCAACGTCCGGCCTCGATCAGTATCAACAATAAGAAAATGTATCTTCGCACGGGGAAACCCCCCGATCGCCGGGGGGGGTCCCCCCCCCGGCGTCGGAGCGTTAAGTCACTCGTTAATCAGGTCGAACTTGACCGTGGTGGCGTAATCCCCCCCGGCCGATCCGTTGAAGTTGGCTTCCGCGTAATAATAGAAGTCCGCGAGACGGCCGCCCAGAAGCGCCTCGTTGCCCGGGTTGACGTTCGGGCGTACGATGGTGGTGGAGGACGGGTTACCGAAGGCGATGTTGCAATAGCCCCCCGCGTCCGAACCGGTGAAGCTTTCGTCTTTGGTGTTCTTTCCATCGACGATGACATCGTTGGAGGGATCGTTGTAGTCTTTGAAGTCCTTCAGGTAGGTCCAGCCGTTGCCTCCGGTGATCAACCCGGTGGTGGTGCTTTTGATCGAGCCGAATTGCGGGTCGCCCGTGCCGGGTCCGCCCCCGGCGTGGGTGCCGGTGTCGGGGAGGATCATCCAGCCCATGGCCGCTTTGTTGCCGTCACCGGCCTTCATACCGCCGAAGTTCCAGCCCCAGGTGGTGGTGGTCGGGGTCGTCGCGGGGAAGTTGTCGGTGTAGGTGCGCAAACGCCAAGACGGGGCGTTATCGTCCACCTTAATTTTTACGGCCTGGAGAGGCTTGTTGGACCAGAGAGCCGGCGTCCCGTTGATGGTGCCGAAGTTCAAGGTGCGGACGGCTGTCAAGTTGTTGTTGGACATGATCATGACGTCTGTGTAGAGATCATCGACCACGCTGACTGTGGCGACGGCATCGACGGTGTTGACGGCAACGATGGTCTCGGCGCGGGCCGTGGTGACGAAACCGGCCACCAGAGCCGCCGTGCCGAATGCGAATAACTTCTTCATCGGGGATTCCTCCTGTGAATGGATTGCGAACTGCGGGCTCCCGGCGGGGTGGTCTTCGCCCACGTCAGCGGGGGCTTTGTGGACATATTGTAAACCGGGGGGCCGAAGAAAGGTCGAAATAGTTGTAACGTCGATGTAACATTTTATTGCCCGCGAGGGCTTAAAAAAAGCCCCGACGCAAGGGGGGCGGTCCGCGGCTTTTCCTCGACGGAAAAAACCGCGGGCCCGCGCCGTCTCCGGCGCGGGCCCGCGGAAGCAAACGTTCGGGGAATTTAGCGGACGATCTTGATCTCGCCCACGATGATCTTGCCGCCCCCGCCGGACCCGCTCACGGCAATGTCCAGGTAACGGATGAGGGAGGAGTCCAAACGGTTGTCGCCGCCCCACCTGTAGGAAAAGTCCGACAAGGGGATGGTGATGTCCTGCCATTGGCCGGAAGCGCCCAGGCCGGGGAAGTCCTTACCGAAAGTGGAATCGTCGCGATCGATCAGTTTGATTTCGACGTTGTTCGGTTCCCCCTCGCCCTTCACGCGGATGAAGATGGACGGGTTGCCGCTCAAGTCGGCGTTCAACGACCGACGCGCCGACACCCATTGACCGGCCGGGATGGAGTACTTAAAGGCCAAGGCCTTGGTGCCTTTGGGGCCCGTGGTGGATTCCAAATTGATGGACGAGGCTTCGCCTTTCGCCACCATCCAGCCTTCTTTGGTTCCACCGTCAAAGATCATGCCGTCCTTGCGGATGTTCCCCTCTTTGGGGGCCGCGGTCAGCCGCAGGTCCGAGACCAGCAATTCCCCCGCCCCGCCGTCGCCTTTGGAAATGGCGAAATAAATGTCCTTCACGCGGCCCAGGGCCGGGTCGCCGCCCCACCAGTAGCTGAAATCGGCTTCCGAGAGGGTCAAATGGACCCAGTCGCCGGACTCGCTGAGGATGGGCCGTTTCACGCCGTAATTCGTGTCGTCCTCGTCCACCAGCTTAATCTCGAGGTTGTTGTTGGCGCCTTTGCCCTTCACCCAAATCGACAGGGCCTTGTTGCGGAAATCGTCGATGACGAAACCCTTGGTGAACGACACCCAGCTTCCGTTTTTCAGGTCGTAGGCGACGCGCAAGGCCGAACCGCCCTTGCCCGCCACCTGGCTCAGCCGAATTTCGGAGGAGTTGTCCCGGGCCGAGGTCCAGTCCATTTTCGCGAAATTGTCCAACAACAGCCCCCCGCCCGAGGCCGGGACCATCGCCGCCGCCGCGGCCGGTTTGGATACGCTTTTGGCTTTGCTGTTCGTTTTGGCTTGGAGGGGCATGCCGGAAAGGGCCAGGCTCAGGGCCCAAAGGCAGGCCATTCCTTGGTGAAGACGTTTCATGGAATGACTCCTTAATTAGGAAGTTAACCGCAAAATCGGGGCGCGCCGGCGCTCACTCTTTGAGGCCCGTGGTCGCGATCCCTTGAATAACATATTTTTGCGCGGCCAAGAACACCGCGATCACCGGCAGCACGACGATCACCGCCGCCGCCATCAGAAGGCCGAAATCCGTCGGGTGCTGGCCGTTCAGGTTGGCCAGGGCGACGGGAAGCGTGTAGCGGTCCTCCCGGACCATCACGATCAACGGCCACAAAAAGTCGTTCCAGGACCCCATGAAGGTGAAGATGCCCAGCGTCGCCAAAACCGGCCGGCAGAGGGGCAGGACCACGCTCCAATAAATCCGGAACTCCGAACACCCGTCGATGCGCGCGGATTCGATGAGATCGTTGGGAATGGACATCATGAACTGGCGGATGAGGAAAATGCCGAAAACGTTGGCGCTGACCGGGATGATCAATCCCGCGTAACTGTTCAACAAACCCAGCTTTTTCAACAGCAGGAACACGGGGATCATGGTGAGTTGCCCGGGCACCATCATGGTCGCCAGGAGAAAATTGAAGATCTTGTCCCGGTGGCGGAAACGGTGCTTCGCGAAGGCGTAGCCCGCCATGGAGTTGATGAAGAGGGACAACACCGTCATGGTCACGGACACCAACAGGCTGTTGCGAAAATGGGTGAGGAAATTCACTTCGCGGATCAATTGGGCGTACCAGCGCAGGGTCGGCGCGTCCGGGATCCAGGACGGTGGGTAGGAAAAAATCCCTTCGCCGGACTTGAAAGAGGTCGAGATCATCCAAAAGAACGGTAACAGGGTGGCCGCCGCCGTGGCCAACAACAGCACATGGACGCCGGAAATCGACAGCCCGTCGGCCACCCACCGCTTGAGGCGCGAATTCATCCCAGCACCTCAAAACCGGTCTTCTTCAACCGCATCTGCACAAAGGTGAAGACGAAGATCAGTCCGAACAGCGTGTAGCTGATGGCCGAGGCGTACCCCAGGTTGAAGAACCGGAACCCGTGGTTGTACATGTAAAGCACGATCGACATGGTGGAATCCAGGGGCCCGCCCTTGGTCATCACGTAGGGTTCGGCGAAGAACTGCAGATAGCCGATGGTGGTCATGATGAGGACGAAAAGCAGGGTCGGCGCGAGGCCCGGGATGGTGATGTAACGGAAGCTCTGCCACCCGCTCGCCCCGTCGATGCGGGCGGCCTCGTACTGGCTTTCGGGAATGGTCTGCAAGCCCGCCAAAAAGATCACCATGTTGTAGCCGAAATTTTTCCAGACGGCCATGAGGATCAAGGACGGCAGAGAGGTGTGCGGGTCGGCGATCCAGGAGAGCTTAGCGAGGCCCAGGGACGACAGCACCCAGTTCAAAAACCCGTATTCAAAATTGTACATCCAGCGCCAGACCACGGCGACCGCCACGATGGTCGTGACCTGGGGCGAGAAGAGCGCGATGCGGTAAAACCGTTTCCCCCGGATGAATTTTTGGTTCAGGGCCACCGCCGCCAGGAGCGACACGCCGATGGTGAGCGGCACGCCCACGCCGGTGAAGTACAACGTGTTCCACAGGGCCCGCCAAAACACCGGGTCCTGGACGATGCGGGCGTAATTTTGGATGCCGATGAACTGGATTTTGCGCCACTCGTTGATGCTGAAAATGTTGAGGTCCGTCAGGCTCATGAGGAAGGACACGGCGATGGGCACGAAAAGGAAAGTCACCAAAAGAATCAGGGCCGGGACGGTGAAAAGATACCCCACGATGTCGCGCTGGAAGAATTCGCTCCAACGGAAGGGCGGCTCCTCCCCGCCGTTCAACCGGTGCAAGCGCAACTTCAGGAACCAGCGCAACCACAGTCCCGCCGCCGCCAGCAGCGCGGCCGCGCCGAACCACCACCAAAAAGTGCGCCAGGTTCCCGGCTTCCAGTGGGAGTCCGTCTGCAGCTTGAGGATGCGGGCCTGGAGGTCGGCGAGGGAGGCTTCGACGTCCTTGGGACCCATCCTCGGGTCCAACACGATTTTTTCCATGGCGTCGTCGATGGCGTTGGCGACCTGCTCCCACTCGGGGATCGTCGGGGGGCTGGCGGTGTCGAACATCTGCTGGCCGAACACCTGGATGAGCGGCTTGTCGGCGAAATAGGGGTCTTTCCAGGCTTTCGTCGCGGAAGGCAGGTCGGTCGTGATCTTCATCCATTCGACCTGGTTGGTCGGCTCGCTCATAAATTCCAGGAATTTCCAGGCCAGGTCTTTCTTTTTGGAATCTTTGAAGATCACCAAATTGCTGCCGCCGACGAACGATGTCCGGTTCTTTTTGCCGGGCAACACCGCCACGCCCCATCGCCCCGTCATCTCGGGCAGTTCTTTGCGCGTCAGCTCCACCATCCAGGGACCCGAGATGAACATGGGAAGGTAGCCGGTCTTGAAGGCGTGGAACAGGTTCATGTCCGCCGCCTCTTTGGTCGGGCTCAAGCCTTCGCGGAAGAAACCGACGTAATGGTCCACGGCTTCGGCGAATTCGGGGGCGGCGGGCTTCAGGGGGTCGCCGCCGTTCTGCCAGACGGCCAACAGCAATTCGTTCCAGCTCCGCGCGCCGAGGGCGATGCCGTAGGCTTTTTTGCCGTCCGCGGTGCGGCGCTCGGCCAGGCGGCGCGCCGCGGTCTTAAGCTCTTCCCAGTCCTTGGGCGGGTTGGGGAACCCCACCTGGGCCAGCAAATCTTTTCGGTAAAACAACACGCGGGTGTCCACGTACCAGGGCAGGCCGTAGAGGGTGCCGTTCACGACGCAGGTCTGGAGCGCCCCGGGGAAGAACGCGTCGCGCCGGGCGAAGACCGACCCGTCCGCCTGGGCGCCCACGGGTTCCAGGGCCCCCATGGCGGCGAATTCGGCCATCCAGGTGGTGCCCAGTTGGCTGACGTCGGGGGGGATTCCCCCGACCACGGAGGTCAACAGTTTGGCGTGGGCCGCCTCCCAAGGCACGGCCTGGGTTTCGATCCGGACACCCGGGTTTAAGGCCTCGAAGCGCCGGGCCATTTGGGCGATCTTCTTGCCCTCCTCGCCCATGGCCCAGACGACGAGCGGCCCCTCCGCCGCGGCGCGGCCGGCCCAAAGGGCCAGGGTCAGCGCGGCGAGCGAAAGGGCGCGGCGGCGCATTTTAGAAGGTGACTTCGAAGGAGACCCGGGTGAAGTTGTCGTCGTAGGGGAACCCCTGGGGCTCCCCGGCGGGGTTGTCGTAGCGGGTGATCTTGTGGTCCGCGAACAATTTGGCGTTGTTGGCGATGTAGTATTCCAGGCGGGCCTGGAGGCTGTCGAGGGTGAAATTGTTGTTGGAGGCGGGGTGCCAGATGCGTTCCTGGCGGGGCTTCACCCAACCCGCGACCCGCGACGACATTTGGGCGCGGACGTAGATTTCCGTGCCGATGATCTTGTCGTTTTTGTCGGTGGTGAAGATCGATCGGTCGCTCGTGAACTTGTAAATTTCGCGGCGGACGTCCTGGGTGACGGAGACGTCCATCCCCCGGTATCCGTAATACCCCACGCCCCATTTGGCTTTGTTCCGGTAATAATCGGAGTTGGAATGGCGCTTCATCCGGTCGATTTCCCCGGACACAACCCACCCCCCGCGGCGCTGGATAACGATGACGTTGTGGCCGAACTGATCGGAATCCGTGTCGTCGTAAAATTCGGGGGTTTGACGGTAATGGGGCTTGTAGCCGGTGCCGATGTCGCGCCAGCTGTAAGAGAGGCTCAGGCCCCGCCAGGGCCAGCCGTCGGTTTCGGCCTTGAGCCGCACCAAAGGACCGCCGGTTTTGATCACGGGGTCCAAGGGGGCGGTGAAGATGGGGTTGAAGGGATCGGTGTAGTCGGCCGTGGCGGATTGGCGGTAGTCGTTGTAGCCGTACAGGCCCTCCAGGCGCAGGCGGTGGTCCCACAGGCGGCCCGTGGCGTTCACGGTGTACACGGCGTCCTGGGCCACACGCTCCAGGCTCAGGACGCCGCTGTCCTCGGGCGGCTCCAGTTGTCCGCCGTTGACTTGGCTGGCCGCGGCGTTTTTGGCGTTGTGCTCCCAATACACCACCTGCCCCTTGAATTGCCAGTCCGGCAGGAAGTACACGACCCGTCCGCCGCCCGTGAACCCGTTGAGGGAATGCTTCAAGACAAACGCGTGGTAGTTGAACCGCTCCCAGTCTCCTTCCCCGGAGAGGCCTTTGAACCCGAAGACCGGCGCGAACACGTCCACGCCGTAATCGATGAATTGATTCCCGAGGGTCATAAGAGTGATTTGGGGATGCACGTTGGTGACGAACACCTGGTAGCTCGGCATCTCCAGGGCCGCGAAACGGTTGACGGTCGCTTCTTCGGACGTCCCGACGAAAGCCGACGCCTGGCCGAACTCCTGGGACTGGGAACCGATCTCCACCCGGGCGCTGAACTTGCCGAGCTTCCCGGTGGTGATGAGCTTCGCGTAATGGTTCACCTGGGACTTGGTCTCCGGCGAGAAGAAATACTCCGTGAACGCCAACAGGCTGAAGTCGACGTTGCCCGCCGCCAGGCCCTGGGGGCGGACGGCGGGGGCCGCCGCCGCGACCGCGGCGCCCGCGGGCGCCGGCGCGGCCGCCGGGACGACGCCGGGGGCTTTCAACGCCGAACCGGTCACGTAAAGGAGGTCGACCCACACCCGTCCGGCCGAAGTTTTTCCGCCGGCACTCTGGCTGGAGGCGGGGCTGACGATGCCCAGCTCGAAGGATTTGACGCCCGACAGGTCGGGCGGCGTGTCCTTGGGCGGCTGACCGACGATTTTGAACTCCCGCACCGGCATGGGCACCAGGACCCAGCGCGTGCCCGAAAGGGCCTTTTTATCGACGAATTCCCAAATCTCCCCGTCCGACTCGGTGAAACGGAACCGGAAAAAGTTGTCCCCGCCGTCGCCCTTGACCCAGATTTTGATTTCGTCCAACCCCGACCAGTTGAGGGGCTGGTCCGGCTGGCGCAGGGCGCTCACCCAACTGCCCCAGGGCCGGTCGGTCACCAGGCGGTACTGCATTTCCATGGAATAGTCGCCGTCAAACAAGATCCGAGAAGACGCCAGGGTCAATTGGGAAGAATCCCCCGCGAAGGTGCGGTAGGCCTGGTCGGGGTTGGTGCGGTCGAAACCGTCCACCACCAGCTTGTTGCCCAGGGCGGCCTCGGCCCCGGCGCTCTCCGCGGCGCCTTCGAAAGCGATGTTGTCGAGGAAAACCTTTCCGTTCTGTTTGGGGGCGAAGGTGACGCTCAAATTTTCCAGGGTGGCGAGATTCACGCCGTTGAATTCGGTCAACGGGATGTACACCCGCTGCCAGCGTTTCGGCGTGTCGGTGAACTGGGCGATGGACCGGCGGCGTTCCTGCGATTTCATGTCCCGCAGACCGATCTCGAACAACTCGCCGCCTTTTTCCCCTTTCAGGTCAAAAGCCAGATACCGGTAGCCCGACACCCCGCCCCCGCGCAGGGCGACGCCCCAACCCCCGTAGCCCCCGGGTTGGATGTCGTAGCGGATGCCCAGGTGGTTGCCTTTTTTGTTGGCTTCGTCCCGGTAGGCGGGCGACACGGCGAAAACGCTGCCCCGTTCGTCTTTGAACGAAAAGGTGTCCGGGGTGGCCGCGTCGAAATCGGCGACCGTCAAAACGGCCTCGGCGCGCGCCGCGGCCGCGACCGCGGCCAGGCCCAACGCCAGGAAGGAACGGGAGACTGTGTTCATCGCAACACCAACTTTCCAACGCGGTGACGGCGCGTGCCCGTGGTGCCGAAGCTCCAATTCAATTTGCATTCAGGGGTCACGTCCTTGGCGTCCGCGTCATGGAACGCCAACGTGAAACCCAAATCCCGGTTGACGCCCCCGGCCATTTTCAAAAACGACCAGGCCAGGGCGATTTCCACGGCGCGGCGGTCCTTGGACCAGACCACGCGGGTCTCGTCGTTTTTCGGGGCGCGCCGCTGGAACCACGCCCAGCGGCCCGGGTTGCCCGCGGCGGACGTCGGGGCGAAACCCAGTTGATAAACGGCCGGGTCCCCCCACGTGAATTCCGTTCCCCCGGGAACCAGGAACACCTCCAGGCAATCGCCCTTCCAGAGGGCGTCGCCCTCCTCGTTGTTCACGATTTCGTTGTCGGTCAATTGAACGGCCAAATACAGGTTGTCCGCGTCCCAGGCCAGGGCGAAGCGGGCGGCGGCGTCTTTCTTGCCGCTCCGGGCGCCCAACTCCACGCGGGTCGCGTCGGCGATGTCGTGCCAGGCCTTTTTCGGCCAGTCGCGCAGGTCGCCGTCCACCGTCAAAGGGCGGTCCGGTTCGGCGATCGTCATTTCTTCGGCCGGCAAGGACAGGTTTTGCTCTTCGCTTTCGGCGAAGTAAATGTCGTCCAAATGGATCGCCCCGTCCTTACGGTTGGCTTCGGAGGCGAAGACGATCACGAACTCCTTGATGTTGGTCCAGTCCCGGATGCCCCGGAACTCGCGCAGGGGGATGGCGAAGCGGCGCCAACGGTCCGTCAGGCCTTCGACCACATAGCCGGCCGCGGTCTGGCCGTCCTTGATTTCCACTTTAAAGGAGCGGGGGTAGCCGCGTTCGGCGTCGCCCTTGGCCCAGAAGATCAGGTGGGAATGCCGTTCGAGGTTTTGCGGCGGGAAAATTGAATAGTAGCCGTTGAAGGCGGGGTTGGATACCGTCACGGGAAAGGCCACGGAATAATTCGTCGGCCGTTGGGTGTTCTCGCGCTGGCTGCGGATGTCGTACTCCAGCCGCAGCGATTGGCCGGCCAGGCCGAAGAACACCGCCGGGTCGTTTTCGGCGCGGCAATAAATGCTTTTGTCTTCGGGGTCGAACCAGGCGCCCGTGGCGCCGCCCAGGGCGTTCTCTTTTTTGCCGTCGTTGAACTGGTCGATGACCACCGGGGCCGCGAAAGCCACCCCGTAGCCGACAACCAACGCCAACATCAGTCCCCAGCGCTTCATGGGCCGAACCTCACGGTGATCGAAAAGGTTTGGGCGTCGCCCAGGCTGTCTTGGGTGTCCCAGGCGTAGTCGAAATCGATTTTCTTGAAACGCAGGCCGCCACCGAGGGCCGCGCCCCATTCGCCCTGACCCCGGGTCCGGTGCAGGCCGGCGCGGACGGACACCGTGTCCCGCCAGAGGCGCTGGGCGACGCCGAACCTCCAGGCCGCGCCCTCGCCGTAGCGTTTGTCGTATTGGGCCGCCAAATCCGCGCCGCGGGCCAACCGCAGGGCCCCCCCCGCCCGCACGGTGTAGGGAAGGCGGTCGCGGGCGCCGGTTTCCCAATCGATGCGCGGCCGGTTCAAATCCTGCCAAGCCGCGGCCAAGCGCACACGGCCGTCCCAGGGGCGGAACAGGACGCCCAGATCAAACCCCAACCCGGTGCCGGTGTTGTCGTCCGACGTCGCGTTATAATACCGCAGGCCCGTCCCCACCGAAAGGGATTGGCAGCAGATCTTGCGGCCGTAAGCCACGAGGTAAGTGCTTTCGGCGTAGTTCACGAAATCGGCTTCGCCCGTCGTGTCCAGGTGGAGCAGATGGGCGCTGATGACCCCCTTGCCGACCCGGGGGTGGGTGTAGCCGGCCGTCGCGTAGCGCAACAGGCCCAAACCGTAGAGGTCTTCCAGGGACGCCGTGAATTGGGAATCTTCCACCTGGGCCAGGCCCGCCGGGTTCCAGTAGGCGGCGGTGCCGTCTTCGGCGAGGGCCACGTAGGCCCCGCCCAGTCCCTTCGCCGCGGCGCCGTAACCCAGCGGGTCAAAAGCGGCCCGGGCCGTCAAAACCACCCCCTGCAGCGCCAACACCACCGCGATTTTTCTTCGAATGTTCATCGCACCACCCCGACCACGTGACGGAAGGTCTCTTTGCCGCTCGCGCCCTCCGCCTCCAGCGTGAAGAAGTACATGCCGTTTTGCGCGGTGCGCCCGTCATCGCCCAAACCGTCCCAAATCAGCGACTGGCCGCCGACGGCGGCCGTCCCCACCTCGATGGTCCGCACGGGCGCGCCGTGGAGGCCGAACACGCGGAACACCACCCGGGCGGCTTCCCCGAGGGTGTAGTTCACGAAGAAATCGTCCTTGCGGCCGTCGCCGTTGGGCGAAAACGGGTTGATGGGGGTCGCCACGGCCGTCAGGACCGTTCCCAGGTTCGTCTTGTCGATGGGCGTGGACGCCCGGGTTTCCAGGGAGTCGATCAAAAACGTCCCGCTGGAAGACTCTCCCCGGGCCAGAACGAACTCGATCGCCTTGATCCGTTTGAGGTTCAAAAGCGCGTCGGCCCCCAGCCCGTTGAACTCGAAACTCGTGGGCGGCAGGGACAGGGTCCGCCATCGACCCGCCGTGTCGGTGAAATCGCTCAAACGACGGATGTAGTAGGTGTTGTCGATGTCGACAAGCTTGATCTCGAGGTTGGCGTTGGCGCCCGCGCCCTGGCAGAGGAAATGCAGCCGGGGCTCGGCCAATAAGTTCGCGTTGAGGGCGCGGACGAGGAAACTGAAGTTGTTGGCGGGGGACAGGGTGTAATCCAGGCGGCCCACGCGGTTGCCGGCGGGGGCGCCGGGCACCGTGTTGTCCGTCTCGACGGAAAACGGAAACGGAGTGCCGGGGTCCTGGGACCCCGCGATAAAGTACACGTCCGCCGTGTCGTAAGAGAAATTGTCCAGTACTTGCACCGTGGTGCCGCCGCTGACGAATTCCACGTTGTCCAGGTGAAGGGCGCCGGTGCCGTTGGCGCCCCCGCCCCGGGCCACCACAAAAATGATCTGGGAGATTTCCCGCCAGTTGAAAGAGCCGTTGCCGTTGTTTTGCACGCCGGAAAAGTTCGCCTGGAAAAGGGTGGCCGTGTGCCAGGCGCCGTCCACCGTGGGGGCGAACACCGCCTGACGGCGATCGCTGAGGCCGTCGTTGGCGTCGTCGCCGTCCACCAGCAACACCTCGATGTTTTGGGCGGGACCGGTCATGCGGTACTGAAAGCGCAGCGCCGTGGCCCCCAACGCCGTGAAATCGTAGCCCTGGACGCTGAGTCCGACGCCGGCGTAATCGCCCGCCGTCAGATCGAACGCCAATTTCATCGCGTTGCCCGAGGCGCCGGCGACGTTCGTCACCGTGACGGTGGCGCCCGTGGCGGCGAAGGTGGTGACCAGAGGGGCGTTGTCGAAATTGTGCAGAGTGGTGGCGGCGGCGAAGCCCGCCAGGAAGGTCAGGCCCGCGCCCAGAAGAAACGGTTTTCGGCGAAACGTCGTTGTTCGCATTCGTGTTCCTTTCGTTTTCCCTAAGTCCGACAGGTGTCGACGCCCGCGCGGGCTAATTCGGCAACGGCCGGTGCCACTCGTCCACGCGGGAGATCAAGCGCGCGGCCTCGCGGGCCCATTCGGTGCGGGAGACAAGGTCCCGCAGGGTGTCCTTGGCGAGGGCGTGGTAAAGAAGATTTTGGTCCAGGGAAAGAGCGCGGCGATTCAACACCTGCCCCGTGCGGGGATCCACGGCGTCCGGAAAGGGCGCGGGCCCCGCGGGGGACGCCAAGGATTGTACCAATTTATAGAAATTTTGCGAGGCCCCGGGTGCGTCGACGGTGGTGAGCAGCGCCGCGGCGTAGGGCGTGGCCACCTCCGGGTTGTGCAAACCATACTCCTTGTATTGGTCCTCGGGGCTGTAACAGGGGGCCCAGCCGAAAATTTTGTAGCCCCGCTCGGCGGCGATGCGCTGGGACGCCGCGACGTAGTTGGCGTGGCTGCGGCCCAGGGTGCGGGCCGCCAATCGGGATTCGTCGAAATAGGCGTTCGCGGCCAATTCCACAAAGGCGCTCATGGCCCACCCTTCGGCGACCGGCAGGCCCGCGGCCCGGGTGTAGCTGTAAGTCATTTCGCGCCACACCGTCTCCGGCACCTTGCCGATGGCCGTCAAAAAGACGATCAGGAGTCGGGCCTCGCTGTTCTTGTTGTCGTAATTGAAGGGCCACTCTTCCAAGACCACATCGTCTTCGGAGGAAAGCGTCATTCCGTGGCGGAACCGGGTGTTCCCGTCGCGCACGAAGACCGTGTAATCGGCGGTGCGCACCATGTCGCCCAGGCGGCGCGACAGGAGGGGGTCGGTTTTCCTGTAATAGGACTCCGCGACGCTCAAGGCGAAGTGCAACCAGGCCGAATCGATGGAGGAGACCCGCATGCGGCCGTTTTCGGTGTCCGCGAAGGCCCCGTCGGTCGACAATTTGATGTATTCGGGAAAAAGCCCCTTGTGGGTCCGCAGTTTGCCCAGGCCGGCCGCCACCCGGCGGACGTGCTCCCGGGCGTGGAAGGGGTCCTCCTGGCCGCGCTCGACGGCGGCCAGGGTTGAAAGCAGGTCCAGACCGATGTTGGTGGGTTTGGTGTAGGTGCGACCGCCGGGCCCCGTGTTGTCCACGGCGAAACCGTGGGAGGCGTCGGGGCTGCGCAGGGTTTTGAGGGCGGCGTAAACGGACGGCCCCGCGGCGTCGGTGACCCGGCCCGAGAGATTCTCCGTCGATACGACGAAGATCGCGCCCACGATGAAGACGCTCATCCATTTGAGGAACTGCCAATTCAGGTTCATGCCGTCCCGTCCTTTGCCGGTCGAAAATCCGTCGAAGAGCGCTCCACCCGCTCGGTCGCGAGCAAAACCCGATCCGGCACGGCGCCGCGGCCGCCGCGCCGCCATCCAAGAACCCATTCCCCGGCGCGGCGAGCCAGGGCCCGCACGGGCAGGCGCACCGTGGTGAGCCCCGCGGCCGCCGCTTCCGGAATGTCATCGAACCCCGCGACGGCCACCGGCCAACCCCGGGCCCGGGACACGTCCAAAACCCCCAGGGCCATGTGGTCGTTGGCCGCGAACACCGCCGTGGGCCGTTGGGCATCCGCGCCCCAGGCCTCCATGGCCGCCCTTCCGCTGGCCCGGTCGAAGCGCCCTTCCCACACCCGGCCGTCGTTCCCGGCCCCGCGCCGCGCCAGCTCTTCCCAATATCCTTTTTCCCGGTCGCGGGCGTTGGGCATTTCCCGCTTGCCGGACACGAAACCGATGCGCCGGTGCCCGCGGGACCACAGAAAATGAGTCATGTCGGCCGCGGCGGCGGCGTTGTTCACGTCCAGGGACGGCCACCCCGTCAGCGCGCCGCTGACGACCACCACCGGCGCGTCCGGCGCAATCCCGAGCGGGCGTTCGGACGGGGCGAGCAACACCCACGCGTCCACGGGTTCCGACGGATTCACCCGGATCGCCCAGCCCGGCAACGCGTCCCCCAAGCCGGCCAAGGACTCGGCGAAATAGGGCGCCGTCAAGTCCGGGTCCGGGTGTGTCCCCAACCCCAACGCCCCCGGCCCGCGGGCGGCCATCAAAAGCCGAAGTAGGTTTCGTTCGCCAACAGGCCCACCTGTTCTTTCATCAGCCGGTGGGCCATGAAGCGGTTGCGAACGCTGCCGTTTTTCAAATAGTTGGCCAGGGCCACCAACGTCATGCCCTGATCGAGGGCGAGGAACCGGGGGGAATTTTTTCCGGTGCGGACGTTCACGCTGTCGTAAAAACCGTATTCGCCGTACAAATCCTTCACGCCGGCGAGGCGGCGGATGTTGGCGATCGCCTCTTCGGGCGCCACGTCCAGGGCCAAGAAGCTCACGTGCGGCGTGACGACCCCCTCGTCGGGATAGCCTTTGGCGCCCAAAAAGGGGACGCCGTACTCCTTGTAACCCTGGGGCGAATCCGGCGTGGCGCAGGGGGAAATGCCCCAGATCGGGTACCGCTTGGTTTGCAGGGCGTAATGGATTTGGGCCTCCACGGCGGACCGGTTGTTGGCCCCCAAACCCTCGGGCGAATACTCCCGCTCGTTCAACACAAGCGTGGGCATTAAAAATTCAAAAAGACTGCCCCCCCAAGAGGGGACGAACCGAAGATTGTCGTGGCGGTAAAACCCGTAAAAGACATCGATCCCGTCCACCGCCCGGCTGACCCCCCGGGGAATTTGGTTTTGCCAAGTCCAGTCCGCGGGCAGCGTTCGGTACACCCGGTACCAATGGGATTTGGGCAAATCCCCCTTGGCGATGCCGATGTAGGACGACAACCGGGGTTCGGTGCACAGAAGACCATAATGGTTCTTGCTCAGCGCGCGTTTGTCGGACTCGTAACCGACGTACAATTGCCCGGCGTCGGCGTCGTACAGTTTCGAAAAATCCAAATCCTCCAGAAGGGCCTCGGCGTCCTCGCGAAGGGGCGGGTAGGCCTGGGCCGCCACCACCAAACCCGCCGCCAACCAACCGTTGTCGACCGACGAGACGAATTTGCTGCTGGGGTTCAGGGTGATCGTCTCGTAATAATTGAAAAACTGCCCTTCCCAACGGGACAGCTTCTTCAGCGTGTCGATGGCCTTGCGCGCGCGGGCTTCCCCCTGGGCGGGCGTGATGAATCCGAGGTCCTGCGCGGCGGTCAGGCTCATCAGATACAAACCGACGTTGGTGGTGGAGGTGTAGCTCATCACCTTGGTGTGGGTCGGGGTGACCAACACGTTGTCCAAGGGGATGCCGTTTTCCTTATCCACCACGTCCCGGAAATAACCCCAGGTATCCCGGGCGATGGCGGTGAGGAATTCGGTGTCCGTAAGGTCGGGGTTGAGCGCTTTGGTGACGGCGGGTTTAAATCGGACCAGGCGCGCCTGTTGCACGGCCTCGGGCACGGGGGTGCGCCCGGCCAGGGCGTGCAGCGCCAGGGGCAAAAACAAGAGGACGGAAAGGGCTTTTTTCAAGGGGTCCTTCCAACGTTTTGTGGCGCGCTCCAGCGGTGACGCGCTCGTCGGGAGTGTAGCAAAAAAACGGGGTTACGCCGCTTGGTTGATGGCCTCGATGGCCCGTTTCTCGTTTTCGATGGATTCGAGCACCGTGGCGGCGCCTTTGAGCACGACCCGACCCTGGGCGTCCCGCGTGACGACCTGTCCGGCTCTCGCCATTTCCGCGGCCACGGCTTCGCCCGCGGCGCCGGAAAGCACCACGTCGGAAGCCACGTTCAGAAGCGCGTTGACCAGGTAAAGGACCTCGGCAAATCCCAGGTTCCGCCAGAAATCCCCTTCGGCGGCCGGGGCGATCACCACGAGCCGATGGGAACCGGCCAATTGGGCCAACCGGTTTCGGAGCGTCGTTTCCTGCCGCGCCACCACGTTGATCTGAAGACGGTCGACAAAGGCGGCGCTTAACCCCTCTAGGCGGGCGGTTTGCTCGCGGAAGGCGGCGATCAGGCGAGCGCGCTCTTTCTCCGTGGCCGGGGGGTTGGGCATGGCCAGAGTGAGGCTGTGATTGAGGTCGGTCGCCTCCCGGGCGACGCCGCGGATCTCGCTCAACAACCGGACGCCCACTTCGGGGTCGAATTGATTGCGCGGCAGGTCGACCACCCAGGCGACCCCGCTCTCGGGACCTTCCCGCGGGGTCCTTTTCAAAAGATCCCACAGGGTCCGAATGTTGGGCAGGCCCGGCAAGGACAGACCGGCCGAGACCCCGACCCCCGCGAGGGCGGCCACCGCCATGCCGGCCAGGAGAGGAAGGGCCGAGGTCGCGACGGCGCCCGTTTCGGCGGCGCCCACGGTGGCCGCGGCGGCCGGCGCCCCGGCCAGGGCGAAGAGGGCGGCGAAGGCCAGGGCGATCGCCACGGGACGGTTCAAGACGTTTTGAAGCAGTTTTTCGGTCCCCCGGGCCACAAGCCCAACGGCCGCGCGGACGGCGGACAGGGCGTTGGTCCGCACCATCGCCAAGGCGGCGCGCACCGCCGAGGAGCGGGCCCGCAGCGCGACCATCCCCAACAAAGCCAGGCTCGCCAAGGGCAGAACGCCCATGGAACCGGCCGACAAAACAGGGCTATCCACAGCGGCCGTGGCGGCGGCGACGTTCCCGCTCGCGAGCAGTAACACCAGGGCGGTCAATCCAATGAAAAAGCCGAGCCAACGGCCCCGGCCGGGCAACCCCCGCCCCTCCACCAGTGCCTGGCCGTGGAAGCGGCGCAGATAGACGCTCCATTCACGTTCGGTCACATTGACGCGCCGCACCCGTTCCATGGCCTGTTCGGCGTTCCAGGACGCGAAGTCGTCTTGGGACCGCAGGATAAACAACCCGGCCATTTCCAGAGCCCCGGTTTGAGCGTGGCCGTCGGCGCGACGCGGGAGAACGTAAATGGCGTACCCCCCGGCCGTCCGGAAACCAAGCAAGGCGGCCCCCGCCGCGCTGCCCGACAGGCCCTGGCCGTAGGCGCCCAGGTTCAAGGAACGCGAAACCAATTCCAGCGCCCGTTCGAGGCCCACGCCCGTGTCATCGGAGGACACCACGAACCCGTGCCAGCCGCCCCGAAGCTCTTCGACTTTAGCCGTCCCCTGTTGCCAAAGGGTGACGCGGGGGGCGGATTCCATCGCCAGCGTTCCCCCCGTCAGGGAATTGACGACGTCCAGAGGCACCAATTGGTTGTGGTCCCGATCCAGGACGGAGGCGCCCGAGGATTCCGGCGTGCGCCCTTCGTTGCGGAAGACAAGGTGACCGGCGGCCTGACGGAGTAAATTCACGAAGTGGCGTGCCCCGTGCGGGGTCCATTCTTGGGGTTCGTTGGTCTCCTCGGAAACATCCAACAGGGCGCCGGGCAACGGCGGGTTGTCGTTGGTGCGGATCAACCGACCGTCCAAACGCAGACGGGCCCGGTCCGCGGCCAGCCGATCGGGGCTCAAGGGATCGTCCACGTAATTCCCCGCCAAGGCCGCCGCGCGCGCCGTGTTCAAAACCGCCGCGAAAGCGCCGTCCCGCCGCGTCTCCATAGCGGCCAAGCGGGGAGCGGCGATGCGGCCGGCGGCGGCGTCCGCGTCGAACAAACCCACCAGCCGTTCGCTGGTGGATTTCAGGGCGTTCAACCTTTCGGTGACGGCGCGGCGCGCGACGTCAAAATCTTCGGCGGAGATGGAGAGCGACGCCCGCCGCGGCTCCGTCTCCTCAGCCGTCAAGATCCCCGGGACACCGGCCATCAACAGACCCTCGTCGCTGTTTAGGGACCGAACGGTGGGCAACACCGTGATGGTGACGCCCGTTTCGTCGCTGTTGCCGATCACCGTCACTTCCCGGTCCCCCAGAGCGTCGAGCACGGCCTGCAGCACAGCGGACAGGTCGTCCGTCCTGGCCGCGGCGCGCACCACGAAACCGCGCACGGCCCCTTCGCTCAAGACCTCAACGCGCGGGCCAAATTTCGGGAGTCCCGCCGCGTCTTTCGCGATGTCCAGCGGCGTCGTGGCGGCGCGTTGGATGGGAAGGTCGCCCACCCGCACCCATTCCGCGTTCTTCGTCCGGTAATTCCAAAAGACCGGGGCCCCGGGGGTGGTCATAAACGCGAAATCGACGAAGACGGAAGCGTTCTGCCAGTTCCCGCCGTCGCCGGCCACGTCAAAATTAACGTCAAAATCGTCGCCCGCTTCCTCTTCCAGGCCGGGGATAGGCACGTCGACATCAAGGGCCGGACCCGCGTTCCAATCGTCCGGGTTAAAGTCGATGTCGAAGTCGTCCTCCGCCCCCGTCGCTCCCCCGGGCACGAGGGTCGGGTCGGTCCGTTCCGCCGTCTCGGGCGAAGGTTTGGGGCCCCGTCGGAACCACAGGACGAACAACGCCCCCACGACCAGGCTGGCGAGCAGGGCCGCCGCGGCGGGGGCAAACCGCAGAACGTTTCGCGCCCACGGAGTTCCCGTATCGACGTCGGCGGCGGGCGCGGGGGCCGAGGCGGTCGCCTTCGGCGCGGCCGGGGCCGTCGGCGTCGTCGGCCGGGCCGATGTGCCGTTGATCGCGGCCGGCGTTCCGTCTTGTTTCAGTTCCACGGGGGTGTATTCCACCGTGTAGCGCACCTGGATCGTGCCCCCCGTGCGGAAGGTGAGATCGGCGGCCCCGCCCACGACGGGGGCGATCGCGATGTTGTCGCGCGCGGTGGACTGCTGGGGCAGCAGGGTGTAGGTGGCGACCGGAGCCACGCGCGTGACCTTCCCCGAAGGATCGGTGATGGTGACCGTGTCCGGAAGCAATTTGACGTTCGGGGTGTTGTTGTAGGCGGTCCCCCCCAGGGATATAGAGCGGACGTTCCAGGTGGTCAAGCCGTTGGCCGGCAGGGGTTGGTCGTTTCCGAAATACGAATAGTAGCGATCTCCCGAAACCCCCAGGGCCTCGACAAAGAGGGACCGGTCGGAGGGGGACGGCGGCCCGTTGGGCTTCCCGATGTAGCTTTGGGAATTCAGGCTCCCGACGTTGAATTCGCTGAGGGTCACATCCCGCCGCGCCCCGAAATCGCCCGCGACGGTCACCCGCGTGTTGCCCGGTACCACCCCGATGGCCATTTGGAAGTTATTCGATGTGAAAACCCCCGCCGCGTCGCGAAGCGTCGCCGACAACACCAACCGACCGTTTTCGTCGACCCGGTATTTGACGTTGGTCATTTCGGCCCCGTACCGGTACGCTTTTTTACCGGCGGCCGTTGTCTCCCCGTAACCCATGACCACGAGGGAAGGGCCGGGGCTCAAGGGGTAAGCCACCCCGGCGGTTCCGGGAATCGCTCCGGGCATAAATTCCGCGTAGCCGGTCGACACCTCGATCCGACCGATCAAATACCCCCCGCTCATGATTTTGTGTTCCACCACCGGCCGACCGCCGCGCGTTTCTTCGTTTTGGCGGACCTCAAAACCCGATTCCTGGAACACACGGTCGCGCGTGGCGGCGGGCGCCTCAAAAACATAGGGGGCTTTCGTGAGCACGGACTGGGTGTCCTGGTAGAGACGCGGGGAGAAACCCACGCCAAAAATCAAACCGTACGCCACGGGCAGGCCCAGGTAAAGGGCGAGCGCCGTGTTGCTCAGGGCGGGGACTCCGCCGCGCCGTTTGTTGAGCTCCTCCAAATCCGCCCGCAGGCGCGCCAGGCCGGGCAGCCCATCTCGCGCGGGCAGGCGACCCCGGCGGGCCAGGCCCCACAACCCAACCCCAAACCCACCCAGGGCGAGCAAAAGGAGCATTTCAAAAGCGGCCTGGTTTTTCTCGCTGACGCCTTGAACATAGGTTCGGTCCAGGGATTCCCCCAATTGGATCAGGTAACCGAGGCGCTCCTCCAAACCCGCCCGGATCTGTTGGAGGATGCGAATTTGCGTTTGATAATCCTCGGCCAGCGATTCCCGCAGATCCCGCCTGGCGGTTTCCATCTTAACGGTCAACTCCCCGATGGCCCGATCCACTTTGGCGACCTCGTCCAGATAAGGGTTCTTTTGCCCCAACACCTTCTCCTGAGACGCCAGTTCCTGGACCACCGATTTCAAATCCCGCCCGAAGGCCTTGCGTTCCCATTCCTTTAAAAATTTTGCGTGCTCCGGAATCTCGTCGTCCAGATAGACGCCGAAAAGGTTCCCGTAGACGGCTTTGACCACGGTGTTCGTCATCCAGGGGGAGTTGGTTCGTTTTTGTTTGACTTCAATGCGATCGCCCGTTTCGCCCAGAGGGCGCGCGGCGGCCAGCTCCCGCGCCAAGGCCTCGTAAAGGACGACGGCCGAGTCCACCCGGAATTTCAACCCGGGGCCGCCCGCGGAATCCCGCAGGAGAAAATCGTTGTAATCCCTCAAAATGTCCGGGATCCGCCCCGCCACCTTTTGAAGGGTTTCCGGCGAAATGCGGTGGTTCAACGTCAACATCATGGCGTAGCTGAATTCCACCCCCTCGGCCGAGTATTCGTTGGCGTTGCGCAGCTCGTCCAACGCCTGGCGCAGACCCTCGGTGGATTGGACGGTTTTTAAATTGACATAGAAACGGTCCACGAACTCTTCAACGGAGGCGATCCCGTTGCCGGCGAAAAATTCTTTCAACCGCGCGTCCGCCTGGGGGGAGTACACCAAGTAGTCGATGAACGCAAATCGCATCGCGTAGTTGTTGATTTTGCCGTTCAGCCGGCCGAGGCGCTCCGCGTCGCGGTAGCTCTGCACGCGAATGATTTCGTCCTTGTATTGCCCGGTCTTAAGATATTTGAGCGTCTTGAAATAGTGGGTGAGGAGGCCGTCCACGGTCACGCCTTTCATCGCCGGCGCGCCCGCGGCCGCGATTTCGTTGTTCATGTCGCGGACGATCTCATCCATGGTGTAACCCGCGTCCAGGATGAATTGGCTCTCGTCGATTTCCGGACGGACGAAAACGATTTGCGCGCGCTTTTCCTCGTCGGCGGCGCCGGCTTTTTCGTCTTCCAGTTCGGCGGCCATGCCGAAACGCCGGTCCTGTTGGGCCCGGGTCACAAAGCGCGCCTCAATGGCCGCGGCGTCCTTGCGGAGGTTCTCCTTCAGCACCCGAAGATAAGTGCCCAACTCGCCCAAGTAACGCCCGCCCGCGGGCCCCTGTTCGGGCTGGAGGTACGTCCCCTTCAACTCCTCGTAGTGCCGCTCCAGGACATCGATGTAATTGGTGAAGATTTCGGAGAACCGGGACTCCTCCATCAACCCCGTCGCCTTCATACGACCCACCCATTTCTCCGACTCGCCCAGGATTTCAAAGATCGGGCGCAGGCGGGGGTACAGGTCTTTGCCGTCGGCCGTTTTTTGGCGGACGCCTTGATGGACGTGCACCAAAGCCCGGGCGGCGGTTTTGAGGACGGGCACGTCCGCCGCCACGTCCACGGAACTCGGCTGGCCGGGGCCGGCCGACGGGCCGGTCAACATGTTGTAGGTTTGGCCCAATCCCACGATTTTCTGCAGGATGAAGAAATCGATCACCGGCATGCTGACCCCCGGCGGTACCGTCGATTCCGACCGGATGATGCCTTCGAGGTAGCCCCGGACGAACGTGTCGCCGAGTTTCTCGTCCAGGTCCAGGAATTTTGCCCCCATGAGGGCGTCGACGTCTTGCAATTTCATAATGCGCAACTCGTCCTCGAAACGGCCGCCGTTCGATTCGAAGTTGTACCCCCCCGTCACCAAGGATTCGATGAACCCCTCTTCCTGGTAGGGCAAATGCGGAAACCGCGTTTTCCCGGTCGCCGGGGAGGCGGTGTAAAACAGGTCGTAATAGCGCAGATACCGCGAGGCCAAAAGCTGATAATTGATTTCCGCGCCGGGGAACTTTTTTCCGGCGTCGATGAACATCTCGGTCAGGCCGATGACGCCGTTGAACGTGAAGATCGGATGGTCCGGGGCGAAGCGAATGCCGGATTTGCGGAAAATATCGTCGTTGATGACCCAGAGCATTTTTTCGCCCGCCCCCCCCGACGTGCGGATGAATTTGACAAAAGCCGGGTCGGACATAAACCGCTCCACCTGGTTCAATCGCTCGTAGTAGTACGATTCCCAGAATTTCCCGAACCCCCATTTCTGTTTGAGAAGGGCGACCATATCCACGAACCCCTCCTCGCGGTAGGGCACGTGTTGGTATTGGCGACCGCCGTATTTCGGCGCGTTCGCGAAATGATCCCAGGCGTCGATGTAGGCGGCCATCCAGCCTTCGGGCGAAAGCCCCCGCGCGGCCAGGGCCCCGCCGGGCCGCATGCCGTTGTGCTCAGCGTTGACCACAAGGTTGGCCAAGGAGCGCAGAGCCAGGAAGTCCCGGCCCCGTTCGGTCATGCGTTCGTTGGCTTGCGGGGACAACAGGCCGGATTTGACGGCCCGATAGGCGCCGAACGACTCCGACCGCAAAATCCCCGGTCGATCGCTCAGGATGTTGTCGATTTTTTGGAATATCAAACGTGTGTGGGCGATGTAATTGCCCTGGTTGAAGTTCGTCCCACCTCGCTTTTTCAGGAGGTAAATTTGAATCGCCTCGTTCTCCAGAATGCCGGGCTCTTTAAGGACGTAGTTGTTGACCCGCGGCAATCCCCGCGTTTGTTGGCCGATAAGTTGGGTGTAGCCCATCAGCTCCCGGCCCACCGCGGTGACGGTTTTCAGAAACGCCGGGGAATAGGCGGGAAGGGGAGCCGGGGCCTTTTCGCTGAAGATCGCGGACGTCGCCATTTTGTAAAACGCCTGCAGCACCTGAATTTTCAAATCCATGGGTTTGATTTCCCGACCGCCGATTCCCAGCTGTTCCTGGGTGTCCCGCATCCGGGCGCGGACCGCTTCGATGAAACTTTCGGGCAGGGATTCGTAAACGCCGGCGTTCCACAGGTCGTTGATGGGCTGGAGCACAAACCCTTCCACTTCCTTGGTGAACCCCGCTTTGGGGTCGAATTTTTTTTCCATGCCGTTCAATTCGTAACCGGCAACCACGTAGTATTCCCGAAAACCGACCGCGTCGGAGGGCAGATCGTGGAGGTTGTCGAACAGGGCGTCGTACGCCCGCGCGCGCTCGGCGAGGGTGATCATCAATTCGGCGACGCGCTTGGGTTTCCCCGCGTGCTCCGTTTTCAACTTCGGGAAGGCGGTGTAAATCCCGTCCACCAGTTGGGCCATGCTTTGCACCGCGTTGAATTGACGGACCTCGGCGTCTTCAATGGCCGCGCCCATTTCGTTTTCGATTTCGGCGTTGATTTTGTTGCGGTACCAATCCCAGGCCGGGCTGGCGTCGATCGTGGCCATGATTTTCGGGGAAGAGCTCCAGGCCGCCCAATACCGGAGCATGGGAAGAACGTTCCCCTCCCAGTAGGTCTTTTCAGACACCTCCGGGTGCAACGTTCTCATTTTCAAGGAATGCAACAAAAGGGTAGCCAGGATGCCTGGTTTTTCCGGCACCCGCAAATCCTTGACCCGCTCCCGCACACCCAAGAGGGCCCGCATGGTTTCCTGGTAGGTGTACGGGGTGCGGTCCGCCTTAACGATTTCATTTTTCTGGATGTTTAAGTGGAGCATCGCGAGGTCGCGCAGAACGTTGTACTCCTGGGCTTTGGGCGTCATGTCCGCCACCAACGCGGGCGGGAGCAGCGACAGCACGTGCTGGGTGTAGGCGTCCGATATTTTCCAGCCCCGCCGGGCCATGTCGGCGGCGATGGACTCCGAGGTTTTGAGAACGTCGCGGAACACGCGAAGGTACTCCGCCTTGCGCTCGGGTTGGCCCTCAAGGAGATAAAGCATGATGCCCTCCACCTCCAGCACCCCGGGCTCCATTTTCATGTGGGTGCCGTAAAGCGTCGGGGCCAGGGACTGGGCCAGGGTCTGGACCGTGGCGAGTTCCCGGGCGACGGACAAAGCGGCGGCACGGATCTCGCCCATGTCTTTGGATTGGACCTTGGTGCGGTTGAATAATGCGATCCGACCCAGGTTGTATTCGGTTTGAAGGTAAGCGAGACGCAAATCCTTTTCGGACGGCGTTTTGTTGAACTTTTTCAAATCCTCGGTCATCCGGTCCTTGACGAGGCCGTAAAGCGTTGCGTCGACCGGGTGTTTCGCCGCGTCGCTGAATTGTTGGATGTAATCCGCCCCGATGCGCTCCAGGAAAGTCGTCATGTATTCCGCGGACGAGGGGTCGGTGATGTTTTTTTGGTTGTGCTCGAGCATTTGGGTCAGGAATTCCTGCAACCCCCCGGGCTCCTGGTAGAAAGCCGTCACCATGGGAACCATTTCGAGGTGAGCGTCCGAAAGGAAGGGGATGCGCACCGGCAGGACGAAGGTGATGTTGCCCATGACCCGCAGGAATTTCGCCGCGGGTTTGGGGAACAGTTGAACGGGCCGAACGTCCACGCTCGGCACCACGACTTCCCAGGCCCGCTCAATTTCGTAGGAAAGCTTCGTGAACCGCCACACCAAGTCGGGGGTGATCTTTTCCAGCGGGTAGCCCAATCCGTAATGGAGATTGATGACCGCGGTGGACAAAACCTCGTATTTGTCGAGGGAATCGGAGGCCTTCTCGGCCAGGTCCCGGTAATCCTGTTCCGTGATCAAGACGGTGTCGTTCTTGGGGTGCTTCATGGTTTGGCCGTTTTGGACCTGGGTCGTGTAATCGTGGTCCCAGAGGGATTTGATCTTGTCCCAAAGCAACAGCTGGGCGATCTCATCCACCGATCGAACCCGCGATTGAGGTGTCGTGCTCGTGTCGCCCAGGGCGGCGTTGATGTCCATGAGCAGGGCCGTCTGCGCCCAATACTTGGCCACCATGGGTTCGCGCAGCCAAGGGTACCCCTTGGACAACATGTTGAGGTAGGTGCCCACGTCCACGACTTTCAGGGCGACGGCGGCGTGGGGCTCCAGCGTGATGAGGGCCGTGGCGCCGCCGTAGATGCCGACGTTCTCCCATTTCACCAGATCGGTGTTCATGAGGTCCAACTGCGAAAGGAGATAGGCGAGCTTCTTGGTCTGTTCTTCAGTCAATTGCGGCTTCTTGAGCATGCCGAGGGGCTCCGGCGGCTCGAACCGGGCGGTCGAGTAGGGGCTGGTTTTCACATCGCCGGGCAAGGGCAAATCGAGTTTCGGGATCCCGGTGAGGCGAAGCGATTCGACCCCGGGGAACACCTCGGCCTTGATGCCGGCCCCCACGTTGGTGGCCGCCTGCAAAATTTTGGGAGCGGCCTCTTGAGCGATGGGTTCGGTCCGCTGCACCTGGAGGGCCAACCCGCCCGAAATGTCGACGCCGGCGTAGGGCCGGGGGTTGGTGACGGGATCCGCCAACTGTTTTAGAACCACTTCCGCCGCGGGCGGGGTGCGCAGGGCCTGGATTTTCGAATCCGTCAAAAACGTCGTGACCGGGGAAAAGAAAATGACGCCGGCAATCAACGCCGAGAGGCCGTAGACCTGGAGCCAGCGCCACCGCATGGCTTTTTTATCGTCCCGCCGGTACGCCTGCCCCGCGAAATGCGCCACCACCCACCCCGTGAGCATGGACGCCACCAGGATCGAAATGCCCAGGGGCCAGAGCGCCCCGAAATAAATGTTCCCGGTGTAGATCAACCCCGCGAAAACGGCGAAGCTCAGGGTGCCAAAAAGCACCAGGTTCATCATGGAGATCTCGCTGCGCCAGGTGTCGCCGATTTTTACGCCCAGCATTTCCCGGACGACGGTGGCCGACGAGGTCACCCAGACCGACGGAACGTTTTTGACGAATTCGATGACTTTGGCGACCCTTTCAAGATAGAAGGTGCGTTTGATCGCGATGGGCAGGGACATCAAGGTCGTCGCGGAAATGGACAACAGCGACATGAAGAAATTTTTGATCCCGAAAACCACCAAAAGACCCGCGAACAATAGTTTCCCCACCGCCGGCGAGGTGGTGACGATTCGGACGCGACTGATGGCGTCGTAGTAGGCCGGGTACAAGAAATGCCCGCGGAACGCGACGCCCAGCATGGTGATGCCGAACAACACGTAGGCCAGGGTCTCGTTGGTCAGGATCGCTTGATCCATAAAGAGCCACAACGGAACCAAAGCCGCGAGAACGATCAAGAAAGACGGGTCGCCGTTCAACCGAAAATCGATTCCGCCCAAGTGGTACCGGTGGGCGTGGGGCAAAGCGTCCCGGGCGTAGGCTTTGGCGGTGGCCTGCATTTGCAGATCGCCCCGCAGCCAACGGAAATCGCGGTCGACGACGCCGGCCAACGTCAACAGGTCGCGCTCGCGCACACCGATGGCGTTGGTCAAATAGGCCGCGATTCGTTGCACCACCGGCCTCGGGCCCTCGTCGGCGGCGGCGTCAAAAATCCGCCAGGTCGTCCATTCCCCCTGCTCATTGATCCGTTGCACTTCGACCGAGATCGCCCCGTTCCCGCCCGCGACGGGAGTCATCACCAACCGCAGGAGATCGTATCGATCGCCCATTTGCATCCGGTAGGTTTGGAACGCCTGTTTGGTTTCCCTGTCCTGGGTCCGGGACATCAGTTGGAAGGTGTGGGCGACGTCCCCGTAGACGGCTTCCGTCGGGGAGAACTGGCTTTCCTGCCAGTCGTGGGACAAGGCACGGGCCACCGTGACACGCTCGTCGGTAAAGGAGTCGCCGTAGGCCGCCCGCTTAAACACTTTTCCGTACATCGCGGACATTCGACCGAAGAGGTCGGCCTTGAACCGCGCGTCGTATTGGTTATGAATCAAGCGGGATTTGTCCAAATAATCGAGCAGGATACTGGCGAAATAAACGCCGGCCAAGCCGCCCCGGGTGTTTCGCGGCGCGTCCACTTCGATGGCGGGGTTGAAACCCACCACCCCCTGGTTGGCCGGGTGCTCGGCCACGCCGATGGCCGCTTCCACGGCCCCGGGAAGAATGGAGTTTTTGTCGTCCATGACGACGCTCAAATCGTCAGGCTCCAACGAGCGACCTTCCGCGTCCGAGAGCCGGTCGGTGGTGAAGGCGGAGATGGCCGCCGAGAGAGCCTTATTTGCATCCGCCCGGGAGAGGGAGCGCGTTTGGCCGTTTTCGGTCACTTGGACAACATCCGCGGAAAGCGCGCTTTTGAACAGAACGGTGGTCCCGTCCATTCGGTGCACGAGAACCTCGTTGCGGAAATACCCCAAAATGTCCCCGGCCAGTTGAGCGGCGTTGGGGAAAATGGGGGCGTCCGGGTTCGTGAAATGCTCGTGGGCGCGGATGTTGGTGTAAGCGGGCGGGCGGGTATGCCCGGCTTTGATCCATTCCAACCCCGCCACGTTCCCCAATTTCTTGCCCCAGCCCCCCCGCCCCCAACGCACCACGGCGTCAACGCCCTCGGCATCAACCGCCTTTAATAACGCGATCGCCTCCGCCCGGGGCAGGGTGTCCAGGGCCCTCTGCCCATCGGCCGTGGTCCGGATGTGGAGGACATTGGCCCCTTGCACCGTGAAGTAGTCCCGGGACCCGTCTTTGCCGAACACGGTGAAGCGGTCCCCCAGGGCCTTGACGGGGTCAACATCGGCCAACGCCTCCCGCCATTTCGACTCCAGACCGGAAGCCCATTCGATCGCCTGGTTAAAGTAGACGAAGCTTACCCGGCCGGGGAATTCCGCGTCGAGCTCCGATTGAAGCTTTTGCAAGTTCTCCAACTCGTACTGGATCATCTGGGGGTTGCCCGTGTTGGACGGCATGGCGAAGGACAGCGCGAATTCTTGGGCCGTGGTGTCGCGCAGGGTCTGGCGGATATTTTCAATGTCCACCCGGCGATAAGCCGCCCACACGTCGGCTTCGAGATGGATCGTGTCGAAGAAGCGCGTGGTGGTGTCGAGGTTTTGGGCGATTTCGGGCCGGTTTTGCCGGGGAACGGAAAACCGGTAGGTGACCCGCCGCACCACTTGACCATCAATGTTGTCGAAGCGGACGGAGACGTTGGGGGTTTGGTCGAAATAGAGGGAAATCGGCAAACCGTATTCGCCCTCGATCATCCGACCCAACTTCGACCAGGTTTTTTCTTCCGTCGTGGTCACGCCCTCCGTTTCGGCCGGGTACATGCCCGGGCCCAAGGGGCTGACATACTCTTCGAGCGACTCAATTTCGATCCATTCGTCGTTGCGAACGCGGATTCCCTCGGGAGCCAAACGCTGGGTCGGTCCCTTGGCCTGGGCGAAGATGTCGCCCACCCGAGAAAGGAACCGACCGCCGGCCCCCGGAGATGGGCGGAATATGACCCGGGTACCCACCAACTGCTCTTTTTCCAACACGGGTTCAAACTCGATCGCCACGTCCAGACGGAATCCGTCCCACAAACGCGCGCGGGCGAATTCTTCAAATTGTTTTTGCTCGTCGTCGGACAGGATCCGAGGCAGGCGCAGTTCCGCCCGCGGGGCTCCCGGCGTCAGATCGAACTTGGTGGCAATGCCTTTTTTCTCCGCTTCGGAGGGTTTCAGGAAATCCTCCGCGATGTCGGTTTTGAGGAACCCGTCCAGGGGGTTCCCCGACATTTTCGGGACTTCCACGGAAAACACGTAGGGACGGCCGTGGGTTTTGGCGTGTTCGCGAACGACCTCGAGGAAATCCCGGCGGGCGTGGCCCTTGGGCGGAGGTCCGAACATCATGAAGACCATGACCAAAAGCGGATCCACAAAGGACCGGGAAATATTGAAAAGGAGCGGTCCCAGGACCACCCAGGACGCGGCGGTCAAAATCGGCGCCGGGAAGAAGAAAACCTGGGAGAGGAAAAGCCCGGTGAACGTGAGCCGTCCCACGACCGCCAGGGAAAGGAACAGGCGGGATCGGAATTGGAGCCGGAACCCCTCCGGGATCAGTCGTTCACCGTAAAAGGTGTAGGTGTTTTCAAAGGTGCGCCACATCACCTCGCGCTGTTCGCGCATCGCATCGGCGGTGTCCCCCAGGGCTTCGTCCCGACGTTGGGCCAAGGCCTGGCGAAGGGGACCCATGAACTGGTTTTGGAGCGCCAACCGCCGATCGATGATTTTCCTGTCCAGCTCGTCCCGACGCCGGTTTAAATCGGCAATTTCGGCCCGCTTCGCGGCGTCGTCCACTGTTTTCCGATCATAGACCAGGCGCCCCACCCGGCGATTCACGTCGGCCAATTGTCCCAACAGGGATTGGAGCTCCGGGTCGCCGTTTTCAAGCCGCGTGACGCTCTTCTTAACGTCGGCCAATCCGATAAAAGAAATGAAACGGCCGTGGGACCCGTAGGTGTTGTAGCGCGGCACTTGGCCGCGCTGGAGCAGGAGCGCGCTGCGCAGGAACCACCGCCGCCAGGCCGGGGCCGCGTCCACGCGGGTCTGGTCGACGGGGCTCAATTGGTTGCGCCGCCAACGCATGAAAGCGGCCCCCCAGGTTTTGGGGTAGGTCCGAGGGCCTTGCTTGAGTTCGTGAAGCATTCGGTCGGCGACGCCCGCGGCCCAGTTCGAGAAGTCCCGGGGGGTGGGGTTGCGGCGCCAGAAATGGAGAGCGCCGAACACGCCAAAAGACGTAAACACGGGCATGGCCCACTCCGCCAGGGAAAATCCGGCGATCCAATGATGGACGGCGGCGCCCATCGGGGCAAAGACCGACGCGGCCCGTTCGGCCCATTGGGTAAGGGCACCCGGGGCGGCCGCGGCCGTCGAGGGGGTTTCGGCGGCGGGGGCCGGCTCTGAAACCGGTCGATCGACACCGCTTTCCATCGGCAGAGCCACGGTCAAGCTCGGGTCCGGCACGGCGGCCAAAGAGGGAAGGAGTTCGGCCGCCTTTTGAGCCAAGTTTTCCAGTGCGGGCGCGGCGGGGGCCGGAGAGGGCGTCGCGACCGGCGCTGCGGCCGGCGTCGCGGCGGGGCCCGGGCTGTGAACCGCAAGATATTGAGCGTTCACCCAATGGTTGGCGCCGATTTTGGCCCACTTTTCTTCCCCGCGCTCCGTCATCACAGAGGCGTATTGCAGCACCCCCACGGGACTGCCCTTGGGCAGGGCGTCCACAGCCGACTTGTCGACGCCGGGGGCGGAGCGAACGGTCAGCGGCCGCGTTTGGGTTTGGACCGTGGCGTAATCAACAACCCCTTCCGCGGCCCGGGGGGCGATTTTCAAGTACCGGGCGTCGACCCATTGATCGACCCCGACGCGGGCCCATTGTTCCGTTCCGGCGGCGCCGGTGACGGCGGCGTACTCGTAAATCATGACCGGACTTTGGTTGGGTTGCAGGGAACCGACGCGGGGAGCGTCCCGCCCGGGCGATTCCCGCATATTGAGCGACGAGCCCCGGGTGGCCACCTGGGCCACATCCAACACAGGTGCCCCCGCGGGAACGGCCTCTTGGGCGACCGGTTCGGAGACGGAGGTCTCGACGGTCTCGCCCGTCGCGGGAGGTTCCGCGGCCTGAGCCGAAGGCATCAGCAAATCGGCGGCCGCCTCGGCCAGGCTGGCCCCCGCCCCCGCCCGGTCGAGCAATTGCCCGCCCGCCGCGAGCACGCTGGCGCGCTCGCCGTCCCCTTCGGTCTTGACGATCAGATGCTCAAAAAGGCGTCCCACCCCACCGAGGGAATTACCCAGGAGGTGGGCGACCCATTTGGCCGTCTCGATCTCCAAGCCGACGGTGTGGAGCCCGCCAAAACCCAGAGTGCGCGGGGCAAAGGCCGTGTGGAACGCCGCCCGCCACAGAGACCCGCGCACCGGCTGTCCGTCGGCGTCTTGGTATGGCAAGGCGTGGACAGGCTCAAACAAAGAGGCCTTCATGTACCGAACCCACCCCAGCGCTCGAACGCCCCGAGACGCTTTCGTTTGGGTGAGGTTCTCCCGTTCCGCCAACGTGGTTAAGTTAAGCGCCTGGGCCCCGCTCACCCATCGCATCACCGCCGAGGTCGCGTAGGAACTGGCCATCACAAAAGGCGCCGCCAAGGCCACGGCGGCGGCGGCCACCCCGGTGTGCCCAAAACCCGCGGACCAGCCCGTTCCCATCAACAAATCCAGGGGGTTGAAATTGACCACCGCGGCGGTCAAGCCCAGCGCGTCTCCGCCCGCGGGAACCAAGAAAGCGATCGCGGCGGCCGGCAAAAGGAAAATCATCGACCGGACGGCCCGTTGGGTCCACCGAGCGCGCGTGGGAAGGTCGGTGCCGCCGGGACGCAGGAACGCCGCGGCGCCCAACACCGCGAGACCCGCAACCAAAACCATTTTTCCTCCGGGAACGACGGCGGCGGCGAGCGTCCAGCTCAATGTCGTCATCAAGGCGTACTGGCCGAGCGTGCTGTAGGCGAGGACCGCGAGGCGTTTACCGAAAATGCCCAGGGTCGCGTATATAGGCAGCAAAAGAAGGGTGGCGGTGCGTCGGAAGGCGGGGCGGGCGCCCCATTTTTGAAGAAGGGCGTCGGTGTTGACGAAGGATTCCTCCAACAGGGACGGCGGTCCGCGAACCGATTCTCCCCGCCCGGACCAGATCAAATAGAGGTTGTCGCTTTTTTGGAACGCAAAACCATAAAACGTCCGCCACACATCGCCGACAACAAAGGCCGCCGCGCGCCAAAAGGCCGCCGTAAAGCCGGCCGCAAGACCCCGGGCTCGGACGATCTCCCGGACCGTTTGACGGTTAACCGCCGACCGCTCGCCGGTTTGGGCCAACAATCCTTTGGTTGAATCAAGCCCCTCCATATTGGGCCGCAGGGCGCGCACCGCCCGGCCGAAAACCCCGCCCGCCGTCGGCCCCACCGCCCGTGCGGCGATGACGAGGCCCGTCAACAACAAAGTCACTTGGCTAACAAACTCGGTGCCGTAGACCAACACGTCGAGCATCAGTTTGGTCACGCCGGGCAGGGCGGGGGAGGCGATGAACGATTGAAGGAGCTCGGTGGCGGCCGGGAATCCAAAGGCCACCAGGCCCGCGTAGGTCGCCACCGTGACGGCCATGGGGATCCAAAACGCCCCCAACGAGAACGATCGCGTGGGCGCGGGGGGAGTGGCTTCGGCGGTGGCCGGTTCGGCGGGTGCCGGGGGCACGGTCGCCGGAGCGGGGCGGGCCGACAGGGCCCGCAGGCGCGGAACGCCGTAGACCACCGCGGCGATGGCCACAAGACCCGCCAGCGTTAACGCGACCGGCGCGGCCGCGGTGAATCCAGTGACAACAACCCCTTGGCTTGCCGCGGCGGTTCCCGTAGTCCCAATAAGAACCAATAGGGCCTTAACCGCAATCCCTCCCGTCCGCCGCGCAACGGCGGAGACCCAGGTCCCGGTGCGTCGGACCCAGGTGGAAACCAATCCGGAGACCCGTGTGGGGGCCCGCTGTGTGGCCGCGCCCACCGCTTTTACGGCGGCGTTCAGGATGTCCTGACCTTCCCGGCTGTTTTCCAAAATCGGGCGGTTCGTCGCCGTCGCGGCGGTGGAAACCAAGGCCATGACGTCCGTCAGATAAGAAGGGGCGTTGCTTCGGATGGTCTGTTGGATGCCGGCCGTGTCGGTGCGGCCCTTGATTTGGCCCAGGGTGTCGCGCATCCACTGCAAAAGACCCCGGCTTTCCACCACGCCGGGCAGGCGCTTGGCGAGATTGATCTGATCGGTTCCATCCAGTTCGCGTTCCCCGATCATAAGGGACACGCGGTCGCCCCGCTCGGCGTCGCCTTCCCGGAAGGCAAAAACGAAGTTCTCGCCCCGCGCGCGGCCGTACAAAACAATAAGGTCTTTGGCTTCCGGGATATTCAACTGGTGGGCGGAGTAAATTTCCAGGCCCATGCGGGAAGCCGGACCCTTCAGCCAGTCGCGCAACCCTTCTAAATACGCCCGGCTCCTTTCGCCCAAAGAGAGGGCGTTGGTCATGGCGACCCCCGCCGCCGCCGCGCCGATCTGCGCCGGTAGGTTGCGTTGCAAGGGGAGTTCGCTGGTGCCCCGGCCCAAATTGTTCATTTCGCGGGCTGTCGCGGCCCCGAGGGCGGCCAGGTCCCTGGAGATTTTTAAGTCTTCGGCGCGGCGGGGTTCATCGGCTTCAAAGCGCGGCTGGACAACCACATACCCCGCACCCGATTGGCGCAACACGCGGGTCAAGCCGGGGGTGTGAAAACCGCCGGCAATCAGGACCCCGCGCGATTCCCCCCGGTTTTTCAAGTCCGTCAGCGTGTTTTGAACGAGGGCGATGTCCCGATCCAGGGCCAGTTCATAGAAAGCGCGGACAGCGGGCAGGGAGTCGGCCCAGGCCAAGTCCCCCGCGGAACCCGGTGGAAGCCGGAGCGACGTTTCCAGGGCGGCCAGATAACGATCCACATCGGGCCATTCCAGGGGGCCGTCCTGCCGGAACGCCGCGTATTGGTCCGGGGACATTTCCTGTTTCCACAGAAGCCGCTCCAGGGAAACCCGTCGGTCTGTTTGAACGATCCGCCACAGGCGGTCGTTGGCGGAATAGCGGTCCAAGAGGCGGGCGCGCAATTGTTCGGCTTCCGCCATCAGTTCATCGTGCTTCAGGGTTTCCGATAGTTTCAGGTAGCCGACATAATTGCGCAGGGCCTGGGTCGGCATGTCCGAGCCTTTGCGGCGCAGTTGGTCGGCCAGGGTCAAAAATTCTTCGTAGAAACGGGCCGGGGTCAGCACCCCGCCGCGGACTTCCACGGCGCGGTCGGCGAGCCGCCGCAGGTCGTCGGGGCCGATGCGCGCGGCCATTTTGCGGACGACCAAATCCCGTTCGTCGGCGACGGCGCGCAGGTCCATCTGGCTTTCCAGCGCGGTGATCCGGTGCAGGCGGTCCAAATTGGGGTATTTTTCCCAGTGAACATCCTTGGGCGCGGCCTTTTCAAGGGCCGCCATGTATTCAATAAAGGAGTGTCGTTGGTTGGTGTAGCCGTCCACCGCCTTGTCGATGGCCAGAAGGGGCGCCGGAAAGAGACGTTGCTTAAGGGTCGCGAGCCTCGCCTGGAACCCCGCGATGGATCGGTCCGCGGCGGCCCGGGCCGCCGCGGTGTCATGCCGGGCGGCCAGGTTGCGTTTGTAAAGGTCGTTGGTCTCGGCGCCGATGAGGCGAAACGCGCCCGACGAGGCGACCACGGCGCGGTATTCCTCGCCGGTGATATCCCCCCGGCGCAAATAGGCGCGGGCCACCCTTTCTTTGATTTCGGGGTCGGGGAAGGCGGCGAGCCACTCCACCGGGGCTTCGCCGGCGCCGCCTTCCTGAAAAACCGTGAGGGCGTCCCGGCCGTTCCAGCCGACTTTTCGTAATCCCTCCAAAATTTTTGACGCGTTGAGTTGGGCTCCGTAAAGCCCGTGAGCGTCTTGGATGTGGAGGACCAGGGGCCCCTCGGGCCGGGCCGCGGGGCGGGTTTCGACCACGGCGCCCAGAGCCGCGGGCAAGCGGTAGGCGCCCAACACCGGGTTCAAGGAATCTTTGGGCCAGGGGATGGACCGGAGTTGCCGTTGATTTTCATCGGAGAATCCGCCGGCGGCCGCGGCGCCGCGGGCGGCCTGCCGATCGGACCAGAAATTGGATTGCGCCAGGGATTCGCCGACCGTCGTAAAAATGAGGACGCCCGCCAAAACCCCGGCGGTTATTTTTTTCGGCGTGTTAGTGACCTGCGAAACGTTCATGCGTCTCCCCGCGCGGCCTTCCCTCGCATCCCGCGCCATGCCCGCGTTACAATTAAACATGGGAAGGCGGAAGGCGGCCTTAATTTCTTGTAAATCTTATGTAACAGAATAGTTGATGGACGAATGGCTTTTCTGGCAACGGGACGGCCAATTATTTTTTTGCCCATTCCCAGGCGCTGCGGTGCTCCCCGTTGGCTTGGACATAGTCCAAAAAAGCGCTGTAAAATGAATGTCGACCGATGGTGGCCGAATCGCCAACCACAACCAACAAACGTCTCGCCCGGGTCATGGCCACATTCATGCGCCGTGTGTCCGATAAAAACCCCACCTCCCCGGCGTCATTCGAGCGAACCAAGGACAAAAGAATGACCTCTTTTTCCCGCCCCTGGAACCCATCCACCGTGCCCACCTCCAGACCCGCGGGGGCGCTGCGGCGGAGCAAACGCGCCTGCGCCCCGTAGGGAGTGATCAAGGCGGCCTCCCAGGGCTCCACCCCGGCGGCGGCCAGTTCCTCCCACAACTTCCAAATCAGATCGGCCTCCCCCGTGTTCTCGCGGCTGTCCAGGAGCTCGTTCCAGGTTTCGTTGAACCCGGTGCCCGCGGTGTCGACGAACACCAGCTTGGCGCTGGTGAGGGGCGTGGGGGCGATGTCCGGGCAATCCAAGAGGCTGTGGTCCTTCACGCGGTCGTGGGCGATCAGCTTACCGTCGTAAAACCGCGTCGAGGAGAAGCCCATGATCGTTTCGTTCATGCGGTACTGCACGCGCAGCAAGGTTTGAAACTCACCCGGGAGCTGTTTTTGAAGCCGCTCCATCAGGGTCACTTTCAGCCCCCGGTCCGCCGCGTCCCGGGAATACAGGGTCGGCGGCAATTGCAGGGGGTCCCCCGCGAGAACCGCTTTTTTAGCGAGGAGCAAGGGCACCCAGGAAAGGGGCTCCGTGGATTGGCTGGCTTCGTCCAAACACACCATATCGAACCGCTCGGAGGCCAACAGGGGACCGATGCCGCCGTGGGTCGCCAGGACCACCTGGGCTTTTTGAATGATGCGTTTTGAAAGGGACTTTTCCATCGCTTCCGCCTCTTTCCAGAGGGCCTTGATCTCCCGTTTCATGGCGCGATCCTCTTCGGGCGACAGGCGGTCGCGCTGGCGAAACCGTTTGAAAGCCAATCTTTCCCTGTCCTCCTCCATGATGCGAATCACCTTTTGGTCCGGGTGTTCGTCGAGCTGAGCCATCAGCGTGGCGTGGCGCAGGGATTCCAGGGTCCGGGCCGGGTGGCCGAGCCGCACCACCCGCAATCCGGCCTCCAGGAGTTTTTCCAACATGTTGTCCACCGCGATGTTGGAGGGGGCCGTGGCCAGAACCCACTGGCCCCGGTCCACCGCTTGGCGGATCAATTCGATTAACACCGTGGTTTTGCCCGTGCCCGGGGGGCCGTGGATCAAGGCCACGTCCTTGGCGCCCAGGGCGGTCCGCACCGCGTTTTGTTGAAATTCGTTCAAATCAAGGTTGTGATAGGAAAGGTCCGCCGCGGCTTCGCCCGCCGCCGGGACATGGCCCAGGAGGACGTCGCGGAGTTCCGCCAGCCGACCCGCGGCCCGGGCCGCGATGTCCAGGGCGCGGCGCATGCGTTTGTGGGTCGCGTCCGACCCCAGCAGATCGATGCGGCATTTGCCCACCGGGGGTTCACGCAATTCCTCCTTCAGGGCCACTGTCGCGCGGTATTCGTCCACGGCGTACAGGGTGCCCTCGCGACTGAAGTTGTCGTTCACGAAAGTGACGCGGACGACGTCCCCCGCGTCCATGGCGTGAAAGGGGGCCAGGGCCTCGCCCTGGACCGGCCGGGACAGCACCAACAACGGCAACCCCCCGACCCCCACGTCCTGCCGTTCAATCACCAGCCGCGAAACGGTTTTGCCCAGCTGCTCGCGCATCTCGATGGGCCAACGGTCGAGCTCACGCTTGTTCTCTTCTTTTTCGGCGTCGCGCTCGATGTCGATGAGTTCCTGAAAATCCTTGAAGTGGGTCTTGGTGTCGGCCACGGGGTCCTTTTACGCCGGGTTCAGAAGCTCGCGGCGGCGTTTTTCGACGGAAGGGATCGGTCCCCGGGCCGCCCGGATGGCGTCCAGGAGGGCCAACCGTTTTTCGCGCCATCCGGGCGACCCCCAGGGACCAACGCGTTCCTCTTCGACAAGCAGCAGCGCGTTTTCCGGGGGCGGCACCCCCGGCAAGGCGCCCTCCGGCGCCAGGACATAAACGAGGGTTTCATTCACGAAACGTGGATCGATTTTCTCTTGGGCGGCGGCGCGGTGGACCAACCGAACGTGGCGATCCCAAAATTCACAGACCAACCCCAGCGTGGCGGGGTCCCAGACATAGGGGTTGTAGGACAACAAGCGATAGTTCGACGGCAAATTGATCAGCGCGTGGGTGATTTTTTCGCGCGCCGTCAATATGTCCCAAAGCTTTTCCGAAGTGCCCGCTTCCCGGGCCCACCGCGTGATCAACTGCTCGTTGAAAATACCGCTGGCGCGGAAAGGCACCGCGCAGGGGAATACTTTTTCATCCCCGAGGATAAGAACCCGCGCGTCCCCCGCCCCTTTTTCCTTCAGGTAATCGTACCCTTCGGCGGCCGGGCCGGGATTGAGGCCGGGGTGGGAATAATATTGGTAAGCGCGGCGGTCCTCGCCACCGGTCAAAAGGGACCAGGGGGCGTAGGCCCGGGTGGCGATGAGGAACGACACATCCAGTCCGGTCAGGGCCGAGAGAGCGACCACGGCCGTCAAACAAAATCGGGCGGCCAGCCCCGCGACCCGGCCCAGGGCGTCGATGGCCTCCCCGATCAGGAACGCGTAAGCCGCCAGGCCCGATATGGCGTAGCGTGTTTGGCTGGTGAGGACAAACATCACGACGAAATAGAGCGCCGCATAGACGGCGAGGGGGCGGACGAACACCCCCCGGTTTTTCCGGCGAAGGACACCCCAGGCGACCGCCCCCAGGAGCCCCAGGGGAAACAACCCGGGAGCGGAGGCCGAACTGGGCACCGCAAACGTTAAGCGCCAGGGCGCCTTGATCAGATCCAATAAGGTCCGCGCCGCCCCCTGAGCGATGTCGGCGTTGAAAATGGCGAGTTTTTCTATCAGCAGGTCCCGCCCACCGAACACCGCGTGCAGGTACGGATAAACGGGGTTGCCCGTCAGAACCGCGTTTTTCACAAGCCAGGGCAGGAAAACCAAGAACGCCACCCCGGCCGTAATTCCCAAATCCCGGAAAGCCGCCCGGGGATTTTTCCCGACGAAAAAGCGGTGGAAGAAGAAAACGCAACCCCAGACCGCCGCGTCGATGCCGCCGGGGTATTTGGTCGAAACGGTCAATCCCAAAAACACCCCGGTGAGGACCACCCAGGCCCGCCCGGCCGCGTCCGTCAACGATATCAAACCGGCCGCCAGAGCCAAGAGGGACACGGCGGCCATGGCGACGTCCACCCCCGTGGTCCATAGGTTCATGGCCACCATGGGAACGGTGAAAAACGCGAGGGACGCCAACAACCCGGCGCGGCGGCGACCGAACCGGTCCGCCAGAGCCAAAAAAGTGCAGTGGATTTGAACGCTTGTGGCGAAATGGAGCAGTTTGGCCAGCGATTCCCCCTGCAGGGCCAGCCCGAACAGATTGATCATCTGTCGGGTCAACGGAAACTGCGCGTGGTAGGCGGGGTAATACCGAATCCCGCCCTCCAACAGATACCAACGGGGCACGCCCAGGTGGTAGACCAGCGCGTCGTAAAACACCTCCGGGACAAAACACATCACGCCGTTGAGGGCGAAGGCCGACCACAAAAGAACGCGCAACAGGCCGTCCCCCCGCGCGCCGTCCGGGCGGGCGCGCGCCTGCGTCCAGGCGTCCCGGCACAGACGACGGAGTCCGCCGACGCGCCACTGGTAAAAAGCCCAGGCCAGCGCCGACAGATAGAGCCCCCACAGGACGGCGGGGCGATACCCCTGAAGCGCCCCCACGGCGAGCAAGACGTAGGCCAAAACCCCCTGGCCCAGGCCCCACCCGAAGACGGCCTCCTCCAAGGGACTGTGCCAAGGTATTTTCCAGCGGCGCAAAAGCGAGTGGCCCAATCCCCACGCCGCGAACAGAACCCCCGCGCCCAGGACCACGGCCGAGGCCGCCGCGGGCAGGCCGCCCCAACGCGCGAAGGACACCCGGTCGATGATTTCCGAAAGGGCCAGCCCTTGGAACGAATACTTTTTAAAATGGAGTCCCAGGATCAACGCCGCCCAACCGACGGCGATCGCTCCGGCGACAACCGTCGCGCGCGGAACCGACGGCGCCGCGCGACTTATCGCGGGCGTGGAACGGCGTCCCATGGATTCCCCGGGTTTTGGTTTTTTGCCATGATTAGGACCACATCATAGAAAACGAAGGAGCGTGTTTGTGAGTGCCCCCGAAACCCCGTTGCAATTGTCGATCGTCATGCCCTGCCTCAACGAAGCCCGCACCGTGGGCCTTTGCGTGAAAAAGGCCGCGGGGTTCCTGTCGGCGCAGGGACTGCGCGGGGAGGTGATCGTCGCGGACAACGGCAGCACGGACGGTTCGCAAGACATCGCGGCGGCCGCCGGCGCCCGGGTTGTCCCGGTCGCCCGCAAAGGCTACGGCGCGGCCCTGATGGGCGGCGTCGAGGCCGCGCGGGGCGCGTGGGTCATCATGGGCGACGCCGACGACAGTTACGATTTTTCCAACTTGGGCGGGTTCCTCGAGCCGCTGCGCGCCGGGGCCGACGTTGTGATGGGCAACCGGTTCCGCGGCGGCATCGCCCCGGGCGCCATGCCGCCCCTCCACCGTTATTTCGGCACCCCGCTTCTGAGCGCGTTGAGCCGTTTTTTCTTCCGCGTGCCCGTGGGCGATGTTCAGTGCGGGCTGCGGGCCTTTCGTCGGCAGGGCGTTCTGGATTTGCGCTTGCGAACGACCGGCATGGAATGGGCCAGCGAAATGCTTCTCAAATCCGCCCTGGCCGGCCGACGGTTCGCGGAGATTCCGATAACCCTGCACAAAGACGGTCGCGGGCGGCCGCCGCATCTGCGCACCTGGCGCGACGGCTGGCGCAACCTGCGTTTTTATCTGCTTTACAGCCCGGGTTGGGTGTTTTGGTTTCCGGCGTTGGTGATGGTCGCTTTCGGCGCGCTGTTGCTGGCGGCACTGGCCGGCGGCCCCCGCCAATTCCGCGGCCTGGTGTTGGACATCCACACCTACTTCTACGGCGCGGTGTTCGTCACCGCCGGGGCGCAGGCCTTTCTCTTCGGGGTGTTCGCGAAAATCTACGCGTTTCAGGAGGGTTTGATTCCATCGGAGAAATGGCTGGGGCGCGTGGGGCGCTGGCTAACGCCGGAATCGGGCCTTGCCCTGGGGCTGGTTTTGTTGGCGGCCGGGTTGACGGGCTCCGTGATCGCGGTGCTGGATTGGCGCGCGACCGGCTACGGGAACCTCGATCCGGCCCGCACGCTCCGCTTCATCATCCCGTCGGGGATGGCAATCCTGCTGGGGACCCAAACGGTGTTCACGGGGTTCTTCCTCGGGCTTTTGGCGATGCGCAAGGACCGCCCCCCTTCGGGGGACGGGTCACCGTTTCTTTAACGGCCCCCGCGGCGGCGTTTCCAAGGCGAAATCGAGCTGGCGCTTTTCGGTGTTGGCCGCCGCCAAACGCACGCGCACCTTTTGGCCCAGGCGGTAGGTTTGACCGGTGCGCCGGCCCCGCAACTGGGACCGCAATTCGTCGTAGATGTAATAATCGTCCGCCAGACCGGCCACCGGCACCAAACCTTCCACAAACACTTCCGTGGGTTGGACGAACATACCGAAACTGGTGACCCCCGTGATGACCGCGTCGAAGGTTTCCCCCACACGGCGGGTCATGAGCTGCGCCCGTTTCAAATCCAAAAACTCCCGCTCCGCCTCCACCGCCACCCGCTCGCGGGCCGACGCGTCGGCCGTCCAGGCCCCGAGCCGCGCTTTCCACACCTCTTGCCGGCCGGGGTTGAGGTCGCCGCCCAACCGTTCCTTGACGAGCCGGTGAACCAGCAAATCCGGATACCGGCGAATGGGCGATGTGAAATGCGTGTAGGCGCGGGAGGCCAATCCGAAATGCCCGGCGTTTTTGGGCGCGTAAACCGCCTGTTTGAGACTCCTCAATATCATCATGTTCACGACGGGTTCCACGGGTTTCCCCTTCACCATGGCCAACACTTTTTGGAGCGCGTCGGGCTTGCCGTCGTGCAGGCCCGTCGGCACGACCACGCCCACGGCGCGCAGGGTTTTCTCCAGGGCCTCCATTTTTGCCGGATCCGGTTTTTCGTGGACGCGGTAGAGGAACGGCGCGCTCGACATGGATTGGGCCACCGTCTCGTTCGCCAACAGCATGAATTCCTCGATCAGGCGGTGGCTTTCGCCGCGTTCGCGGCGGCGGGCGTCCACGGGCCAGCCGCGGTCGTCAACGACGATGTAGGGTTCGGGAAAATCGAAGTCCAAGGACCCGCGGGCCGCGCGGCGCTCACGGAGCGTACGGGCCAGGCGGCCCATTTCCAGGACCGCCCCGCGCACGGGCCCCGAGACGTCGATGGCGGCCTGGCCCTGCAGCAACGTCTCGATCTCTTCGTAGGTGAACCGGCGGGCGCTGCGGATCACGCTTTCGTGCAGTTCGTGGTGGACCACGCGTCCCTGCTCGTCCAAATCCATCAGGCAGGTCAGCGTCAGACGGGGCACGTGGGGCCGCAGGGAGCACAGGTTGTCGGACAAGGGGAAGGGCAGCATGGGGACCACCGCGCCGGACAGGTAGACGCTGGTGCTGCGCCGGCGGGCTTCCTCGTCCAGGGGACGGCCCTCCCGGACGTAATGGGACACGTCCGCGATGTGCACGCCCAGACGCCACCCCTGGGGCCGTTTTTCGAGGGACACGGCGTCGTCGAAATCCTTGGCGTCCGCGCCGTCGATCGTGAACACGGGGACGTCAAAAAACGAACGACGCCCCGCCCAGGCGTCCGGGGGCACGTCGTCCCCGAACGAGGCCGCTTCCCGTTCCACCTCGGAAGGAAAGACGTCGGCGATGCCGTGTTTGCGCAAAAGGAATTTGAGGTCGGCCGCGGGGTCGTCGCGACGCCCCAGGATCTCCAACAGCGTGCCGGCGGGCGCGGTGCCCGCGGCGGGCCAACGGGTGATCTTGACGACGCAGAGGTCGTCGTCGGCGGGCGCGAGCCCGTTGAGGTCCGTGACTTCCACGGGCGCGCCGTTGTCCTCCGGACGCAACAAGGGCCGTCCGGCGCCCCGGGCGGGTTGGTAGGTCCCCACGACCGTGCTGTGGGCGCGCTCAAGCACCAGCAGGATCTCCCCCTCGGGGCGCCCGCCCGCCCGCGTCACCCGCGCCCGCACGCGGTCGCCGTTCATGGCGAGGTTCAGGGAGGGCCCGGCAACGAACAGGTCCGGTCGGCCCGGGGTTTCCGAAAGCACAAAACCGAAACGGGGCTTTCGTTGCAAAACGCCCTCAACGACCGGCGCGGCGACCGCCGCGGGTCCGGAAGCGGCTTTCGCCGTGGGAGCCGTCGGACGCGGCGCGCGGGCGCCGGGCCGGGACGTCGGCGTGTTTTGTTTCGAACGGTGAAAGCGTCGGTGCTTCATTGGTCCTCCAGGCCGACGTACTCGATTTCGAGAGGCGTCGTGCCGGTGTTTTCAAAATAGTAGGCGGTGTCCGCCGGAAACGTCAAATAGTCGTAACCCAATTCCTGTTCCGTCGTGCCGATGTACGCCACCCCGTTGCCCCGCACGGGGCGGACCACCAGCCGCAGTCCGTTTTCCCGTTGGGTGACCGTCCGGGCGCCCACGGGCACCGCGAACGCGCCGGACTTTTTGGCGGGGGTCTGGGTCACTTTGTCCAGAAAACGATAAAACGCCTGGACGTTGATTTCCGAGGCGAAGGCGTATTGGGCGGGGACAATCACGCGGGCGTTGGCGCGGCGGGTGCGGCGCGGGGTTCGTTCGCAGGCTTTCAAAAGCGCCGCCTCCTGGTCCTCCAGGGCCTTGGCGAGGTTCGCCCCCTCCGGCGGTGTGTTGAACATCAGAGCGCGCTCTGTTTCCCGTCCCAGGCGCTCGAACCCTTTGAGCGCGCGCCAATAAATTTGGCTTTCCGGCGTTTTGTCCCGGGCCAGGGTTTCGATCTCCTCCAAGAGCCGGTCGAACGCGCCTTGATGGGATTTCCAGCGGCGTTCGATGGCCGGCGCGGCGGCGGGCTCGAGGTCCACGGGCCGCCCCGCCGAGCGGCGGCGCCACACGTCCTGGCAGCGGCCGCGAAGGTCCGCGATGTCCCCGTTGAGGCGGGTGGGCGGGGTTCCGCCCGCGACCTGATAATTTTCATGCAAAACCGACAACCGATTTTCCGCGGTCGCCAAAACCCGCTGGTAATCGTTGGGGGCCTGGCGAACGCGTTCGACCGCCAGAACGCGGATCTCCTCGCGGTCGGCGTGGAAGGCCCGGGGGTCGCGTTGGGCGCGCAGTCCCGCGGCCGTCAACACCGCCAGGCTAAAGAGAAGGGGCCGCATACCCGAGATCGACGATGCTGCAGGCTTGAATCGCGTTAAGCCCCAATTTTTGGGCGGCGTCCACAACGGCGGGGCTTTCGGTCCCGGGATTTAAAAAAACCTCCCGGGGCTTCTTCGCGGCGATGTCGGGCAAAATCGCCAACAGTGCGCCGGGGGGAATGTAAACGGTCACCCGGTCCAGGGGTTCGGGAACATCCCGGATGGAGCGAAAAACCCGCAGACCCTCGACGATGGTTTCGCGGGGGTGGACGGGATAGACCGTGTAACCGGCTTTAAGGTGCGCGCGGACGGATTTGTTCGCGTACCGGGCGGGATCGCCGCCGGCGCCGATGACCGCAACGGTTTTGGTCTTGGGTTCGCTCATCGTTTTTTTCTTTGGATCGCTTTGATTTCCTCTTCAACCGTTTCGAAAATATTGTCCACGAACTTCTCGTAGCCGGCGGGGTTCGGGTGAATGCCGTCGGGGAGATTCATCGACGGCTGGGCCGCCACCCCCTCCAACGGGAACGGGGCCAGGGCCGCCCCGGCCGCGCGCGCGGCCCGCGGGAATATTCTCTCATAACGGGCGGTCCAACCGAAACCAAAATTCACAAAAATCCGCATGCGGCAGATGACCGCCCGGGCGCCGGCCGTCCGACAGCGGCGCGCGATGTCCGTCAAATTCGCCTCCAGGTCCTCCAACCGTTTTCCCTGGAACATGTCGTTGGAGCCCAGGCAGATCACCACCAAATCCGGCCGATCCGTGAGGCTGTAATCCAACCGGGCGCGGGCGTCGAAACTGGTGTCCCCCGATTGACCGGCGTTCGTGACGCGGACGCTGTGGCCTTTTTCTTTCAACCGCCGTTCCAACACGGCCGGGTAGGACTGGCGATCGGGATCGAGGAGGTCCTTGCCGGCGGTGAGACTGTCCCCGAAGCAAAGGACGTGGAGGGCCGCCGGCGGCGCGGGGGGCGGCGCGGGCGGGCGGCAGGCGAAAAGGAAAAAAAGCGACGCGACGCCCAGGGCCTTATTCATAACGCAAAACCTCCATGGGGGGCGTGCGCAGGGCCGGAAGGGACACGGCGAGCGAAAAGAGTCCCAAAAACAGCGTCGCGGCCGTCAAGCCGACGAACACGGCGGCCCAGGGCGTTTGAAACGGCAGATCCATGACGCCGTGGACCACCGCCCCGGCGGCGAGTGACCCCGCGGCCAGGGCGGTGACGGAGGCGGCGGCGCCCCGCCAAAGGAACTCCACGAAAAACACGGCCGCCACGCGGGGGCCGGTGGCCCCAAGGGTGCGGTAAAGCACCGCCTCCCGGCGCCGTTCGGGCAACGCCGCGAGCAGGCTCGACACGAGCAGCAACAACCCCGCCCCGAACGCGAACACCCCGACGGCGTTCACCACCCGGGCCAACCGCCCCAGCACGCGGCCCGTCAAGCGCGTCACTTCGGTCACGTCGATGGCCGTGACGTTGGGCATGTCCCGCGCGAGCTTTTGCTGGAGCGGGGGGATCCGCTCCGGCGGCAAATGGACGCCGCCCATGTGGGTGTGGGGCGCGGCGTCGATCGCCCCCGGACGGAAATAAAAATAAAAAAACGGCTGACGCACCGTTTGATCGATCGCCCGGAGGGACACCAACGTGGCGGCGACGCGACGCCCCAGAACGCTAAATTCGATTTTGTCCCCGACGTTGAAACCGAAACGCTCATGGTGCTCGATGAATCCCGAGACCTGCGGCCCCGCCACCTCATCGTCCCACAGGGCTTTCCCCCGGACCACCGTGTCCGTGGGCAGCAAATCCTCGCCAAAAGTGAGGCCGAACTCCCGGGTGATCCGGTCGCCGTCGCCGCCCCGGCGCCCCGCGATCTCCGCGACGGGCCGTCCGTTCACGGCCACCACCCGCCCGCGCACCAAGGGAAAAAGGCGGATGGGCACCCCCACAAGCGCCCGAAAAGCGTCCCGCTGCTGCTTTTGAAGGTTGATGAAAAACACGTTCGGCATGTTTTCGGGAAAAGATTTCACCAGCTGGTCCATCAGGTTCTTTTGTATCAACCCCAGCGCCAACACGGCCGCGAAAGCCAAACCGAGGGCCACGGCGGAGGCGGTTTGAAAGGCGCCCCGACGGGCCAGCCCCCGCTGGGCCAGACGCGCCGTGAGCGACGCGGGCACCGGGGCGCGGCGGAGCAGGAACAGAAACCCCTGGACGAAAGCGGTCGCCAACGCCCCGAGGGCGGCCAGGGCCGCGACATAGGCCACGGACAAACCCAGGCGGCCCGTTTGGAACCAAACCAAAAGCGCGAACACCGGCGCCGCGGCGACGGCGAACAAGACCACGCGCCGGGGGCGCGGCGCCAGGGCGGGCGGGTCCCACGCCAACACCGCGTTGGGCGAAACGTCAAAGAGGCGGGACAACGGCAACACCGCGAACAGGGCGGTCGACACACCCGCCACCAGGGCCGCCTGGAACAGGGCCGCCCCGGGGAATCCCAAGAACACATTGACGGGAATCATGTCGCCGTAAAGGGCGGCCAAAAGCAACGACACCGCCCGCCCGAGGACCAGGCCGCCGACCAGGCCAAGGGCGAGCAACAAACCGCCCCAACAGGCCCACAGGCGGAGAAGAAACCCCCGGGGCGCTCCCAGGGCCAACAGCATGCCCGTCGATCGCATCGCCGCGCCCAGCGCGGATTGCAGCGCGCTCGCCACCCCGATCCCCCCCAGGGTGAGGGTGAGAAGCGCCAAAAAGCCCAAATACAAGAGCGAGTTTTGGATGAACCGAAATACCCCGGGGTTGTCGGTGGTCCAGGTACGCACCTCGGCGCCTTCGGCGGCGGCGCGTCGGCGGGTCTCGCGGTAAAGGGTTTCGACTGAACCTCCCGCCGGGGCGTTGAGGTAAAGACGGTTGAGACTGCGGCTGCCCGGGGCCAGGAGGCCCGTGGCCTGGAGCCGCTCGAGCGCCAGAAGCACGGTCGGGGCGAATTCAAAAAAAGACGCGGGCGCGTCGGTGCGGCCGTCCAAGGTGTCGACGATCGGCAGCGGGAACCCGTTGATGAGCAACCGATCCCCGACGGCGACGTTCCACTGGGCGAGGATTTTCGGCGCCACGATCACTCCGTCTTTTAGCCGATCGGCGGTGGGGCGGCCGGACCCGGTGCGGATTTGGCCGTACAGGGGATAATCCGGCGTGATCCCCGACAGCGTCGCTTGCCCGACCCGTTCCCCCGCCCGAACCATGGACACGGCGTCAACGCTGCGCGCGGCGCGCAGCCCCGGCCAACGGCCGCGGGCCCAGGTTTCGATTTCGTCCAATAACCCCGGGGTCCCCTCCACCGTCACGTCCGCCGCCCAAAGTTCCCGGGCCTGCTGGCGGACGCCCCGCTCCACAGCGGCGGAAAACCCCGCCAATCCCAACAGCACCCCCGAACCCAGCGCGACACTCAACGCGAAGAGCGCCGCGTGGATCGGACGGTGGCGGATCTCACGCAGGGCGAACCGAAAGGGGGTCAAAGGGAGGAAAGGGCGCCGTTTTTCAGCAGCAATCGGCGGTCGGCCCGGGCCGCGATGTCGACGTCGTGGGTGACGAGCACCAGGGCGCGCCCGTCCGCCCGGGCGTTGGCCTCCAGGAGATCCAGACCCCGGCGGGCGTTGGCGGCGTCCAAGTTGCCCGTGGGCTCATCGGCGAAAACAATTTTCGGTTGATTGACGAGGGCGCGCGCCAGGGCGGCGCGCTGTTTTTCCCCGCCGGACAGCTGATCGGGAAAATGCTCCGCCCGGTCGCTCAGCCCGAGTTTTTCAAGCAGGGCCCGGGCCGGCCCCTCGTTTCCCCGCCCGTCGCGGAACGCGCTCGGCAGGAACACATTCTCCAGGACCGTCAGACTGGGCACCAGATGGAACGCCTGGAAAACAAACCCGATTTTTTCCCGTCGGATCCGCGCCATTTCCCGTTCCGGGCGCCCGTCCAACCGCTCCCCGTCCAACAGGATTTCCCCCCCGGTGGGACGATCCAAACCGGCCAGCAGGGACAACAGGGTGGACTTCCCGGAGCCGGAGGCGCCCAAAATCGCGACGAATTCGCCGGAGGCGATGTCGATGTCGAGTCCGGCCAGGACGTCCAAGGGTCCGCGCGCGGTGGGGTAAGTTTTCCGGAGTCCCCGCGCGCGCAACAACGGACCGTTCATGGGATCAGGAACGCCGGGGAACGTCCGCGAGCGCGCGAAGCAAACCGTCGCGCAGATCGTAAATCAATCCGTGCACGGTGAGCGATTGGCCGCGCCGGCGGGCGTCCTGGACGATGGTGGTTTGACAAACGTTGTTCACCTGCTCAATGACATTGAGTTCGCAGAGGGTGTCCCAGGGTCGCCTCGACCGGGCGAGCCGTCCGGCGTAACGTTCGCCAACGTCTTGGACGTGGCGCAACCAATTGTCGATGAGGCCTTGGCGTCGGTTTTTGAGCGCGGCGGCGATGCCCCCGCACCCGTAGTGCCCGCAAACAATCACGTGCTTGACCTTCAAAACATCCACGGCGTATTGGAGCGTCGAGAGACAATTGAGGTCGGTGTGGACCACGACGTTGGCCACGTTGCGGTGGACGAAAAGTTCCCCCGGCAGGAGGCCGACGATTTCGTTGGCGGGGACACGGCTGTCCGAGCAACCAATCCAAAAATAGCGGGGGTTTTGCTGGCGCGTGAGCCGGGAAAAAAAATGGGGGTCCCGACGAACGGTGTCCTCCGCCCAGGCCCGGTTGTTGGCGAAGAGTTCCGGGATGCCCCGGGGCCGCGCGCGGGCGGGGGCCATCAGCGGAGGGACAACTTTTTGTATTTCGACCGCCGGTTCAATTCCTGGCCTCCGGTTTCTTCGATATGCTTCGCGTGGTACTCCTCGAAGTTGCCGTCGAACCAGCGCAGTTTGCCGTCGCCTTCGAAAACCAGGAGATGGGTGCACACCCGGTCCAGGAAAAACCGGTCGTGGCTGATCACCAGCACGCAACCCGAGAAATCCAGCAGGGCGTCCTCCAGCGCGCGGATCGTGTCGACGTCGAGGTCGTTGGTGGGTTCGTCGAGCAAAAGCACGTTGCCGCCCGTCAACATTTGTTTGGCCAGATGGAGGCGGTTGCGTTCTCCGCCGGAGAGGCTGCCCACCTTTTTTTGTTGGTCCACCCCGCGGAAATTGAAGCGCGTCAGGTAGACCCGGGCGGGGACTTGTTTGCCGCCGATGTTCAAAACGTCAACCCCGCCGGAGATTTCCTGGAAGACGTTGTTCGTGGGGGTCAGGGTTTCCCGTTTTTGATCGACGTAGGAAAAGACGACCGACTCGCCGACCTCCAGTTGGCCCGCGTCGGGCTTTTCCTGGCCGGTGATCATGCGGAACAGGGTCGTTTTGCCCACCCCGTTGGGGCCGACCAATCCGACGATGGCCCCCCGGGGCACATCGAAGGAGACGTTGGCGAGGAGCTGGATTTCGCCGTACCCCTTGGACAACCCGGCGGCGCGGATGACCTTCGTGCCCAGGGCCGGGCCGGGCACCACTTCGATGTCGAGGCTGTCGGCGTGGATTTCGTGCTTCTGGGCGGCCAAACTCTCGTAGGCGGTCACGCGGGCTTTGTTCTTGGTCCGCCGACCCGAGGGCGTTTGGCGCAGCCATTCCAATTCCTTTTGCAGGTGTTTTTGCATCGCCGAAGCGCGCTTGTCCTCGACGGCGCCGCGTTTGGCTTTGGCCTCCAGCCACTTGGCGTAGTTCCCTTCAAAGGGGATGCCTTTGCCGTGGTCCAATTCCAAAATCCATTGGGTGATGTTGTCGAGAAAGTATCGGTCGTGGGTCACGACGATGACGTTGCCCGGATACTCTTTCAGCGTCTGCTCCAACCAAGCGACGGTTTCGGCGTCGAGGTGGTTGGTGGGCTCGTCCAAAAGCAACATGTCGGGCTTTTTCAAAAGCAGTTTGCAGAGGGCCACCCGCCGCGCCTCGCCGCCCGAGAGCACCCGGCAGGGCGTGTCGTCGGGGGGCAACACCAGGGCGTCCATGGCCACGTCGACGTGGCGCTTCAGGTTCCAACCGTCGACGGCTTCGATTCTTTCTTGAAGTTTACCCATGCGCTCGAGTGCCTTTTCCATCTCCTCGGCCGAGAGCTCGCCCGACATGCTTTCGGACACCTTGTCGTATTCGGCCAGAAGGGACTTCACGTCGGCGAAGGCTTCCTCGACTTCTTCGCGGACCGTTTTGTTGTTGTCGAGGCGGGGTTCCTGAGGCAGGTAGCCGAGGGTGGCGCCTTTCTTGAGCTCGGCTTTGCCCATAAAATCCTTTTCCTCCCCCGCCATGATGCGCAACAAGGTCGATTTGCCGGAACCGTTTTCGCCCACAATGCCGATTTTCGCCTTATGGTAAAACGACAGGTAAATGCCCTCGAACAATTTTTTGGGTCCGAAGGATTTGGATAGGTCTTCCAGGGTGTAGATATATTCGCCGGCCATGGGTGCCTCGCTTAGGGAATCAAAGAGACTATTATATCAGGTCAGTCGGGGTGAAAGGCGCCCCGGGCGTCGGCGTCGCCCACAAAGCGCCAATGCCAGGGTTCGTAATTCACCCCCTGGGGGTTGCCCTTGGGAAACGAAAGTTCAAAACCGTGGGCGGCGGCGTTTTTCACCAACCAGGCAAAGACGGGGGTGTTTTCAAAAGCGGTATCGATGTCCGTGGCGGGCCGGTCCCCGTCCCCCAGGTCCAGGGTCCAGCCGGTGTGGTGTTCCGAATGGCCCGGGGGCGCCACCCAGCGGGCGGCCTTCCGTTCCGAACCGTACCGCCGAACCGCTCGTTTAAAAAGGCCCCGCTGATAAACCAGGGGACGAAACCCGGAAATGGGGATCAAAGACAGACCCTCCGCCCCGGCCGCCGCGACCATGGCTTGAAAGGCTGTGGCCGCCGAGGCCCGCAATTGAACCACGCGACCGGTGGAGCGATAGAGCCCCGCAGCGGCGAGGCCCTCGGGGGAGGCTTCGGCATAGCGTCGATGGCCAAACCGTTCTTCCGCCGCCGCGGGGGCAACCAGGGACACCGCCAACAAGGTTAAGGCAACACGGTTTGGAATTGGACGACCCCCCCATCGAAAGAAAATATTTTTTCGGCTTCGTCGTTGTCCATTTCCACATTGGCGGCCACGACAAAACAGTTCCCCGGCGCTTTCTTCCAGCGAAGCGCGACCAAGGCGCGGTTTTGTGTGCGCGGGCGCAAATCCTCACTCCCGCCCCGCCGAATTCGCCCCGATTGGCTGTCTAACCAATAGGACGCTTCACCGCTCCACCCGCTTCCAAACCGGGGCAAATAGGACACACCCACAATACGGTCGCGGAGGACAAAAAACTCATTCAACCCGGGGGAGCCTGCAAACGTTTGGCGCCCCCGAAAAACGGCCGGCGCGGCCGTCAGCCGAATCGCCGCGTTGGACAGATGTTTCTCCAGGTGAAAGATCGACCGAAAAGACTCTTCGCTCACAGAGCGGTCTTCACCGGGCCGGGCGGGATCGTACACCACGGATCCCGCGTGGCGGCTGTATTCCCATTCACCACCGCCCGTCCACTCCCCGAATCGCCCGGACGCGTCCATGGACAGCGCCCGTCGTTCCCCGGTTTCCACGTATTTTTCAGCCCCCGGAGCGAAGTCTTCGTGTTCCAATTCCCATCGGCGCGCCCACCGACCGTCCAACCCGAACCAGAGGCGGTCCGATTGCCAAACCGCTTCCACCCGGCCTTCCCGGGGAAAGGTTCGATAGGCGCGGCGGTGGTCCTCGGTCACGGAGGTGTTTTTGTAGGCGTAATTTGTGTCAAAACCCGGCCAAAGAATGGACGCGCGAACAAACCGATCCTCCCGCCGACGCCACGCGGTCGAAAACCCGAGGGAGGCCTCGGCCTTGTGGAAGGCGGGAGCCCCCACCACCCCGACGGCCCAAGGCCCGGCCAATCGGTGTTCAATCTCCAGGAGGCTGCGCTCTTCCTTGCCCGACAGCCCCAGATCGCGTTCTCGACGAAACCGAGCCGTCCATCGGGCCCCGAAAGGGACACGGAGTTTGATGTCCTCGCGGACCTGAAGATGCCGGATGTTGAGGGAGCCGCCGGTGACGCGAAGGCCGGTGCCGACCGCCCGGAAATCGGCGCGGTCGTCGGGGTCCCAGGCGTTGGACAAGCGGTCCAAGGCGTACTCGGCGTTGAAATCGTAAAGGTTGTAAAAGGAAGGACCCGGGGACACCGCCCAGGCCGACCCCGCGGCCAAGAGAAGCGCCGCCGCGCCGACCGTTCGGCGGAGTCGGTTCAAGCGGCTTTCGATCGCGCTTTTTCCCGGACCCACCAATAGATATAGACGGCGGTCCAAAACAAGGTCCACGCCGTCATCCCCCAAACCACGTGTTTCTGGGTCAAGTCCCACCACAGCATGGGCCCGATGTAGCGAACGATGAAGCCCGTGCTGTACGTGGTGGTCGGATCATAATGGAAGCGGAGGGCGTTTTCAAAATTGGTCATGGGGCAGTAAAAACCGCCGGCGAACACAAAAAAAGCCCACCACAGACTGATCAAGTGCACGACGCGGAACCACCGATATCGCCAGGCGAAAATCGGGCCGCCGACGATGTAGGCGACGTTGAGAGCGTGGAAAATCAACACGCTGTCGGCCAGAAATTTGTAAAGCATTTACAATGGGGCGGCGGGGACCGGCGCGGTGATGGGCGGGCTGGAGCGCGGGGTTTTGAGCAGGGCCACACCGGTCACGCGATCAAACAGGTGCATGCGTTCCAAATTGAACACCAACTCCATCTTTTTCCCCGCCGCCGCCTTGACGTAGGCCGGGACCCGCACCACCAGGTCCACGGTGCCGGCTTTCGCATAAATGTAAATTTCCGACCCCATGGGCTCAACGACATCGACGACCGTCTTGACGCTGGTGCCCTCCGGGATGGGGTAGTTGTAAAAGAGACGGTCGTAAAGATCTTCGGGGCGGATGCCGAAATCCACCTCTTTTCCCACGTGCGGTCGGACGGCCTCGGCCAGGGCCTTGGGCACCGTCAGGCTGAAGGAGGCGTGGCGCAACAGGATGTCTTTTTTGCCACCGTCGACCATGACCGGGAAAAAGTTCATGGGCGGGTTCCCGATGAACCCCGCGACGAATTTATTGGCGGGGCGCTCGTAAAGTTCCAGGGGCGGGGCCACCTGCTGGACTTCGCCGTCCTTCATGACACAGATCCGGTCGCCCATGGTCATGGCCTCGACCTGATCGTGGGTGACGTAAATGATGGTGGCTTGAAGGCGTTGGTGGAGCTTCGACAGTTCAAGACGCATTTGCACACGCAGCTTGGCGTCGAGGTTGGAAAGGGGTTCGTCGAACAGGAAGACCTGCGGCTTGCGCACGATGGCGCGGCCGAGGGCCACGCGCTGGCGCTGGCCGCCGGAGAGCGACTTGGGGGTGCGGTCCATCAAGGCGCCCAGGTTCAAGACCTCCGCGGCCTCGCGCACCCGCTGGTCGATTTCGCGGCGGGTGTACCCGCGCAGTTTCAATCCAAAGGCCATGTTCTGGTAAACCGTCATGTGCGGGTAGAGGGCGTAATTTTGGAACACCATGGCGATGTCCCGGTCTTTCGGGCGGACGTGGTTGACGATCCGGTCGTTGATGTGGATTTCGCCGGCCGTGATTTCCTCCAGGCCGGCGATCATGCGCAGGGTGGTGGACTTGCCGCAACCCGAGGGCCCCACGAGGATGAAAAACTCCTTGTCCGGGATGTCGAGGTTGATCTGACGGACGATGGAGTGTTCGCCGATGGTCTTGGAGAGGTTTTTTAAAATGACCCGCGCCATACGTCGATGAAGCCCCCTGAAACGATTGATCTTAAAGGCCGCCCCTCCCAGAAAGGCCTCGGTTCGATTCTAACACTTCCCACATTCAAATCAACACACGAAAATGGCCCGTACGGGATTCGAACCCGTGATCTCCGCCTTGAGAGGGCGGCGTCCTAGGCCGCTAGACGAACGGGCCATTTTCGTGTGTCAAATTTCCAACATGCCTCCGCCTTGCGCGGAAGCGGATGACTTTCGTCATCCGCTAAATCCGGGGGCCTTCCCCTCCGCCACGCGGGGGAGCGTCGAGGGCGGAGTCCCTTCCTGCGACTCATCGTACGGGCCCATGGATGTCAAAGGTCGACCGGCGAGGGGTTCATTATACCGTCGGAGACCATGGAAGTAAAGCGGTTTTCGATTCCCGGCCCCGGGCGCGTCGGTCAGGCGTCGGGGATGTCCGGTTCCACCAATGGGGTCAGCAAAGTCAGGGATTCTTGCCAGCCCAAATAACAGGCCTCCAAGGGAATGACCGGGGAGATGCCCTCCTGGGTGATCCGAACCTCGGTTCCGCAGCGAACCTTCTTTAATTCAATGGTGGTTTTCATTTCGCCGGGCAAGCCCGGGGCCTCGAAGGCGTCGATGCGCACAATCCGTTGGCCGGGGACCAATTCCAAGTAAGTCCCCCCGAAGGAATGGCTGTTTTGCGTCGAAAAGTTGGTAAAGGACATCTTGTAGGTGCCCCCCACCCGGGCGTCGAGATGGTGCACCCGGCCGGTGAACCCGTGCGGGGGAAGCCATTTGCACATCGCCCCGGGATCCAAAAAGGCCCGGTAAATTTTGTCCGGCGCGGCCCGCAGGACTCGATGCAAACGAACCGTGGACATGTCCTCCCCCTTAAGCGGCGACCTCGAGAGCGGCGCGGCGGCGGTCCAGTTCGGGCAATAGCCGTTCCCGGGTCATCCGGTTGAAGTGGTAACCCATGCAAATGAAATGGAACACCCAGGGCAAACGTTCGGGGAGGAAAAACGCGACCCGGACCACAAATCGGAGGGCGGCCCAGCGGAAGGTGGGGTCCATGCCGCCGAAAAACCCCCGGGCCGTGGCCACCAGGCCCCGCCACGCGGCCCAGGGACTTCGTCGCTGCAAACGGGCGGCCCGCACGCCGGGGACGACGCTGAAAAACACCCGCATTTCCGCGCGCCAGGTTTTCCACCGGTGCCAGGGGTTCCGCGACCGGGGCAACCGACGCAACGATTCAAAAGATCGCTGAAAATACGCCTTGGCCCCGTAGACCGTGGACAACAATTCGCGATGATTGTCCAAGAAGGGGCCCATCGGCCAAGGGAATCGTATGTTTGTGTAGCCGGAAATAAATGTGTGGTTCTTTTCCTCCCCCGGGATTAAACGCCCTTCCCGGCCCATCCGATCGTAGAGCGGCGTTCCGGGGAGGGCCACCAATGGGCTGATGTAAACGTTGGGGATCGCGGCCGCCGCGATGAAAGCTTTTTGTTTTTCAAATATGTCCGGCCCGTCGTTGTCGAACCCGACGATAAACCCCCCCATCACATGCAATCCGGCCTTTTGGAGGGTTTGAACACGGTCCAAGAGGGACCCCCGGGTGTTCTGGAATTTTTTCGTCTCTCGCAGGCTTTCGAGCGAAGGGGTCTCGATGCCCACGAAAACCAAAACAAACCGCGCGTCCACCAGGGCTTTCAAAAGCGCGGGGTCATCCGCCAAGTTCGTGGAAGCCTGGCAAAAATAATAAAAGGGGTTCCCGTGGGATTCGTTCCACACCCGCAGCGCCTCCAAAAGCCGGCGCGCCTCCCGGCCGTTGCCGATGAGGTTGTCATCGACCACGCTGACTTGGCCCCGGTAGCCTCGATCGTATACGGATTGGAGTTCGCTTAAAAACTGATCGATGTTTTTCAGCCGCGGCACACGGCCCAGCATGACGATGATGTCGCAAAATTCGCATTGGAAGGGGCACCCCCGCGAAAACTGGAGCGGGACCGAGGTGTAGGCGGCGAGGTCCACCAGATCCAAACGCGGCGCGGGGGATTTCGTCATGTCGGCCTTTTCTTCGGACGCGTAGGTGGGTTGGGGGCGGCCGGTCGTCCAATCCGCCAGAAATCGCGGCCAGGTAAGCTCCGCCTCATTAATGACCAAAGTGTCCGCGTGATCACGGCAGTCCTCGGCGCAGGAGGTGGGGAAGGGCCCGCCAAATACAATGTATTTGCCCCGGGCCTTGGCCCGCGCCGCCGCCGCGAAAAGCGCTTCCCGTTGCGGCAGCATAGCCGAAAAGAGAACCGCGTCGGCCCAATCCAAATCCGCATCGGTCAACGGGCGGACGTTCATGTCCACCAGCCGCAGCTCGTATTCCGGCGGGGTCAAAGCCGCCACGGTCATCAAGCCCAGAGGGGGCAGCAGGGATTTTTTCCCGATCAACGGCAGGGTGTATTGCAGACCCCACATGGTGGGCTCAAACCGGGGGTACACGAGGAGGAAACGACGTCCGCCGGACATAAGGGGAAGTTTAACATATAGGACCGGCGTCATTGACGGTGCCGGGGTTGAATTCTACACTGGACCCATGCCCCCGTCCGTTCTTGATCGAGCCGTTCCGCGCGTCACCTGGGGCCGCGCCCTGCGGGACTGGCCGTCCCTGCGGCGGGATCCCTTGGTCACCCTGGCCGCGTGGCGGCGTGAACGCGGCCCGGTGTATCGGTTGCCCGGCCGGCGCCCCGTTTTGGCCTTGAGCGATCCCCGCGATATCCAGCACGTCTTGGCCACCCGACAACCCAATTACCACAAGGGCGGCAATTTTGAGTTCACCCGGGACACCCTGGGCCAGGGCCTCGTCACAAGCAACGGGGTTCATCACGATCAACAACGCCGCCGACTGGGCTCCCTCTTCCAACGTTCCAAATGGTCGGACCTTCCCGGTTTAGTGCGGGTCGAGGCCGAACGGGTGATTCACGACGGACCCGCGCGCGGTCCCCTGGACGTCAGCCGGGAAACGGCCCGCATCGCCATCGGTGTGGTGGGGCGCGCGCTTTTCGGAATGGATCTTTTCGACCGGGCCCCGTCCATCGCCGACGCTTACCTGGACGGTCAACGGTATCTGGCGGGCGGGGCTTTCAGCTTTTGGCCCGGATGGAACCGCTGGCGTCGGCGCTCGGCCTTTCGCCGGGCCACGGCCCGCATCGTCGCCGAGGGGGAACATGTTTTGACCTGCGCCGAACGGGGCGCCGCGCGGTCGGATTTTTTGGACGCGTTGTTGACCGCCCGGGACGACGCGGGGCGTTCCTTGGACCGAAAACTCCTTCGTGATGAAATCATCACTTTTCTCGGGGCCGGGCACGAAACGACCGGAGGGGCGATGGGCTGGACGTTTGATTTGCTGTTCCGTCATCCCGCCGCCTGGCGGCGATTGGTCGACGAATCCCGCGCTTCGGAAACACCCCCCCTTTACGCGGAAGCGTGTTTGTTGGAAGGCATGCGGCTCAGGCCGCCCGTCTGGTGTTTGGGGCGGCGCGCCCAAGAGACCGACCGACTGCCCTCCGGCGCGGTCGTCCCGGCGGGCGCGCACGTGGTCATCTTTCCGCATGTGCTCAATTGGGATCCGGCGCATTTCCGCGACCCGATGGAATTCCGCCCGGAACGGTTTTTGCCCGGCGGTTCGGACGCTCCGTCCCCCTACGCCTTCCTGCCTTTCGGGGCCGGCCCGCGGTCTTGCTTGGGGGAAGGGTTCGCCATGATGGAAATGACGAACCTGCTCCACCATTACGTCCGGCGCTTCGACTGGGAACCCGCGGGGACGGGGACCGCGCGCCCGGAAGCCTTGGTCAGTCTGCGCCCGCGGGACGGCGTGTGGGCGCGGGTCCGGGAAAGAACGGTCTCAGCGTAAATTTCGGATCAGTTGCCGGGCGTAGAGCGGGTGGATCACCCGCCGGACGAACCAGCGGTTCACGGCGGCGGGGAACGCGGGCAACGGCCGCAACACATCCACAATCAAAACCACGCGTCTTTCCTTGGACGAATTGACCACCTCGTGGTCCCAGGAATCGTCGAACAGCACGTCTTCGCCTTCCTTCCATACATGGTTTCGATCCAAAACACGAATAAAGGGCGGGTTGTCTTTGGGCACGCGCAACCCAAGGTGGTAGCGAAGATAGCCGCGATAGGGCCCCTCGTGCGCGGGCACGGAGGTTCCCGGCGCCAACACGGAAAAAAAAGCCTGGTAAAGACCGGGGAGCCCCTCAAGAAGGCCCAGGGTCCGCGGCGCGCGACGGCGCGCGTCTTCGGGAATTTCCCCCATGGCGTACAGGAGGAAGACCCGCCAGCTTTTGGACGGATCGTCGTTTTGGGAGATGCGGGCGATGTGGGGGTCGAGTTCGTGATAACGGGGGAACTGCGCGCCGTCCGCCAGCAAGGCGTCGACTTCCGCTTGGATGTCCCGCCAACGATCGGTGAGGGCCTTGAGCGGCGGAACGGTGGCGGCCACGTCGAAAAACGCGGGCCGCCGTCGCCCTCCGGTGTACCGATCAAAGAAGCCGTTGACCAAGGACAAAACCGCGTCCGCCACCGTCCGTTGAAACCGGAGGGCGAGCGGACGGGGGTCGGGTTTCACAGTTTTTTGACCAGGGCGCGCAGGCGGAAACCGAAGGCCACCCCGCCGGCGACCAGCGCCCCGTAGAGGACCCGTCCCAACGGCCGCTCCAACAATTCCATCAAGGGCGGCAACACAATCAAAAACAGGAGCAGATACATCGCCGTGGCCACCAGGGTGTGCAGCAGGGATTTAAGATGGGGTTCCAAAGTGCGTCTCCTTCAATTGTCGTATCGCGTCCATGACGCGTTGTGAGAAAACCTCCGCCGTCTCGCCGACGTCCGGCGATATCGGTCGGCCGAAAACAAGGGTGATTCGCGCCAGTCGAAGAATCCGGTGCGCGTTGTGAACGTAAACGGGCAGGACCGGCACACCGGTTCGGACGGCGAGCAACCCCACCCCGCGTTTCGGGGGGGCCAATTGGCCGGTCCGCTGGCGGCGGCCCTCGGGGAACACGATCAGCGCTCCCCCCGCGTTCAAGATCCGTTCGGCGGCCTTGATGGCGGCGATATCGCCTTCCTTGCGACGGATGGGAAAGGCGTTCACCTGGCGGAGGATCCAGCCGAAAACGGGGATTCGGAACAGCTCCTCTTTCCCCATATAAAAAAGCGTCCGCGGCAGTTGGGAACCCACCAAGGGGGGGTCGGCGAAGGAGGCGTGATTGGGCGCGATGATCAGGGCGCCCGCGCGGGGCACGTTTTCGCGCCCCCGCACGCGAACCCGGGAAAACAGCGTGAACAACAGGTTGGAGCCGGTCTTGCCGATCCAATAAAACACCCGGCCCAGCGGCGTGGACGTGGGTCCTTCGGGCAGGGGGGTCATCGCGTTTTCCGTCGGACCCACGCCCGCAGGACCTTTTGCACTTCCGGGAGGGAGAACCCCGTGGTGTCGATGACCACGGCGTCGTCGGCCGCCCTCAGCGGGGAGGCGGCGCGGGTGCGGTCGCGGTGGTCGCGCGCGCGAATGTCCTCGATGATTTTACGCAAGGACGCCCGTTGGCCTTTCGCCCGGAGCTCCTTCCAACGTCGGCGGCCCCGCTCCTCGGGGGTCGCGTCGAGAAAGAATTTCACGTCGGCCCGGGGGAGGACCACGGTGCCGATGTCGCGGCCTTCCATCACCACGCCGCCGCCCCGGGCCAGCCGCCGTTGACGGTCCACGAGCACCCGCCGCACCGCGGGGTGGGTCGAGAGCCGACTCGCCGCTTGCCCGGCCTCCGGGGATCGCAGATGGGAAGTCACGTCCTCCCCGTTTAAAAAGACCCGGACCCCGTCTTTCGTTTCCTTGAACGCGTACTTTTGGGCGCGCACCCCGCGCAACAGGGACACCGCGTCGTCCAGGGGCAGGCCGGCCCTCCAAGCCCCCCACGCCGCCGCCCGGTACATGGCGCCGGTGTCGATATGTCGGTAGCGAAGCGCGCCCGCCAGGCCCCGGGCCGCCGAGGATTTCCCCGCCCCGGCGGGGCCGTCCACCGCGATGGTCAGCGGCCGTTTCATCCCTGGGTTTGGACGCGCACCCGCTCGAAATCCGTCCAAAACGTCGGGAACGAAATATCGACGCATTCGGCGTCCTGGATGCGGGTTTCGCCGCGCGCGACGAGGCCCGCGACGGCGTAGGTCATGGACAACCGGTGGTCGCCCGCCGCGTCGAGGGTCGCCCCGACCAGGGGCGTGGGCCCCTCGATGCGCAGGCCGTCCGGCAGTTCCTGCACCTGGGCCCCAAGGGCCGATAAACCTTTCGCGATTTGCGCCAAGCGATCGGACTCTTTGACCCGCAATTCCTGGGCGCCCCGAATTTCCGTCACGCCCTCGGCCTGGGTGGCTGCCAGCGCCAAGACGGGAATCTCATCCACCAACCGGGGCACGATGTCCCCACCGAAAGAAGCCGCCCGCAACGGCGCGGAGCGGACCAACAGGTCGGTCACGGGTTCGCCCCCGATCACGGTTTCGTTTTCCCGCTTGATGTTCGCCCCCATGCGCGACAGCACTTCCAACACCCCGTCCCGGGTGGGGTTGGTGTTGACGTTGCGCAGCATGAGTTCGGAACCCGGAGCGATGGAGGCGGCGACCAAGAAAAACGCCGCGCTTGAAATGTCGGAGGGTACGACCCAATCCCGGGGTTTCAACGATTGCCCCCCCCCGATGGACACGCCGCGTTCGTCGATCGTGAGTTTTACGCCGGCCGCGGCCAGCATCCGTTCCGAATGGTCGCGGGATCGCTGGGGCTCTTCCACGGTGGTGGTCCCGTCGGCGTAGAGGCCCGCGAGCAGAACGGAAGATTTCACCTGGGCGCTGGGCACGGGGCTCTTCCAATGAATCGCCCGCAGGGGCCGTCGGCCGTGCACCCGCAGCGGCGCGAACTTGCCGTCCCGCGCCGCGATCTCGGCCCCCATTTTTTGGAGCGGTTCCACCACGCGGCCCATGGGGCGGCCCGACAAACTTTTGTCGCCCATGAGTTTCGTCGCGAACGGCTGGCCGGCGAGGACCCCCGTGATCAGGCGCATTGTGGTTCCGGAGTTCCCGCAATAAATGTGATCCGCGGCGGGTTCGCGCAGTCCGTACAGACCGTGGCCCACGACCACCCATTGCCCCCGGGCGTCGGATTCAATGCTGATGCCGAGGGCGCGGAAAGCCTCGGCCGACCGTTCGCAGTCGTCGGCGGCGAGCGGGTGGGTGATGCGGGACGTTCCCTGGGCCAGGGCCGAGAGGAACACCGCGCGGTGGGTGATGGATTTGTCCGGGGGCGGTCGGAGTTCGCCCCGCAGGGCGCCGCCCGGCACCACCACGCGGCTTAACATGGACGTGGTCATGGTCGGTCCTTTCGAAATCGATCGTTGAGCGCCCGCGCCCGGCGCAGCGCCGGCAGGGGCCAACCCTTGGCGAGGCGGCCCAGGGCGCCTTCGAAGACGTCCAGCGCGCGGCGCAGCGCGGCGTCGTTCTGGGTGAAAATCGCCCGCCAGAGGGCGGGGTCGGCGCCCGCCACGCGGGTGGCGTCGCGGAAACTGCCCGCCGCCAGACGGAAAAGCGGTCCCGCGCCCGCGTCGCCCGCCGTCAGCATGAGGGCGTCCGCGATCAGGTGGGGCAAATGGCTCACCACGGCGACGGCGCGGTCGTGGGCGTCGGGGGTCAGGCGCACCACCCGCGCGCCGAGGTCCCGCCAAAATTTTTCGGCCCGGGCCGTGACCCGGACCGGGGTTCCGGGGGCGGGCGTCACCACGCAAGGCGCGCCCCGGTAAAGATCGGCCCGGGCGTTTTCCACCCCGGTTTTCTCGGATCCCGTCATGGGGTGCGCCCCCACGAACACCGGCCCGCCGGGCGGGAACAGAGGCGCCATCGCGCGGAGGACCGCGCCCTTGACGCTCCCCACGTCCATGACGAGGGTTTTATTTTCGACGAAGGGCCGCAGACGCCGGGCCTGGTCGGCCAATTGGTCCACGGGCGCGCAGAGCACGAGCACGTCGGCGCCGGGCAGCGCCCGGGCCGGATCGGTGGTGGTTTGGTCGACGGCTCCCCGGCGGCGGGCCTTCGCCAACCGCGCGGCGTCGCGGCCCAGGCCGACGACGCGCCAACCCCGGCGGCGCAGGGCCAAGCCGAGCGAACCGCCCATGAGGCCGACCCCCGCGATGACGGCGCGCCGCATGGAACGTCTAAAGGGTGCGCCCGACCGCCTCGGCGACCTTGCGCAGTTCCTTGGCGATGTCGTGCAGTTGGGAGGGCAGGAGCGCTTGATGGCCGTCCGAGAGCGCCGTGGCCGGGTTCGGGTGGCACTCGATGATGACCCCGTCGGCCCCCGCCGCGATGGCGGCTTTCGCCATGGGCACGATGAAATCACGGACGCCCACGCCGTGCGACGGGTCCACGATGACCGGCAGGTGGGAGAGGTGTTTCAGCACCGGCACCGCGTTCAAATCCAACGTGAACCGTGTGGCGGTTTCAAAGGTTCGAATGCCGCGTTCGCAAAGCATGACGTTGGCGTTGCCTTTCGCGACGATGTATTCGGCGGCCATGAGCCATTCCTCGATCGTGGTGGCCATGCCGCGCTTGAGCATGACGGGCTTGCGCGTGCGGCCCACTTCGCGGAGCAAGTCGTAGTTCTGGGCGTTCCGGGCGCCGATTTGAATAATGTCGGCGTACGCCTCGATCAGTTCCACCTGGCGGGTGTCCATGACTTCGGTGATGACGGGCAAGCCCGTGGCCTTGCGCGCTTCAACCAACATTTTGAGCGCTTCTTCCCCGAGTCCCTGGAAAGCGTAGGGCGAGGTGCGCGGCTTGAACGCCCCGCCCCGCAGGATCTGGACACCGGCTTTTTTCAATTCCTTGGCCGTGGCCATCAGGTTCTCTTTAGTGTCCACCGAACAGGGCCCGGCCATGATGACGACTTCTTTGCCGCCGATCTTGACGTTGCCGACGGAAATGACGGTGTCGGTTTTCTTGAACACCCGGCTGACGGTCTTGTAGGGCTTCGAGATCGGGGTCACCACCTCCACCTGTTCCATGGATTGGAACAGGTCTTTGTGGGCGATGGCCTTGTTGCCCTCGCCGATCACCCCGATGACGAGGCGTTCGGCGCCCTGGGAAATTTGCGGCGTGAATCCCAATATTTTAATGCGGTCGATGACTTCTTTGACCTGTTTTTTGGTGGCGCCGCTTTTGAGCGTGACGATCATGGAAGCTTCCTCACTTGACTTGATTAAGGGCCGACAGGAACAAACGATTCTCCTCGGGGCGGCCGATGGTGACGCGGATGTGTTCGGGAAAGCCGTATTCGTCCATGGCGCGGACGATGACGCCCTTGCGCAGCAGGGCCTCAAAGACCGCCGCGCCGCGGCGGGGCGACACCCGAACGAGTAAAAAATTGGTGGTGGACGGCACGCAGGGGAATCCCATTTTTTCAAGGGCCTTTTGGACCTTGGCCTTTTCCCGGGCGACCAGCGCGACACTCCGTTTCAGGTGGGCGGTGTCCGACAGGGCGGCAACCCCGGCGGCCTGGGCCGGGATGGAGATGTTGAAAGGCGGCCGGACCCGTTCCAGGGTTTCAATGAGCGATTCCGGGCCGACGCCGTATCCCAAACGAACGCCGGCCAGACCGTAGGCCTTGGAAAAGGTCCGCAGCACGACCAAATTGCGGCCGGCTTTGAAGAAATCGAGGGCGCTCGGGTAGTCGCCCGCGGCGCGGGCGAACTCGTAATAGGCCTCGTCCACCACCGCCACAACCCGCGCGGGCAGGGTGATCAAAAACTCCTCCAGTTCCGTCTTGGAGTTGTGGGTCCCCGTCGGGTTGTTGGGGTTGGCGATGAACACAAATTTGGTCCGGGGCGTCACCGCCGCCGCCATGGCTTCCAGATCGTGGGTCAGGCCGCGCATCGGCACGGTGATGACCCGGCTGCCCATCAAGTCGCCCGCCATTTTGTAGCGGATAAACGCGTGATCGGACACGACGATGTCGTCTTCCGATGTGAGGTAGGCCTTGGCGAGTATTTCAATGAGCTCATCGGAACCCGCGCCCACCGTGACCTGGGCGGGTTTGACTTTCAAGTGACCGGCGAGCGCGCGGCGAAGCTCCGTGCTGAAACCGTCCGGGTAGAGGTTCACCCGCCGGGCGGCGGCGCGGAGAGCCGCGACGGCCTTGGGCGATGGGCCGAGCGCGTTCTCGTTGGACGCGAGTTTGACCACCCGTTTCAAGCCGTACATCTTCTTGACGGTGTCCATGTCCCGTCCGGGCACGTAGGGCGTGAATTGGGCGATCTCCCGCCGGGGCGCGATGAGGTCGTTTTCACCCATTATTTTCCCAGGCATCAGTAGTCCGCCCGGGGGTAACTGCCCAAAAGCTTGACGACGAGGCAGTTGGCTTTCAGTTTCTCCATCACTTTCTGCACCTTTTCATCGGAAATGTGCCCCAGGCAATCAATGAAGAAAACGTATTGCCACGCCTTCCGTTTGGTCGGCCGGGATTCGATTTTGGTCAGATTCAGCCGGGCGTCCTTGAAAACGCCGAGCAGGTCGTGCAGGGCCCCGACCCGGTCCCTCAAGGACACGAGGAGCGACGTCTTGTCCCGCCCGGAGCCCGAGGGCGCGGCCAGGCGCTTGCCGATGACGAGAAAACGCGTGCGGTTTTCCTTGACGTCTTGAATGGCCTGGGCGCGAATCGTCAAGCGGTACAATTCGGCCGCCAGGGGGCTGGCCACAGCGGCCACGCCCTCGTGGAGGGCCGCCTGGGCCGCGGCGTCCGCCGTCGAAGCCGCCGGGTGGACCGGCACCCCGGCGAGATGGCTTTCCAACCATTTGCGGCACTGGGCCAGGGCCTGGGGGTGCGAATGGATCGCCTTGATCTTTTTTCCACCGGGGGCCGTCATGAGACAGTGGGCGATGGGGTCCTGGCGTTCGGCGCAAATCACCAGGTCGGATTCCATGAACATGTCGAGAGTGTGGTTGACCACGCCTTCCGTGGAGTTTTCAATCGGCACCACGCCGTAATCGGCGCGGCCGCTTTCGACGTCGTCGAAAACGTCGGCGATGGATTTCTCGGGCAAGAACTCGGCGCCCCGGCCGAAATGCTTGAGGGCGGCCTGGTGCGTGTAGGTGGCTTCGGGGCCGAAATAGGAGACGCGGATCCGCTTCTGCAACAGACGGCAGTTGGCGATGATGGCGTTGAAAATGTCCTCAACGGCCTCGTTGGGCAGGGGCCCCGGGTTCGCCGTCGTCAGGCGTTCCAGGATCTCGCGTTCGCGGCCCGCCGCGACAACGTCCTGTCCGTGTTCGGCTTTCACGCGGCCGATTTTCTGGACGACGCGGGCCCGTTGGATCAGGGTTTTCAACAGCCCGTCGTCCAGGCCGTCCACTTGGCGGCGCAGCGCCGCGAGGCGTTTGTTTTTCTTCGTCATGTCGTTTCCTCGTTCAGACACAAGATCGCGGCCTGCCGGCGCGCCGTGGCTTCCCGCCGGTGGGAATGAAACCGCCGGTCGCAGGCGGTGCACCAGGGGGCCACCGTCACGGCCCGGACCCCGAACCGCCGCGCTTGGCGCCGCAGGGCGCGGGACAAATCCAGCCGGGCGCGGCCGTCGCGCGCCCGGACCACCGCCCCCGGCGCGGCGGCGAAATCCCGCGCGACCTCCTCGCCCACTTCGTAACAGCAGGCGCGGATGTGCGGCCCGATGGCCAGGCGGAGGTCCGTCGGCCGGAGTCCCCACCGCTGTCGCGCCGTTTCGATCGCGCGCGTCAAAATGCCCGCCGCCGTGCCGCGGCGGCCGGCGTGGATCAAGCCCGCGCGGCGGCCTTTGACGTCCAAAAGAAACACCGGGGCGCAGTCCGCGGTCAGCACACGCAACGACACCCCCGGCCGATCCGTCCACAGGGCGTCGGTGTCCGGCCGTTCCCGCGGTGCCGTCGGCCGCCGCACGACGCCCACGCGCACCCCGTGGGTTTGCCGTCCCCCCGCCCACCGAGCGGGCGCGAGCCCGGCGTCGCGCAACGCGCGTTCAAAATCGGCCGGCGCTCTCATGTCCCCGCGCGCGGCGCCGGTCACCCGCGCGGTCACGCCCCAACGGGTCTCCCAGCCGGTCAAAACCGACCAGCCGCCCCGCCAGCGCCACCCCCCCGTCACTCGGGAACGAATCCGGGCGTGTTCGCCCCGGCCTCGATCCCGCGCACGGCGAGCATGAACTCCTCGGGGTTGGAGGCGGCCGCCATACCCTCCTCCAACTTGATCTTTCCCTGGTTGTAGAGCAGCACCATGGCCTGGTTGAAGGTTTGCATGCCGTAAAATTTGCCGGTGCGGATCGCGTTGTAAACATCCATGAGACTGTTTTCCTCGATCGCCTTTTGAATGTGGGGTGTCACCACCATTATTTCCTGGGCCGCGACGCGGCCGCTGCCGTCCGCCAAGGGCAGGAGGCGTTGTGCGATGGCGCCTTTCAACGTCTCGGCCAGTTGCAGCCGCACCTGGGCCTGCTGGTGGGGCGGGTAAAGGTCCAAAATGCGGCTGATGATCTGGATGGTGTTGGTCGTGTGGATGGTCGACAGCACCAAGTGGCCCGTTTGAGCGGCGGTGATGGCGGCGGAGACGGTTTCCAGATCCCGCATTTCGCCCACCAGGATCACGTTCGGGTCCTCCCGCATGGCCGAGCGCAACGCGTCGGCGTAGTTGGAGGTGTCGAGGCCGAGTTCGCGCTGGTTCACGATGGATTTTTTGTTCTTGTGGACGAATTCGATCGGGTCCTCGATCGTCAAGATGTGGGCCTTGCGCGTGACGTTGATCTGGTCGACGATGGCCGCGAGCGTGGTCGACTTGCCGGATCCCGTGGTGCCGCTGACCAGGATGAGGCCGCGGCGGTTGTCGGCCATCTTTTCGACGGACGACGGCAGCCCCAGCGACCGGATGGTCGGGATTTGGCTCGGGATCGCCCGCAGGGCCAGGTTGACCAGGCCCCGCTGCGTGTAGATGTTGACGCGAAAACGCGGGCCACCGGACACGGAGAACGCCAAGTCCACTTCGTTTTTTTGTTCGAAGCGCGCGCGCACTTTTTCCCCCATGATGAAATAGGCGAGGTTGCGCGTTTCCTCCGCGGTCAAGGGTTGTCCGATTTTCGACGGTTCGAGGTCGCCGTGCAGGCGGAGCATGGGGATGAACCCCGGTCCGACGTGCAGATCGGAGGCTTTGCGTTCGTCCACTTCTTTGAGCAGCGTTTGAAGGATTTGTCGGGCGTCCATGGTTTCTCTCGTTGTCAGGTCAGTTTTCGCACTTTGCGCCGCAAATACGCGGGGCGGCGCAAATCGTCGTCCAGCAAAGGCGCGTCCCCGGCGGGGGCCCGGAACGCCACGGCCCGGACGGATTCGGGGGTGGCCGTCGGGCGCGCGCCGGTCCGTCGCGCCGAAGCGCGCCGCGCCGGCGGGAATCCCGTGGCGATGACGGTCACCAAAAAGCGTTCCTCCAGGGCATCGTCGAATACTTGGCCGTAAAACACGTGCGCGTCCGCGCTGGCCGCGTTCTTGATGAAATCCATGGCTGTCTTCACTTCAAACAGCGTGATCGATTTGTTGCCGCTGATGTTGACCAGGAGGCCCTTGGCCCCGTCGATCGTGAGGTTTTCCAGGAGCGGCGACTGGACCGCCATTTTGGCCGCGCTCAGGGCCCGCCCTTCGCCGTGGGATTCCCCCATGCCCATCAGGGCCTCCCCCGCGCCGGACATGATGCTGCGCACGTCGGCGAAATCCACGTTGATGAGCCCGTGCCGCGTGATGACGTCCGTGATGGCTTGCACCGCCTGGCGGAGCACGTTGTCGGCCGTGCGGAACGCTTCGAGGGAGGTGGTCGATTCGTCGATGATATCGAAAAGGCGGTCGTTGGGAATCGCCAGCATGGTGTCGACATGCGGGCGCAGTTCCTCGATGCCCTGGTCGCCCTGGTTTTTTCGGACCTGGCCTTCGAAATCGAAGGGCCGCGTGACGACGGCCACCACCAGGGGTTTGGGGTCCAACTCCCGGGCGATCTGGGCGACGACGGGCGCCGAGCCCGTGCCGGTGCCCCCGCCCATGCCCGCCGTGATGAAAACCATGTCCGCCCCGGTCAAAACCTCGCGGATGCGGTCACGGCTCTCCTCGGTCGCTTGGCGGCCCAAAATTGGGTTGCCGCCGACGCCCAGGCCTTTGGTGATGCGTTCGCCCAACTGGAGCCGCACGGGCGCGCGGTTCCGGCGGAGGGCCTGGCTGTCGGTGTTGGCGGCGATGAACTCGACGTGGGAGAGGCCGCTTTCGATCATGCGGTTGACGGCGTTTCCCCCCGCCCCGCCCAGGCCGATGACCTTGATGAGCGCCGGTTGCTCGTTAAAATCTTCGCTGAACTTGATCTGCACCATTTTAAAAGAGGTCCTCCACAAGACCGCGCAGTTTTTGGCCCAACCCGACGCGCCGCACGGCCCGTCGGCTGCGGGACCAGTCGCCCAAATGTCGGTAGGTGACGACGCCCAGGGCGGTGGCGTAGCCCGGGTTGGCCAGGATTTCCGGCGCGCCCGTCAGGTTTTGGGGCAGGCCCAGCCGCACCGGCAAATCCAATATTTGCTCGACGGCGGCCGACAAGCCCTGCAACTGGGCGCCGCCCCCCGTCAACACCACGCCGCCCCCGGCCACGTGGTCGGCGTAGTTGGAGCGCTGCAATTCCTCGGACACCAGGGTAAAGATTTCCTCCACGCGCGGCGCGATGTAATCGAAAAGGGTGGAGCGCTTGATGTGCCGCGGGGTGCGGCCGTCCACGCTTGTGTATTCGATGTCCTCGTCGATATTGCCCTCGGCCAAGGGGCGGCTGGCGGCGCCGTGTTTTTCCTTCACCTTTTGCGCCTGGAGGAGCGAGGTGCGCAACGCGTGCGACAAATCGTGGCTGATGGCGTCGGAGCCGATGGGCAACTCCTTGGTGAACCGCACGCTGCCCTCGGCGTAGACGGCGAGCCCCGTCGTCTGGCCGCCCACGTCGATCAACAAACAACCCAAGCCTTTTTCCTCGGCCGTGACCACGGCGTCGCCCACCGCCAGCAAACCGTAAATGGGTTCTTCCACGTCGAACCCGGCGCGGGCGATGGCCTTCCACACGTTGTTCAGGTGGCTCTGGCTCGCGGTGACGATGTGGACGTCGGTTTCGAGGAGGGTCGCCTCCATGCCGACGGGGTTGGGCACGCCGCTTTGGCGGTCCAAGATAAAATCCTGGGGAATGACATGGACGATTTCCCGGTCGGGGGAAATGGGCACGGCCTTCGTGCTTTCCACCACCTGGTCGCGGTCCGCGAGCGTGATTTCCTTGTCGGTCCGGGCGATGTTCATGGCGCCGTGGTGGTTGAAGGTCTGGATGTGGCCGCCGCGCACGCCGATCAAAACGCCCCGGGTGGCGCCCGTGAGGCCGGCCATTTCCTCGGCGGCCTCCACCGCGCGGGTGATGGACCGGGCCGTTTCGTCGATGTTGATCACGACCCCGCCTTTGAGGCCGGGACAGGCCTGACGGGCCGCGCCGACGGCTTCCGGGGTTTCCGTGTCCGGGTCCAGCTTGGCGACGACGGCGACCACCTGGCCGCTGCCGATGTCAAGCCCCGTGATGACGTCCGGTTTGGGCATTCGGTTCCTTTTCCAAATTTTTCGGTTTGATGACGATGCGCTGATCGTCCACAAAGCGCGCGTAGACGACGCCGTCCCGGGCTTCCGGGGCGGACAACACCCGCCCCAGGCGCCGGGCCTTCGCGACGACCACGGCGGGGTCGAGCGCCACCGGCCCCCAATGCACCGGCAGGTCCTCCGACAGATAAAGCACCGCCTCCCCGTCGGGGGACATTTTAATCTTGTAGAGGCGTTCCGTCCAGGCCTCGCGGGTCGCGTTGATCCGTTCCAGAAACATCAAAGCGCCCAGGGGGGAGTCCCCGACAGTCCCCGGCGACAGGATCACCAGTCCGTCCCCCACCGTTTCCAGGGGGAACACCCGGCCGTCGACGTCAATCCCGTGCCAACGGTCGCCTTCCAACCGGCGGGCCACGGCGCGACGGGCCGACATCCGCACGGTCACAACCCGGTTCCAACCGCGCCGCACGCTCGCTTTTTCCAGTTGGGGGAATTCCGCGAGCAGGCGTTTTTCGATCCGCCGGGACGAAAACCGAAACAGCCCGTCGCCCGCCTTCAGCGGCGGGTTCTCGAGCAACTCCGCCGGCACCGGTCCTTCGTAGGCAACCCGGTCGATCCGCCACCGCGTGGAGGCCCCCACCCCGTGGGCGACGCCCCAAGCGGCGGCCCCCGCCGACACCAGGAAAAGAGCGATTTTGACCCAGAGCCACACCCCTTCGGCGAGCGACCGCCATTGATAGGCCATGTGGCTCCTCCGCATAGAAACTTTCAACCGGCGTCGGACGGGGTTACGACGCATATTGACCCTTGTGCCTTAAAACGCCCATCGGGCCATCCCGCCGCGCCAGGGCCAGCAACCGCAGCACCAGCCCGTCAAAATCCAATCCCGCCGCGCGCGCGGCGTCGGGCAACAACGAGACATCCGTCAAACCGGGCAGGGTGTTGACCTCCAAGAGCCACGGCCGACCCCGGCGGTCCACAATGAAGTCCACGCGGCTGACATGACGGCATCCCAGGGCCCGGTGGGCGGCCACCGCCGCGGCCTGGGCGGCGCGGGCGCTCGCCGCGGGGATCCGGGCCGGGACCACGTGCCGCGATCCGCCGGGCGCGTATTTCGAATGGTAATCATAAAAAGCGTGCCGGGGAATGATCTCCACCACGGGGAGGGCCGTCTCTCCCAAAACACCGACGGTAACCTCGGTCCCGGTCACCCGCCGCTCGATCAACACCTCGCGTTCCCAGCGGGCGACGCGGCGGACGGCGCGGGCCAAATCCGACGCCCGGTCCACGAGCTCCACACCGACGGCCGAACCTTGGCTCGCGGGCTTGACGACCCAGGGGCCGGGCACGCCCCGCGCCGGGTCGGCGGGCAGCGCGCGCGCGTCCACCGCCCGTCCCGGCGGAACGGCGAGTCCCGCGTTTTCAAAAATCGTTTTGGCGGTGGGTTTGTGCATCGCCAGAGCGCTGGCCCGCACCCCGCTGCCCGTGTAGGCGACGCCCCGGAGGTCCAAAAGACCCTGCAACCGGCCGTCCTCCCCGAAAGACCCGTGGGTCGTCAGGAAAGCCAGGTTGACGCGGTGGCGGCGCAAATCCCGGTCGATGTTCGGGGACACGTCGATGAACACGTGGGGCAGGGCCCAGCGCCGCAGGGCGGCGGCCACGGCCCGGCCGCTTTTCAAGGCGATCGGCCGCTCGGCGGACCATCCCCCCGCCAGAACCGCCAAACGGCGGCGGCGCAACAAGGTCCGTTCCCGTTGAATATCCGCGGGCGCGATCGAAAGAGAGGTCATTCCCCCACCGTCCAGACTTCGAGTTCGAGAGCCGTGCCGAACCGGTCCCGCACGGTGTTCTGTATGAGCGCGATGAGTTGGCGCACGTCCGCCGCCGAGGCGTTGTCCACGTTTTCAATGAAATTGGCGTGTTTGGGCGACAGCCGGGCGCCGCCGATCCGGCGGCCTTTGAGCCCGGCCGCCTCGATCAACCGCGCGGCGAAATCGCCGGGCGGGTTCTTGAAAACCGAACCGCAATTTTTGGTGCCCAGGGGCTGACGCTCGGTCCGCCGCGCGAGCTGTTTATCGACGGAAGAGAGGATATCATTTCTGTCCCCTCGCCGCAATTTGAGTTGGGCGGAGAGAGCCCAGCCGTCGCCCAGGTCCGCGCGGCGGTAGCCGAACAACAATTCGGCCCGGGGCACGGTCCGAACGCGCCCTTCCCCGTCCATCAAATCGACGGATTCGACCAGCGCGCCCAAATCCCCCTCGGGCGTGCCGGCGTTGGTTCGCAGCCCGCCGCCCAGGGTCCCGGGAATGCCGCAGAGGGGTTCCGCCCCCGTCAGCCCCCGCTCGGCGGCCTGGCGGGCGAAGCGCGGCAACAGAACGCCCGCGCCGACGTGGGCGGCGTCCCCCTGAAAGCGAACCTCTTCGAATTCCCCCCGAAGACGAACCACCCCCCCGCGCACGCCCCCGTCCCCGACCAAAAGGTTCGACCCCTGGCCGATGGGCATGAGAGGGACGCCGTGGACATGGCCCCAGCGGCGCAGGGCGGCGAGATCATTTCGAGAGCCGATTTCGACAAAAAAGTCCGCGGGACCGCCGATGCCCCAGGTGGTGTGGCGGGCGAGGGGTTCCGCGGGGCGGACGCCCGGGAAATTCTCTTGGAGATCGGCGAGGGCGCGGGCCGGGATCGTCACGCCAGATCTTTGAGGAGGCGTTCCCCCCACTTCCAGACGTCGCCGGCGCCCAACGTGAGGACGACGTCGCCGGGACGCACCAGGCCGCGGAGTTGCTCGGGGCCATTGGCGGCCGGAAGGCGCACCGCCGCCCGTCCGTGGGCGGCGAGCCGCTCCGCCAGGGCGTCGCTCGAAACGCCCGGAATCGGCGATTCCCCGGCGGCGTAAATGTCCAAGAGACCGAGCACGTCGGTTTTTTCAAAACAGGCGGCGAACTCCGCCCCCAGCAACCGGGTGCGGCTGTAGCGGTGGGGCTGGAAAAGCGTGACCAACCGGCGGTCCGGCCAGCGTTGGCGCAGGGCCGCCAGGGTGGCGCGGATCTCCGTCGGGTGGTGGCCGTAATCATCCATCACCGTGACCCCGCCGGCGTCCCCCTTTTTTTCCAAGCGGCGGCCCACGCCCTCAAAGCGCGCCAAGGCGTCGGCGATGGCCTCAAAAGACAACCCCAATTCCAAGCCGGCCCCCACCGCGGCGAGGGCGTTGGCGACGTTGTGCCGGCCCATGACGGGCCAACGGACGGTTCCCATCGCCCGACCCGCCCGCGACACGCTGAAGACTGTTTCCGTCGGCCCGGCCCGGAGGTCTTCGGCCCGGATTTCGGCGTCCCCCGCGAACCCGTAGGTCACCACGGGCCGTCGAACGCGCGGCAAAAGGCGGCGGGACCCCGGGTCGTCGATGCCCAAAAACACGGTTCCGTAGAAAGGCACTTTGTTGGCGAAGGCGTCGAAGCCGTCGGTCAGTTTGTCCACGGAGCCCCAATAGTCCAGGTGGTCGTCGTCGATGTTGGTGACCACGGCCAGGGTGGGCGTGAGCTTCAAAAACGAGCCGTCGGATTCGTCGGCTTCGGCCACCAGGTAGTCGCCGCGGCCGACGCGGGCGCCCGTGCCGATGTTGTGCATGCGTCCGCCGACGACCACCGTGGGGTCGAGCCCGCCCGATTGCAGGACCAGCGAGATCAAGGACGTGGTGGTGGTTTTGCCGTGGGTGCCGGCGACGGCGACCGTGTATTTGAGGCGGGCCAGCTCGGCCAACATCTCGATGCGGGGGATCACGGGAATGTTTCGCCGGTGGGCTTCGACCACCTCGGGGTTGTTCGCGGCGACCGCCGTCGAGGTGACGACGACGTGGGCCCCCGCGATGTTTTCGGCGCGGTGCCCCAGGGCCACCGCCGCGCCCAATTGTTCGAGCCGACGCGTGGTGTCCGAGGCTTTCGCGTCGGACCCCGAGACCTTGTAGCCGAGGGTGATCAACACCTCGGCGATTCCGCTCATGCCGGACCCACCGATGCCCACGAAATGGATGTGTTGGATGCGCTTGAACATCGGCCTACTTTACCGAAATCGGAGCGTTCCCCCAAGACGGCCCGGCCGAGGGTCAAGCCACATGGAGGAGGGCGAACTTCAAGTACTCGGTTTCCGGCATGGTCGGGCGCACGGGATGGTCGGGACCCGCCCCGCCCTGGTGGATGATTTTGACTTTTCGTCCGGCGACGTGGGCCGCCCGGGCGATGATTTGCCGGAAGGTGTCGCGGTCGATGTGCTGGGAGCAACTCGCCGTCGCCAAAAACCCGCCCCCGGCCACGCGTTTGAGCCCCAGGGCATTCAACCGGATGTACGCCTCCACCGCGGCGGGCACGTTCTTTTTGGAGGGGGCGAAACGCGGGGGATCCAACACCACGATTTCGAAGGTGTCCTTCACCCGCCCCAGGTGGGCGAAGGCGTCCTCTTCCTCGAAGACCGCGCGGTCGGCCCAACCGTTTTTCTCGGCGATGACGCGGGCCAGGGACACGGCCGCGGCCGAGGCGTCCACCCCGACCACCCGACGCGCACCCGCCCGGGCGCAATAATGCGAAAACCCCCCCGTGTGGCAGAACACGTCCAAAACATTTTTCCCCGCGGCCAACGCCGCCACGGCGCGGCGGTTGTCCCGTTGGTCAAAAAAGTAGCCGGTTTTCTGCCCTTGGGTGAGGTCCGCCGCGAGGGCGATGCCGTCCGACGAGAACCAATGGGGCGTCCCGGGCGCGCCGTCGAGCACGCGCACCTCCTCGGGCAACCGCTCCAGCCGCCGGGCGGCGTTGTCGTTCTTGAGGACGATGGCGGCCCAGGGGCCCGCGGCCCGCAGCGCCGCGAGCAGCTCGGGCAGCAAAACGTCCATTCCCGCGGCGAAGGATTCCACCACCAGGGCGTCCCCGAACCGATCGATGACGAGGCCGGGCAAATCGTCCGACTCCCCGAAGACCCACCGGTAAGCGTTGTCCGTGAAAAGGGCTTCCCGCAGGGCCCGGGCCGCGGCCAGCCGTTGCGGGAAAAAATCCGCCGGCAGGGCGCGGTCGCGGCGGTCCAGCAGGCGCCCCGCGATGAGGGATTGGGGGTTGTAAAACCCCAGGCCGAGGTATTCATCCCGCGCGGTGACAAAACGGGCGAGGGCCCCCGGCGTCGTTCCCACCGGGGCTTCGGCGATCTCGTTCGAAAACACCCACAGGTGGCCGCGACGGAGGCGCCGGTCCTCCTGGGGACGGAGTTTGACCGTGGGGAGTTCCCCCGGCGCGGCCGGGGCCGACGCCGTCGTCAGGAGAGGCGACAGGGATGGAGCGCGTTTCGATTTTCGCGGTGGACCGACTCGTTTCTTCATGGAACCCCCCAGATGGGATGCATTTGCGGAATCACCGCGACCCGCGGCAGGCGGGCCTTTGCGGCCTTGTAGAAAACCGCCACCCGGTCGGCGGCGGGCGGACGGACAAATTCGATGAACGGCGCGGACGCGCCCGACAACCGGTTTTCCAAACTCGGAAGAACGGTCACCGGCTGAAGGATGAGCGGCGGCGCGGGGTTCAACCCGGCCAGCAGATCCACCGCGCGCTCCATCTCCGCCTCGGTCGTGCGGGACGTCAGGACCACTTTGGCGAAGGCCTTGGCCCCGGCCAGTTCGAAAAACGCCCGGTGTTCCTCCCAAAAGGGCCGCCCGACGGCGGAGGGCAATTTGACGTCCGCGGCCACGACGTCGCACAACGCGGCGATTTTGCGAAAGGGGACGGGGTGCGTGGCGCTGGTTTCCAAATGGATTTCCAGGCCCCGGGTTTTCAATTCGGGAATGAGCGCCGCCAAGAAATCCGCCCGCAGGACGGGTTCCCCGCCCGTGAGGCTGACGCCGGAATGCCGCCGTTCCGCTTGCAATTCGTCCACACGGGCCAGGATCTCTGCCGCCGTCCGCCGGGGATGACCGGCGTCGTCCAGGCTCCCCGGGGTATCGCAATACACGCACCGCCACGGGCATCCGGCGAAGCGAATGAAAATCTGGCGTTCGCCGAGACGCAGGCCCTCCCCCTGCAGGCTGGAAAAGATTTCCGCGACGGGCGCGGCGGGAGCGGGGTTCACCGCCGCGTCGGGTCCGGACGGCCGGCGTCGGCGAAACCGCGCTCGCGCAAACGGCAGGAATCGCACCGTCCACAAGGACGGCGGCCGCCCCGGTAACAGGACCAGGTGAGGGCCCAGGGCACTTTGAGTTTTTGGCCCAAACGCACGATGCCGGCTTTCGTCAAGCGCAGGAGCGGGGCCTGAACGCGGATGGGGCGCCGGGTTTCTTCCCCCCTCCGGGTTCCCAACTGTCCGGCGCGGGCCATGGCGGCCAAGTAGCGGGGCCGGCAATCGGGGTAACCCGAATAGTCGAGCGCGTTGGCGCCGATGACCACGTGGTCCGCGTCGATCGCGTCGGCGCAGGAAAGGGCGAAGGATAAAAAAATCGTGTTGCGCGCCGGCACGTAGGTCGAGGGCAGCGGCCCACGGCCGATGCGGGCCGAGGGCACCTCGGGCAATGGCGCTCGGCCGTCGAGCAGACTCGACCCCCCCCACGGCAGGCGGATTTTGATGACATCGAGGGGGCATCCCGCCGCTCGCGCCAGGGCGCGCGCCGACGTTAGTTCTTTGCGGTGACGTTGGCCGTAATCAAAAGCGAGGGCGCGGCACCGCCATTTTTTGACGCGCCGCGCCCACCAAAGGGCCGTGGCCGAATCGAGTCCACCCGACAGCAAAACAACCGCGCGCGGTGGCATCAGCGACGGGCGGCCGCTCGCAGAGCTCGCGGCACCTGGGGCGGCAGAGCCGCTTTGGCGGGCGGGGCGTCGACGCCTTCCAACGCGATGCGGCGGACATCGGGAAGGGCCCAACCGAAGAGCCGTTGGGCGGTGTGGGCGAATTTGCCCGGGTCGTCCGAAGAATAGAAAACGACGCGGCCCTTTCCCCGTCCGGGCCGCAACAGGCCATCCTGTTCCAGGCGGCTGCGCACGGCCTTGGCGGTTTCGTCGGCGGAATCGATCAATTCCACCCGCCCGGCCGCCCGGCGAAGGGTGGGTTTCAAGAGCGGGTAATGGGTGCAGCCCAGGACGAGGGTGTCTATTTTTTTGGCGAGGAGGGGCGCCAAATACAGTCGGGCCACGGCGCGGGTCACGGGGTGCGACACCCAGCCCTCCTCCGCCAAGGGAACAAACAGCGGGCACGCGCGGGCGAAGGTTTTGACGGACGGGTCCAACCGTTGGATGGCGTCTTCGTAGGCGCGGCTGCGGACGGTGGCTTCCGTGCCGATAATCCCGACGCGGCCGGAGCGGGTGGCCGCCAGAGCGGCGCGGGCCCCGGGCTCGATCACCCCGAGGACGGGCAACGGCAGGAAGGCGCGCAAATCCCGGAGCGCCAGGGCGGACACGGTGTTGCAGGCGGTGACCATCATTTTCACGTTTTGCCGTTTGAAGAACCGGGCGATCTCCAGGGAAAACCGCCGCACCGCCTCCGGGGATTTGGAACCGTAGGGCACGCGGGCCGTGTCGCCCACGTAAACAAAATCTTCCCGGGGCAAAAGAGCGGCGAGGGCGCGCAGGACCGTCAACCCGCCCACGCCGGAATCAAACACCCCGATGGGTTGTCCCGCCGCGGTCATCCGCCCCCCCCGGAAGTCGCCGAGTGGGCCAGGCGCGCCTGAATTTTTCGCTTTTCGTAGTCCAGCAGGCCCGCGTAGACGGCGTCGATGATGCGTTGTTGATGGCGCGCGGACCGCAGCAAACCTTCTTCCTTGGGGTTCGTGATGAACGCGGTTTCCACAAGCACCGCCGGCATGGCGGTCCCGCGCAGGACGTAGAAGCCGGCCTGTTTCACCCCCCGGTTGAGGGACCCCAATCGTTTGTCCGCCTGGCGGGCGATGTGGGCGGCCACCGTCGAGGATTCGTTGATGTGTTCGTTGCGGGCCAGGGCCCACAGCAGTTCCTCCACTTTTCCCCGGGCTTTCCCCCCCAACCCCTCCAATTCGATCACCGCGTTTTCGCGGCGGGCGACGGCGGCGGCTTCGTCGTCGGTGGCCTTTTCCGATAGGAAATAAATTTCAAATCCGCTCGACGCCGCGTTGAGGCCGGCGTTGCAGTGGACGGAAATGAACAGGTCGGCCTTGGCTTTGTTGGCGATGGACGATCGTTCCTGCAGGGTGAGAAAGCGGTCATCGGAGCGGGTCAGAATCACCCGGAACCGCCCTTCCGCGTTGAGCAGATCGGCCAAGCCCCGCGCCACCTGCAGGTTCACGTCCTTCTCGTAGGTGCCGTGGGGGCCCACCGCGCCCACGTCTTTGCCGCCGTGGCCCGCGTCGATCACGATGGTGCGGAGCGGCGAAAGGGTGAGCGTCGCCGCGTCGAGGTCCGCGCGGGGCGAGGACCGACGCGGCGCGGGCAGGGCGGCGCGGCCGGCGTGCCCGGAAGCGGACGGGGGTTCATCACCGAGCCCCGGGTCGATCGCCCCTTCCCCGCGTCGGTGGGCTTCGATGATCAGCGCCCGAGGCATGGGGTCCAGGCGGATTTCCGGCGGCGCGGCGTGGGACGTGAGAGCGACGGTGAAATCGGTGAGCCGGCCCTGGGGGGAGATCTCCACCGATTCGATCAGGCCGTCGTCGACCGAGACTTTCTCCCAGTCCCGGGCTTGGCCGTTGTAAAACCGGACCACGAGGGTGGTCCCGCGGCGCGCCAGCAGACGGTATTCCACACGGGGCCCCAATTCCACGACCACCCGGCTGCGGTCGGGATAGGAAAAATAGCGCGGCGACGAAACGGACGGGGTGGGATCGACGGTGAGGCTTTTGCGTTCGGCGGACCAGTCCACCCGGGCCGCGGCGAGGCTTTGAAATTCGGGGGTCGTCAAAAAAGAGACGGGGATGTAGGCCGCGCTGCCCCACACCTGTACGGGGGCTTCCAGGCGCACGGGTTTCCCAAGCACCTGGGCGGTGGAACTGTCCAAATCGAATTGAACCACTCCGCCCTCTCGATGGTAGCTGACGCGCCGGGACACTCCCCGCCATTGGATGCGCCCGCCGAAAAGCCGCCGAACCGTTTGCAAAGAAACGCTGGGGGTTCCCTCGATGCGGCGCAGGGGAAGGTTCGTGAGAAACCGTCCGTCGACCCCGGCCGAAAAGCGATCTTCCGGCCAGGGCGCGGGGCGGCCGCCGGCGCGAAGCGCGCCGGGCCCGGCCAACAGGGCGGCGACGAGGAGAAAGGGAATCCGGAGCGGGGTCATCGAAATAGCCAACGGAGACAGTATAGAATAACCAGAACCCCGACGAAAAACCGGATCCGTCCCACCGTCAAAAAGGATGTCGGCCCGGCGCCGCCCATTTTTCCCCATTCCGACCAAAAGGCGATGTCCCCGTCGGAAGGACGGGCCGTGTTCGCGGGGCGGACGGCCACGGCGCCTTTGGCGCGAAGCCCCTCGAGCAAGGCGGGGGAAACGTCGTTGCGGTGCAAATGCTCCAGCAAGTCGCGCACGTGGGCCGGGGCGCCGGGGTCGCCGCGGCGGTAGACGCGGCCGTCGATCCGGACGGAAACCCGCGCCGTGTTTTCCCGCGCGCCCGCCGGAGCTCCGCCCGCGCGCTCGGTGGACCATCGGGCCAGGACGGCCGGCGTGGCGCCTTCGCGACGAACGCGGGCCATGAGGTCCCGCACGTCGGCGGGCAAATGGGGGTCCGTGGAATGGTGGGGCACGCCGTTCAAAACGATTTTGATCGGCGCGTCCGACGGGGCGGGGCCGGGGGGGAGGGTCAAGGGTTTGAAGCAAGCCCAACAGTGGTCGCGGACGGGCTCGTTGCCGCGACCGCAATGGGCGCAGGTCGTTTGTCCGGGTTCGACGGAAGCCGGCGCGTCGACGCCGGCGATTTCGAGGCGCTCAAATCGCGTCCAACGGGCCAGGACCGCCGCGCTGTCCGACGGCGGGCCCGACTCGAGGCGATCGAACCGGTCGTGGGTCACGCGGTCCGCGTTGCCCCGCTGGCGGGGCGCGCCCGGGTGCGCGCCCAGGTTCGCAGGTCGCCGATTTGGTCGGCCATCGTCGTGGAAAGGGGGACGGTTTCGGCCAAGGCGTTTTTCAGGTCTTCCGTCGAGAGGTCCCGCCCGGCCGCGAAGGCGCTGTGCAGGCCTTCGATGACGGCCTGTTCGATTTCCGCCCCGGAAAACCCCTCCGCCATCCGCGCCAAAAGGCCGGCGTCGAAGGCCGCGGCGTCCCGCTTCCGTCGACGGAGATGGATGGCGAAGATGTCCAACCGCTCTTTTTCCGTCGGCAGATCGATGAAGAAAATCTCGTCCAGCCGCCCCTTCCTCAACAGTTCGGGGGGAAGTTGGTGGATGTTGTTCGCGGTCGCGGCCACGAACACGGGTTTCTTTTTTTCCTGCAGCCAAGTGAGGAAGGTGGAAAATATCCGGCTCGTGGTTCCCGCGTCCACCGAACCCGAGGACTGGGACCCCGAAAGGCCCTTTTCAATTTCATCCAGCCAGAGGACGCAGGGCGCCACGGATTCCGCGGTCTTGATGGCCCGGCGCATGTTTTCTTCCGATTGGCCGACATATTGGCCAAAGATGGACCCCATATCCAGCCGCAACAGGGGCATTTTCCAAAGCGCACTAATTGCTTTGCAGGTCATCGATTTTCCACAACCCTGAACCCCCATTAACAGGAGACCGCGGGGCTCCGGAAGACCGAATTGTCGCGCTTTTTCGGTAAACGCTTCACCCCTTTTCGAAAGCCATTCCTTAAGAAGGTCAAGCCCTCCGATTTGGCCAAAGGCCTCCTGGGCCTCAAAATATTCCAACAGGCGGGATTTGCGGATGATCTGTTTTGTCTCGGCGAGCAAGGTGTCCTCAACTTCCTCAACAGTCAACCGCCCGTCGCCCAGGGTTTTGTCGTGGACAAGGGCCCGGGCCAGGGCGTTTTCCGCCTCCGCCAGGGTCAACCCCTGGGCCGCCTGAACGATTTTCTCGCGCTCGGCGGGGGAAAAATCAACATGAAAATGGCCGCCCATGACGGAACTGATCACGCTGTCCACCAGGGGGCTGAGCTCTTTTTTTCCGGGCAGATCGTAATCGATCACCGTGATGTCTTTTTCCAACTCCACGGGAATCGTTAAGACGGGCCCCAGAAAGACGATGGTTTTATAGGTGGATTTAAGGTCATTCACAAGGTCGCGAAGACGCCGAATGATCTTAGGGTCCTGCAGATGGGGATGGAAATCTCGAAAAACAAAGATCGCCTTCTGGCCCGACCGCCCGACTTCCTCCAGGGCGGCCATGGGCTCAAGGGAAGATCCGGCGGAGGCGCTGGAAAGACCGGCGAGACCCCGCGTGGCCGACCAAGACAAAAGAACCTTTCCCTGGGCACGGGCCAGGCCCTGGAGAAAAGCCTCCACCCGGGATTCTTCCCAACTGACTATATAGAGGAGGGGGTATCGCGAACGGATGAGGATATCGATTTCATTTTCGTTATCGGTGAGCTGAGAATTTAAATTATTGATTTCCATTTTACCGTCCAGTGAATGAATATTATCCTACACTCAGAGAATTCATCTGTCAATAGACAACAACGTTGAGGCACCGCACCAATGATTCACGTGAAACTTGACAGTGAAACAACTTTATAAATAGAATGATTCACGTGAAACTTTACGGTGAAACAGGGGGAAACGTGGCCGAAACTATCGAAAATGGCATATCGGACTTTGAAAAGGGTCTTATACTGGGGCTGCTGATTGGCGAAGGACATTTCGGCGGGGACGGGAAACAAGCACACATCACCCTCCGCATGCACGCGCGACACGAAACATTGTTGCGCTGGATCTTCGACCGTGTCCCCGGATCAAAAATTTACGGGCCCTATCACCACGGCGGCCGCCACTATTTTCAGTGGATGTGCCGCGGGGAATCCCTGAAAAAAAACCTCATCCCCCTTCTTCTGTCCACGCCCCACCAGTCCCTGGACCCCCACAGCTTCGCCCGATTCATGGACATGCTCACCCAATACAAAACATTCCATTCGTCCGAAAAGATCGCATCAATAGCGTCGGGGCCGTCGGAAGAAAAAAATAAGAACTAAACCGGCGATGAATCCGCCGCTGTGGGCCCACCAGGCCACGCCACCCCCCAGGGCCCCGCCGGCCGCCGTGTGCAACAGGGCTCCATAACCCTGAAAAGCCTGGACAACAAACCAAAGGCCGAGAAAAACGAGGGCCGGAATTTCGACGAATTTCAGAAAAACAAAAATGGGGATAATGGCTGTCACCCGGGACCCGGGATAGAGAACAAAATAGGCCCCCATAATACCGGCGATGGCTCCCGATGCTCCCACCATGGGCACCGCGCTTGAGGGGAATAGAAAGGCCTGGGCCAAACCCGCCGCCACCCCGACGATCAGATAAAAAATCAAATACCGAAAATGCCCCACGCGGTCTTCCACGTTATCGCCGAAGATCCAGAGATACATCATATTCCCGATCAAATGGGACCACCCGCCGTGTAAAAACATGGACGTCACCACTCGAACCCCGTGGGACCAGGGGTCGTTGAATAGCACTGCCGGTATCAGGGCCCAGTTACCGAAGAAACGCTCCAGGGCCTGGGGGGAAGGTTGCCGCAGTTCCAAAGCGAATACCCCGATATTCCCCAGGACCAAAAGAATGTTGACGATGGGGAAGGTGCGGCTGACCACGTTGTCGCGGATGGGGATCATGGTCCTCTCTTAATCGGCCGGTGTTCAATGCGTTCGGCTTCCGTCAACTGCTGATTGGCCTCGGTAAACCGCCCTTGCGCGGTTAAGAAACGGGCAAAACGGATGCGCGGGGCCACCCAATAAGGGTCTAGACCGAGGGCCCGGCTAAATGAAATTTCGGCCCGGCGACGATCCCCCGATTTTGCCAAGGCTTCGGCCATGGCAAAATGCGCCCGGGAATCGCCCCCGTTTAGCGCCACGGCGCGTTCCGCCGAGTGCAGCGCCTCCTCGACGTTCCCCGTCAACAACCAAGCGCGCGACAACACCGCCTGGGCCCGAGACAATTCCGGGTAAGCGTCCGCCGTCAAGCGGGCGTCCACGGCCGCGTCGGGGTTGCGCCCCAAATCCAGGTACACTTCGGCCCGGGCCAGCAGAGCCGCCGGATGTTCCCGGTACGCGGAGACCAACCGGTCCGCCCAGCGCAACCGATCGTCCGGGTCTTCCCGCCGCCGCGCCAATTCCATCATGCCCAAAATCCCCTCAAAGGAATCGCCTTCCAAACTCAACGCCTGACGAAAGGCCCGTTCGGCCTCCTGGTGTTTCCCGCGACGCGTGGCCAATTTTCCCCGGGCCACCACCAACCCCACGTTTTGCTGAAGAGCAACAAACCGAAGAAGAGCCAAACGCTCGACGCCGGACAAGTCCAAGGTTTCGGGGGATTGAAAAAGTTCCGAGGTCAGCGGAATCACCTGCGGCGCCAAACGATCCAACGCGGACTCGGCCTCGACCCAACGGCCGGACTCGGCCAAACATTCTGTCCACAGGAGTCCCGCCTCGACGTGGGCGTTGTTGCGGTTGAAAAGGGATTCGAAGGCCGCCGAGGCCTCGGCCCGGCGCCCTTGGATTTTCAAAATTTGGCCCAGGGCCAATTCCAAGGGGTAATCGAACCGGTTCGCCGGACGTATCTCCGTCAAAAGGTCCATGGCCCGTCGGTGATGGCCCGCGTGAAGGTTCGTTAAGGCGATCCGAGCTCGCAGGTCCCGGTCTTCGGGCGCGATCGCCAACAGCAGGTTGTAAAATTTCAAGGCGGAGGCGTACTTGCCTTGATCGAAATCGAAATCAGCCTGCAACCGGGCCAGCCTACGATCGTTGGGAAAACGAGCCCAACCGGCTTTTAAAATCTGAAGGAGGCCCTCCGGATTCCCTAGACCTCGATAGACACCGGCGAGCAGCAAGTAAGGCCGCATGTCATGGGGGGAAATCGCCCGCGCCGCCTCCAGGTCATCCCGGGCGAAAGCTCGGCGATCACGCAACAAATTGATAACGCCCATTCCAAGGGCGCCGTCGAAATTCTTTGGGAATTCCGATTGAAGCCTTCGGAAATCCTTTTCCGCCAATTCGATGGCGCCCTTCAGAAACAAAGCCCGGGCGCGCAAGACCAGGAGGACTTCTTCTCGATCTCGGGAAAAGTTTTTGCGTTCGATTGCGGTGTTTAAAATCTCCACCGCCTCCCCGGCTTCGCCTCGGTCGAGCGCGCGACGGGCTTGATTCCAAGGCAAGGACCGCTGCCAAAACCAGAGGCCCGCCGTCACCATTGTGATGAAACCGGCCGCTACCGTGATGTTCAACTCGATCCGCCGTCTTTTCACCAGAGGGGCCTCTTGGCCGGAATTCCCGGCCTTCTTGGATAACGATCTTCAATTTGATCTGTTTTTTCAATGCAAACAATGAATCGATCGTGGTCGGTCCCGGGAAGTCGATACCCAATCAGGCCCCCCGATCGGGCGCCCAAATCCCCCAAATGCGTAATCGCGGCCTCCAGCTCCCCGGGGGCCTCCAGGCCGCGGTGCAATAGGCAAAGACCGCCCACCCGAACAAAAGGCAAGGTCAATTCCAACACCACGGGCAATCGTCCCACGGCGCGGCAAAACGCCACATCGTGGGTTTCCCTTTGTTCGCCTTCCCGCGCCAATTCCTCTGCCCGACCCCAAAGAGCGGAGACATTGCCGGCTCCCGCGGCGACCGCCAAGCCGCTCACCGCGGCCTGTTTCTTTCGGATCCCGTCCAACAGAACGACCCGGCATTCGGGGAGGGCCAGCGCCAGGGGGATCCCGGGAAATCCTCCGCCGGTTCCGACGTCAATCCCGGTGCGAATGCGACCGGGCAGCCCGCGCAGGGCCTGGAGGGAATCCGCCACGTGGGCGGGGCCGTCGCGAAGCGGATCGAAGGACACCAAATTGACCCCGGCGTTGGCGGCCGCCAACGCGTCCAGGTAAAGATCGGCGCGGGGGAAAAAATCGGCGGGAAGGGACAGCCCGCCCAGCGTGTCCGCGAGCGCGTCCCACCGGGAGGGAGCCGAGGAATTCAAGCGGCGAAGGGCTCTCCGCGGCGCCGCGCGAGATGAACCAACAACACCCCCACGTCCGAGGGGTTCACGCCCGGGATGCGGGCCGCCTGGCCCAGGTTGGACGGACGGACGCGTTTGAGTTTTTGCCGCGCCTCGGTGAGCAGGCCCGTCAATCGGTCGTAGTCCAAGTCCGGGGGGATTTGGCGGCTCTCCATCCGACGGAACTTGGCGATGTCTTGGCGTTGACGTTTCAAATACCCCCAATAGGTTTTTTCAACGCCCACCTGCCGCAACACCGTACCGTCGTCCCAAAGGCCGATCGGGATCGGACCCACCGGATTGGCTTCACCGGTCACCGCCGCGGGCACGGGCGAGAAATAGGGGGATTCCGCGTCCTTGGGCAATGCCGCCCGCGCCGTTGTCCAGAGTCGTTCGCGGAACCGGCAAAAACGATCGTAGGTTTCAGCCGAAACCAAACCGCGACGCCGGCCGTGGTCGATCAACCGCAGGTCGGCGTTGTCCCAGCGAAGTCCCAAACGGTGCTCGGCGCGGGAGGTCATCAACCGGTAGGGCTCGTCGATCCCCTTGGTCACCAGATCGTCGATCATCACGCCGATGTAGGCTTCGTCGCGCCCGAGCGTGAGGGGCGCTTCGCCGTGCAGAGACGCCACGGCGTTGAGGCCGGCGATCAACCCCTGACCCGCCGCCTCCTCGTAACCCGTCGTGCCGTTGATCTGGCCGGCGAAGAACAGCCCGTCCACGCCCTTGGTTTCCAAGGACAATTTCAATTGGGTCGGGGGACAGTAATCGTATTCGACCGCGTAACCGTAGCGAACGATGCGCGCGTTCTCGAACCCGGGGATGGAACGCACCACCGCGTCTTGGACGTCCTCCGGCAAACTCGTGGAAATCCCGTTGGGGTAAATCTCGGTCGTCGCGTACCCCTCCGGTTCGACAAAAACGTGGTGGGAGGCGTGGTGGGCGAATTTGACCACCTTGTCCTCAATGGACGGGCAATACCGCGGCCCCGTGGCCGTGATGGCCCCGGCGTAAAGGGGCGAGCGGTGGAGGTTGTCGCGGATGATTTGATGCGTGCGCTCGGTGGTTCGGGTCAACCAACAGGGGAGCATTTTTTGCGTCAGCGCCGGGGTCGCGTGGGAGAAGGGGATGGGGGGATCGTCCCCCGGCGCGATTTCGCAACGCGCGTAATTCAACGTGGCCCCGTCCAGCCGGGGAGGCGTCCCGGTCTTGAGCCGGCCGATTTCAAAGCCCAGCGCTCCCAAAGAGGACGACAACCGCGCCGCCGGGGGTTCTCCCGCGCGCCCACCGTCCGTCCGTCGAGGGCCCGTGTGCAACAAGCCGCGCAAAAAAGTTCCCGCGGCAATCACCACGGCGCGGGCCGCGACCCGCGCGCCCCGGGTTGTGAGCACGCCCGACACGCGCCCGTTTTCCGTCAACACCGCGTCCACCTCGTCTTCCAAAACCGTCAGATGGGGCTGGGCGCGGACCGTGGCGATCATGGACTCCCGGTAAAGGGAACGATCACACTGCGCGCGGGGACTCCACACGGCGGGGCCCTTGCCCCGATTGAGCATTTTGAACTGCAGACCGGCGCGGTCCGTGGTCCGCGCCATCTCGCCCCCGAGGGCGTCGATCTCCCGCACCACCTGGCCTTTGGCGACGCCGCCGATGGCGGGATTGCACGACATTTGGCCGATTTTCCCGGCGTTTTGCGTGATCATCAACGTGGCCACCCCGCGCCGCGCGGCGGCGAGGGCGGCTTCAATGGCGGCGTGGCCGCCGCCGACAACAATTAAAGACGGGGTTTCCATGGCGTTTTGCCGCCGTATTATATCACGCGGGGACCGGCCCGCGGCTTCGCCGCCCGCGCGGGCACCACCCGTCATCAGAAACCCCGGAGACCGCGCAAGTGTGGTAAAATAAAGTTTTCAAATGTCAAAATCCACCAGCGAAACGCCGGCCGCCGTGGAAACCCGGCTGAAAGACGCCGTTCAGGCCGCGGAACGCCTGGGCCGGCTCAATCACCGCCGTTTGGACGCGCTCGAATCCCTGGCGTCGTTTTACATTCAGCGCGGGCGTTATCGGGAAGCCGAGCCTCTGCAAGTCCGGGCGCTGTCCGTCAAGGAAAAGATTTACGGGCCGGAACACGAAACGCTCGCTTTGCCGTTGACGGAGCTCGCGCGGTCCTACGAGATCACGGGACGCCTGGCGGAGGCCGAAGCGGTGCGGACGTTGGCGCTCAAAATTCACGAGAGGGACGCCGTTCAAAACAGCGTGGCGATCGCCCAGGATTTGGTCGCCTTGGCCCAAATCGCGGCGGTCCGAAACAAATTGGCCGAGGGGGAAGCGCACTTGGCGCGCTCGCAAAAAATCGCGCGCATTGTGTTCGGAGACGTCCACAGCGCCCTAATCCGGTTCCAGCTGGCGTGGGGCGAGGCGGCGTGGGCCCTGGGCCGCCCCGAGGCGGCCGTCGACCATTACGAACGCGCGGACCGTTTGGCGGAAAAAGGACCGGAAGGCATCGGCGAACGGGGAAACGTTTGGGCCCGTCGCGGTCATCTGGAACGGGCGGCCGGCCGCTTTCGTTCGGCGCTGGATTACTATCGGCAAGCGCTCGAAGCCCATGAAAAAACCGAAGGCTCGGGAGGGCTCTCCGTCGGGCGCGACTGGCTGTTCATCGGGCGGGCCCACGCGGAGGAAGGCCGCTTTCGAAAAGCCGACGCCGCCTTCAAACGCTCGGTGTCGATCCGCGAAAACGCGCTGGGCCCGGAGCATCCGGACGCGGCCGAATCCTGGGCCGCGCGGGCCGACGGGTGGGCCGCGGCGAAACATTTTGTGGACGCGGAGCGGGCCTACCAGAAAGCGCGAACGCTTTTTGCCCGATGCCACGGACCGGACGCGCCGGCCCTTTTGCGCGCGCTCAACGGCTTGGCGCATCTCTATTACGACCGGGGGGTTTACGACGAAGCCGATCGGCTTTTGGGGGAATTGGTCCGCACCCACGAACGCGTTTTCGGCCCCGACCACCCCGCCGCCCGGGCGGCCCGGGAAAACGCCGCCGTGTGCTTGGAAGCCCAGGACCGTTTGGAGGAAGCCGAAACCGCGCGGCGCCCTCCGGCAATTCAAAAGAAAGGAACCGCCTTATGACACTCACGCCCGATGACACACCCACACCGAAACCCCTTTTGGCCCGCCGAAAGCGAACCCTCCTGTCGTTCCGCCGTCGACGGGACGTCGTTTCGTTTGTCCTGAACGTCGCCCTTTTTTCGGGAGGGATCGCGGCCTTGGTCGTCACCACCCTCCAGTGGCGCCGTTTGACCGCCCTACCGGGCGTGTCGGAACCCCCGCGCGCCGAAATCCCCGCTCCTTACGAAGCGCCCGCGCCGGTCGAAGAACCGGCCCCCGCGCCCGAAACGGGAAAACCGTTTCTTCCGGAGGATGAGGAAGAAACACCGGCGCCTCCGCCGCCCCCCACTAAAAAACCGACGCCGCTCCCGGACTCCAAGAAACCGGCCCCCGTCGCCGAACCGAAGGGGCCCCGGTTTGAATTGTTTTCCGCCGGCTTCAAATTCCGCACGCTCGCGGACCGCAACGGCCGTCTGACGGCGGCCGTGACGCCCGCGGGGTCGGACGCCGCCCTGCGGCTGGATTACGATCTGGCCGAAGGTCAATGGGTGCAATCTTTCGTCGACCTCAAGCAGGACCTGTCAAAATTCAAACGGGTTCAATTCGTCTTTAACGGCAACGGCGGGGCCAACACGTTCGAACTCAAGATCGTCGATTCCGACGGAACCAACGTCGGGATCGATTGGCCCCGCGCCAGCGGACGCGCCGCCTTGACGGTGGTGGACCTGCCCCTGACCGACCTGACGTATTTGTGGGGCGGCGATCCGAAAATGGACTGGAAGCGGGTCCGGCAGATCTATTTCGCTGTGTCGAAGAAAAGCGGCGACCAAGGGGGCCGCGGCCGCGTGGTCGTTCGGGGGGTCCGCTTCCTTTGACGACGGACCGCCTGGGCCGGGTGCTCGCGGCCATCGACGCGGCGAACGCGCGGGATCCCCGCCGTGACCCGGAGGGACGGCCGGTGGAATTGGCCTACGCGGACCGTTTGTCCGCCTGGACCCTCCGCCTGGCCCCGAACGCGTCCGAAACGTTGCGCATCGCCGCGCGGGGCCAACACATTGAACGCTGGCTCTCGCCCCGCGACTCCGAACCCAGGGACCGGGGCGGTTATTTGCGCTGGCGCGAAAACCTCAAACGGTTCCACGCCGACCGGGTCTCGGGGCTCATGAGGGAAAACGACTACAGCGAGGAAGACGCGCGCCGCGTTATCCATTTGATCACCAAAGCCGCCCACCGGGCGGGGGATCCCGAAGGGGTCACGTTGGAGGACGCTCTGTGTCTGTTGTTTTTGGAAACCCCCCCGGACGTTTTGCGCGCCAAATTGCCCGGGGACAAGATGGAAAGCGCCCTTCGGAAAACCTGGAAAAAAATGAGCCCCGAAGGGCGGGCACGCGCGCTGGCTTTGCCGCTGGCATCGGATCTCAAGACACTCTTGGAAACATTTCGCCGGGAGGATTCCGCTTGACGCGATTAACGTGGTGGACGTGGAGGTGTGGCTCAAGGTGGGTTGCGCCGCGACGGAACGGGCCTTCCCCCAGCGGGTGGAGTTGGACGTCCGCCTGGAGGGGGATTTCGCCGCCGCCGGCCGCTCGGAGGATTTGACGCGTTCCATCGATGACGCGGGTGTGGTGGAGAGACCGCGGCGCGCCCTCCCGAAGAAAACCCGCCGCCCGCTCGAAGCCGTCGCGGAAGAGACGGCCCGTTGGGTTTTGGAACGAACGCCGGCGCGCGCCGTCAGCGTCAAAGCCCGCAAACGGGCGCTTCCCGGGATCCGGCTTGCCGAGGTGGCGACCTACCGCGCCGCGGCGCGGTAGGTCGCCTGGGACCTCTCGGTCTCCCAGAAGGTGACCCGCGTCACCGGCAAACCCTGGGCGGCCGCCACGCGGAATATTTCCCGGGCGATGGCTTCCGCCGTCGGATTTTCCGTCAACAAATAAAGAGGTTCGTGCATTTCCTTTAAGACACCGACCAGCGGGTCATCGCGCCGCAAGATCATCCGGTGGTCCAGATGACCGTCAACCCACGTTTGAAGCCGTTTTTTTATCTCATCGAAATCCATGACCATGCCGAGCCGGTTGAGGCGCGCCCGCGACAACTCGACCTCGACCCGCCCGTTGTGGCCGTGGGGGTGGCGGCAGGGTCCCGCGTAGTCCATCAAGCGGTGGCCATAGGAAAAATGGATTTCGCGGACGACGGAATACATGGAGAGGGTTAGGCGGCGACGCCTTCGAGCAATTCGCGCAACCCTTTGGAATTGCGCATGGCGATCCGCTTCCATCCGGTCACGATGAGGCCCCGCCGACGGAAATCGATGAGCGTGCGGATGGCGGATTCGGGCGTCGTGTTCGCCATTTCGGCGATCGATTGCCGGGTGAAAGGCAGGTCGGACCCGAATTTCCCCACCAGCCAGAGCAACACGCCGGCGATGCGCTTCTCCACCGTTTCCGCCCCGAGGGTCCGAAAGGATTGCGCCTCCCGCATTCGCCGGCTCATGTCATAAAAAAGGGCGCGCCCGAAAGCCAAATTCTTTTCCAACAGATTGCGGATGTGCCCCATGGGGAACACAAGGATCTCCGCCGCCGAACCCGCCACGGCTTCGCAAGGGTAGTGGCCGACCGCCGCGCAGCCCACGCAACCGAACATCTCCCCGGCCTTCAGGATCTCGATCGTCAACGGTTTCCCCTCTGAGGAGGCCCGGGTGATCTGCACCTGGCCCGCCATCACCACATAGGTCAGCCCCGCGAGCTCCCCCTCCGCGTAAACCCGCGCGCCTTTTGAAACGGACCGCACCTGGCCCAATTCGACCAAATCCTGCTGGGCCTCCGGGGGGAGAACATTAAAAGGGGATGTCTCGGAAAGGAATTTCAAGACGGTCATGTCATCAAACCGTGGGGAAAGGACTTTTGAGAAACCGCGCGAGGTCGCCGCGCGCGTGGTTCGCGCGCCGACGTTCGGCGCGGAGAATCGCGGAGAGATCCTCGGCGGCGTTCACCATTTCTTCGTTGACGACAAAATAGTCGCTCTTGTCGGCGGCTTTGGCGTCGCGCCGCGCCGCGTTGAGGTGTTCCGCCACCGGACCGTTGTCCCACCCGGTCCCTTGTTTGGACAAGCGGTCCGCCAGGGCGGACCAGGTCGGGGGAAAGACGAAAACGCTCACGGCCTCCGGATAAGATTCCTTGACCGACGCCGCGCCGCGCACATCGAGGTTTAAAATCACGTCGCGCCCCGTCTGGAGATGGTCCAAGACCGGTTTCTTGGGCGTGCCAAAAAGATGGCCGCCGATGTTCACCCACTCCAAAAAATCCCCGGCGCGCGCCCGGCGGCGAAACTCTTCCGCGGAAATGAAATAAAAATCGTGGCCGTCGACTTCCCGGGGGCGGGGGGGACGGCTGGTGCAGGAAACGCCCAACTGGGCCTCGGGGTGGCGGTCCAAAAGGGCCCGGCACAGGGTGGTCTTCCCGACGCCCAAGGGCGCGGAAATGACCACCAGAATCCCTGTGTTGGATTCGTTCATAGGAAGGTCCCCATTATACCCCGCAGGGAAGGGGGCGTCAAACAAGCCCTCAGCTGGCCTTTTCGGTGGACACGCCCAACACCTCGTTAATGGTGGTGAGGCCCTGAAGGACCTTGATGAGACCGTCTTGCACCATGGTTCGCATGCGTTGGGGCGAATGGTAAATAGCGGCGTTGCGAATACTGTCCGCCGTCAGGTCCGACAGGGCCACCCGGCGGACGGTTTCATCCATAATCAAAAGCTCGTGTATGCCGAGCCGTCCCCGAAGGCCGGTGCCGCTGCACGCCTTGCAACCGGCGCCCTTGTAAATCGTTGTTTCCTCGGTCAATTCAAATCCATTCAGCCGGAAAATCTCGCGTTCATCGGCGGTCAGCGGCGCGGGCGCCTTGCAATCCGGGCAAATCAGCCGGCACAGGCGTTGCGCCAACACACATTTCAACGTGCTGGCCACGAGGTAGGCGGGGGGGCCCATTTCGGCCAACCGCGACACCGTCGAGGCCGCGTCGTTGGTGTGGATGGTGGACAGCACCAAGTGGCCGGTCATGGCCGCCTCCATGGCGATGGTCGCGGTTTCTTTGTCGCGCACCTCGCCCACCATGATGACGTCGGGGTCCAACCGCAGGAAAGACCGCAGGGCCGTGGCGAAATTGAAGACCCGGTCCTTGGCCAGCGTGATGTCCGGGTTAACCGCGACTTGGATGATCCCGTCGATGTTGTACTCGACGGGGTTTTCGGCGGTGATGACCCGGATGTCGGGCCGGTTCACGTGGTTCAAACAGGCGTACAGGGTGGTGGTTTTCCCCGAGCCCGTCGGTCCGGTGACCAGGATCATGCCGTAGTTCTTTTTCCCGCCGATGCCCTTGAGCTGGTCCAGCAAGCGTTCGAGGATGTCGTCCAAAAAACCCAGTTTGTGAATGTCCACCTGAACGGATTTGCGGTCGAGAAGCCGCAAACTGGCGGATTCCCCGTAAACGGTCGGAATGGTTTCAACGCGGAATTCGATGGGCCGCCCCTTGGCCATCACCTCGATCCGTCCCGATTGGGGAATGCGCCGTTCGGTCAAGTTCATCGAAGCGGTCAATATCTTGATTTTGGCGATGATGGCGTTCCGGTAGCTCCAGGGGATCCGAAAAGGGGCCTCCTTCAAAAATCCATCCACGCGGAAACGGACGACGATGCGGTTCTTTTTGCCGGCGGGATCTTCAAAGGGTTCGATGTGGATATCGGACGCCTTGATTTGCATGGCGGCCAAGATGATGGCGTTGACGATGCGCTCGACTTCGGGCGCGGAGGCGTCGACCTCCATGAGGTCGGTTTTCTTTGTCAGCTCGTCGATGTCATCGACACCGTCCAGGAGGTCGCCCAACATTTCCTGGGTTTTCCGCTCCACGGCGTCGTGGCCGTCCCCTTCCCCGCCGCCCGCCTCGTCGTGGTCGAGGGCCGTGCCGTAGATTCGGTCCAGTTCCTTTTCAATGTCCCCGGGCATGGCCAAAAAGGGGCGGACCTCCTCACCGGTCTTGGCCCGAACGTCTTCCAAAAGGAGGGGGTCGCGGGGGTCCGCCATGGCAAGAAGGATGATGCCGTCCTCCCGCAAAAAAGGCAAAACATTGTGTTTTCGCGCCATGGCGTCGCTGATCAGCTTGGCGACCCGGCCGTCCACCACGACATCGTCAAACAGAACCGGCTGGACTTCCCATTCGGCGGCGATGGCCTGCAACACGCTGAGTTTGTCCACAAAACCTAAATCCACAACCACTTGCTGGAGGGGCCGTTTTGTTTTTTCCGCTTCGGCCTCGGCCTTGGCCATGTCCACGGGGGATATCAAATTCTGACCGGCCAGGATGTCTTTTATCGTTTTCCGGTTGCTGGACGCGCGTTGTGCCATGAGAGTGTTGTCGTCTCCTCTTGCGACAAGGCCTCCCGCGGGGGGCTTTGTCGCGGGCCCCTTCTTGGGGCGGCTCCTCGGTTTGAGTATAACCCCGGGGTTTTGCGATTTCAATAGTTTGAGGGGGTTGCGGCGTTGGGCCGAAACGCCGCTCTTTGAAATGACCGGATACCGGGGGTCCGGATGGGGGCCGAAAACGCATGCCATCGGCGCCCAGGGAAAGGCGACGCGGGCCGGGAATTTCGGAGGGGGCCTTAACGACGGCGCCGGAAGGCGCTGGTGTGGCCGCGGCTCCAGACCCTGTCCCAGGCCGTCCGTGTGACGGTCGGGGCTTGGAGTTTGGGAGTCACCTTATAGGCGAAATTGGGCAGCATGGCCCGCGGAAAAATCAGGCCGGTGAACCGTTCAATGTCCGTTACGTGGATCTGTTCCAGAGGGTCCATGAGCGTGATGGCGTCGCCCACGCCGTAGGCCCGGGCGGTGCGGCCCACCCGGTGGACGTAATCCTCGGGGTGTTGGGGCACATCGTAATTGATGACGTGGGAAATGCCCTTGATATCGATGCCCCGAGCGGCGATATCGGTCGCCACAAGGATTTGAGATCGCGCGTGGCGGAAATTCTCCATGGCCTGGGTGCGCTCGGATTGGGTGCGGTTGGAATGGAGGATCTCGGCCCGAAAACCTTCCCCTTCCAGTTTCGCCGCCACGCGGTCGGCGCGGTCCTTGGTGCGGGTGAAAACCAAAACGGATCGCATTTCGGTGGTCCGCAACAGGGCCAAGAGCAAATCCGCCTTCTGTTCCTGCACGATCGGGTAAAGAACTTGGCTGATGCCCTCGGCCACCGTGGCGGGACGCGCCACCTCCACGCGGACCGGATCGACAAGCGTGAAAGCGGCGACGCGCTCCACCTCGGGGACCAACGTGGCGGAAAACAAAAGCGTTTGACGATTTTTGGGAACCCGGTGGACGATGGCTTTGATGTCGGGGAGAAAGCCCATGTCCAACATGCGGTCCGCCTCGTCCAGAACAAGGTGATCGACCGAGTCCAGGGTGAAAGCCCGGTTTTCCAAGTGGTCCAACAAACGACCGGGGGTCGCCACCAGGACCTCGGCCCCGTTGGACACGGCGCGCCGCTGTTGGTCGTAACCCACGCCGCCCATGATGGTGGCGACTTTGAAAGGCGTGAACCGGCTGGCCTCCACAAACGTTTGGTCCACTTGGGTGGCCAACTCCCGCGTGGGGACGAGAACCAACACCCGGGGGCCCCGGCCGGGCCGCCTCAGAAGATGGTCCAAAATCGGAAGGGCAAAAGCGCCCGTCTTTCCGCTGCCCGTTTGGGCGGCGCCCAACACGTCCCGCCCTTCCAATATGGGAGGGATGGCTTGCCGCTGAATGGGCGTGGGCTCCGTCCAACCCAGGGCGTCAACGGCGCGAAGCAAGTCGGCGTGCAGAGAAAGATTGTGAAATGTCATAGGAGTGGCCGTATTATCCAATTTTTGGGGGTCTAACGGTTGGAAAACTCGGCGTACCAACCCTCCGCCAACCGGGCGTAGGCGGTGCCGTGGGCCCGCGACGCTTTGTCCATGGACAAAAGGGGTTCGGGCGGTTTTTCCGCGAAAACGAAAGTGGGGCCACGGCGGGGAAAAGTCCCCTGGGCCGGGGGGAACAACACCACGCGTCCCCAGCGTCCCGTTCCGACCGCGGGTTTTCGCAACACCCGGTAAGCCCGCGCCGCCGACAGCGCGGACAGGTAATCGCGGTGCCGCTCCTCGGAAAGGCCGGTCGCTTCCAGCATTTCGCTTTGATCGAAGGTCGTGAACCGGTTGCCGGCGGCCACCCACCGGCCGTCGAAAAGCCAGTAATCGCCCACGTTGTCCACGCCCACGGAGGTCACGACGGGTTCGCCCAAAATCATGTCGCGCAGCCGTTCGAAATCGGCGCGGTGGGCGATGAAACGCGTTTCCAACGACGCGTCGACCGGGCCACGCCACACCGCCAGCCCCGTCAAAATTCCGACCCCCGCCAAGACCGCCGAGACCGTGACGGGACGCGCCCGGGTTCGGGGCTGCGCCCGCGGGGTGGATTTAAAAAAAAGCCGGCTCATAAAAAAAACCCGCCCGGTCGGCGCGTGACGCCGACGGAGCGGGGGGTGTTAAAAAGAGCCAGGCCACGACCGGTGTGACCAATCATTGGAGAAACTATAGCGGCTCGCACACGCCTTGTCAATCGCGTCCGCCGCCGCGGTCGCGTTCGGCGTACATTTTGAGGTGCGCGCCGTCCCGTTCCGCGTAAAACGGGATTTCTTTGAGCCCGCGCTGAACCAACCCATCGCTGGCGACGGCCCGCCAAACAACGCCGTCGTGCAGCAAATTGGCCAGGGACAAAAACAACAGGGCCTGGTCCAGGCACAGATAGTGCGGCGCCGCTTCCTTGGTCCGCCAATTCACGCTGTCGCGGAAACCGAAATCCCGTCGACCGCCGTCGCCCCGCCAGGGAGACCGTCCCCCCATTTTCTCGAGGGCCCGCAGATTGGCGGCCGCCCGCGCCGGGTAATAAACCGAAGCCAACCCCGCGGCGTGCGGGGTCACCACCGCGTCCAAAATGCGGTCCCACCCCAAATATTCGCTTCCATCGGCGCTCTCCGAGGCCGACCACCCCCACACCGGGGCCTTGATTTTCCGCGCGTGAACGATTTGGGCCCAGGCAAAATCGGCGGCGGACCGTCCCAGAACGGTGTCGCGCTCGTCGAGGAACAACCCCGAAATCGTCTGCATAAAAAGGCCGCCCCCTTGCCATCCGGGGACGAAATAGGACTGACCGTTCCGGGTCTCCCGCCCCGCGTTCAACACCATCCAGGCTTCGACGGGGACGAGACGCCGCGCGGTCCCGAGGAAATACCCGAAGCGCGTGTCGGCCCCCAGGAAGCTGTAATACCACTCCCACCCTTTCTGCTGAACATCAAAATCCTGGACGTCGCGCCGCCAACCGCCCCGGTACCACCCCTTGTTTTCATCGTACAACCGGCCCCACTCCATGGGCAAAAGCCGTTTGTCGATCCGGGCGGCCAATTCGGGGAAAAGCCCCTTGACCGTCAAAAGCCCGCCGCACAAATTGGACAGGTGGTCGACCGTTGAAAACTGATTCTCGGTCGGGAGCAACGTGTCGACGTGGACCCAGGTCACCGGAAAACCACCGAGGAAGGTTTCAATTTTCTCCAGGGCCGCGAGCGCGCGCTCCAACCGTTCGATGGCCTCCTCCCGACGAATCAGGCGCGTTTCGGCCGCCACGGCGACGGCGGCCATGTAGAGACCGATGTTGGTGGTGGAAGTGGAAGGAAGTCGCCGGCTGGAATCGTAGGGCAACCCCGTCGCGGGGCTGACGAAATGGGCGAGACAGCGCCAGGTGTCTTTGTAAACCCCGGAGAGGTAGCGCCGATCGGATCCGGACAGGCGTCGATCGGGGGGGGCGGCCCCGGCCGTCGAAACCATCAGCCCGCCGGCCAGAAAAAAGGCGATCGCCCGCTTCACGGCCGGGGTCGGCCGAGGGGACGGTCTTCGATCACCCACGCGATGACGAGACCGGCCACCAAACCGCCGAGGACGCGATCCACAAAAGAAACAATGGTGTAGGGCGTCGAGAACCCCCACCAGTTCCAAGCGGGCAGGTCGGCCACCACCCCGGCAAATACCCCCGCGGCCGTGGCGGCCAAGACCCGGCCACCGTAGGGCAAATGAACTCGGATCAAGAGCCAAGTCAAGCACAGGGCGCCCAAAATATTGATGAGGAGGCTTCCCCCCATGGGTCGCGCCATCGATTGGGGCGCCCGTTCGTCGTAAGCGATAAACGCCCGGGGACCGTCGCCCTTTCCATCCTTCAACATCGCCCGCGGCAACACGTACACGCCTCGGCGGGGGGCGTTTTGGGCGAGAACGGCGGTCACCGCGCTCTCGTCACTCAACGGCAAAAACGAGGCGTCGTGCCACGGCAACAACGTCCAGGAAACCATGCCCCACAGGAACATCGCCAACCCGCCCATGATCCCGCCCTTCACCAACGATGGCCACATGTGGAATCCTCCTGTCAAAGGGCCGGACAATCGTCCAATCGGTCCCGACCGAGATAAGGCCGCAAAGCGGCGGGCACGTCGATGGTGCCGTCCGCCCTTTGATAATTTTCCAAAATCGCCGCCACGGTCCGCCCGACCGCCACGCCCGACCCGTTCAGCGTGTGGACAAGCCCCCGCGCGCCGTCGGCGGCTTTGTACCGGACCCCGATGCGCCGCGCTTGAAAATCCGTGAACGTGGAGCAAGACGAAATCTCCCGGTAGGCGCCGCGCCCGTTTTCTTCCCCGGGCAACCACACTTCGAGATCGTAGGTTTTGGCGGCGGAGAAACCCAGGTCCCCCGCGCAGAGCGCCATGACCCGGTAGGGAAGTTCCAATTTTTTTAAAACCGCTTCGGCGTGGGCCGTCAACGTTTCGAGTTCCGACAAGGTGTCCTCCGGCCGGACAAAGCGGACGAGCTCGACTTTGTTGAATTGATGGTTCCGAATGAGGCCCCGGGTGTCTTTGCCGTAACTGCCGGCTTCGCGACGGAAACAGGCCGTGTGCGCGCAGAGCGCTTTGGGCAGGCGGTCGGCCTCGAGGACCTCGTCCCGGTAGAGGTTGGTCAACGGCACTTCGGCGGTGGGGATCAGGAACAAATCGTCGGCCGGAAGGGCGTAAAGCTCTTCGGCGAATTTGGGCAACTGCCCGGTGCCGGTCATGGTCTGGCGGGTGACCAGAAAGGGGGGGAACACTTCGGTGTAGCCGTGCGCGGCGTGGAGGTCCAGCATGAAATTGATCAGCGCCCGTTCCAATTTCGCGCCCACGCCCGTGAGCAGGGCGAACCGCGCTCCGGAGAGTTTGGCCGCGCGGGCGAAATCAAAAAGCCCCAGGGTTTCCCCGAGCGTTTGGTGGTCCCGGGGTTTGAAATCAAACGCGGGGGGCGCGCCGACCCGACGAATCTCCCGGTTGGCCGTCGCGTCCGCTCCGGCCGGCACGGAAGAATGCGGCAGGTTCGGAATCTCCAAAAGCTGTTCCTGCACCCGCAGCTCCAGGGCGGCGACCTTGTCCTCCGCGGCTTTGAGGCGTCCTTTCAGCTCCTCCATCTCCTTGAGCAGAGCCGTCGCGTCGCCCTTTTCGCGTTTTAACCGCCCCACCTCGTCCGCCGCCCTGTTCCGGCGGGCCCGCAGGGGTTCCACCTCCGCCTGGGCGGCGCGCCAATCGGCGTCCGCCGCCAACAGCGCGTCCAGCGCCTGGGCGTAGCGTGGCGATCGGCCGGAAAGGCCGCGCCGCGCTTCGTCGGTGTTTTGCCGGAGAAATTTGAGATCCAACATGGGGGGATTCTATCAAATCAACGACGGGGCCCCACCGCGGGGAAAGGGATTAAAACGTCGACCAGGTGCTGCCCTTTGAATCGACGTGCGAGCAATTGATGAACAACACGCCCGAGGCGGAGTTGTAGACATAGGCTTCGTTGGACGCCCAATCGTCCAACGTCGATCGGGCAACGTTGCTGCCGCCGTGGTTGACCGGGGCGGGAATCTCAATTTCGGGGACCTGTTCGATGTAGCGGGGAACAACGCCGGTTACCGTTGCGGGGAAAATGCCCTCGCAATCCGAGTAATAAATGTTGAGCGCGCTCCGCAGGGACCCCAGTCGCGCTTTCGCCTTCGCTTCCTTGGACCGGACCAACATACCGCCGAATTTGGGAATGGCGATCGCGGCCAAAAGCCCGATGATGGCCACGACAATCATCAGTTCGATCAATGTGAACCCACGTCCTCTTGATTCGGCTTTTTTCAAGGTTCCTCCCGGTCTGGTTTGTGTCATCCGGCCAACGATTTTAAACCGGGTCTTTGCTTTCCCCGGCGTCTTCCTCCGCCACCACCGGGGCGATGATCGACAGCTTGTCGCCTTCCTCCAAACGGAGAAAGCGGTATCCCTGGGTGTTCCGCCCGATAACGGACAGGTCTCTCGTGTGAACGCGCACGGCCATGCCCTTTTCGGTCATCAGCATGAGATCGTCATTGTCGGTGACCAACTTAATGCCGATGACGGTTCCGTTCCGGTCCGAGGTCTTGATGGTGATGACCCCCCCGCCGCCGCGGTTTTGGTCGCGGTACTCCGACAATTCGGTGCGCTTGCCGTAGCCGAACTCGCACCCCGTCACCAGCGTCTCGGCGCGGCCGGGGGTGGTGATCTCCATGCCGACCACCTGATCGCCCTTGTCGAGGCGGATGCCGCGCACCCCGCCCGCCGCGCGGCCCATGAGCCGCACCTGCTCGGCGGGGAAGCGAATGCACATGCCGTTCTTGGTGCCGATCAAGACCTCGCGTTTTTCGTCCGTCAATTTGGCGTCCACCAACACGTCGCCTTCGTCGAGCCCGACGGCGATGATGCCGCTCTTGCGGATGGCGTCGTATTCCGAAAGCGCCGTCCGCTTGATCTGCCCGTTGCGGGTGCAGAGGATCAAACTCATGTCCTTGATCACCGCCGGGTCGAAGGACTTGACCGGAATGGCGGAAGTGATTTTTTCATCCGGGTTCAAGGCCACCAGGTTGACCACGGCCTTGCCTCGGGAGGTCCGGCCCGCATCGGGGATCTCGTAGACGCGCACGCCGTAGGCCCGGCCACGCGTGGTGAAAAGGAGCAAATGGGCGTGGGTGTCCGTGACGAACAATTGCTCGACGAAATCCTCCTCCTTCGTCGTCATCCCGGTGATGCCCCTGCCGCCGCGCTTTTGGGCGCGGTAGGTGTCGGCGGGCAGGCGTTTGACGTAACCGGCGTGGGAGAAGGTGACCACCACGTCTTCCTGGGCGATCAGGTCCTCGATTTCGACTTCCTGGGCGGCCGCCGTGATTTGGGTGCGACGCTTGTCGCCGTATTTTTCTTTGATCTCAACCAATTCGTCTTTGATGAGGCCAAGGATCTTGCGCGGGTCGGCCAAAAGGCCCTTGAGGCGCGCGATGGTTTTGATCAATTCCTTGTATTCGTCCTCCAGGGATTGGCGCTCCAGGGCGGTCAATTGATGCAGGCGCATGTCGAGGATGGCCTGGGCCTGGATCTTGGAGAGCTCGAATTTTTCCATCAAGGCGTTGCGGGCGGCTTCGACGTTCTTGGACTCGCGGATGATTTTGATCACCCGGTCCAGGTTGTCGATGGCGATGCGCAGGCCTTCGAGGATGTGGGCGCGGTCTTCGGCGCGCTTCAACTCGTATTTGGTGCGCCGGATCACCACTTCCCGGCGGTGCTCGACGTAGTGCTTCAGCATTTCCCGCATGGACAGGACCCGGGGCCGGCCGTTGACCAACGCCAGCATGATGACGCCGAAGGACGTCTCCATGGGGGTGTACTTGTAAAGTTGGTTCAACACCACCTGGGCGTTGCCGTCGCGTTTGACCTCAATGACGACGCGGATCCCGTCCCGGTCGGACTCGTCCCGGATGTCGGAAATGTCCTCGATTTTCTTGTCGCGGACGAGGTCGGCGATGGTTTCGAGCAACTGGGCCTTGTTGACTTGGTAGGGCAACTCGTTGATGATGATGGCCTGCTTGCCGCCCTTGATGTCCTCGATGTCGGTCTTGGCGCGCACGGTGATGGACCCGCGGCCCGTTTCGAAATAGTTCTTGATGCCCTCGCGGCCGGTGATCATGGCGGCCGTGGGAAAATCCGGTCCTTTGATGATCTTCAGCAACTCCGCGTTGGTGATGTTCTCGTTGTCGATGTAGGCGGCCGCCCCGTCGCAGACTTCCGTCAGGTTGTGGGGGGGGATGTTGGTGGCCATGCCGACCGCGATGCCGGACGAGCCGTTGATCAACAAATTGGGGAGCTTGGCCGGCAGCACGAGGGGTTCCGTCAAAGAACCGTCGTAGTTGGGGCCGAAGTCCACGGTGTTCTTGTCGATGTCGCCCAGCATCTCCTGGGCGATGGTGGCGAGGCGGACTTCGGTGTACCGCATGGCGGCGGGCGGGTCGGCGTCGATGGACCCGAAGTTGCCCTGGCCGTCCACCAGGGGGTGTCGGAGCGAGAAATCCTGCACCATGCGCACGACGGCGTCGTAAATGGCGCTGTCGCCGTGGGGGTGGTATTTGCCCATGACGTCGCCGACCACGCGGGCGCTTTTCTTGTAAGGTTTGTTGTGGGCCAGCCCCATCTCGTCCATGGTGAAGAGGATTCGCCGGTGCACGGGTTTCAACCCGTCGCGCACGTCGGGCAGGGCCCGTCCCACGATCACGCTCATGGCGTAATTGATGTAGGAGTTCTTCATCTCCTCTTCGATGTTCCGGGGCAGCACCCGGTCCAGCATATCGCCCTGCTCAGACGTTTTTGTGTCGGCCATAATCCCGCTCCTCAATAATCCCGGTTTTTCGCCCGCTGAATCGATCGTCGCTCAAATGTCGAGGTTCTGCACGTCCGCCGCGTGGGACTCAATGAACTGCCGCCGCGGCTCCACCTTGTCGCCCATGAGCACGGTGAAGACGTCGTCGGCTTCCGAGCTGTTGGGCTCCAGCTTCACCCGCAGGAGTTTGCGGTGGGTCGGGTCCATGGTGGTTTCCCACAGCTGTTGCGGGTTCATTTCGCCCAACCCCTTGTAACGCTGAATCGTCGCGCCCTTGCGGCCGGCGTCCTTGATGGCTTCCAGAAGCTCCGCCACGGACAACACGTCCTTGTCCTCCCCGTTGATGCTGACCCGGTAGAGGGGTTTGACAGTGTCTTCCGGCTTGCCGGCCTCTTCGAGCGTGACGTCGAACCCCACGTCCTGCAGTTTATCCGCCAGGGTGTTTAATTTTTTAAGTTCCAAGAGTTCCTTCATGTAGGCGCTCAAGTCCTCCTCTTCGACGCCGGCGGAACCCGTGGACGATTCGCCGGAGGCGGCGAGCTCCTTTTGCAGTTTGGCCTTGCGCGTTTCGATGAACCCCTCGCGCCATTGTTTGGCCTCTTTTTCGCTGTGAAGGAACCGGGGGCCGGTTTCCTCTTCCACCCGGTAGAGGGGGAACTCGCCTTTTTTTCGCAGGGCCAGGAAGTCGGCCCATTCCACGCCCTTCTTGTGCAGGCGTTTGCGCAGGGCTTCCACCTCGGCCATGGCCTTAAAAGCCCCCTTGAGCTTCGCGGGGTCGATCTTGGCGCCGTTCTTTCCTTTGGCGAGGTTCAACACGTCGGCGTGCTCCAGCCCCTCCGACAACAGCCACTCGTCCATCTTCTCGTCGGTGTCGACGTACATTTCTTTTTTGCTTTTTTTGACCTTGTAGAGAGGCGGTTGCGCGATGTAGATGTAGCCCTTTTCGATGAGGGGCGTCATCTGACGGAAAAAGAACGTCAGGAGCAATGTGCGGATGTGGGCGCCGTCCACGTCGGCGTCGGTCATGATGATCACGCGGTGATACCGCAATTTCGCCAGGTTGATGCCGTCCTCGCCCTCTTTTTGACCCACGCCGCAGCCCAGAGCCGTGATCAAGGTTCGGATTTCATCGTTGGCCAGCATTTTCGTGAGCCGCGACTTTTCGACGTTCAGGATTTTGCCCTTGAGGGGCAGGATCGCCTGGAAGGCCCGGTCCCGGCCTTGCTTGGCCGACCCGCCGGCGGAATCGCCTTCGACGAGGTAGATCTCGGATTTGGCGGGGTCGCGCTCCTGGCAGTCGGCAAGTTTCCCGGGGAGGGACGCCCCGTCCAGGGCGCCCTTGCGGCGGGTCAGCTCGCGCGCCTTGCGGGCGGCTTCGCGCGCCTCGGCGGATAGGATCGCCTTTTCACAAATGTTTTTGGCGGTGTTGGGGTTTTCCTCGAAGAAGGTCGTCAGCGCGTCGCCCACGATGGATTTCACCAGGCCCTCGATTTCGGTGTTGCCCAGCTTGCCCTTGGTCTGACCCTCGAACTGGAGCTTCGTGGACGCCATCTTGATCGAAATGACGGCGGTCAAACCTTCTCGGGTGTCGTCGCCGGTCACCGAGAAATCCTTGCCCTTCAGCAAGTCGTGCTTTTTTATGTAGTCGTTCATCACGCGGGTGATGGCCGACCGGAAACCGGAGAGGTGGGTGCCGCCGTCCTTGGTGTTGATGTTGTTGACGAAGGAATAAATCTGCTCGTTGTAGCTGTCGTTGTATTGGATCGCCACCTCCACCAACACCTCGTCCCGCTCTTTTTTGAGGGTGATGGGTTCGGGGTGGAGCGGGTTCTTGTGGGCGTTCATGAACTTCACGAATTCGTTGATCCCACCCTCGTAATGGAACGCGTGCTGCTTGTCGTCCCGCTCGTCGAGGATGGTGATGCGCGCCCCGGGGTTGAGGAAGGCCAGCTCCCGCAGGCGGGCGGACAAGGTGTCGAAGGAGTATTGGATGTCGCCGAAGATCTCCGGGTCGGGATGGAAGGTCACCCGGGTCCCCCGCTCGTCGGATTTGCCCGTGGCTTTGACGTCCTGGTCGGGTTTCCCGCGCTTGTAGCCTTGCGCGTAAGTCTTGCCGTCGCGGTAGACTTCGACCTTCATCCAATCGGACAGGGCGTTCACGCAAGAAATGCCGACCCCGTGGAGGCCGCCGGAATATTTGTAGGCGTTCTGCTCGAACTTGCCGCCGGCGTGCAGGATGGTCATGACGATTTCCAAGGCCGATTTGCCCTTGAGCTTGGGGTCGGACACGTCGTTTTTGGGCGCCACCGGGATGCCGCGGCCGTCGTCGAGGACGGTGACCGAGTTGTCCTCGTGGATCGTCACGTCGACGGACTTGGCCTCGCCCGCCAACACTTCGTCGATGGAGTTGTCCACGGCCTCGTAGACCAGGTGGTGGAGCCCCGTGGGCCCCGTGGAACCGATGTACATGGCGGGGCGGTGGCGGACGGCCTCCAGCCCTTCCAGCACCTGAATGGACGAGGAGTCGTAGGATTTGTTTTTGGGTTTTTCCATCGCTTCTGTGGCCACGCGTTCCCTCCTGGATGATGCCGCGGGCGTTTTGCCCCCCGCGTTGTGAGCCTTTTTGGAAGGCGTCTTGGGTGTCTTTTTAGGCATGCTTATCGTCGGAAATAGCGGGGGTGCCCGGTCTGAAAATTATATCAGATACGGGGGCCGATCCGCCAAAGGCGGCGTTGATTTTTTTGAGCAGTTCCCGCTTGCGGAGCGTCAAACCGTGTTGGCGAACCGGGCTGTCGACCTCCACGTAAAGGCGGCCCTGCTTGAGCCCCACGGCCCGGGCCTTGCCGGCGTCGGGCCCCAGGGCGCGGTCCCAGGCTTCAAAAATAGGGAAGTCCCCCGTGCGAAAACCGCTTTTGGCCAGCACCGCGGCCACCAGGTCGCGGGCGGGGGCGAGTTTTTTCGGTTTCGGGTCCCGGACCTTCCTCACCGGCGGATCGCGTTCTCCCCGGCCGGGTGAATCTCGAAAACCGCCGCCGACGTCGTGTCGGCCGCCCCCCACGCCGAAAGGTCGGTCACGGTCACGAAGCATTGGGCCCCGCCCGTCAAGAGGTCGGTCAACTGACCCCGGCGGTCCGGGTCCAGCTCCGAAAAAACGTCGTCCAACAGGCACAGGGGTTCGCGGCCCAGGCGCTCTTTGATGTAAAGGCGTTCTTCCCATTTCCAGGCCAGGGCGAGGGTGCGGGCTTGGCCCTGGGAGGCCCGGGCTTTGGCGATTTCATCGTCCAGCCGGAACTCCACGTCGTCCCGGTGGGGCCCGATCAAGGTGGACCCCAAGGCGATCTCGCCTTCCCGTAATTCCGCCAGACGCCGACGGTTGGTCTCGGCCACGGCTTGGGGGTCCTCCGCGGGAACATGGAACGAAGGCCGGTAGACCAGAGCCCCCCGGTCTCGACCGCCGGAGAGCCCGTGCTGGCGGGATTGCACCCGGGGGCCGAAGGCGTCCATGAACTTTTGGCGCGAAAGGGTGAGGAGAGCGCCTTCCTTCAGCAAAGACAGGTCCCAGGGCTCCAGAACGGAGGGTTTGGCGGCGCCGTCGCGAATCTGCCGCAGGGCGGCGTTGCGTTCCTCCAAAAGCCGTTGGTAACGCGCCAGGGCGTCGGCGTAGTCGGGGTCCACCTGAATCAAGACGCCGTTGACCGCGCGGCGCCGCCCGCCGGGTTCGCCCTTGACCAAATCCAAATCCTCGGGTGAAAACGTCACCACGGGCAGTCGGCCCATCCATTCCCGCAGTCGCCCGACCGTCCGGTTGTTGACCTTCATTTGGCGCGCCCGACCGCGTTTTTGGCGCAGATCGATGGAAAGGGGCTCCTCGCCCTCGGCTTCGGCCGCCAGCGCCATTTCGTCCCGGCCGTCCTGGATCATTTGACGGACCTCGGCGCCCCGGTGGCTTTGGCCGCTGCAAAGGATCGCGATGGCTTCCAGGAGGTTTGATTTGCCGGCCCCGTTGGGGCCGATCAGGACGTTCAAACCCGGCGTGGGGACAAAATCCAGCCGCGCTTGGTTGCGGAACTGACGAAGGCCGACGCTGAGGAGGCGCAAACCCGGATCAATTGGCCTGCATGGGCATGACGACGTACTTGTAGTGGTCGTCGCCCACGGGCCGCACAACACCGGGGTTCAGGGGGGTGGAGAATTCGAGGAAAATCTCGTCGGTTTCCAGCGCTTTCAACGCGTCAATCAAATACACGGGGTTGAAGGCGATGGCGAAGGCTTCGCCTTTGTAAGCGATTTCGAGCTCGGATTCCACTTCCACCCGGCCTTGGGCCGAAGCGGAGATCTGCAGTGTGTTTTCGGACAGGCTGTAGCGCACGGACCCGCCGCGTTCCATGGTGCCCACCGCCGCCCGCTGAGTGGCGGCCAAGACCTGCTTGGCCTTTAAACGAAGCTGGATGTCGTGGCCCTTGGGGATGACCTGCTCGTAATTGGGGAAATTGCCCTCGATCAAGCGGGAAATGATGATGACGTTCTTGTGTTTGAACGTGACCTGATTCTCGGTGAAAGCCATTTGCAACTCGCCGGTTTTGTCGTCGGTTCCCAACACGCGAGCCAGTTCGTTGACGGCTTTGGTGGGGATGATGGCGCTCACGGTGGCTTTTTTATCCGCGGTTTCCCTCTCGACGAAAGCCAAACGGCGGCCGTCCGTGGCGACGAGGATCATTTTGCCTTTTTCAATCACGAGATCCACGCCGTTCAGCACGTAACGCGTCTCATCGGTGGACACCGCGAAAATCGTCTTGCGGATCATTTCCCGCAGGACGGACGCGTTCAAGGACACGGCCTTTTCCAAATTGAATTCGGGCAAAACCGGATAATCGTCCTTGGGCAAACAGGCCAAGGAACAACGGTCCCGTCCGGATTTTATCTCGATTTTCTGTCCGTCGACGCTTTTCAACAACAGTTCTCGGCCGTCGTCCAGGGTGCGGAGGAATTCGCTCAAAGGTCGGGCCGGCACAGTTAAAGCACCTCCGGATTTGACATCCGCCTTTACCAGGCAACGGACGCCCACTTCCAAATCGGTGGAGGACAAACGCAATCCTTCCCCATCCGCCTCAAAAAGAATGTTTGACAGCACAGGCAGCGTGCTGCGGGGCGAAATCGCGCTTTGGACCAATTGCACGCCTTTTAAGAGTTCGTCTTTCTGGCAGTGGATCTCAATCATGGTGGAACTCTTTGAGGAGGGCAAAACGGTGCTTGAGTTATTCAAGGTTCGCCTCTCTTATAATAGATATAGAAATTTAGTCGTCGTAGAAGCAAGCGTCGGGAAAAGTCTAATAATTTTTCTGACCGTCCGAAAGGGATTGTCTCAAAACAAAATTCCCCTTTCGCCCCCTTCGGGACAATTTGTTGACAAGCCGTTCGCGTTGTCCCTGTTGTTCGAACAAATCCCGATCATCCACAACCGAAGCCGGTTACTCAGGTTTTATACCAAAACCATCCCGAAGCGCATACGCGCGCAACCTCCCGCGCGCGGAGCGGGGCGGGCGGGCAAAATCTGTTTAAAATCAGCGGTGCGAGCGAATGTCTTGCAGCGAGGCGTGGTTCTTGATTTGCTGGGTGATCTTGTTGAGCAGGGCGGTGAAATAGGGGTCCGACGTCATTTTGCCTTTGATTTTGTTGCACGCGTGCATGACCGTCGTGTGGTCTTTGCCGCCGAACTGTTCGCCCAGTTCCGTCGTGGAACATTCCGTGAGCGTGCGGGCCAAATACATGGCGATTTGACGGGGGAACGCGATGGCGTCCGTCCGCCGCTTGGACTTCATGTCGCGCAAATCCAAATTGAAATGGTTGGCCACGACCTCTTGGATGTCCTCGACCCGAAGGGGCCGGGAGGCTTCGTTGGCCGTCACAATGTCTTTGAGTGTTTCCCGGGCCGAATCGATCGTCAAAGGCGTCCCCGTTAAAGAACTAAAAGCGACGATGCGGATCAAACTGCCTTCCAATTCCCGGATGTTGGAACGGATTTGACTGGCGATGTAGAGGATCACATCGTCCGGAACGAAGATGTTTTCCGTGGCCGCCTTTTTGCGCAAAATCGCGATGCGGGTCTCTAAATCGGGGGCCTGGATGTCCGCCACCACCCCCCATTCGAATCGGGACACCAGGCGGGCGCTCACTTTCGTTTCCCCGGGGGTGCGGTCGGAGGAGATGATGATTTGTTTGCGCGAATCGTAAAGGGAGTTGAAGGTGTAGAAAAACTCCTCCTGGGAATTCTCCTTGCCCATGAGGGATTGGATATCGTCGATCAAAAGGCAATCGAGATTCCGGTACTTTTCCCGGAAATCCTTCATTTTGTCGAAACGGATGGCGTCGATGAACTCGTTGATAAACCGCTCCGAAGTGATGTAAAGAACCTTCGCGCCCGGGTTGTTTTGCCGAATGGCGTGGCCCGTGGCGTGCAAAATATGGGTTTTACCAAGGCCGACGCCCCCGTAAAGGAATAGAGGGTTGTACGCCCGGCCTGGATCCTTGGCCACGGCCATGGCCGCGGCCTGGGCGAACCGATTGGACGGCCCCACCACGAAGCTCTCAAAGGTGTATTTGGGGTTAAATTGCTCACCCGTGAAGTGATTTTCGGTTTTCGGGGAGGCGATGGGTTCAGCCCGAACTTCCTCGCGCTCCAAAATCGGCTCTATTTCTAAGCCTGTTTCGAATCCGAGGGTTGCGTCCCGGCCCAAAATTTCTTTTAAAGCGTCTTCAATTTGGCGCTGACAATTCTTCTTCACCCATTCCGAGAAAAAGCGGTTGGGAACTTGCAAAGTGAGCAAATCGCTGTCCCATTGTTGGGCCTTCAACGGTTTCACCCACAGATTGAAGATCTCGTCTTTGAGTTGCGGTTTTAAACGCTCAAGAACGCCGGACCAAATGTTTTCAGCCGTTTCACTGGCAAGCACAAGGCCACCTTATGCACAAAGTTGTACACAACTGTTTATAACAATTGTGAATTATCTTAATAAACCATATTCAACCATCTTTTACCATCTTTTATACAAAATGCCGAAATATCGGCCCGGGCCGGCAATGGAAAACGTCACAAGTTGGTTGAGATGGAAAAGGGCTGTGAATAACGAAGCGGGGGCTATCATAGTTGAAGCCCCGCGCGCCTGTCAAGCGTTTGGCGAAAAAATTTACACGCGGCTAAAAGTCTGTTTTTCCGTCGACAACAGGCTTTTTTTCGCCGGAGGATTTATGCCGCTGTTTTTGTCAAGCCGAACTTTTCCGTCGGAGAAACGCGTCGTCTATTTCAACAACGCTTTTAAGTGTCGCCCCGTGTGGGATTTTTTATAGGCAACGACGGCTTCCGGCGGGCCGGCCACCACCAATTGTCCGCCCCCCGACCCGCCTTCCGGCCCCATGTCCAGGATCCAATCGGCCGTTTTGATGACGTCCAAATTGTGTTCGATCACCACGACGGTGTTCCCCCCGTCCACCAGGCGTTGAAGCACTCCCAACAATTTCTCGACGTCCGCAAAATGCAGGCCCGTGGTGGGCTCATCCAAAATATAAAGAGTGTGCCCGGTGGGACGGCGGCACAATTCCGAGGCGAGTTTGACTCGTTGGGCCTCCCCGCCCGACAGGGTCGTCGCCGGTTGACCGATGGCGGCGTACCCCATGCCCACGTCCACGAGGGTTTTGAGAATCCGCGCGATCGACGGTACGTTCTCGAAAAACACCGCCGCCTCCTCCGCCGGCATGGCGAGGACATCGGCGATGGATTTCCCTTTGAATTTGACTTCGAGAGTTTCCGCGTTGAACCGCGCGCCGTGGCATTCGTCGCAGGGCACGTAGACGTCGGGAAGAAATTGCATGGATATCTTGAGGGTGCCGTCCCCCTCGCAATTTTCGCAACGGCCGCCTTTGACGTTGAAAGAGAAGCGCCCGGGTTTGTAACCCCGGCGGCGGCTTTCCGCCAGTTGGGCGAACAAATCGCGGATGGGCCCAAAGGCTCCCGTGTAGGTCGCCGCGTTGGACCGGGGGGTCCGCCCGATGGGCGTTTGGTCCACGTCCACCACCTTGTCCACCTGTTCGATGCCGACCAAAGCCCGATGGCGGCCCGGTTCTTCCTTGGCCCCGTTCAATTTTTTCGCCAGAGCCTTGTGCAAAATTTCGCCCACCAAAGTGCTTTTGCCGGAGCCGGACACCCCCGTCACCGCCACAAATAACCCCAGAGGGAATTTAACGTCAATGTTTTTTAAATTGAATTGCTGGGCGCCCTGAATTTCAAGCACCGCCTCTCCGGGTCGGCGGCGCTCACGGGGAACGGGAACACCCCGCTCCCCTCTAAGATAAGCGCCGGTCACCGATTCTTTGGATTTCAAAATGGCGTCCACCGGACCCTGGGCGATCAATTGGCCCCCGTGGACCCCCGCCCCCGGGCCCAGGTCCAGAACCCAATCGGCGGCGCGAATGGTCTCCTCGTCGTGCTCGACGATCAGAAGGGTGTTGCCCAAATCTCGCAGACGCTTAAGGGTGGTCAAAAGGCGTTCGTTGTCCCGGGGGTGGAGGCCGATGGTTGGCTCGTCCAGAACGTAAAGAACGCCCACCAAGCCGGAACCGATTTGCGTGGCCAGGTGAATCCTTTGGGCCTCGCCGCCCGCCAGGGTGGCGGATTCCCGGTCCAGGGTCACGTAATCCAGCCCCACATCGACCAAAAAGCTCAAGCGGGATCGGATTTCCTTTAAAACTTGCCGCGCAACGAATTGGGAGCGCTCGGAGAGGGGCAGGTCTTTAAAAAATTCGTTGGCGTCCAAAACCGATAAGCGCACGAGTTCCGCGATGCTCTTTCCGCCGACCGACACCGCCAGGGCCTCCGGCTTGAGGCGCGCCCCCCGGCAGTCGGGGCAAAGGCGGCTGCGCATAAAACGCCCCTGGATTTCTTCTTTGACGAAAGCCGATTCGGATTCCTTGTAACGACGCCCCAGATTCCCGATGACCCCTTCGAATTCTTTGACGTTCTTTCCCCAGGGGGATTTGTGGTCAATGCCTCCGTGTAAAATCGACCGGCGCTGATCCCGGGACAATTGGGCCCAGGGCCTGTCCATCGGGATGCGATTGCGTCGGCACACCTCTTCCAAAATTTCGTTGTAATACCCGGACCAGGATTTTTTCCACCGGTTGGTGCGGGTGGTGACCGGGTCCGACCAGGCGGCCAGGGCGCCGTCGGCGATGGACAAACGGTCGTCCGGGACCACCAGGTCCTCGGCGATTTCCAGCTTGACCCCCAACCCGTCGCAGACGGGGCAGGCCCCGTAGGGGCTGTTAAAGGAAAAGAGGCGAGGCTCCACCTCGGGCAGACTGGTGCCGCAGTGGGCGCAGGCGTTGTGCTCCGAAAACAGACGGGGGGCCGCGCCGGTTTTGTCCGTTAACACCAGCAGCAACCCCCGCGACTCTTTCAGCGTCGTCTCAATGGAATCGGCCAGACGGTCCCGACCGGTGGCCGAAACCGTCAACCGATCGACCACCACTTCGATGGAATGCTTTTTGTACCGGTCGAGGGGGATCTTTTGGTCCAACTCGTGCAACCGGTCGTTGACCCGCACGCGCACATAGCCGCTCTTTTTGAGTTTTTCAAACAGCGCTTCATAGGTGCCCGTCCGTCCCCGCACCAGGGGGGCCAAAAGATGAATGTTTTGACCGTCGTAGGCCTTGGCGACTTCGGCGATGATTTGGCTGGCGGATTGGGCCTGGATTTCCCGGCCGCAGTCCGGGCAGTGGGGGGTGCCGACCCGCGCGTAGAGCAGGCGCAGATAATCGTAAATTTCCGTGACCGTGCCCACGGTGGACCGTGGGTTGTGGGACGGGGTCCGCTGTTCGATGGCGATGGCCGGGGACAGGCCTTCGATCAAGTCCACGTCGGGTTTTTCCATCAATTCCAGAAATTGTCGGGCGTAGGCGGACAGGCTTTCAACGTAACGGCGTTGGCCTTCGGCGTAAATGGTGTTGAAAGCCAGGGAGCTTTTGCCCGAACCGGAGAGGCCCGTGACCACCACCATTTTGTCCCGGGGAATTTCGAAGGTGAGATTTTTGAGGTTGTGCTCCCGCGCGCCCCGCACGCGGATAACGTCGGCGCTCACGGGTTGTCCGCCAGACGGCGGACCGCGGCCTCCACGCCCAGGACCACTTGGGCCATGCGGTGATAATCCAAAGTTTCGGGAAGGTCCGCGGCGGTGTGGTAGTTGGGGTTCCGGAATTCCGCCGTGTCCGTGACCATGACGGCGTCGTACCCTTCGTTCCAATAATTCATGTGGTCCGACCGTTCAATACCCGGCACCTGGCGGGTGGCCACGAGGGAACGTACCGGCAGGGGCGTGGCCCCCCGCATGGCTTTAACGATCGCGCGCTGGCCCCGACTTTGGCCGAAGATGCCGACCACCGCGATGAAATGCCCCCGCCGAGGGTAAACGAAACCCATGCCGGGCAGCGGGTAGCGTTGCGTCCCCCGGGCGTCCCGGAAATAGCCGATCATTTCCAAGGACACCATGAGCCGCACGCGCGCCCGCTCCGCCCGAAGGGACGCCGCGTGCACAGCGCTTCCCATTTGGGGGGTGCGGCAATGGGGGGCCTCTTCCAGGCAATAGGCCACCAGCTCCACGCGGCGCGCCGGGGGGCGGGCCGCCAACAGAGCCGCCAGTTCGAACAGGCCGGCGACCCCGGAGGCGTTGTCGTCGGCCCCGGGCTGGGCGCCGGCGGTGTCGTAATGGGCGCCGATCACGATCCGATCTTCGGACGCCGGGCCGACGTCCGCGATCACGTTCGCGTAGCGGGATTCCCCGGCGGTCCATTCCTGTCGTCGGGAGGATAGCCCCAGGGTCCGGAACTCGGCCCCGAGATGGTCGGCGGCCCGGGCCAAGACCTCGGGATGGCCGGCGTCCCGGGGGTAAAAATCGTCGCACAGGGCCCGCACCCGCGTTCTCAACCGCTCTTCCATGGGGTTCACGACGGTCTCCTTGCGTTGGTCATCGTCCGGTTCCCGCGGGAGCAGGGCCGAGGAAAGTCCGCGCTCCCTCGATGAACGTCGGTTTCCCCGCCAGGGCCGGGTCGGTGCGCGGCGCATCGGCCGTGAAATGCAACCCGCGGGATTCTTTCCGCGCCAAACCACAGCGAATGACCAAGTCCGCGACCACGGCGATGTTGCGCAATTCCAGCAGGTCCGGGGTCAACAGGAAATCCCAGTAATACTCGTGGATTTCTTTCTGCAGGGAGGCGATTCGCCTCTGCGCCCGTTCCAACCGTTTGGTGGTCCGCGCGATGCCGACGTAATTCCACATAAAGCGCCGCACTTCCTCCCAAACCTGACGGATCACCACCTGTTCGTCGGGATTCCGGGCCTGCCCGGGGTTCCAGGGAGGGACGTCCTCCGCGGCGAGGGGGGCTTCGGCGGTTTTGAGCCCCTCCCAGTGGCGCGCGACGGCGTGGGCGAAGACCAAGGCCTCCGGCAAGGAGTTGGACGCCAGGCGGTTGGCCCCGTGCAATCCGGTGCAGGCGACTTCGCCCACGGCGGACAAACGGGGAATGGTCGTCGTCCCATGAAGGTCCGTCCAAACACCGCCGCAAAAGTAATGGGCGGCCGGCACCACGGGGATGGGCTGGGTGGTGATGTCGATGCCGAAGGACAGGCAGCGCTCGTGGATCTTGGGGAACCGGCGCCTTAAAAACTCCGCCCCGCGGGAGGTGATGTCCAAGAAAACACAATCCTCACCGGTGCGCTTCAGTTCCTCATCGATGGCCCGCGCGACGATGTCGCGGGGGGCGAGCTCGCCCCGGGGGTCGGCCTTTTTCACGAACCGCTCCCCCGCGCGATTTTTGAGAACGCCCCCTTCTCCCCGCAGGGCCTCCGTGACCAGGAAATTCTTGGCCTTGGGATGGAACAGGCAGGTCGGGTGGAACTGCACGAACTCGAGGTTCGCCAACAACGCCCCGGCGCGGTGCGCCATGGCCATGCCGTCGCCGGTGGCGATGTCGGGGTTGGACGTGTACAAATACACCTTGCCCGCGCCCCCGGTGGCGAGGGCCGTTGCCCGGGCCAAGAAAGTGCGCACGGCGCCCGGTTCCACGTCCAACACGTAGGCCCCGGCGCAGGCGTCGGGGCCCGATCGGCCGAGCCGACGGCGGGTGATGAGATCCACCGCGAAATGGTGTTCATGAATTGTGATGCGGGGGTTTTCGCGCGCGCGTTCCACCAGCGCCTGTTCGACGGCGTGGCCGGTGTAGTCGCCCACGTGCAGAATGCGCCGGCGGGAGTGGCCGCCTTCCAGGCCCAACTCGAAGCGCTGACCGGCAGTCGCGCGGGGCGCGTCCGCCGAAAAACGGACGCCCCACCGCACCAAATCATCGATGCGCGCGGGCGCCTCCGCCACCACGCGGCGCACCACGGCCTCGTCGCAAAGACCGCCGCCGGCGTCCAGCGTGTCCTGGACGTGGGCGTCAAAGGAATCGCCTTCCGCGAACACCGCCGCCAGGCCGCCCTGGGCGTAATCCGTGGCGGAATCGGACAGGGCGCGCTTTGTCACCAGCCGCACGGTGCCGAACTCGCTCGCCTTGAGGGCCAGGGAAAGGCCGGCGATGCCGGAGCCGATGATCAAAAAATCGCTGGCGAGGGTATTGGGCATCGGGATCGATTCTACCCTACCCGGCCAGGGCCCGCCAGAGCGTCAACGCGCGGGCCGTGGCGCGAACGTCGTGCACGCGCAGCACCCGCGCGCCCCGCGCCGCGGCCCACAGGTGCACGGCCAGGGACCCTTCCTCCCGCTCCGACGGCGGCAAGGGGGTCGCTTCCCCGCCCAGAAGGCGCCCGATGAAGGATTTGCGCGATGCGCCGATGAGCAGAGGGAGCCCGAAGCGATGAAATTCATCCATGCGGCGAAGAATCGCCACGTTGTGGTCCGTCGTTTTGCCGAACCCCAGGCCGGGGTCCAACAGAAAACGGGACCGCGGCAAGCCCCGGGCGGCGGCGTAAGCCAACCGTTCTTCGAAAAAGGCGGCGATCTCGGCCGCCACGTCGCCGTACACGGGGTTGGCCTGCATGGTCCGGGGGTCGCCTTTTTTGTGCATCAGGACGGCGGGGGCGTTGTGATCGCGTAGGACCTCCGCCATGGACGGGTCCCCCAGAGCGGTGACATCGTTGACGAGGCGGGCCCCCGCCTCCAAAGCGCGGCGCGCCACGATGGCCTTGGACGTGTCCACCGACACCCAGACCCCCGGCAGACGCCGGGCGACCGCGACCACCACGGGCACGACACGGCGCGTTTCCTCCGCGGCGTCCACGGGGGCGGCGCCCGGCCGGGTGGATTCACCGCCGATATCGATCAAGACCGCGCCCGCTTCGGCCAGGGCCTCGGCGCGGGCCAAGGCGGCGTCGGGGTCGGCGAAACGACCGCCGTCGGAAAAAGAGTCCGGGGTGACGTTCACAATCCCCATCAACAGGGGTCCCGGGCCCGAAGACAGCGGGCTCAGAACATCAACGACCGCCACGACGGCCTCCCCGTTCGCCGATCCATCGCCCGATCGCCAGGGCGGCGGCCACCGCCATCAGCGGGACCCACAGCCGCCCGAACTCCCCGGTCAACACCCGAAGGCCCCGCTCGTTGAAAAAGCGCGCGACGCCAAGGGGCGACACCGGGATGAAACGCCAAGGCAGGAAATAGCGGGTGTTGGTGAACGGGCTGAGGAGCGCGATGCCCTTGCCGCCGTCGGTCATGGCGTCCAAAAGGCCGTGGGAAGCCATGGTGGCGAACAAAACGGCGAAGGCGGTCCTTCGACCCGCGCCGAAACCCCGTCCGACCCACGCGACCACCAACGCGGCCATCGCCGCGAACGTCAAAGAATGGAAAAACCCCCGGTGCCCGAACACATGCCCGTAGGGCAGGCCGAAGGAAAAGGCGAGGACATCCAGGTCCGGCAGGAGGGAAAAAACGACGGCCGCGACCAGCAATCGCCCCGGCAGGCGGCGGGCGCCCAGGGCGAGACGCGCGGCGAGGGGAACCGCGGGATGCGTGAAGAGGGTGGGCACGCCGGGATGTCCGGCCCGGGAATTACGCCGGGCTGGGGGACGGCGCCAGGCCGCCGGCGGCGGACCCGGCCGCGTCGGGCGTGTCGCCGGCGGAGGTCGGGGGCGCCGCGGGGAGGGTTCCCCCCGCGATGAGGGCGGCGATTTCGTCGCCGTTCAACACCTCTTTTTCCATGAGCGACTTGGCCAGGGCCTCCAGAGCGGTTCGGCCCTCGTTGAGAATGATTCGCACCCGCTGTTGGGATTCGGCGATCAGCCGTTTGACCTCTTCGTCGATGTCCTGGGCGGTCTGGTCGGAATAGGTCCGGCCTTCGCCGAGCTCCCGGCCCAGGAACAATTCCTCGGATTTCTTTTTGTAGGTCACCAGGCCCAACTTTTCGCTCATGCCGAACTCGCAGACCATCTTATGGGCGATTTGGGTCGCCTTCGAAAGGTCGTCCTGGGCGCCGGTGGTGACTTCCTTGAACACGATTTCCTCGGCGGTGCGGCCGCCCAGCAGGATGCAAAGGCGGTTCAACATGTCCGACCGGCTGGTCAGATAGCGGTCCTCGGTGGGCAATTGCAGGGTGTAGCCCAGGGCGGGCCCCCGCGGGATGATCGACACCTTGTGCACGGGATCGTGGGGCGCCAAGGTGTGGGCGACCAGGGTGTGGCCCGACTCGTGGTAGGCGATGACGAGTTTTTCCTTTTCGCTCATCATGCGGCTTTTGCGTTCGGGCCCGGCGATGACGCGGTCGATGGCCTCCTCCAGCTCCTTCATCTCCACGGCTTTTTTGCTTCGTCGCGCCGCCAGCAGGGCGCCCTCGTTCACCAGGTTGGCCAAATCGGCGCCGACAAAACCCGGGGTCCGTCGGGCGATAACGGAGAGATCGACGTCGGTCCCCAGCTTGACGCCCTTGGCGTGCACTTTGAGGATCTGCTCGCGGCCCTTGAGGTCCGGCGATGGGACCGCCACCTGGCGGTCGAACCGCCCGGGGCGCAGGAGCGCCGGGTCCAGCACGTCGGGCCGGTTGGTGGCGGCGATGAGGATCACACCTTCCTTGGTGTCGAACCCGTCCATCTCGACCAGCAATTGGTTCAAAGTTTGTTCCCGCTCGTCGTGACCGCCGCCGATGCCGGCGAAACGCTGGCGACCCACGGCGTCGATTTCATCGACAAAGAGGAGGCAGGGAGCGCTTTTGCGGCCCTGCTCGAAGAGGTCGCGGACACGGCTGGCGCCCACGCCCACGAACATCTCAACGAAATCCGATCCGGAGCTTGAGAAGAACGGCACGCCCGCCTCCCCCGCGACCGCTTTGGCCAACAGGGTTTTGCCGGTCCCCGGCGAACCGAACAATAAAACGCCTTTGGGGATCTTGCCGCCCAATTTTTGGAATTTGGCCGGGTCTTTAAGGAATTCGATGATCTCCTGCAATTCTTCTTTCGCCTCGTCGCACCCCGCCACGTCGGCGAAGGTCACGCGGTTCTTCCGGTTGGTTTGGAGCTTCGCCTTGGAGCGGCCGAAGGCCATGGCCTGTTTGCCGCCGCCCTGCATTTGGCGGATGATCACGAACCACCAGAAGAAAATGAACACCCCGATCCACACGAGGTTTCCGAGAAGCGCGTTGATCCAACCCCGCTCCGGCTCCCCGAGGAATTTTTCGACGCCCACGGCTTCCAACTCTTCGACGAGTTTCGGGTCGGGCAGGGGGATGGCGCGGAAAGCGACGGTTTTCCCTTCCTCTTTGTATTTGCCCCGCAACAACCCTTCCCGCACGCGAACCTCGGTCACACGGCCGGCCTTCAGCTGGCGCTTAAATGTCGAGTAATCGATTTCCTTCTCGCTGAAATGGGGCCCGCGCAGACTCTGAATGAAAAACAGGATCCCGGAAAAAACCAGGAGCCAAAGAATCGCGTTGCGTCCGTTGCCTTTCATGGGTTCTCCCTTGCGATCTTTCGCTTGAAAATCAGAAAACGTGCGGTCTTGGCCACGCGCCCCTCCGGCAGGTCCAGCGGGCCGGCGGCGCGGTCGGCGGCGAATTGGCGGACACGTTCCAGGGATTCAAAGTGGGTCAAACCGAACAAAAGCCGGAGCCGCCGACGCTGTTCCGCTATATGATACCGCATAAAATCCCGTCGATCAAGGCGACGGGGCGGTTGTTTCCGTCGATCCATCCCCAGGCGGCGGCGCCAAAAGTCCTCTTCGTCGCGAAGAACGCGCGCCGTCCGCGCGACCCGCTCGAAAAACCCCGGCCGCTCCTTCTCCCAGCGGGCGAGGACCGGTCGTAGACGGTTGCGCAAAAACAAAGGTTGCGCGTTGGTTTCGTCCACCCGGAAGGGGACGCCCCGGGTCCGTAGATGGGTCCGCAGCGACCGCTTGGGAAAATCCAGCAAAGGGCGGACCAAGACGAGATCGGGACGCCCCGGCAGGGGCGAACGGGGCGACATGCCGGCCAGGCCCCCGGGCCCCGCGCCGCGCAACAAATTCATCACCACCGTTTCCGCCTGATCGTCGAGCGTGTGCGCGGCGAGGACGGCGACGCACCCGGTGCGGCGGGCCATCCGGCCCAGGGCGGCGTAGCGCAATTCCCGGGCGGCGTCTTCCAGGCCCCGGCCCCGGCGCGCGGCCCGCGCCCGGACGGGCGCGTGGGCGACAAAGCACGGCCGGCCGCGTGCCGCGGCCTGGGCGCGGACGAAGCGGGCGTCCGCCCCCGAAGACGGGCGCAGTCCGTGGTCCACGTGTCCGACAACGACGTCCAGCCCGGATCGGGAGGCCAAATCCAAAAGCGCCATGGAATCCGGCCCGCCGGAGCAGGCCACCAGGATTTTGTCGGAAGGGCGCAGCCCCCCATCAAGGAGCGCGCGGGAGAAACGGGGGAGCGGGTCGAGGGAGCGGAGCGGTTTGAGGGCCACTATTTCGACGTCATGGCGTGCACGCCGTCCCAATCGGGGGGAGGGGGAACTTCCAAAAACCGCCGACACCGTTGGATGTAAATTCCCGTGGGGGGGTCCCCGGGGAGGGCCCGATCGACAGCAACGAAAAGGTCCATGGCGTCCGCAAATCGCCGCGCCCGGTACAGCCGGATTCCGTCGGAAAAGAGACCGTGGGCGGCCTTGGTCTCGGGGGGGAGGCCGTTTTTCATGGCCGTCAATTCGAAAATGCGAATGGGCTGGGTTTTCCCCTGCACGCGGATCAGATCCAGTTCCCGGGCCTCAATTTCGGCGGCCGCCGCTTTGTGCGTCGGCTCGGAGATGATGACGCCGGTGCCGTAATATTTGTTGGCCCCTTCCAAACGCGATCCCAGGTTGATGGAATCCCCGATGGCGGTGTAGGTGCGGCGGCTGTCGGGCCCCATGCGGCCGACCAGGGCCCGGCCGGTGTGCAACCCCATGCGCGCCCGGACGGGGGCGATCCCTTGCAGCGACACGCGGCGATTGAATTCAGCCAGGGCGTGGATTTGTTCGAGGGCCGCGCGGCAGGCCAACAGGGGGTGGTCGGGCTGATTAAGCGGCGCGTTCCAAAAGGCCATGATCGCGTCCCCGATGTACTTGTCCAAATACCCATCGTACTTGAACACCACATCGGTCATGGATTTCTGATAGTCGTTCAGCAGTTCGACCACCCGGGCCGGGTCCATGGATTCGGAAATGGCCGTAAAGCCCGCGATGTCCGAGAAAAACACCGTGATGTCCCGTTCTTCACCGCCCAATTTCAACTTGGACGGGTCGTTAAGCATGAGATCGATGAGTTTGGGCGGCGTGTATTCGGCGAAAAGGTTGCGGATGGCCTCTTGTTCCCGGTGCGATGTGTCCAATTGAAAAATGAGGGTGGCCAGGAACGCCGCGAAAAAAGCGAAGAGCGGTGTCGCGAAGTTGATCAAAAGGAGGTGCCGGGAGAAAAACCAGTAAGTCAAAAACGTGTACCCCAGGATGGAAAATATCACCGCGATGGCCCCGGCCCAAACGGGCGCACGGGCCATGCCGAACCCCCAGAGGACGCCGATGAGAAGCATGATCAGCAACAACCAACGGGTGTCCACCCGGCGGAGGAAGTTGTTCTTGAGCAAGTTGTTGACCGCGTTGGCCTGGATTTCCAACCCGGGGAACACCGAGGACACGACAGTGGGTTTGTAATCAAAGAGGGCGTGGAGCGTGCCGCCCACGATCACGATTTTGTCCTTAAAAGCGCCTTCTTCGGTCCGCCCGCGCAGAACGTCGACGAACGAATGGAACGGGAACGGCGAGGACTCGGGCCAATCCAATTGCGCGTTCCACCCCGTGTAATTGAGGTGCGCTTCGTGCCAGCGATTCTCGGTGACCGCGCGCAATTCCTTGGACAGGGTCTCGGGGGTTTTCCCCTCGAAGGCGGCGACCGTCGCGAGCGCCAGGGAGGGCACGAAGGTGCCTTCGAAATCCACCCAGAGCGGCGCCTTGCTCACCAGGCCGCTCAGTTCCGGGTAAACGTTCACGAATCCGAAATCGGCGGTCACGCGCTCCAGGGCCGGGATGGGGAACAACGGCTCCGCCGGCGCCCCCTTGCGCGTTTTGTTGAACAGCATGCCGAACACCGTCCGGTCGCTCTTGGCGGCGGACGCGGCGAGAAATTCATCGTCTTCCGGGTTGTCGATGTCCGGCTCCAGGAACAACACGTCGAAGGCGATGGTTTTGGCGCCGTGTTGGGACAGCAGGCTGATCAATTGCGCGTGCCGGTCCCGGGTCCAGGGGTAGGGGCCCATTTCGTTGACGGACTTTTGGTCGATGGTGACAACGGCGATCCGCGGGTCCGGAGCCACCGGCCCCCGGGCCCAATACCGCGCTTTCACGGACGCTTCCTCGAACCGGTCGAAAAGGCCCATGGCGTGCACCAACGCCACGATCGCCACCGCGATCAGGTTCCAGGCCAACAGTTTGAAGTGGTCTTTTCTCACGCGGAGACCGCCGCTATCGGTTTCGGAACCAGTCGATGGTCCGCCGCAACCCATCCTCGAGAGGAACCGAGGGCCGCCATTTCAAGGCGCGCCGCGCGAAAGCGATGTCGGGTTGGCGCACTTTGGGGTCGTCCACCGGGAGCGGTTTGTGGACGACGCGACTGGGGCTGTGGGTGAGCTTTTTGATGATCCGGGCGATGTCGAGAACGGTCACTTCGGCGGGGTTGCCGATGTTCATGGGCCCCGTGTGGTTGGAAAAAAGCAGCGCCAGCAAACCCCGGACTTCGTCGTCGACGTAGCAAAGGCTCCGGGTTTGGCGCCCCGTTCCGAAGACGGGCAGGGGCTTGCGCCGCAGGGCCGCGTCGATGAACTCCGGCACGGCACGGCCGTCGTTTTTTCGCATGCGGGGTCCGTAGGTGTTGAAAATGCGGGCGATGCGGACCTTGACCCCGTGGGTGCGGTGGTAGGCCATGGCCATGGCCTCGGCGAAGCGTTTGGCCTCGTCGTAAACGCCCCGGGGCCCCACCGGGTTGACGTGGCCCCAGTAGTCCTCCCGTTGCGGATGCACCTGGGGATCGCCGTAGACTTCCGAAGTGGACGCCAAAAGGAACCGCGCGCCCTTGGCCTTGGCCAGACCCAGGGCCTTGTGGGTCCCCAGGGACCCGACTTTGAGGGTTTGAATGGGGAACTCCAGGTAATCCCGGGGCGAAGCCGGGCTCGCGAAATGGAGGACGCCGTCGATCCGGCCCGGAAGGTAGAGGTCCTGGGTGACGTCGTGTTTGATGAACTTGAACCGGTCGTGGCCGGCGAGGTGGGCGATGTTGTCGGGGGACCCGGTCAGGAAATTATCGACGCAGATCACCCGGTGGCCGCGCGCCAAGAGCGCGTCGCAAAGGTGGGACCCCAGAAACCCGGCGCCCCCCGTGACCAGGTAGGCCCCCCGGGTCATGGGACGCGGGAGAATCGGTCCACGCCGAGGGCCACGGCCCCGACCCAGAGGATCAGGGCGACGGCGAGAAGGGCCCGGGTCCCGGCGCCGGCGCGGTCCCAAAGGCGGGCGGCCACGGCCCCCGCCGTGTGCACGCTGAAGGCGAAGGGCACAAACCCCAGGTAGCCCAACACCGGCATTTCCAAGATTTTCCAATGGTCGAGGTGGGGCAACGAGAACACCCAGCGCGCCTCGGCCTGGACGTTCAACAATTGCCAAATAAAGCCGGCGATCAAACCGGCGAGGGCGAGCAAGGCGAACCGTCGCGCGACCCCGCTTTTCCAATCGGACAGGAGGGAGGGCGCGCCCAGAATTTCCGCGACGGGTTCCAGCGCCAGGAACGGCACCGCCCAAACCAAAGGAAAGAAGGGATCGGGCCACATCAGGGGAAGCCCCAGGCAAGCGGCTCCCGCCGCGGGCAGGAGCACCCGACCGGTCCGCGGGTACGGCGACACGCTCACGGACTTTAGAAGGCCCGCGGTGTCCAGCAGGTCGGTGATTTCCAAAAGCAAAGGGACGACGGTCGCAAAGGAGAACAGCGTGATCGCCCAACGGAATATCGGTTGGGCGGGGGCGCCGACGTAGTGCCAGTTGTCGAGCCGGAAGTTGACCGCTTCAAAAAAACCCCAAAAACCCACGGACCAAAGGGCTGTGAGAGCAAAGCGACCCGGATGGGAGATGAGGAAAGACTCTCCGCGCTTGCGATACACCCAGCCATCAATGGCGACGGTGCCGCCCAGAGCGCCGAGGGGCGTGAGCAGGGCGCCCCCGAACCCGGCGCCGTAACGAGCCGCGGCCAGGGCCGCCAAGACGAGACAGACGCCCATCAACGTGAGCGCGCGGGCCAAATCGTTGTGCGGATGGGGACGGGGTGGGCGGGACGCCGGTGGGTTCATGGTGTGGTAGGGCAGTTTATCCTTTTTTCACTTGGGGGGGAACCCGCCCCGCGCACAACCGGGCGAAACCGTCAAAAAACGGGGTCGCCGTTCGGGCCAGGCGGCGGCAGCGCCCCCCCCGGTCCCGTCCGATGTCCCGCCGCGCCCGGGGAGAAAGGAAGGCCAACTCGGCCTCCGCGCCGGGCTGACGAAGCCATTCGGCCACCATGGCCGCGTTGATTTCCAAATGGAATTGAATTGCGTAGGTGTTGGTCCCATAAGCGAAAGCCTGGTTTCGGCACAGGGGGGCTGTGGCCAAACGCCGCGCGCCCCGCGGCAATTCAAATGTGTCGCCGTGCCACTGGAAAACCGTCGGGGCGGCGGGCGTGCGACCGTACAAAGGGTCCCCTCCACCGGCCTTTGTGCGGCGCGCGCGGAACCAACCGATTTCCTTGTGATGGTTGGGGAAAACCCGTGCGCCCAGGGCGTGGGCGATCAATTGGGCGCCGAGGCAGACGCCGAGAACCGGTTGCCCGCCGCGGATCGCCGCCCGCAGGGCCGACAGTTCCTTCTTTAAAAAGGGGAATTGGTTTTTTTGGTAAACGGCCTGGGGGCCGCCCATCACGATCAAACCGGCGAAGCGGCGGGGGTCGGGGAGGCGCTTGGTTCGGGGAGTGTCGACCAGGCGAACCGCCAGACGCGCGCGCCGGAGGGCTGTCGCAATGGAGCCCAGCCCTTCGTGGGGGACGTGCCGGAACACCAACACCGTTCGGCGCATCTCAAACCGCGTCCGTGAGTTCTTTGGGGAGGGAAAAGTGCACGTCCTCGTCGCGGACCAACACTTCCTCAACGGTCACGCCGGGGCCGCGCAGTGAATCCACGACGCCGCGGACGAGATGTTCGGGGGCGGACGCCCCCGCGGTGAGGCCGACCGCGCGCACACCGGGAAGCCACGCCGGGTCGATTTCGTCGGCGCGGTCGATCAAATACGCCTTGCACCCCGCCTGCCGCGCGACGTCCACGAGGCGCTGGCTGTTCGAACTGTTTTTTGACCCGACCACCAGAAGGAGATCGATCCCGCGGCGCAGGAGCTCTTTGACCGCGTCCTGCCGATTCTGGGTGGCGTAACAAATGTCGTCCTTGGGCGGGGTTTGAGCGTCGGGGAAACGACGCCGAATGGCCGCCACGAGGCCCCGCGTCTCATCGAGGCTCAACGTGGTTTGGGTCAGGATCATGATCCGCGCCCCGGGGGGCACGGCCAGACGATCGACGTCTTTCTCCGATTCCACCAATTGAATTTGGCCCGGGGCCTCCCCCAGCGTGCCTTCGACTTCGTCGTGCGATCGGTGGCCGATCAACAGCAGGGTGTGCCCTTCGCGCAAAAACCGGTGCACCTCGTGGTGCACCTTGGTGACCAAAGGGCAGGTGGCGTCGATGACGCGCAGTCCGCGCGCGCGCGCGCGATCCCGCACCGCGGGGGACACCCCGTGGGCGGAAAAAATCACAAGGCTTTTCTCCGGGGCCTCTTCGAGGTCGTCGATAAAGACGACGCCCCGGGATTGGAAGTCCGACACCACCGCCTGGTTGTGGACGATTTCTTTGCGGACGTACACCGGGGCGGAATATTTTTGAAGGGCGATGTCAACGATGTCGATGGCGCGCACCACACCGGCGCAAAAACCCCGGGGCCGCGCGAGAAGGATTTTCACGCGCCGGTCCGCTTGACCAGGGTGAAAAAGCGGTCCTGGAAATCGTCGAACAGGCCGTGGCGGTTGAGAAAGTCCGCCAGGGTCCGGACCTGGGTCGGATCGGTCTCGGCCCGCCGAAACAGCCCTTCGGCCTCCCGGCGGCGCCGGTCCCCGGCGTCGCCGGGATGGAACAAACCGCGTTCGTCCAACTCCCGCAGGTTGACCGCGAAACTCTGGGACGTTTCTTCGAGAATGAATTTCATCAGCGCGAACCCCCAGCCGCTCTCCGGGCCCACGATGACGGCGGCGCGGGCCACGTCGCGGGCGTCGAGGTCGCGACGGATGTTCCGCGCCAACTCCCGGGCGTCGGTGTGGTGGGGTTCGGTCGATTCGAGAACGTTGCGAAAACTGTATTCCAGGCCGCGGAAGCTGTCGGAAAAGTTGTCTTTGAGGAACCGCTCAAAAGCGGGGGATTCCTCCCCGAACCCTTGGAACCTTTGGGAGAACGACGCCGGGGTGAGAATCTGCGGCCGTTCGGCGATGACGAGGCCGGACCGCAGGGTGGCCCGGGGCGGCGCCTCGGACACGCTGGTGACGAGCCGGTATTGGATTTCGCTTCGCCCGAAAGTCGCCAGGCGATGGCGGGGGAAACGCACCACCTTGCTCGAACGCAGGGCGTCCCACAATCGGTTGTAACCGCGGCGTGGGGCGGACACGGCGAAAACCTATTTTTTAGACGGAGGGGGGGCGACGGGCGCGGGGGGCGTTGGTGTTTTAACAGCGGCCTCCGCCTCGTCCGCGACGGGCTCGCCTTCGATCGTGTAATCGTAATCCCCGAAGGCCGCGTCGTCGGGTTCCGGGGCGTCCGGCGCGAGGTTCATGGACGCGTAAATGAAGTAAAAGAGGGCGGAAAAAACCAGAAGACCCAGAAGCCCGGCCATTTTTTTCTCAAAAGACGTCATGGGATTCTCCTTGGGGCGCCCGGAGGGGCCCGAAGTGGGATTGTACAAAATAATCAAACCGCCCGACGTAGACGCGCCCCGCGATTTCGGGTAAGATGAAACCCGGACGCCGCCCCGCAACGCGGGCTCCGTCCGAAAAAACGCGCCCATGGTCACGACGCCCCCCATCGAGACGATCCCTCTCCCCCCCGCGCCCGGGGCCCGGTGGAAAACATTTTCCCGACGACACGCTTACCTGGGGGCCCTCCTGGGCCTGGGTTCCCCCCTTGGGCTTTTGTTGGTCCGGTATTACGTTGAACACCGCGCCTCGGTGAACCATTGGCTGGCCGGCGAATTGCGGGGGTCCGGGGAGTACTACATTTACGCCGGCGTCGGGACTGTCCTGGCCATGGCGTTGTGGGGGTTGTGGAGCGGCCGGGGGGCGGACGCCCAGCGGACCCGGGCGGCGGCGCTCGAACGGGCGGCCCTCCGCCTGCGCGACATGGCCAACACCGACGGCCTGACGGGGGTGTACGTCCGCCGCCACCTCCTGGAAAAGTTGGATGAAGAGTTGCGCGTGGCGGACGCGCGGGGCGAGTCCGTCGCCAGCCTGTTCATTGATGTGGACAACTTTAAAATTTTCAACGAATCCCAAGGGCACGTCATCGGCGATGAAGTGCTCCGCCGCGTCGCCCAGGCCATCCGCGCCGGGGTGCGGGAGCGCGATGTCGTGGGACGCTACGGGGGGGACGAATTCCTGGTCCTGTTGCCGCGCGCCGGGGCCCACGAAGCCCTCCGCACGGCCGAGCGCGTCCGGCAGTCCGTGGAAAAGCTGGAAGTGACCGACCACGCCGGGACCCGCGTGCCCATGACCGTGAGCGTGGGGGTGGTGGCCTCCGTGCCATCACACGGGGACGTGCTTCGGTACCTGGATTTGGCCGATCAAGCCCTGCGGCGGTCGAAGGGCCTCGGCAAAAACTGTATTTTGTTGTGCGACACACCGCCGGTCGAGGGGAAAATCAAGGAGACGGCTTCATGAGCACGGACGTCATGGTAAACCAAGCCACAAAGAATCAAGCCGTTTTGAAGTGGGTGGACGACTGCGCCCGTCTGCTGCGGCCGGACCGGATCCAATGGTGCGACGGTTCGGAGGCGGAGCGGGACCGGTTGATCAAGGACTGTTTGGTCGACGGAGAGCTGATCGCCCTGAACCCCGAGGTGCATCCCGGTTGTTACCTCCACCGGTCGGCGACCAACGACGTCGCCCGGACCGAACAGTTGACGTTCATCTGCTCGCCGACCCCGGCCGAAGCGGGCCCCACCAACAACTGGATGGACCCCGCGGACGCCTACCGCCAGCTCGGCGCGATCTACGACGGCGCCATGAAAGGCCGCACGCTCTACGTCGTCCCGTTTATCATGGGCCCGGCCGGGTCGCCCTTTTCCAAAATTGGGGTGGAAATCACCGACAGCCGCTACGTCGTCCTCAACATGCGGATCATGACCCGCATGGGGACCATCGCCTGGAAGGCCCTGGGCGAATCGGCGAACTTCACCCGTTGTCTGCATTCGAAGGCGGACGTCAACGAGCAGCGTCGGTTCATCTGTCACTTCCCCCAGGACAACACCATCTGGTCCGTCGGGTCGGGCTACGGCGGGAACGCTTTGCTGGGGAAGAAATGCCTGGCGTTGCGCATCGCCAGCGCCCTCGGACAAAAAGAGGGGTGGCTCGCGGAACACATGCTGATCCTCGGGGTTCAAAACCCCCAGGGGGAAATCCGTTACGTCACGGCCGCGTTCCCCTCCGCCTGCGGGAAAACGAACCTCGCCATGTTGGTGCCCCCCGACTTCCTCGAAGACCAGGGGTACAAGGTGTGGACCCTGGGCGACGACATCGCCTGGTTGCGGGTCGGGCCGGACGGCCGACTGTGGGCTTCCAACCCCGAAGCCGGTTTTTTCGGGGTCGTGCCGGGCACCAATTCCCGGTCCAATCCCAACGCCGTCGACACCATTCTCACCAACACGATCTACACCAACGTGGCGCTGCGGTCCGACGGCACGCCCTGGTGGGAAGGCCACGACGAGCCGGCACCGGAGGCGGCCCTGGATTGGAAGGGCCGGCCCTGGACGCCCGATTCCACGGAAAAGGCCGCCCACCCCAACAGCCGTTTCACGGCGCCCGCGGCCCAATGCCCGTCCATCGCGCCCAATTGGGAGTCGCCCCAGGGGGTGCCCATCGATGCCGTCATCTTCGGCGGCCGACGGGCCCATTTGGCCCCCCTCGTCACCCAAAGCCTCAGCTGGCAGCACGGGGTTTTCATGGGGGCGACCATCGCCTCCGAGACCACGGCGGCCCAACAGGGCGGCGCCGTCGGCGTGGTGCGGCGGGACCCCATGGCCATGCTGCCCTTCTGCGGTTACAACATGGCCGACTATTTCGCCCATTGGTTGTCGATGGGCCAACGGATCCCCAAGCCGCCCCCCATCTTCATCACCAACTGGTTTCGCCAGGGCCACGAGGGAAAATTCCTCTGGCCGGGCTACGGGGAAAACTTGCGCGTCTTGTTGTGGATTTTGGACCGCACCCAGGGGCGCGGCGCGGCCGTGGAAAGCCCCATCGGTTATTTGCCGGCCAAGGACGGTCTCAATCTGCAGGGCCTGCACCACCTGGCGCCGGGCGCGCTGGACGCCCTTTTGTCCATCGACCGCGCGGAGTGGGAAAAAGAGTTGGGGGACATCGACAAGTTCTTCGCTCCCTTCGGCGACCGGCTGCCCGCGGCGCTCCGCGCCGAGCGGGACGCCCTGGCCGAACGCCTGAAGAGGATGTGAGGGCGCCGTGGCCACGGCCACCGGGGAGTTGCTGAAAGATCACAAAATGATCCGCAAATTGTTGGGCGATTTGCGGGTCGATAACCCCCGCGTCGCGGAGATCGCGGCCACCCTCCAGCGCGTCACCCTGGCGCACGCTTGGTTCGAGGACGAATTCTTGATGCCGTTGTTGAAGGGGTCGCCGCTCATTCCCGAACTTTTCTGGCAAGAAATCACCCAGGAACACAACGACATCGCCCGCCTCCTCGAGCTCCTGCGGGGCACTCCCCCCGATCCCCGGGAAGAGTGGGAGGTCCGCGTCCTTTCCCTGCGCACCATTCTGGAGACCCATTTCACCAAGGAAGAGGCGGCCTTGTTTCCCCTGGCCGAAAAGGTCATTGGCGTCCAGGGGTTGACCGATTTGGCCGCCGGCATGGAGAGGCGCAAATCCGAAGTTCGACCGAGCTGACGCTCGCCGGGTGGGCCCGCTCGTGAAGGAAAAATACCTGCGCATGCTCCGGGGCCTCCGTCCCGGCGGCGAGGCCCGCTGGAGCGTCTACATCCTGCGCTGCGCGGGGGGGACGCTTTACACCGGCGTCACCACCGACGTGGATCGGCGGGTCCGCCAGCACAACGCGGGCCACGGCGCGGCCTACACCCGGTCCCATCGACCCGTTCGCCTGGTCTATGCCGAAAAAGGACACACGCGCTCGAGCGCCTTGATGCGCGAGGCACAAATCAAACGCGGACCGCGCGTCGCAAAACTTGCCCTCGTTCACGCGGGCCTGCTCGGTGGAAAACGCCGGCGCATTAATGTTTTTCGTCTCCCCACCCTTCCGAAATCATAGCGGTCAAACCCGTCTCGGAGCCTGTCTCCCAACCCCTCTTCGGGAAGGCCCCTTATTCCCCCGGTGTTGGGCTTCCTTGCTCGTCGGTTGCGGGCCGCCGGGATCCCGGCTTGTCGAAACAACATCGGGGCCAAGGCCGTCCCGGGCCTGTTCCGCGCTTTCAACCTGGATTTTGCAATAGGACGCGGCATTCGACGAAGGGGGCCGGACTTTTTCTTCCTCAAAAAGTTCGTCCGATGTCCCTGTGACCGCGCTAGCGGAAGTGCCGTAGGGGAACGGCCATCGACCCCACTTTTTTCGTCGAAAAAGCCGCGGCCCCTACGTCTCGGTGTTCGCGCCTATTGAAAAGTCCGGGTTCATTGATTTCCCCGGGTTTGTTTGATATAAACTTTCAGGATCTTCGGCTCGGTCTTTTTCCCAGGAGGCAATATGAAAAAACTGTTGGCAATCGGTTTCGTCGCGGCAATGATTCCTTCGCTTTCACTCGCCAAAGGTGGCAACCACCCCATGGCCGGTTGCGGGCTGGGTTACGTTCTGTTCGGTAACAACGACAACAAGCCGTTGATGCAGATTTTTGCGGCGACCACTAACGGCACCTCGGCCAACCAGACATTTGGAATGTCGTCCGGGACCTCCGGTTGCACCGAAGACGGCGCGGTGAAGTTCGTGAAAGTGGTTGAGATCTACGCGGAGATCAACATGAAGGATCTTTCCCGTGATATGGTGAATGGACAAGGCGAATACCTTTCCGCCTTCGCGCGCCTCTTGGGCGTCAAAGAGGAAAAACAGGCCGAATTCGGCGCCTTTGTGCGAGCGAACTACGGCGCGCTGGTTCCCTCGGAGGCCACGACCTCGGTGGACATGTTGAACGCTTTGGCGGACAAGCTCGCCGGGCGGACAGACCTCCTCGGCTAAGGCGATTCGGTTAGGTTTTATAGCGGCCTCCGCGCGATCCGCGGGGGCCGCTTTTTTTCCGTGCGACGATTCCTGTTGATCTTCTTGTTCCTGGCGCCCCTGGTCTCCCGGGCGGCGGACACCGGGTATTTGCGGTCGCTGCGGGAGCGGGCCCAGTCCCAGGCCTTGGCCGATGATCCCCGTTGGCGGGTCTTGCTCCATATGAAAAAAAAATGGGGTGGACGCTGGGAGAGCCAGGTGGACGGCCGGTCTTTTTTCCTCTCGCCTATTGGGAAAACCGACGCCGGGGCGGAGTTGGACGCCACACTGACGGCGTTCTTTGAGCCGCCGCCCGCCAGCACGGAAACCCTCCATCCCCAATCGCTCTTCCCTGCCCGCTACGCTTACTTGAAGGAAACCCTCGGGTTCGACGGCCGTCGCCTCCCGGAAATCCAAAGCCCCCGCCTGGAAAAATGGCGAAATAATCTTGACGTGGACGGGGTGTCCCTGGTGTTCGCCACTGCCTATTTAAACAACCCGGCCTCCATGTTTGGCCATACGTTCCTGCGGCTTCATCAGCGGGGCACGTCCCGGGCCGACCCCCTGCTGGACTACACGGCCAACTTCGCCGCCGTAACCGCGGAGACCAGCGGCGTCGCCTTCGCCGTCAAGGGTCTCCTCGGAGGCTACCCGGGGAAATTCTCAACCCACCCCTACTACATGAAGATCCAACAGTACAACAACATGGAAAACCGGGATCTCTGGGAATACGACTTGGCCCTGTCGTCATCCCAAGTGCGTCGTTTGTTGGACCATCTGTGGGAAATGGGCCCCACTTACTTTCGATATTTCTTTTTGACGGAGAATTGTTCCTATCAACTGTTGCCCCTGTTGGAAGTCGCCGACCCAACCAGGGCGTTGAGCGACGGGTTTTCCTGGAAAGCCATCCCTGTGGACACCTTGCGGCGGGTTCTGGCGGAGCCGGATTTCGTGGTGGCGCGTCGGGGGCGGCCCGCTCAACTGAAATTCATTCAAGCCCGACGGGCCCTGTTGACACCCGCCGAGCGACGTTGGGTGAAGCGGACGTCCCGCTCCGGACCCCTTCCCAGCGACGCGGGTTTTCCCCCGGAGCGCCGAGCGCTCCTTTGGGAGGCCGCGTACGATTACAACCGTCTCCATCACAAATTCCGTCGCTACGGTCCGCCCGCCCAAGAGGCCAGGGAGCGGCAATTGCTGTTGGAACGCAGTCGCGCGCCCGGGCCCGGGCCCGACGTTTCCGCCGCGGCCCTCGCGACCCTGGAGCCGCCCGAGATTGGCCACCCCACTGGCCGTGTGGGATTGGGGTGTGGCCGCGGCGGCGGCCAAGGGTTCGAAGAAATCGAACTTCGAACCTCCCTGCATGACTTAACGGACCCGTCGCCGGGGTTTCCCCGGGGGAGCCGCCTCAGCATGTTCACGGTTAAGGGGCGCTTCCTCAACGAAACCCACCGGGCATCCCTGGAACGGGGAACCCTCGTGGATATCGTTTCGATCTCCCCTTGGGATTCCTGGTCGCGCCTGCCCTCCTGGCGTTTCTTCATGGGGTGGGACCGGGCCCGGGACCGATTGAAACGGCCCGCGGGGGGAAGCCACTTCACCTTAAACGGCGGGTCGGGGCTCTCGGTGGAAACCTCGGGCCGTTGGCCCGCGATTTTTTACGCCCGGGCGGACGCTGATTTGGGGGTGGGAGGGGTTTTTCGGGAAAACGCCCGGGTGGGGCTCGGAGGAACGGGGGGCATTTTGTGGGCGTCATCCCCGAGATTAAAAATATCGGCGGAGGGCGGGGCGATTCATTACGCCTGGGGGCAGGTCGACACGGTCACGCGTTGGACTGTCGTCGCGGGCTGGTCCTTATTTGACCGTTGGCTCCTCCGCACGGAATTTTCCCGCGCGGGCGTTTACAGGGAGGGATTGGCCACTCTCAATTTTTTTCTGTGAGTCCCAGGGCGCGGTGGAAAAAACCGATGATTTTTTCTTCGTAGGCCGCGCCCGCCACGCGATGGCATTGCAAATGGCCCGCGCCGGCGATGAGCCAGAGTTCCTTCGGTTCCCGGGCCAGGGCGAAAAGGCGCTCCGAAAGCACCGCGGGGACCACTCGGTCGGCGGTGCCGTGAATGACCAACAACGGCCGGGGTGCCAGGTCCGCCACGACTTTTTCCGGGTCCCAGGTTTTTCGGATGAGGATCGGGGGAAGGAGCGCTGAGATGGGCCACAAAATCCAACTGCGCCGCAACACGGTCCGGGTGATCACCCGGTAGGAGTTGAACCCCCCTTCCAGCGCGAGGGCCTTGACCGCCGGTTCCCGGGCCGCCGCGCCCACGGCCACGGCGACCCCGAGCGATTGGCCGAAAAACACGACCCCCCGGGCCCCCGGCGCCAGGCGCGAGACGGCGTAGCGCACACTGGCCACGGCGTCTTCGATCGTCCCTTCCGGCGATGGCAACCCTTCGGAGGCGCCGAACCCCTGGTAATCGAAAGACAAAATGTCGAATCCGCCTTTGCGTAAAAAGAGGGCCAAGGGGAAATGATCCGACACGTTGTGGGCGTTGCCGTGGCAATGGACCACCGTGCCCACGGTCGGTCCCTGCGCCTTAAAATAGACGCCCACCAGTTTTTTCCCGTTCAAGCTGGGGTAGGTCACCACCTCATAGGAAAGGCCCAATTTATCGGGGTCCACATACAATTTGGAATCGGGGAAGTAGAAAAGACGGTGGGCGGTGCACCCGCTTAAAAAGAGAACAGCAATAATTGCAACCGCCCATTGTTTCATTGGAGAATGGTAACAAAAATGCCGATGAGCGCTTTAATGGGTATCGGTGGAGCGCGAAAATAGAACGTCGAAAAGGCATGTCGTTTAACGATGGCCTGCGGGACTCCAACGGCCGACGTGGTTGTCCCGGTGGACGAATTTGGCGGGAGCGGGTGGACGGGGGAACGAGCGGGTGGCCCCGCGTTGCCCGAGGTGTCCACCCGCTGGATCAAGACCCGCCTCCCCTCCACTTCACTCTTATTTATTGGTCTCGCCGTTCGCCGCTCCGAAAGCGCACCGGCCAAATAGGGTTTTATTTATACAGGGGTCAATAGCTCGAAGGGGAACGTCCCCCTCTTGGGAGATGGGTCGCGCGGATGGTATCATCATTTTAGCGATTTGATTTTTAGAGCATTGACCGGGTCGCGGCGACGGGCGAAGACCGTCGCATGGAATGGGGGAGTCCCTTGCGACAACGGCGGGGCCGTCGTGTAAGGAGGCCATCCTCTTGGGGATGTTTGGCATTAAATTTTGGAGGGATGGCCGAGTGGTTTAAGGCGGCGGTCTTGAAAACCGCTGTGTCTTTACGGGCACCGGGGGTTCGAATCCCTCTCCCTCCGTTTTTATTACTCCTACCACGTGCTCCAAGTGCGGCCGGTGATGTCGGTGTGGGTGCAATTGACATAAATTGGCCCCAGAGGCATCGCGGTGCCAGGGTCGGTGACGTACCACCAAAAAGGCGGGGTCCACTGGGGATTATTAAAATGGTGCGCCATCATATCTGTGCCCAAGGGGGCCATAAGCACTCCGTCGCTGGGGCGATCCCCGGTCCGGGGCAGTTGTCCGTAAGGGATTTGGTCCAAATATTTCGGAACCAGGCTGGAGGCCAAGGGGTTGGCCCCATTGTTAGGAAGGATCCCCTCGGTGTCGGCGTAGTAGATCGACAATCCACTCCGCAGGGCCCCCAATTTTGCTTTCACCGAGGCTTCTTTGGCTTTGATGATGAGGTTGGAGAATTTGGGGATGGCGATGGCGGCCAGCAAGCTGATGATCGCCACCACGAGCATCAACTCGATGAGGGTGAAGCCGCTCCATCGACGCGGTTTGCGCATGACGCGCCCCCCTGTTCCTCTTTTAAGTATACCCCCCCCAGGCGGTTTTTCCAGTCAATGAAAACCATTCGACCACAACCTCACCACGTGCTCCAGGTGCGGCCGGTGATGTCGGTGTGGGTGCAATTGACATGGATTAACCCCAAAGGACGGAACGACGTTGGGTGGGTGACGTACCACCAGACCGCCGGTTCGCCGAACTCACCAACACCGTTATGAAGCACGGAATGGTTCGCGCTATCACTCACCCACTCCGCGCGCGTGGGGGGGTCGTTGGTCTGGGGTATTTGGGCGTAAGGAATTTTCTCCATGTATTTCGGAACCAGGCTGGAGGCCAGGGGGTTTTCCCAACCGCCAGGAATGATTCCTTCGGTGTCGGCGTAGTAGATCGACAATCCACTCCGCAGGGCCCCCAATTTCGCTTTCACCGAGGCTTCCTTGGCTTTGATGATGAGGTTGGAGAATTTGGGGATGGCGATGGCGGCCAGCAAGCTGATGATCGCCACCACGAGCATCAACTCGATGAGGGTGAAGCCGCTCCATCGACGCGGTTTGCGCATGACGCGCCCCCCTGTTCCCCTTTTAAGCCTACCCCCCCCGGATTGATTTTTCCAGTTATATGCAGCCCTCTTTTGGGGAACCTGAAAGGTAGTAGAATGATTTCAGATAACCCAAAGGAGTCATTCATGAAACCATCTTCCCCCGCTTCTTCCCGTGTCGCCTTTTGGGCCGCTCTGGGCTGTTTCTTCTTGACGGGTTGCGCCACCGTGCGGTTGGAGGGTCAGGCCCTGGGGCCCGCCGGGGTCTACCGGCGCACGGCTGTCTGTTACGCCGCGCCCACGTCGGACGGACGCCGCCGGGCGGAAGAGGCCTTCCGCGCCGCCCTCGCCGCGCACCAAACCGCGCCGGGGGAATCCCGCGTCGCCGTCCCGTCGGTTAAAGGCCCCGAGGACCTGGCCGCCCAGTTGGCGGGCCAGGGGTACGATTCCCTGCTCGTCCTGGGTCTCCACCCCTTTGTCCACCGTGAGGAGGACGCCGACTGGCGGTCGGTCTTCCGCGCGGGGGCCGATGGATTGACCTTTAACACCGTGGAGACCGCCGCGGTGCCCGGGGGCCGACGCTACGTGGGCGGCCACGTGTGGTTGATTGATCTCAAAACCGGCCGCGCCGTCTGGTCGGGCCACGGCACCCTGGGCGTGCCCGCCGACGCGGGTCCCCGGCGGACGATGAAAGCGGCCGCTCGGGCGGTGGTCCGGAGGTTGGTCGAGGAGAAGCTCCTGACGGAGGCCCGTTGAGGCGAGCGGTTGCCGCCGTCACAGCCTGTTTTTTAATTTGCGGAGAAGCGGTGGCCGGCGGGCCCGCCCCGATCGGCGAATGGGCGACCGTGGATGACAAAACGGGTAAGGAAACCGGCCGGGTGCGCATCGGAGCGCGTCGGGGCGTGCTCACGGGGCGGGTGGTCGCGATCACGGACCCCCGGGACCGCGACGCTGTGTGCGAAGATTGCCCCGGGGAATGGAAGGGCCGGCCGGTTCTGGGTCTTCCGATTCTGCGCCACGTCACCCGTTCGGCGAAAACCGACGATTGGGCGGGCGGCACGATCTTGGACCCGGAAAACGGAAAAACCTACCGGGTGCGCTTGCGACTTTTGGACAATGGGAAACACCTTCGGGTCCGGGGGTACCTGGGCCCCTTTTACCGGACGCAGGTGTGGCGGCGGGTTTATAAATACGGGGGAGTGAAGTCATGGAAAACACCACCAAGAAAAAAATCCTAAAGCGCGGGATCGGGGCCACCGTCCTCCTTTTGGGCGTCCTTCAATTCGTGCCGGCGGATCGTTCCAACCCGCCGGTGGAAAAAGAAGTGGACGCGCCGCCGGCGGTTCGGGACGTCCTCCGCCGGGCCTGCTACGACTGTCATTCCCACGAAACCGTTTGGCCCTGGTACAGCCGTGTGGCCCCGGTGTCGCTCCTGGTTGCGCACGATGTGGGGGAGGGGCGCGAAGAATTGAATTTTTCCCGTTGGAATTTCGCCGACGCCGCCGTGGAGTCCCGTGTTCGCCATCGCGTCTGGCACGAGGTGGAGGAGGAGGAAATGCCCCTTTGGTTTTATGTCCCCCTTCACCCGGAGGCCCGCTTGAGCGCCGCCGATAAGGAAACGCTCCGGGCCTGGGCGCTGGCGTCGACGGCCCCCGCGACGACGGCGGGGCCCGTCCTCTCGACCGAGGACGTCCGCTGACCCCCGACGCCGGGCCCCTGCCCGCGGACGAGCGGGCGTTGATTTCGCGCTGTCAGTCGGGAGACGGCCGGGCTTTCGCCGCCCTCATGGACCTCTACCGGCACAAGATCTTTTCCCTCACCCAACGGGTCTGTGCCCAGGCCCCGGCGGAGGCCGACGACGTTTTCCAGGAAACCTTCCTCACGGCGTTCAAGGAAATCCAAAAATTCCGGGGCGCCTCGCGGTTGGGCACCTGGCTTTATCGCATCGCCTCGAACCTTTGCTGGACGCGCCTGCGCCGGCGCCGACGGGCGGTTTCTTTGGGGGGCGAGGAGGGGTTGCCCCCGGACTTGGCCCGGGGGCTGTTGTCGCCCCCGGATGACCCCGCCGAAACCGCGCGTCAGCGGGAAATTCAAAGAGCCGTGGGCGAGGCCCTGGCCCGCTTGTCCGTGGACTATCGAATGGTGGTGGCTTTGAGCGACCTGCGCGGATTGAAGAACGAAACCATCGCGGGGGCGCTCTCCTTGAGCCTTTCGGCGGTGAAGAGCCGATTGCATCGAGGAAGGAACATGTTGAAAAAACAACTCAAATTGCATAGGCCATAAACGCAGGAACCTATTGGGATCAATTTCGTTGTAAACAAAGCAGTCAAACTCACGGAGGTGTTCTATGAAATGCAATGTCGGCGGGGCGGACCGAGCGATTCGGATCGTGGCGGGTTTGGTGTTGATTTCTCTGGTGTTCGTGGGGCCCAAGACCCCCTGGGGCTGGATCGGCGCGGTGCCGCTCTTGACCGGTCTTTTTAAATTTTGCCCGGCGTATTTCCTTTTCAAGCTCAACACCGCCTGCTGCAAAGAGGAGTGCGCTCCCAAGTCCTAACCGGGATCGCGGGCGGGCGCGGCGGTGTTGATTTTTTATTGGTCACGTGTATAATTATACACGTGACCAATTATGCCGCGCCCGTCCCGCGCTCTTGATCAACGCCTTTTAACCGCCGCCCGCCAATTGGTGGAGGCCAAAGGCTTTTCCGCGCTCACCGTGCGGGCCGTCTCCGCCCGCGCCCGGGTCAACCCCGGGATGTTCCATTACCACTTCAAAAACCGCCGCGTTTTCAAACAGCGCATGTTCGCCCTCTTCTACGAAGATTTCTTCCGGGATTTCCTCGGGGCCCTGGGGGACGAAAGGGACCCCGTGTTGCGTTTGCGGCGCGCGCTGACGTTTTTGGGAACCTTCATCCGCGACCACCGGGGCCTCGGCCTTGCGTTGGTTCAAGACGCCCTCGCGGGGGACGCCGACACCTTGGCCCTCATCCGCACCCACTTTCTTCGGCACGGACGGCTGATTCTCGAGGCCTTGGCCGAAGGGCAGGCGGCCGGGCGGTTGCGCCCGACGCCGCTGCCCAACGTGATTGTTTCGGTCCTGGGGACCGTGGGCCTGCCGTTCATCCTTTTGGAAGCCCTGCGCCGGGCGGGGACCCGGGAACCCTTCGGGTTTTCATGGAACGTTTTCGAGGAGGCGGTCGCGGGCGACGCCGGACTGGCCGAACGCATTCAACTGTTGATCCGGGGGCTGTCCCGTGGGGCGTGACGCGCGGCGATGGAGCGCGCTTTTCCTCCTCGGCGCCGCGGGGACGATCGCCGGGTCGTCCCGGGCGCTGACTTTGGAAGAGTGCGTCGCCGCGGCCCTGGCCCGTTCCCCGGCCCTCGTCGCCGCCGACGCGGTCCGGACCGCCGCCGAAGCCCGGGCGGACAGCATGCGCGCCCAGGGGGTTCCCAAATTGTCCGTCGACGCCCAATGGCGTCACCTCGCGGTGGTGCCGGCGTTTAAACCCAGCCCTTTCGCGCCCGCTGTTGAAATGGGGGACAACACCAATTATTCCTTCGGTCCCCAGGCCCAATGGTCGGTGTGGGATTCCGGCCAACGCCGTCGCGCCGCGGCCGGCCTTTCCCATCAAGCGGCCGCCCGCGCGGCCGAGCGTGACGCCGCCGAAAACGAGTTGCGATGGGGTGTCCGCCGCGCCTATTTTCAAGCCATGGGGGCCGCCGAACGGGTCCGCTCGGTGGCCGAGGTGCTTCGTTTGGCCGAAGCCCAGCGGGAGGACATCCGCCTGCGCCGCGACGCCGGGGCCGCCAGCCGACAGGATTGGCTGCAATCCGACGCCGAGGCCCTGGGACGACGTCGCGAATTCAGCGAAGCGCAGGCCGATCTGGGCGCGGCCCTCCGCGCGCTGTTCCTTTTGACCCGGTCGCCCCCACCGGACCTGCGGCGACCTCTGCCCCGGGATGTGGCGGAACGTCGGCCGCCCGACGTTCCCGCCGCCACGTTCGTTTTTGAAAGCGACGACCCCGCCGCCCTCCGCGTCCGTTTGGTGGACGCGGCCCGCCGCCCGTTCAACGCCGAGGCGCCCGACCTCCGCGCCGCCGATTTCGCCGCGCGGGCGGCCCGGGACGCCGCGGCGTCGGTCCGCGCGGGGCGCGGCCCCAGCGTGCAACTCCTGGCCCGCGCCAGCCGTGACTACCCCAATGGCCCGGTGAAGGAGGTCGTCCAGCAAAACACCCTGGGCGCCACCGCCCGGTGGTCGATATTTGAGGGAGGGCGAAGCCTTCGGGACGCGGCCGAACAGGACGCCCTCGCGACGGCGGCCGCGGCCCGGCTCGACCAAACCGGGGAAGACCGCCGCTTTGCCTGGGCCCAAGCGCGGGAGCGGCTGGCGAGCTTGACCGAGGAGGAGGACGTCCAGCGCCGCCTGGTGGATCGCCGCCGGGAAATCGCCGAAGTGGTTTACGATTCCTACAAAGCCGGACGGGCGTCCTACTTGGAGGTGGAAAGCGCCAACACCACCTTTCTCAACGCGCGGGTGCAGAGCGCGCGCTTGACCGTCGAGATTCTGACCCAGTTGGCCTGGATCGACCGCTGGAGCGCCCCGGAGGTGCCATGAAACGAAAATATCTTCTCGTCTTTCCCATCGCGGCGCTGGTTGTCTTGGCCGTCTGGCGGGTCCGGCGTCACAACGCCTTCGCCTACGCGGGCACGGTCGAAGTCGCCGAGGTCCACCTGTCCGCCCGCTTGGCGGCTCCGCTCACGACCCTGCCCGTTCCGGAGGGCGCCGCGGTCAAAGCCGGGGACGTGGTGGCCCGCTTGGACGCGGCCGACTTGAAACTCGCGGCGGACAACGCCGAAAAAGACTACCGGCGCGGCCGCGCCCTCAACGTCAAGGGGTCCCTCTCCGAAGAGGCCCTGGACCGGCTGCAATTTCGGCGGGACGACACCGCGGTGCGCCTCTCCTGGGCGACGATCGTCGCCCCGCTGACGGGCACGGTGATTCGACGTTATCGGGAACCGGGCGAATGGGTGGTCCCCGGCCAAAAAATCCTCACGGTTGCCGACGTGTCATCCCCCTTCGTCGTGGTCTACGTGCCCGCCCCGGTCATGGCGCGGCGGGCGTTGGGGGAACCGGTCACGGTCCGTTGTCCCGACCTGGGGCAATCCTTCGATGGGCGGATCGTCTTCATTCGGAGCGACGCGGAATTCACCCCCAAGAACGTCCAAACACGCACCGAACGCGAGCGCCTCGTTTTTGGGATCAAAGTGGCCATCGCCAACCCCGACGGCCGGCTCAAGGCCGGCATGTCGGTCGAAGTGGAATGGAAACCCCGTGCTGTCGATCCGGGTCGATGACCTGCGCAAAACGATCGCCGGCCGGCCCGCGCTGGACGGCCTGTCGGCGGCCTTCGCGCCGGGCACCCTGCACGGCCTGATCGGCCCCGACGGCGCCGGGAAAACCACTTTTCTCCGCCTCTTGGCGGGACTGCTCCGGCCTTCGGCCGGCCGGATCGATTACCTCCGCGACGGCCGACCCGTCCCTTTCGACGACGTCCGCCCCCGTTTGGCTTACATGCCCCAGACCCAAAGCCTTTACGCCGACCTGTCCGTGGGGGAGCATTTGGAATTTTTCCGGGACCTCCACGCCGTGCCGGAGGGGTCTTACCGTCCGCGGCGCGACCGTCTGCTGGCTTTGACGCGCCTGGCCCCTTTTGTGGATCGGCCCGCGGGTCAGTTGTCCGGCGGGATGTACAAAAAACTGGGGCTCATGTGCGCCCTGATCGCTTCGCCCGAGGTGTTGCTCCTCGATGAGCCCACCAACGGGGTCGACCCCGTCTCGCGCCGGGATTTTTGGAACCTTCTCTACGAATTACGCGACGGCGGCTTGCTCGTCTTGATCGCCACCGCCTATATGGACGAGGCGGAGCGGTGCGATCGTGTCGGGGTGCTGGACGCGGGACGCTGGATCGCGAACGGTCCCCCGCGGGAGCTTCTGGAGGACGCGGGGGTTCCCGGGTTCGCCGAATTGTTCATTCGCCGGGGAAGCCGATGACCGGTCCGGGCCCAAACGCCCCTTGCGCTCCGACGATCGGGCCCCTAGACTTACGTCGATGATCCCTCTCCCGGTGTTCGAATCCCGTCGCCCGCCGCTCGGTTCCCGATGCGTTCCCCCCGCGTGAGCGACACCAACCCCGCCGAAGTCTTGATCCTGGGCGCCGGGGTGTTGGGCGCCGCCATCGCCGCTGAATTCTTGTTGGATGGGCCATGGCCGGTGTCGGTCCTGATCCGCCCCGCCCCGGGGCGATCGACCGCCCAACGACTCGAGGAACTTAAAACGTTTTTGCGGGATTCGGGAATTCCCGCCGAGGCGATCGCGCGGCTTCGGGGCGTCGTGGGCGACGCCGCCGAAGCGGGCTGGGGGTTGGCGCCCAACGACCACGACGCGCTGCGGCGCGGCGTGACCCATGTGGTTCACGCCGCGGGCCCCGTGCGCGTGAACCTGACCCCGGCGGAGGCCCGGCGCGATTTGGTCGACGCGACGCGCGGGGTTCTGGAATTTTCCCGAAACGCCCCCCGGGTCCAAAAACTGGAGTACATCAGTTCCTGGGGGATCGCCGGTAATTGGAAGGGACGCCTCCCGGAGGGCCCGCTGCGGGCGGCGCGGTGTTTTCACACCGCCTACGAGGCGGCCAAGGCGGAAGCCGAAGATTTGGTCTGGGCCGCGTCCACCTCGTTGCCGGTCACCGTGCACCGGCCCACGTTCGTTGTCGGGGATTCGCGCACGGGGCGCGTCCGTCGGTTCCAGGTCTTTTACGAGCTGATGGACCTCCTGGGGGGTCGCTCCACCCGAGGGTGGATCCCGCGGTTTCCCCCCCTGCCCCTGGACGCGGTGCCGGCGGATTTTGTCGCCCGGGTCGTCGCAACGTCCGCCCGGCAACCCGACTGGGCGGGACGGGCGCTGAACCTGAGCTCGCGCGTCGGCGGGGCGTGGACCGCCGCGCAATACGCCGAACGCCTGCCGCTGCTTTTCGCCGAGGCGGGGGAAGCGGTGCCGCCGCCCCACCGCATTCCCTGGTCGGTGTTTCGCCGCGCGGTCCCGTGGATGGCCCGTTGGGGTCCGCTCCGGTCCCGGCCCCTGCTGCGCGCGCTCCGTGACTTTCTGTCGGACATGGATTCCTCCGCGGCCGCGGGGTTCGGCGTCGAAACCGCCCAAACCTCCGCCGCGTTGTCCTCGGCGGGGATTGCCCTTCCCGCCGTGGAGGAATGGATCCGACCGGTGCTGCGCCGCTACGCGGCGACCCGCGTTGGGGAGGGCCCGCGATGATGGAATTGAACGAACAAATCGGGCCCTACCGGCTCTTGGAGCGCCTGGGGGAGGGCGCGAGCGCTGTGGTTTACCGGGCCTGCCTGACCGACGATCCCGGCCGCCAATACGCCGTGAAGGTCACCAAGGCTGTTTGGACCGAAGCCGATATTGAAACCCGCGTGCGGTTCGAGCGGGAAGCGGAAAACCTCTCCCGGCTTTCTCACGACAACATCGTGCGCCTCGAGCGGTTTGGCGTGCACCGCGATCGACTCTACTTGGTGATGGAGCTGGCGCGCGGGATGACCCTCGCGCAGATCCTGGCGAGCCACCAGATCCTCGACGCGGGCACGGCGGCGCAGTTGTTCTGGCACATCGCCCGCGGATTGGACCACGCCCACCAACAGGGGATTCTGCACCGCGACATCAAACCCTCCAACGTGATGGTGTGCCTGGAGGGGCTCGAGAGCGCGGTCAAAATTTTGGATTTCGGCTTGAGCCGCCTGCGCGACGCCCGCCCCGCGTCGGAGACCCTCGGCACCTACCTCTACATGTCTCCCGAACAGCTGGGGATTCTTCCGCAACCCGCGGACGAACGCAGCGACCTGTATTCCCTGGGCATTCTGGCGGTGGAGTTGCTTAATGGGCGGCATCCCTTCGCCGGCCAAGCCCTGCGGGAACTTATCCACAGCCACGCGGCGGTGGCGCCGGTTCTTGCCCCGGAGACGCCGCCGGGCCTCGCCCGGATCGTGACGGCCTTGGTCCAAAAAGACCCGGTGGCGCGCTACCAAAACGCGGCCCAATTGGCGGCCGATCTTGCTCTCTTCCGGGAGCGGTGGCGGGCGGGCGACCGCGGACCCTTTGAGCTCCGGCTCAAAGAGTCCGCGCCCCGATTGCGCCCCCCGCGATTCATCGGCCGGGAAACGGAATTGAAGGCTCTGTTGGACCTCCATCGCCAGGCGGGGGAGGGGGGAATGCGGGTGGGGGTCGTCGCGGGGTTCTCCGGATTCGGAAAAACGCGGCTTCTGCGGGAAGCGGCGCGCCAATGGACCCGGAGCGTCGTGTTATGGGGCCGCGGCCGCTCCTACGGCCATGTGGCGGGGTACGGCGTGATCGCCGAGGCGTTCCGCGAATTGGCCGGACAGCCGCTGTCCAACGAAACCGCGGACCGTCTGCGGGCGCTTGGGGGCACGCGCGGAGCGGATTTGGGTCGGTTGGTGCCGGAACTCCGCGCTTGGTTGGGCGAGCCGATGGACGTGTCGGCCCTGTCCCCCGAACAGCGGCAAGAGCGTTTTTTGAGCGCGGGCGTCGACGTGGCGCGCGCCCTGGCGACCGCCGAAGCTCCCTTGGTCTTGGTTCTGGACGATTTGCAATGGGCGGACGAAGGCAGTTTGGAGTTCATTGCCCGTTTGGCGCAAACCGCCGGCCGTCTTCCGGTGCTTCTCCTGTTGGCGTTCCGCCGGGAGGAATGGTCGCCCGGCAACCGATTGGACCAGTTGGTCGAATCGATCGCCCGTTTTGTTCCCCCGGCGCGGGTGGCGATCGAACCCCTGCGCGCGGAGGACACGGGACGATTGGTCGAGTCGATGGTGGGGCACCCCTTGGTCGAAGCCGCGGAGGCCGTGGCCGCGCGGGCGGAGGGTTGCCCCCTGTACGCCATCGAATTGATGCACGCCCTCGTGGAAACGGGCGCCCTGGCGAAAACCGACGCGGGGTGGCGCGTGGCCGACGCCGCGGCCCTGGCCGAGGGGCGGTTTGCGGACGGGGCGCGCCAATCGGTGCGCGCGCGCGTCGACCGCCTCGCGCCCGGGGATCGGGAGGTGTTGCGTTTGGCGGCCATCGAGGGGCGGACGTTTCGGTTCGCCAATTTGGCCACGGCGTTGGCGCTCCGGGACTCCCTTTCGGGAACGGACGCCGCCCGGCGGGTCGATGAAGCTCTGGGGGCGTTGGCCGCGGCGCGGATCATCCTCCGCCCGGCGGGCGGCGGACCCTGCGTCTTCACCCACGACAAAATCCAAGAAACCGTTCTCGAGCCCATCCCGACCGCGGCCCGGACCGATCTTCACCGTTGGGTGGCCCTCGCGATCGAGAAAAACGAGGCCGCGGGCCCGGAAAAGGTCATCGCCCTCGCCCATCACTTCGGCCGCGCGGGCTTGACCGTGCCGGCCGTGGCCTACGGGATCCAGGCCGGGGTCTTGGCGGCCGACCGCCACGCCCATCGGGAAGCCCTGGACCTCTTTGACCAGGCGCGCGCCCGCCTCGAGGACGTTCCCGCCAGCGAAGCGAAAAAGACCTGGGAAAAGCGCCTGTGGGAATCCGTCGCCGACAGTTCGCGCATGATCGGCCTGTACGAACGGGCGTTGTCCTCCTACGCGGCGGCGTTGGCCGCGGCGGTCGACGAGGACGACGTCGTTCGACTGCAAAGCAAGATCGGGCGCGTCTATTTGTCCAAGGGCGAATCTTCCCTGGCCGCGGCGGCTTTGGAAGGCGCTCTGGCCCGTTTGGGGGAACGGGTTCCCCGGAATCGTCCGGCGTTGTTGTTCGCGTTGTTTCGAGAGGCCCTGGTTCAAGCGGGACACACCTGGCGGGCCCCCGCGGGTCGTCCGGTTCCGCCGCCGCGGGAGCGGCAACGGTGCGTCCTGCTCAATGAATTGGCCCATGTCTATTTCTTCACGAGCACCCACCGCGCGCTTTGGGCACACCTGCGCCACATGAACCGAGCGGAATCGCACGGCGTCTCGGATCAGATCGCCCAGGCCTACGCCAACCACGCGCCCGCCTGCGCCGTGCTCGGCTGGTGGGAGCGGGGGGAGCGTTACGCCCAGCGCGGCCTCGCCCTGCGGGAGGAGGCGGGCGACCGTTGGGGCGCCGCCCAGAGCCGGAGTTATTGGGCGATGGTTTTGTTTTCGGCCGGCCGGTGGCGACGTTGCCTGGAGGTCGGTCGGCTCGCGGAACCCGAATTTGAACAATTGGGGGATCGGTGGGAACTCGTTAACCTGTTGGATTTCCTCGGTTCGGCCCACCTTTATCTCGGGGATTGGGATCAAGCCGAAGCCTGTCTCGAAAAAGCGTATCGCCTGGCCTCGTCGTTGAAACATTACGCGGGCATGGCCTACACCGTGCGCATTCAAGCCGAGATGCGCGGTCGGGTCAACACCCAATCGTTGTTGCAGGAGGTGGACCGCCTCATGCCCCAGGTCCTCGCCGGGGAAGACCGGATGGCCGCCTGTTGCTTGTGGATCGCGCGGGGGGTGATTCTGGGCCAGTTGCGCACCTGGGACGAGGCGGAGCGGGCCTTCGCCGCGGCCGAGGAAATTCGGGAGCGCCACCATCTGCGGACGGAAAACACCGATCCCTACGTCGGGTGGTTGGAAGTGGTTTTGGCCCGTCTCAGCGAGACCCGGAGCGAAACCGAGGCGCGGGTCCTGCGGCGGCGGGCGAGCCGCTTGCAAAAACGCGGCCGCCACCAGCGGTCTTTTTCCGTCTTCCTGCGGGAAAACAGCCGTCCTCACGAGGCGCTATACCTTTGGAAGATCGGACACCCCCGGGCGGCCGAGAAATCCTGGCGGCGGTCGTTGAGTTGGTGCGTGGAAAACGGGGCCTTGGCCGCCCAATCCTTCGCCCTGCGGGACTGGGGGGTGGCGCTGCGGGAAAAGGACCCCGCCCGCAGCGCCCACCTTTTGCGCGCGGCGTGGACGCTGGCGCGCCGGTTGCGCGACAAAAAAAGCTTGGACCTCATCGCGGACCTGTTGCCCGAATTGAAAACCGCCGCCAACGAGGACTCGGTCCACTCTTTATCCGCCAGCGCGCACGCCAGCGGGTCGTCCTCGGGTTTTATTGAGGCCCAACGTTTTGAAACGTTGATCGACCTGTCGTTGCAATTCGGGGCCGTTTTGGACCCGGAGCCCTTGTTCCAAATGGTGGTGGACGCCGCCGCGCGCATATTCGGCGCCGAACGGGCGGTCTTGTTTCTGCGGGACGGGGCGACGGGGGCGTTGGCCCGAAAGGCGATGTACCGCGTGCGTGCGGAGGACGAGGGGCGGCCCATCTCCGAAACGGTCCTTCAGCAAGTTTTGCGCGAAGAGCGCGGGGTCCTCAGCGCCGACGCCGAAACCGATGAGAATTGGACCGCGGCCGACAGCGTTGTGTCGGCGGGAATCCATTCGGTGATGTGCGTCCCGGTTCGCCATCAGGACCGGACGTTGGGGGTCATGTACCTCGACAACCGGTTGGTGCGGGGGCTTTTCAACACGCATGACTTGAAGGTGCTGCAGGCCTTCGCCGCCCAAGCCGCCGCCGCGTTCGCGAACGCGCGGATGTTTGTGGACCAAGAACGCTCGCGGCGCGACCTCAAAGAGTTGTACGACGCCAGCCGCGAATTGATGGGCGTGTTGGACCGGCGGCGCATTTTCAAGTCCCTGCTGGAGCGCGCCCGGTCGTTGACCGGCGCGTCCGCGGCCGCCGTCGCGCTGGTCGAGGAAGGCCGCCCCGTGGTGCGCCTGCAGCGGGGGTTCTCCCCCGCCGCCTTGACCGAAATTGAAGAGGTCCTCCGGAGCGCGCGTTTTTCGGAGGCCACCGAATTCCCTTTGGCGGACGGAAAGAACCTGCAATGGATTCCCCTTTGGGCGCAAACGGCGATGGAGGGAATTCTCGTGGTCGGGCCGTCCCCCGACGCGGGGCGGGCGCGGTCGTTGTTGGCCCATGTCGCGGCCCAATGCTCCCTGGCCCTGCACAACGCCCGCCTTTACGAATTGGCGATCACCGACGAATTGACCCAGGTGTACCAACGCCGTTACTACGACATGGTTCTGCGGGATTTGGTGGAGAAAAAAGAGGCCTTCGGGTTGATTTTGATCGACCTCAACGAATTCAAGCTGATCAACGACACCCTGGGACACGCGGTCGGGGACCGCGTGCTCAAGGCGGTGGGCGGGGAGATGAAACGGTGTTTGCGCGCCAGCGACCTGCCGGCGCGCATCGGCGGCGACGAGTTCGCCGTGATCTTGCCGGGGGAAACCACCGACCACATCGAACGGGTGGTGGAAAAATTACGCGCGGCCTTCGCGGGAATCGTGATCGACGTCCCGGACCGCCCGCCCCCGCGGGTGTGGGGCAGTTTTGGGTACGGGTTTTCGCGGGAGGGGGATTTGGCGGCCCTTAAAGAGCTCGCCGATCAACGCCTCTACGAGGACAAGCGGCGGTCCAAAGGGCAACGGGGGACCCCGTGACCGAGGCCGCCATTGTTGTGGAAGACCTCACGGTCCGCTTCGGCGATTTCACGGCCGTGGACCGGGTGTCGTTGCGGGTCGAACGCGGCGAAATCTTCGGGTTCCTCGGGGCCAACGGCGCGGGGAAAACCACCACCATCCGCGTGCTCACCGGCCTGCTGAGCCCAACGGAGGGGCGGGTCGTCGTGGCGGGCCTCTCGTTTGAGCGCGGGGCCAACGCGATCAAGTCGCGCGTGGGCTATATGTCGCAAAAATTCACCCTGTACACCGATTTGACGGTGGCGGAGAATTTGGAGTTTGCCGCGGCCCTGCGGAAGATCCCGCCGGAAATCCACCGTCGACGATCGCGCGATTTGCTCGATTTTATCGGGTTTCACAGCCGCCCCGATACGTTGGTGCGCGATCTGCCCGGGGGTCTCAAGCAAGAAGTTTCGCTCGTGGCCTCCCTGTTGCACGACCCCGAGATCGTTTTTCTGGACGAACCCACCGCCGGCGTGTCGCCCGCGGCGCGGGCCCGCTTCTGGGTTTTGATCCGGGGCCTCGCCGCCCGGGGGAAAACGGTGTTCGTCACCACGCACTACATGGACGAAGCCGGCGAATGCGGCCGCATCGCGTTGATGCGCGCCGGAGCGATCATCGCCCTCGGGGCGCCCGACGAATTGAAAGCGAGGGCCTTCCCCGAGCCGTTGTACGAACTGCATTTTCCCGAAGCCCCGCCCGTGGGTTGGCGCGACGCCGCCCTGTCCGCGGGAACGATTCAGCCCCACGGTTTGCGATGGCACGTGACCGTCCGCGACCCCCGACGTTGGGAGGACGCGCGGGGGCTTTGGGGCGCGACCGCACGGATCCGCCGCATCGAGCCGTCCTTGGAGGACGTGTTCTTGCGGTGGGTGGAGGGCCCCGCGTGAGGAGGTTCTCCGGTCCCCGCGCGCTTTCGGTGGCGCGGAAGGAAATCCGCCACGTGCGGAGAGACCCCTTCACCCTCGCCATGGCCGTGGGCGTGCCGGTGTTGCTCGTGGTGTTTTTCGGTTACGTCTTGGACTTCGACGTGCGGGACATCCGCCTGCGGATCGTGGACCGCGACAACACCCCGGCCTCCCGCGCCCTCGCCGAGACTTTTACCGCGTCCGGTTATTTCAAACCCCACGGGCCTCCCGCGGTGTCGGCGCTCCGCTTGTTGGCGGAGGGCCGCGTCAAAGCGGCGGTTTTCATCGAGCCCGGATTCGCCGAGGACATCGCCCGCGGAATCCCCGCCCGGGCGCAGGTGGTCATTGACGGCGCGGACAACCAGACCGCCGGCGTCATCGCGGGTTATCTCGACGGGGTCGCAACCGTCGCCGCCCGCCGGCTTGGGGCCGACCCGCCGGCCGACCTTCTGCGGACGCGCTTTCTGTTCAACAACGAACTCAACAGCCGCTGGTTCGTGGTGACGGGGTTGTTTGTGGTGGTGATGGGGGTGTTGTCGATCTTGATGACGGCGCTCACGGTGGCGCGCGAATGGGAAACCGGGTCCATGGAGCTCCTCCTGTCCACGCCCGTGCGCCCCCTGGAGATGATTCTTGGAAAACTGGCGCCTTACCTCGGCCTGTGTCTGGCGAGCACGGGGTTGATCTACGCCGCCGCGCGGCTCCTGTTCCACGTACCGTTTCGAGGGAGCCTGTGGTTTTTTCTGGCGGCCAATGTGTTGTTCCTGTGCTGCACCCTGGCCCAGGGGCTTCTGATTTCGGTCCTCACGCGCCAGCAACAATTGGCGATGCAGTTTTCCAATCTCACGGGGCTGTTGCCGGCCCTGCTCCTTTCCGGATTCATTTTCCCCGTTGAAAGCATGCCGGCGTTTTTCCGGATTCTCACCTGGGCCCTGCCGGCCCGGCACTTCATGGAATTGTGCCGGGGCATCATTTTGAAAGGCGCCGGCCCCTTGGAATTGGCGCGGCCCGCGCTCTGGCTGGCGGGTCTGGCGGCCGCGCTTATCGGATGGGCCAGCGTCAAGTTCAAAAGGGACCTCGAACCGTGAACGCCACGCTCGTCGGTTTCGTTCGCAAGGAATTCCGGCAGGCCCTGCGCGACAGGCGGATGCGGGTCGTCATCTTCGTGATCCCCGTCGTGCAGATGACCCTGTTCGGCCTCGCGCTGTCGAACGAAGTCAAAAACGTGCGGCTCTCGGTGCAGGCGCCCCCGGCGGACCGTCTGATGGACGATCTGCGGAAGGGCGCTTGGGGTTCGGGGTGGTTTCGGCCCGCGCCCGACCAGGGGGATCCGGTGCGCTTGTTGGAGACGGGTCGCGCGGACGCCGTGTTGATCGCCCCGGGCGGGGGCGCGAGCCGCGCGCGGGAGCGCGGGGACGGGCGCGCTCAACTGGTGGTGGACGGCACGAACGCCCTCCGCGCGCGGGCCATCGACGGCTATGTCCACGCCCTGCTGCGGCGGGCCTCGGACGAAACGCCCCCGCCGGTCGTGGCGTTCGATGTCCGCACGCTCTACAACCCGACCCTCGCCACCGCGGTTTATCTGGTGCCCGGGGTGATGGGCCTCATCCTCGGCCTCATCACGATTCTTTTGACCAGCATGTCGCTCGCCCGCGAACGCGAAATGGGCACGCTGGAGACCCTGCTGGCCGCGCCTGTGCCCCGGTGGGAAATATTCCTCGGGAAAACCCTCCCTTTTGTTCTGTTGGGCCTGGCCGATGTGCCGCTTTTGGTGGGGTTCGCCCACCTGGTCTTCGGCGTGCCGGTGCGCGGTCCGCTGTGGGCCCTGGCTTTGAACGCGGGCGCCTTTGTGGTAACGATGGTGGCCACGGGAACGCTCATCTCCACTTTCGCCAAAAATCAGCAACAGGCCATGATGGGCGGTTTTTTATTTCTCTTCCCCGCGATCCTATTGTCCGGCGTGATGGCCCCGGTGGAGAATTTCCCCCTGTGGGCCAAACCCCTCGCGTGGCTCAACCCCATCCAGTATTTCGTGTCGCTAAACCGCCAAGTGATGTTGCGCGGCGCCGTCGGGCCGTTGTTCTGGTCGGAATGGGCGGTGCTTTGCGCCCTCGGCGTCGTGATCGCCCTTTGGGCGGCCGCGCGGTTGAACCCGGATTTGCGGTAGGCTTTTTAAAAATAAGGGCTTCCGCCGGCAGAAGACCGACCAAGCCCCCCCCTCTGTTTGCCTTTGCGGCGGGGATCCGGAGGGCGTTGCACGCCGGGCCGAGGCCGGAAAAGACGGGGAGGAGCAGCGGCGAGGTCGTTTTCTCCTCGAAAGTCCCCGCGCTTTCCGGAAGACGAGTGCTTTCACCGCCCGGTGGCGGTGAGGATGAACCTCGCGATTCGACGGTTGATGTCGGGGGGAACGAAGGGGACGGTGGGGGGGGCCGGCGGTCGATGGCACCGCTCCCCGGTTTCGGAGCCGCGGGGCTGGATGACGCGAACGTCTGAATATTTGAACGGTCGAGACGAACGCCTGACGTCAAGGGATCAATTTTTGAAACGTTCGACCCCCGCGTAAAATTCCGCGAGCGCGGGACGTGAGGTGCCGTCTTCGTAGCGAAGAAGCCCGAGGGTGCGCATGGTTTCTCGCACGGCCTCCACCCATGGAGCCGGCGGCAAACCGCCCAGGAAGCCGTTCGTCAGACCCGAGGACCAGTCCACCATTTGAAAAACAAAAGCGGCGCGCAATTTCGGCCTCGCCGCCATTTGATTGATGAATTCATGAAAAAACGCCGATTGACGGGAAAGACTGCCCCCGATGTTCGTCGGCGTGACCCCTTCGTATCCGCCGGGGCACCCCACTTCCTGAATGACCATTTCTTTTCCGTCCGCGGCCTGGAGCAAGGCGGCGACCCGCCCGCTCACCGTGGATGTTGATTCCACATAAAAATTGGGGTCCTGGGGGTAATAGTTGAAACAGGCGACGTCGCAGGCGGCGATGATCGAGGGAAGATACGCGGCGGAAACCAGGACCTCTTGATAGCGCATGGTCACCGTCACCGCCAGGCGGGAATCGAGGGATTGGATGTGGGACCGGGCGGAACGCGCAAAGTTCGCCATTTCGAAGGCCGATAAATGGCCGTCATCGATCAAAGTGCCGGGTTCGTTGGCGATGGAGAGGCCCCATCCTCCGTTGGACACCAACAGCGGGACCACCCAGTCCATGAGGTCATTGAACCGCGCCACGACGGTCGGTGAATCCAGGGTCAAGCCCGCCTTTAATTTTTGGGAGTCGGACGGATCCATGAGATCCGCCGGCAATTCGAACGTATCGCTGTCGGCGGTGGTCAGGGTCAAAAACGGTTTCAGGTTCGCCGCGCGAAGGGCCGACAACTGGTTTTCTAAATTCGTTTTATTGAACACGCCGGGAGATATTTCCAAGGCCGACCAGTCCGTTTGGACGCGGGCCACACGCATTCCCTTCGCGATGGCTTGGGTTTGCGCCGACCGCACGGCCGCCTCCGTGGCGGGCGGAAACGATTCAAACCCGGCAATGTAACCCAGGTGTTGGCCCGTGGGGAGCAAGGACAGCGCCCCGTTTTCGGATTTCGCGTCCAAAGAGGTTTTCTGGTTTTCGGCGGCTTTCCGCCCGATATCAACGGTGCCCCAGCGGAACCCCGTCAACACAAAAAACCCCGTGACCGCCCAAACGGTTTTCCTCATTTTTCCCTCCCGAAATTCCAACGCACCGCGGCGTTGATCACGGCATCAAACTCCGATCCGGATTCCCCTTGAATTTCCCGCGTTCCGGCCCAGTAGGGACCGATGTCAAAAGCGAAGGAGAAGGGCCCTTTGAAAAATTTCTCCAATCCCACATAGGCGCCCAGGGTCATCCCCTTCGTCCGAAAATCGTCGTCGGTCGAATAGGTGAACCACCCCGCCTCCAGCCCCGCGTAAACCCGCGTGGTCCGCGCGAGGGGGACCCCCCGGGCGGCGCGAACGGACCCCAGGGTGGCGTTGTATCCGGTTCCTTTATCCGCGTGTCCGCCCATGAATTGCCAGCGTCCTTCGTACGCCCAGTTGAACGCGCGGTAACCGATGGAAAGGCCGGGCCAAAGGACCGCCAAGAAGGGGCCCTTGGGTTCGGCGCTCCAGGCGGAACAACAACCGAGGCCCCCCGCCAACAACCCGACGATAAGCGGTCCCCGGGCCCGGCGAGTCCTCGCCGCGCCCGGCCGATTTTTCCAATACAAGACCCGGTGAATGATGGAATCGTTTTTGTTCACGATGGCCTTGCAGTATACCACGGGACGCCACACGCCCTTGAACCCGGATTTTGCGTTCGGCTTTTGCAAAACGTGAGGTTTTCCAGATGTGAAACAATCAACGGAGAAGGGGACTTGGTGTCGGTGGAAGAATGGCGGTTGTAGCGCGGGGGAGTGGGTTCGGAAAATCGGGTTTATAAACTGAAACGCGGATCTGGAAAGGCCGGGTTCTGTTTGTATTCCTTTATTTATTAGATTCGCCACCGAAACCGCGTTCCCGTGCGCCTGGAAAAGAAGATCTGGTACTCGCCCGGATCGGGATGTTTCATTCCCTTTGGCTTTCGCCGTCATGAATCCCCCACGCAAAACCCGGGTTGAATCGGAACACGGCGTGCCATTCCAGACTTAAAAAGTAATATTTTTAAATCAACAACGCCTCCCGGCAAGCCGATTTATTTGCTAAATTCACCCCGTTGCATTTGAGCGTCGGCGGGCGTGGCCCGCCGACGATCCAAGGACGAATCGCCCATGACATCCCATTTGAACGCTCCGTCGTCCGGCCCCGCGCCGCGGCCCGCCCCGCCCCCGTCGGCGGGGCCCCTCCCGCACGATTACGGCGTCACCCGTTTGGTTCTCCTTCCCCGCGATCCCCGTTGGATGCACACGTATTGGGAAGTGGCGCCCTACACGTGGGAGGAAGTGCGCCGCCAATTCGGCGACGCGATCGACCGGGGCCGTTCCGTCCTGCGTTTGCACGCCGACCACGGAACCCAAAAACAATCTTTCGATGTGGACATCGCCATCGAGGCGCGCAACTGGTACGTGTTTTCCCCCCGGGGCGACGGCCACTGGCACGCCGAATTGGGTCTGGTGCTGCCCGATGGTCGGTTTGTGCTGCTCGCGATCTCCAACACCATCCGGTTGCCCGCCGGGCAGGTGTCGGACCAAGTGGACGAAAAATGGGGCGTTCTCAAGGCCGAGTGGGAACGTCTGTTTGAATTGTCCGGCGGCGGCCGTCTGGGCGCGGGGTCCCTCGACATCGCCAAGATGCTCGCCCAACGCTGGGAGCTCATGCGCGGCATTTCCTCGTTTTCGGGCATCCCCACCTCCCCGGGCGGCGCCAGCTGGGGCCGCCCCCCGGTGCGTCACAAAGGGTTCTGGTTGGTCGCCGATTGCGAGGTCGTTGTGTACGGCGCCACGGAGCCCGACGCCACGGTCACTTTCCAGGGCCGCCCCGTGACGCTGAACCCCGACGGCACCTTTTCGTTCCGCTTCGCCTTCCCGGACGGGGAGCAGGCCTTCCCCATCCAGGCCACCAACCACGACGGGGACCTGTCCCGCTTCATCGAATTCAAAGTCCAACGGCAAACGCGCAAGGGGCAGGAGTAAGCCCCCGCCATGGGCGACCCCCAGGGGTACCTTAACCTCGTTCTTCACGCGCACCTGCCCTACGTGCGCCATCCGGAATACCCCGACTTCCTCGAAGAGGATTGGCTTTACGAGGCCATCACCGAAACCTACGTCCCGATCCTGGACATGATGGAACGCCTCGCCGGGGAAAACGTCCACTTCCGGCTCACGATGTCCCTCACGCCGCCCCTGTGCAACATGCTGGCGGACGAACTTTTGATGCGGCGATACCGGGCCAAACTCGAAAAACTCCTGGAGTTGGCCGAAAAAGAAATCGTCCGCGCGCGGAGCCTGCCGTCCGCGTTTCAAGAGACGGCCGAGATGTACCGGACGAAATTCCGTCGGGTGCGCGACATCTTCGACGGTTGCGGCGGCCGGATCCTCACCCGTTTCAAGGCCCTGCAGGACGCGGGTCTGTTGGAAATCATCACCTGCGGCGCCACCCACGGTTATCTGCCTCTCATGATCCACGAGGAGTCCCGCCGCGCCCAGATCCGGATCGCGTCCCAGGACTACCAACGCCATTTCGGCCGCCCGCCCCGGGGCATTTGGCTGGCCGAATGCGCCTACGCCCCCGGCGTGGACCGGTACCTCAAAGAAAACGGCATCACGTTCTCTTTCTTGGACAGCCACGGCATTCTGTTCGGGAAACCCCGCCCCCGCTACGGCGTTTTCGCCCCCATTTTTTCCCAGGGCGGCGTGGGATTTTTCGGCCGGGACATGGAAACGGCCCACCAGGTGTGGTCCGCCGAGCAGGGCTACCCCGGGGACTTCAATTACCGCGAGTTCTACCGGGACGTGGGCTACGACCTTGACTATAACTATATTCGTCCTTATCTCCACGACGACGGGGTGCGGCGGAACATCGGGGTCAAATACCATCGGGTGACGGGCCGCGTGGCCCTGGCCGACAAAGAGCCCTACATGCCCCACCGGGCGCGGGAAACGGCCGCCGCCCACGCCGGGAACTTCCTTTTCAACCGCGAACGCCAGGTGGAGTACTTGAAAGGCGTCATGAACCGGCCTCCCGTGGTGACCTCCGTGTACGACGCGGAACTGTTCGGTCATTGGTGGTTCGAAGGGCCCGATTTCCTCGAGTTTCTCCTCCGCAAAACCCATTACGATCAGGACCGGGTCAAGACCATCACCCCCATGGAATACCTCCACAAGTTTCCCGAACAGCAAATCGTCGAGCCGGAGCCCTCCAGCTGGGGGGACAAGGGCTACCACGAAGTGTGGCTGAACGCCTCGAACGATTGGATCTACCCTCATTTGCACATCGCGGCCGAGCGCATGATCCGCTTGGCCAACATCCACGCCAACGCCGAGGGGCTGCTGAAGCGCTACTTGAACCAAGCGGCCCGGGAACTCCTTCTGGCCCAATCCTCCGACTGGGCTTTCTTGATGACCGTGGGGACGGCCCGCCAATATTCCGAAAAGCGCACCCGCGACCACATGGGCCGGTTCCTGGACCTCTACCACCGCGTCCAGGAAAATCGTTTGGACGAAGGGTTTTTGACGAACCTGGAATCCATCGACAACATCTTCCCCACCATCGATTACCGCGCCTACCAAAGCGCGCATTGACGTTTTTCTTAATCAACCCGTCTCTTTCCGTTAAAGCTCGGGCGGCGCAAAGAGCCGGCAACCAGGAGGCAAGACCCATGGGCATGATTCAAGAGTTCAAGCAGTTCGCGCTTCGGGGGAACGTGGTGGACATGGCGGTCGGTGTGATCATCGGCGGCGCCTTCGGCAAGATCGTGACGTCCCTGGTGGGCGACGTGCTCATGCCGGTCATCGGAATTTTGCTGGGCGGCGTGGATTTCAAAAATCTGGCCTACACCATTGAAGAAGCCACGGAAACCGCTCCGGCGGTTCTCTTGCGCTACGGGGTGTTCCTCTCGGCGGTGGTCGACTTCTTGATCATCTCGTTCTCTATTTTCATCGCCATCAAGATCGCCAACAAGATCGCCCGCATCCCCATCGCCTCGACCGCGGTCCCCAAATAACCGTTCCCATGGTTCGAAAGCTCTTTCTTCTGGCGGCGTTGTGCGTTTCGTTGGCCGGGCCCCTCCGGGCCCAGGACCGGGAAGGCCGTTGGGGCCTCGGCGGCGCGGTCGGCGCCGGCGATTTCCTCTCGCCCAAAGGCCTCGGCCGCGCCACCGACCCCGATGCGGCGGCGGGGGCCTGGTTGCGCCGGGGCGCCTCGGCCAAAACCGAATGGCTGCTCGCTTTTGACAACCTGTCCGGGGCGGGCGACGCCTCCACCCCCGGCGCCCGCCTCCACGCTCTTTCCGGCGGTGTGCGCCGATTCCTGGGGGACGCGGAGGGCGGATCGCCCTTTGTGGACCTGGGCGGGGGCATCGGTTTTGGCCGCGGTCTGTCCTCGACCCGGCGCCGGACCTCGGCGCCCGTCGCCCGGGCGGCCCTTGGGTTTGAGCGCCCCTGGGGCGAGTCCCTGGCGCTGTCCGTGCAGGGACAGTATGTTCAAACCTGGGGCGACAGCCGCTTCACCCGCGACGCGGGCGCCTACAGCGCCACCGCCGGTTTGACTTGGTTCTTCCATTGCGACGGTTACATCCCGCCGAAAGCGCCCCCGGCTCCGGTCGCCGCGCCCAAACCGATTCCGCCGCCCGACGCGGACGGCGACGACGTGCCCGACGCCCGCGACGAATGCCCCAACACCCCCGCCGGCACGCCGGTGGACGGCGTGGGCTGTCCCCGCGATTCGGACGGGGACGGCGTGACGGACGACAAAGACCGATGCCCCAACACCCCCCGCGGCGCCCTCATCAACGAGGAGGGATGCCCCGTGGAGCGCGTGAGCGTGACGCTGGAAATCAATTTCGATTCCGGCAGGGACGCGGTGAAGCCCTCCTTCGAACCGGAACTCAAGAGGCTTGCGGAATTTCTGAAACGTTTTCCCGAAACGACCACGGTCATCGAGGGCCACACCGACAATGTCGGCCGGCCCGCCGCCAACCGCGCGCTGTCGCAAAAGCGCGCGGACGCGGTGCGCAATCATCTTCTCTTCAAATTCGGGGTGACCGCGGATCGTGTTTCGGCGAAAGGGTTTGGGCCGGACTCGCCCGTGGCGAACAACGCCACGCCCGATGGCCGCGCGGCCAACCGCCGCGTGGTGGCGACGGTCAGCGCGATCAAGAAAAAATAAGGAGACGCACATGAAAAACCGATGGATGCTTTTGTTGGCTTTGGGGCTGTTCGGCGCGGGGGTCAACGCCGGCGACGCCACGGGCCGTTTGGGTTTGGGCGGCGCGGGGGGCTGGTCCGGCGCGATCGCCCCGAAGGACGCGAAACAATTGACCGACGAAGACACCTTCGCCTCGGGCTGGCTGCGCTTCGGCGTGGCGCCCAAGACGGAATTGGTCTTGAGCTACGACGCTCTCGGGCTGGATTACGACGACACAACCTTTAACCGGTCGGAGGCCCGTCCCTTGACCCTCGGCGTTTGGCAATCCTTCGGTGAAGGGGCCTGGAAGCCCTTCCTCACGGTGGGTCTCGGCGCGGCGGAACTGCGCCGGCTCGACCTGAAAACCGAAACGGCTTTTGCCGCCCAGGGCGGCGCCGGTCTGGAATTGTTCCTGGCGCGTTGGTTGAGCGTCGGGGCCATCGGCCGCCTCCATTGGGTTGGCAAACAAAAAGAGGATTACGGCATCGAGGCGACCATTTGGTCCGCCGGCTTGATGGGGAACGTCTTTTTCGGCGGTCAGGGCGGCGTCCCCGCTCCGGCCCCGGTGGTCGAAGCGAAACCGGCCCCCGCGCCGGTTCCGGCGCCTGTCGTCATCGCTGACGCCGACGGCGACGGCGTGGCCGATGCCCTCGACAAATGCCCGAACACCGCCGTCGGCACCCCGGTCAACGCCGACGGTTGCCCGCGCGATTCGGACAACGACGGCGTGATCGACGCTCTCGACAAATGCCCGGACACCGGCGCCGGCGTTCTGGTCAACGCCGAAGGCTGCCCCGCGGAGAAAGTGACGGTTTCCCTCAGCGTTAAGTTCGATTCCGGGAAGTCGGACGTCAAACCCGACTACGAATCCCAAATCGCCACGGTGGCGGAGTTCATGAAACGCTTCCCCAACACCACCGTGGTGATCGAAGGCCACACCGACAACGTGGGCTCGGCCGCGGGCAACAAGGCGCTCTCGCAGAAACGCGCCGATGCCGTTCGCGCTTATTTGGTGGAGAAGCTTGGCGTGGACGCCGGGCGCATCAGCGCCCGGGGGTTCGGCCCGGCCCAGCCCCTGGCCGACAACGCCACCCTCGAGGGCCGCGCCGTTAACCGCCGCGTGGTCGCCGCGATCTCGGCGATGAAGCTGTAAGGACGCTCGTTCTTCAATCCCCCGCCTCTCTTCACGGAGGGGCGGGGTGTTTTTTTCAAAAAGAATAAGGAGAAGCAAATGAAAAGATTGCTTTGCATCGCCACAATCGCGACCCTCGTCGGCGGCGTTCTCCGGGCAGCGGAATCCCCTGTTAAAAATTGGAAAGACACGGCCCAGTTTAGTTTCCTGGACGCCAATGGGAACACCGAATCCACCACGCTGGGCGCCTCCAACCTGTTCACCTGGACGCGAAACAAATGGACCCTGCTGCTGCCCGCCGGAGCCCTCAACACCAAGAGCAACGGCGTGCGCACGGCCGAACAATATTACGCCGGCGAAAAGGTCGAGTACAAGCTGGACGACCGGAATTACCTGTTCGAACGGTACCAATGGGAACGTAACGTGTTCGCGGGCTTCGCCCACCGGCACGATCTCTCGGGTGGCGTGGGCCGGGAATGGCTCCAAACCAAGACCGACACTTTCCTCACGGAATTGGGCGCGGGTTACATCAACGAACAACGCGTGGCCTCGGAGCGGGTCACCTTTGCGGTTGGTCGGGGCTACGCCAAGTACGCGCACAAGCTGTCGGCCACGGCGGATTTCAGCCAGGACGCCGAATACCTGCACAACTTCAAGGAAAGCAAGGATTACCGCTTCAACGCGGAATCGGCGCTGACCGCGGTGTTGACCACGCGGTTGTCTTTAAAGGTGTCCTACGGCCTCAAGTTCCGCAACACCCCGCCGCCGTCCTTCGGCAAAACCGATACGTTGACGGCGGTTTCGCTCATCGTCAACTACTGAGCGCGTCCGTTTCCCGCGCGGCCCCGACCCGAAAAGGGCGGGGCCGCGTTTTTGCCTTGACAGCCGACCGGGGGATTTGCCAAAATTATCACACTCGAGGCGAGAGCGCTGGTTTTGAAATTGAAAGCCCGCTTTTGTCGACGGTAAAAGCCGACGGCCCGGTTTCGGGCGGCGGTTTTTTAACGGCCGTTTAACTAGCAGTCGCAACAATCGATTGCCAACAATCATCAAGGAGGCCTATATGGCTGAAGCGGTTCTCTCCAAAGTAAAGATTCGCCCCCTGGGCGACCGGGTGCTCGTGAAGCCCCTGGAAAAAGAAAAACAGGAACGCGGCGGCTTGATCATTCCCGACACCGCCAAGGAAAAACCCCAGGAAGGCGAAATCATCGCCGCCGGCAAGGGGAAGATGTCGGACGACGGCAAGCTCATCCCCATGGACGTGAAAGCCGGCGACAAGATCCTTTACGGAAAATATTCCGGCACGGAAATTAAAATTGACGGCGACGAGCACCTGATCATGCATCAGGACGACATTCTCGGCGTTTTGGAAGCGAAATAAGGAGAAAGCCCCATGGCAAAACAAATCAAATATTCGGACGACGCGCGCAAGGCCATCAAGGCCGGCGTGGACAAACTGTCCGACGCGGTGAAAATCACCCTCGGCCCCAAGGGCCGCAACGTGGTGCTGGACAAGAAATTCGGCTCGCCGACGATCACCAACGACGGCGTGACGGTGGCCAAAGACATTGAGCTTGAGGACCCCTTCGAGAACATGGGCGCCCAGCTCGTTCGCGAAGTGAGCTCCAAAACCAACGACGTGGCCGGCGACGGCACCACGACCGCGGTCGTGCTCGCCCAGGGCATCATCGCCGAAGGCTTCCGCAACATCACGGCGGGCGCCAACCCCACCCACATCAAACGCGGCATCGACAAAGCCGTCGAAGCGGTCGTGAACGAACTGAAGAAGAACGCCAAAAAGATCAACATCGACGCCAAGGCCAAGAGCGAAATCACCCAGATCGCGACGATCTCCGCCTCCGACGAGGAAATCGGCAAGCAGATCGCCGAAGCCATTCTCAAGGTCGGCAAAGACGGCGTGATCACCGTGGAAGAGGGCAAAACCTCCACCACCCTGGTGCGCACCGTCGAGGGCATGCAGTTCGATCGCGGCTACATCTCGCCCTACTTCGTGACCGACGCGGAGAGGATGGAGGGCGTGTTGGAAGAACCGCTCATCATCATCACCGACAAGAAAGTTTCGGCCATGAACGACCTCCTGCCCGTTTTGGAGAAGATCGTCCAACAGGGCAAACCGTTCCTCATCATCGCCGAAGACGTCGAAGGCGAAGCCCTGGCGACGCTCGTGGTCAACAAGCTTCAGGGGCGCCTGCGTTGCGCCGCCGTCAAGGCCCCCGGTTTCGGCGACCGCCGCAAAGAGATGCTCGAGGACATCGCCACCCTCACGGGCGGCCAGGTGGTCACCGAGGAAAAAGGCTTCAAGCTCGACAAGGCCGGCATCGACATGCTGGGCCGCGCCACCCGCGTGGTCGTGGACAAAGAGAACACCACGATCGTGGGCGGCCAGGGCGACGAGAAGGCCATCAAGGGCCGCATCGCCCAAATCAAGAAACAAATTGAAGAGACGACCTCGGACTACGACAAGGAGAAGCTCCAGGAACGCCTGGCGAAACTCTCCGGCGGCGTGGCCGTGATCGAAGTGGGCGCGGCGACCGAGACCGAGATGAAGAACAAGAAATTCAAGGTCGAGGACGCCATGCACGCCACCCGCGCCGGTGTGGAAGAAGGCATCGTGGCCGGCGGCGGCGTGGCCCTTCTGCGCGCGCAGAAAATCCTGGAGGGCGTGAAGGCCATCGATCAGGACGAACAAACCGGCATCAACATCATTCGCCGCGTTCTGGAGGACCCTCTCCGCGCCATCGCCGAAAACGCGGGCGTGGACGGTTCCATCGTGATCGACAAAGTCCGCACCAACAGCGACCAAAACTACGGCTACAACGCCGAATCCAACGAATACGGCGACCTCATTAAAATGGGGGTTGTGGACCCGGTCAAAGTCACGCGTTTCGCGCTTCAAAACGCGGCCAGCGTGGCCGGCCTGCTCCTGACCACCGACGTGCTCATCACGGACATCCCGGAAAAGAAACCGGCGGCGCCCGCGATGCCTGGGGGAATGGGCGGGGGAGACTTCTAAGAAAGTCAGCCGCCCACGCGCCTCTGGCGCGCCCCAGGTCCTCGAGCTCTGCGAGGGGACTCACACGCATGGGCGGCGGCGACTTCTAAAAAAGCGGGCGGGCCTTCGGCCCGCCGGTGTCTCCGCGCTCCGCGAGGGGACTCAGAAGTCGCGTCGAACAAGTTAAAACAAAGGGCGGGACCCCTCGGGGTCCCGCCCTTGTTTTTTAGATCGAGGGCCGCTTCAACATCTTGAGAATTTCTTCGGTGGAGGGGGGGTAGACGGCGGCGCTGTTGATCATGAGGCTGATCAAGACCATGAAGGTCACGTAGGACAGGCGTTCCAGCAACAGCACATTGGCCCCGTGGCCCTGCAGCACGTGGATGGTCAACAGGGCCGCCGAGACGGCGAAGGCCGCCGACAGCGTGCGCACACGCGAAGCGTAGATGGCGGTGGCGAAGGGGGTCAGCGCCAGAACCAACCACATGGGCCGGAAGGCGTCTCCCAGGTAATACACCAAAACGGAATTGAGCGCCACGTTCAAAATCAATCGCAACTGCACGCCGACGCCGCGCCGCTCCATGGGTTGCTTGGCCAGCAGCCAGGGGAAAAGATAGTTCATAAACGCGCTAAAAACCATGAGCGCGGCGCAGGTCCAGAGGGTCGGCCCCTGCACGCCCGCCACCACAATTCCCGCGACGGTCAATAGGATCGCGAAAGGCGTGGCGAACACGCCCACCAGCGAAATCAATTCTTTCCGGTGAAAAAGGTCTTTTTTCTTTGCGATGTAAGTCGTGTTGTCCATGGGGCGTCGGCTCCTTGTGTCAGGTTACGGATAGTTTAACGGTTTGAGACTGTTTATCAAGGGTGGGGGCCCGGGGTCAGAGCGTGTTTCCAATAAGCGGGGCCGACCATCATCGCGTTGTATTGATCAAGGAAAATCCAAGACAGAAGGGCGCCGCCCAGGGCGTGGGCCAGGGCCGGCGGCACCAGGTGTGGGGTTTTAAGAAAAATCCATGTGAAGGCCACCCCGGAGAGAAGGCACGCGGTCATCAACATCGGGTTGGGAAAATGCACCGCCGCGAACAAAAGACCGTTGATCAGCGCGATCGTTTTCGTTCGATCGCCCAGCCCGTTCCGCAGGCGGTTGGCCGCGAAGGCCAAAAGGGCGTATTCCTGGGCGAAGGCCCACAGGGGGTAGCCCAAAACCCAAAAAAACAATTTTTTCATGGGCGGCGGAGGCGAAACGGCCGCCCAAACCGCCAAAGCCAGAAGGAGGGGCCCGGCGACTTTTAGCATCGACGCCGACGCCGGCTTGAACCATCTCATCGAAAAGCCGAGGCGTTCCGGCCCGTCCCCGTGCCGGCGCGTGGAATAAACGGCCGCGCCCATCAACAAAACGGCCCCGATCCACACCTGGCCGCTCAAACCCAAACGTTGTCCGCCCCAGATCGCGGCGAGAATCCATCCGTAAAACGCCGCCACTTCGAGCAGGGCGGATTTGTTCATTCGGGACGGGCGCGGGCGCGGATTTTCAGTTTCCGGGCGGCGCGGAGAACCTTGGATTTGGGGGTGTCGAAGCCTTCGGCGATGCGTTCCACTTTTTTCCATTCCCCCTTGTCGAGCCAAACCCCCCGACAGGCGGGGCAGCGGTTCAGACGCAGTTCCTGCAACGGGGAAAAAGCCAACTCCTCCATCTTGGAGTCGCACCGGGGGCAAACGAACCGGGTGGCCAGGGCGGGGAGCGGTTCGGGCGGGTTGGGGAAATCGTCGCGCAGTTCGGTGAGGAACGCGGGGTCGTCCTTGTCGAACCAGGAACCGCGGCAATCGGGGCAGAAGTTCAAGTCCACGCGGTCGGTGGACGACGGGCTCAGCACGGAAGGGCACTTCGGGCATTTCATAACATTCCTCCTCGGCGAAGGTTTGTCGAAGCGCGGTGTCGTACCCAAGTATAGAGTGCGACCGGTGGAATTTCCAGGTGCGGTTTAAGCGGTGGGGGTTTGGAGGCGGCGCAGGATTTCGGCGGTGGAACGGGAGCGATTGAGGGTGTAAAAATGGATCCCGGCGACGCCCGCGGCGAGGAGTCCCCGGCATTGGGCCGTCGCGTGGTCGATGCCCAGGCGCGTTACCGCCTCGGCGTCGTCGCGGCGGCGGTCCAGCTCCGTCAGGAGCGGGGCGGGCAGGCGCGCGCCACACAATTGGGTGAACCGTTGGACCTGCCCGGCGTTGGTGATGGGCATGAGCCCGGCCACGATCGGCACCCGCACGCCCCGCGACGCGGCCCGGTCGCGGAAGCGCAGGAAATCGGCGTTGTCGAAAAACAATTGGGTGACGACGAAATCGGCACCGGCGTCCACTTTCCGTTTTAAATTGTCCAGATCGCTTTCCCGGTCCGGGGACTCCACGTGTCCCTCGGGGTACCCGGCCACGCCCAGGCAAAAATCGTGGGCCTTTCGAATGTGGGCCACGAGCTCGTCGGCGTGACGGAATCCGTCCGGGTGAGGCACGAAGGCCGCCGCGCCCTTGGGGGGGTCGCCGCGCAGGGCCAAAATGTTTTTCACGCCCCGGCGGGCGATGTCGGCCAAGATCTCGTCGAGGTCGGCGCGGCCCGCGCCCACGCAGGTGAGGTGGGCCATGCTCTCGACGCCGATGTCGTTTTTGATGGCGGAGACGATGTCGAGGGTTTTCCGCCGGGTGCTGCCGCCGGCGCCCCAGGTGACGGAAATGTAGGCCGGCCCCAGGATTTTCAGCTCCCGGGCCGTGGCCAAAAGGTGGTCGACGTCCCCGTCGTTTTTGGGCGGGAAAAATTCGAAAGAAAACAGCGTTCGACCGGGGGCGAACAACGACGCGATCTTCATGGGCGCTCATTCTACAAATTCCCGACGGAGGTCGGACCCGCGCCTTGGAGCGTGTCCCGGGATGTGGTTAAATGCCCCTATGGAATTGAACGGGACAGTGGCGTTGTTGACCGGCGGGGCCCGCGTCGGCCGCGCGGTCGCCCTGGGTCTGGCGCGCCGGGGCGCCCGGGTCGCCCTGGCCTATCGGTCGTCCCAGCGGGCCGCACGGGAAACCCAGGGCGCCATTGAAAAGGCCGGGGGGCGGGCCCTCCTGGTCCGCGCCGATTTAAGCCGGCCGGGGGACGCCCAACGGTTGGTGGCCGCCGTTACGGGCCGATGGAATCGTTTGGACGTATTGATCAACATGGCCTCCAACTATCAAAAGGCGCCCCCCCGGGGGTTTCGATCAATGGCGGCGGGGGACCGGTTCTTGGAGAAAGCCCTGGCCGTTGATTTGAAAGCCGCCCATCGACTGTCGGCCCTCGCGGCGCCCTGGCTCTCCCGGAACGGGGGCCGCATCGTGAACATTTCCGATTGGGTGGCGGCCTCGGGACGCCCGCGCTATAAAGGTTACGCCGCCTACTACGCCGCCAAAACCGCGGTCAAGGGATTGACCGAAGCCCTCGCCTTGGAGATGGCGCCCCGGGTTTTGGTCAACGCGGTGGCCCCCGGGCCCATTTTGCCGCCGCCGGGACTGTCTCCCCGGGCCAACCGGGAGGTGATCGCCAACACGCCCCTGGGCCGTTGGGGCGGGTCCGAGGAAATCGCCAAGGCCATCCTGTTTTTCATCGATTCCGACTTCGTCACCGGGGAAACCCTCCGGGTGGACGGCGGTCGGCACCTCTTTTAGAAAGGACACCCATGGGCAAAAACTCGATATACACCCTTCCGCCAGCGGCTCCGGGCGGCCGTGCCGCGGGGGTGAAGGCGGCCATCGGTCTGGCCGCGGGGTTGGCCCTGTTGGGCGTCGTGGTGATGGGCGTGGCGGGCGGCTCGGTCTTATCGGTATTAACCCGGGGCCACCACGCCGTGGCTTTCCCCGGTTCGGCCCAGTTGAAACTCAAAGCCGGCGTTTACGGCGGCGTTCGGGACCCGCGCTCCCCCGGAGCCGTGGCGGGCCTCTTTGTTTCCATTCGCGACGACCTGACGAGCCAGAGCGTCCCCGTCGTGAACGGACCGACCGCCGCGCCGCGGGGCGCGCCGCTCTTCCAATTTCAAATTCTTGACGAAGGGAAATACACCGTCACCGGCGTGCTGTCCGGACCCGCGGGGCGTTTTCTCCTCCTGCACGAATCGGTGGCGCGGGCGCGCACCGACGCCGTGGTCGGGGGGGTCGCGGGGTTTTTACTTTTGGGCGCGGGCGTGGCCCTGTGGGTGATTGTTCGGCGCGCCGCGCCAAAAACCTGACTGTTTTTGGGAACTTTTTGGCCGAAAAAACGTTATAGTTATAGAACACCAAATTCCGAAGGAGGCTTTATGCGTTTCAAGAGTTTCGTTTTGGGAATGTTGGCGGTGGCCGGCGCGGCCGGGGTTTTCGCGGCTGACACTTACCAACTGGACGCGTCCCACGCGTCGGTCGGCTTTTCGGTTCGGCATTTGGGCATTTCCAACGTGAAGGGGTCTTTCCCCAGGGTGTCCGGTACCCTGGTTTTGGACGAGAAGAGCCTCGGCAAATCCTCGGTCGAAGTCACTATCGACGCCGCGTCGGTGGACACCAACGACGAAAGCCGCGACAAGCACCTGCGCGCCGCGGACTTTTTCGAAGTGGACAAACACCCCACCATCACCTTCAAGAGCACGATGGTCGTTCGCAAGGATGACGGTTTCGTGGCCACGGGGGACCTCACCATCAAGGGCGTGACGAAATCCGTGGAAATCCCCTTCGCCCTTTCGGGCCCGACCGATCACCCCATGGCCCCGTTGTCCGTTCTCGGCATTGAAGGAAGCCTCACGATCAACCGCCGGGATTTCAACATCACCTACGGCCCCGCTGTGGTCATCGGCGACCAGGTCAAGATCGACCTTCACGTGGAATTCAACCGCCCGCGCCCCGCCGCGAAGAAATAAGCGATTTCAAAACCGTCGGGCCGGCGGGAGAAACCCCGCCGGCCCGACACTTTTTTGGGGGGGACGTCGTCTGACGTTGGTGACCCCAGAAACGGTATGATAAGCCCTATGCGTTGGTTGCCCCTGCTCCTCTTGACCGCGCGGCCTTTGGCCGCCGCCGACCCGGTGACGTTGGCCGACGCCGCGCGGGAGGCCCTGGTCCGCAACCCGGAGGTCGTCGCCGCCCGCGAAAGCGCGGCCGCCGCCGAGGCGCGCCTTCGGGCCGCCCGGGGGGATTTTGCCCCGACGGTGTCGGCGGGCGCGTCGACCGTTAAAGCGGGCGACCCGGGCCCCTTCCGGGACGCGGGGCCTTGGTCCAACAGCGCCGGTCTCACCCTGAGGCAAAACCTTTTCGACGGTTTGAAAACCCTGGCCGGGTCGGAGGCCGCCGGGGCCCGACGGGACGCCGCCCGCGCCCGGCTGGACGCCGCGACGGCGCAAATCCTTGAAGACGCGCGGTCGGGGCACACCGACCTTTTGTACGCCCAGGAAAACGAACGCCTGGCGCGGACCATTGCCGAACGGCGACGGGACAACCGCGATCTGGTGGGCCTGCGGTTCGACGGCGGGCGTGAGCACAAAGGGTCTTATTTGCGCATTCAGGCCGCTCACACCCAGGCGCTTTTCGACGTCGACCGCGCGGCCCGGGAGGTCCTGCTGGCCCGCGCCGGCCTGGCCCGGGCGATGGGCCGGGATTTGGAATCCCCGCTGTCGGCGACGGGGACCTATGTTTTGACGCCGTCGCCCGCCGCGCCGGACCTGGCGACGCTCGCCCTCGAAACCCCGGCCGCCCGAATCGCCGACGCCGACGCGCGCGCCGCCCGGGCCGCCGCGGTGAGCGCGCGGGGGGGCCTGTTCCCCAGCCTGGACGCGAGCCTGTCCCAGGATTGGTCCGGCGAAGACGGCCGTTTTTCCGAGGCCTCCTGGCGCGGGGGGGTTTCCCTTTCCTGGACGCTTTTCACCGGCGGGGGCCTCCGCGCCGACGCGCGCGCCGCCCGGTCCGAGGAGCGCGCGGCCGAGGCGTCCTTGATCGACGCGCGCCAATCCGCTCACCTCGCCCTGCGCTCCGCCTGGGTCGAGCATCAAAACGCCCACCAAACCCTCGGCGTGCGGGCCGAATTCTTGAAGGCCGCCCAGGTCCGCGCTGAAATCGCCCGCAGCCAATACACCAGCGGTCTGTTGGCTTTTGAGGATTGGGACCTCATCGAGAACGATTTGATTGAAAACGAAAAGCAGGCCCTGTTGGCCCGCCGCACGGCGGCGCGCGCCGCGGCCGCCTGGGACCGGGCCTTGGGAAAGGGAGTGTTGCCATGAAACGTCGATGGAAAGGAACGGTGGGACTCGCCGCGTTGGTGTTGGCGGGCGCGGGGGTGTGGTGGGTGAAACGAAAACCGACCGGCCCCGCGTACCGGGAAGTGATGGTGACGCGGGACACCCTGCAATCTTCCATCCTGACCACGGGGGACGTGCGGCCGCGCAACCGCCTCCTCATCAAGCCCCCCATCGCGGGGCGGGCCGAATCGATTTTGGTGCGCGAAGGAGACGCCGTCAAGAAAGGGCAGATTTTGGCTTGGATGAGCTCCACGGAAAGGGCCGCCCTGTTGGACGCCGCCCGGGCCAAGGGGTCTGACGAGGTGGCGCGGTGGGAAGACCTCTACAAGCCCACGCCCCTGGTGGCGCCCGTGGCGGGCCTGGTGATCGCGCGCAACGTCGAGCCGGGCCAGACCGTCACCGCGGCCGACGCGGTCCTCATCATGTCGGATCGACTGATCCTGAAAGCCCAGGTGGACGAAACGGACGTGGGCCAGGTGCGCCTGGGGCAACCCGTGCGCGTGGTCTTGGACGCCTACCCCCGGGAGCCGCTGCGGGGACGTGTCGAACACATCGCCTTCGAGGCCAAGACCATCAACAACGTGACCATCTACGAGGTGGACGTCCTGCCCGAGGACGTGCCCGCCTTCATGCGCAGCGGCATGACGGCCAACCTCACCTTCCGCGTCGCCGAAAAAGAGAACGCTCTCATTCTCCCCGTGTCCGCCGTGAAAGGCGTCGGGGACGCGGCCCGGGTGCTGATCCCCGCGGCGGGCGGGGCGGCGGAAGAGCGTGCCGTCCGGACGGGTCTTTCCGACGGGAAACGCGTGGAAATCGTCGAGGGGTTGGCCGAGGGCGATCGGGTTTTGGTCGCCAGCGGCGCGGCGGTTTCGACCGCCGCCAAGGAATCCAAGTCCAACCCGCTCTCGCCCATGCCCCGACGCCCCGGTCGCAACACGAGATGATCGAGGTCGCGGACCTTCGCAAAACCTACCGCACGGGGGGCGTGCCCGTGGAGGCCCTGCGCGGGGTCACCTTGACGATCGACGCGGGCGATTTCATCGCCATCATGGGCCCCTCCGGGTCCGGCAAGTCCACGCTCATGCACATTCTGGGGCTGTTGGACGTGCCCGACGGCGGTGTTTACCGCCTGGCGGGGCGCGACGTCTCGCGCCTGTCCGAGGAGGAACGGGCCACCGAACGGGGGCGGGGCGTGGGGTTCGTGTTTCAACAATTCAACTTGCTCCCCCGCACGTCGGCCATGGAAAACATCGCCCTGCCGCTGCTCTACGCCAACGGGTCGACGGGCCGCGACCCCCGGGACCTGTTGCGGGAGGTGGGCCTCGCCAGCCACGCCCAGCACAAATCCAATCAGCTTTCCGGCGGCCAACAACAACGGGTGGCCATCGCCCGGTCGCTGATCAACCGCCCCCTTCTGCTCTTGGCCGACGAGCCCACGGGCAACCTCGATTCCCGCACCCAGGATGAAATCATGGCCCTTTTCACGGATCTCAACCAACGGGGTTTGACGATCCTGTTGGTGACCCACGAGCCCGATGTGGCGCGGCACGCCCGTCGGGTGATCCGCATGAAGGACGGGCGTGTGGTGTCCGACGAACGGCAGGGAGAACCCTTGGCCCGGGCGGCGGCCCCGCGCCCGACGGAGCCCGCCCCGCCCCGCCCGCGCCGCTGGCGTGCCCTGGGCACCCATTTCAAGGAGGCGCTTCGGTCCCTGGGCGCCAACAAAGTCCGCTCGGGTCTGTCGATGCTGGGCATTCTGATCGGCGTGGCGGCCGTGGTGGCCATGCTGGCCCTGGGCGCCGGGGCCCGCCAATCCGTGGAAGCGCAGCTGTCAACCCTGGGGGCCAATTTGCTGGTGTTGCGGCCGGGGTCTTTCCGTTCCCACGGGGTGGTGCAGGAAGCCGGCGCCGTGACGCGCTTCACCGAGGCCGACGCCCGGGAGATCGCGGCCGAAATCCCGACGGTGGCGCGGGTCGCTCCGTCCGTCAACGGGTCGGCGCAACTGGTGTTCGGCAACAAGAACTGGCGAAGCGGTGTCCTCGGCACGACCCCGGATTACGCCCCCATGCGGTCCCAAACCCTGTCGCGGGGCCGGTTTTTCACCGAGGAGGAGACCCTTTCCCGCGCCCGGGTGGCCGTGCTCGGGGCGACCCCCGCCCAGGAGCTCTTCGGTGAAGCGGACCCCCTGGGGGAATACATCAAAATCAATCGGGTGAATTTCCAGGTGATCGGGGTGTTGACGGCGAAAGGCGCCTCCGGCTGGCGCAACCAGGACGACGTCGTGCTGTTGCCGCTTTCCACGGCCATGCACCGCCTTCTGGGCAAGGATTACGTCGACAGCATCGACATCCAGGCGACGGGGGCCGACGTCCTGGCCGACACCGAAGCGGCCGTGCGCGGGTTGATCCGCCAGCGGCGGAGGATCCCCGAGGAAAACGACGACTCCTTCGACGTGTTAAACCTGGCGGAGATCCAATCGGCGGTGCAGTCCACGAGCCGCACGTTGTCCGTGCTCCTGGCCGCCATCGCGGCGATTTCGCTCCTGGTCGGGGGCATCGGCATCATGAACATCATGCTGGTGAGCGTGACCGAGCGCACCCGGGAGATCGGCCTGCGCAAGGCCGTGGGCGCCCGGCCGCAGGACATCCGCGCGCAATTTTTGATCGAGGCCCTGGTCATCAGCCTCTCCGGCGGCCTGTCGGGATTGGCCCTGGGGGTGGGCGCCTCCTGGACATTGTCCAAGGTCGCCGGCTGGACCGTGGGGATTTCGCCGGGGTCCGTTTTCCTGTCGTTCTTTTTCTCGGTGGGCATCGGCGTGGTCTTCGGCTTCTGGCCGGCACGGAAGGCCGCGGCCCTCAACCCCATCGACGCTCTGCGCTACGAATAGGCCCACCGGCGAAGTGCTATAATCCCGGCTTGAAAACAGTTCCCTTGAACCGAAGTCTGTCACCGTTTTTTGGAAAAGGGGACCGGGTCGAAGTGACGGACTTAGTCCGTCGCTAAGGGAGGGGGAGTTCCTTGCGACAACGGCCGGGGGCCGTCGCGGGAACGAGGCACGCCCTTTGAAATTTATTCTTTTTGGAAAGGTGGCCGAGCGGCTGAAGGCGGCGGATTGCTAATCCGCTGTACGGGTTAATTCCTGTACCGAGGGTTCAAATCCCTCCCTTTCCGAGTTTTACCTTGGAAATGAAAAGCCCGGCGGGGATTTCCCGCCGGGCTTTTTTTTGCGCCCGAAAGAAACGGGATCGGCTTCAGTTTTCCAATAGACTCTTCAACATCCAGGCGGTCTTTTCATGGGTCGTGATACGCTGGGTCAGCAGATCCATGGTGGCTTGGTCCCCCGCCCCTTCGGCCGCGGGGAAGGCCTTCTTCGCCGCGGCGATCACCGTCTCGTTGCTTTCGAGGAGCTGTCGGATCATTTCCGTGGCCTTGGGCACGCCGACCGCTTCCTTGACCGAGGTCAGCTTACCGAACTCGGCGTAGGACCCGGGGGCCGGGATTCCCAGCGCCCGGATGCGCTCGGCGATCAAATCCACGGCCAGGGCCAGCTCCGTGTATTGGGTCTCGAACATAAGGTGCAGCGCTTGAAACATCGGGCCCACGACGTTCCAGTGGAAGTTGTGGGTCTTCAAGTAGAGGGTGTAGCTGTCGGCCAACAGCACCGACAGGCCCTGGGCGATATCCTTTTTCTGTTGGGGCGTGGCTTCCTGCGTGGGGCTCATGGTTGTTCTCCTTTGGCGGGCTTGTCGAATCGGTCGAGGTCCATGACCTTGGTCCAGGCGCTCACGAAATCCTGGGTGAACTTGTCCTTGGACTCGTTGAAAGCGTAAACTTCCGCCACCGCGCGCAGTTCGGCGTTGGACCCCAAGACCAGGTCGACGGCCGTGGCCGTCCACTTCAGCTTCCCGGTTTTCCGGTCCCGCCCCTCGTAAACGCCCTCGGCCTTCTCCGACTTGGCCCATTTCGTGGACATGTCAAGGAGATTGACGAAGAAATCGTTCGTCAAGAGGCCGGGGCGCGCGGTCAAGACACCGTGCGGGGCCCCCCCCGTGTTGGCGTTCAAGGCGCGCAGGCCGCCGATCAAGACGGTCATCTCGGGAGCGCTGAGGTTCAACTGCGCGGCCCTGTCCACAAGCGAATCCGCCGGGGACCGATAAGCCGCCGCGCTGTAGTAATTGCGAAAGCCGTCGGCGGCCGGCTCCAACACGGCGAAGGAAGCCGGGTCGGTTTGTTCCGGAAAGGCGTCCGTGCGGCCCGGACGAAACGGGACTTCCACCGCCCGACCGGCGTCTTTCGCTGCTTTTTCGATCGCCGCACCCCCGCCCAGGACGATCACGTCCGCCAGCGACACTTTTTTCCCGCCGGGAAGGGAGCGATTGAACTTTTTCCATACCGATTCCAAACGGTCCAAGGCTTTCGCCAGCTCTTTCGGGTTGTTGACCGCCCAATTTTTCTGCGGCGCGAGGCGCACGCGCGCCCCGTTGGCGCCGCCCCGCATGTCGCTGGACCGGAAGGTGGAGGCCGACGCCCAGGCCGTGCGGACGAGGTCGGGCACGCTCAGGCCGGCCTGTAGAATCTCAGCTTTCAAAGCCTGGATGTCTTTCTCGCCGATCAACGGGTGATCGGCTTTCGGGAGCGGGTCCTGCCAGAGGAGTTCCAATTTCGGCACGTCCGGCCCCAGGTAGCGCGCCCGGGGGCCCATGTCCCGGTGCGTCAATTTAAACCAGGCCTTGGCGAAGGCGTCTTCAAGGGCTTGGGGGTCGTCGCGGAACCGCAGGCCGATTTTTCGGTAGGCCGGGTCTTCTTTGATCGCCAGGTCGGTCGTCAGCATGATGGGCGCGTGGAACTTGCCCGGGATGTGGGCGTCGGGCACCGGGGTCGCGGCCTTCGGGTCGGTCGGGATCCATTGGACCGCCCCGGCCGGGCTTTTGGTTTTCTTCCAATCCAACCGGAAGAGGTTGTCGAGGAACATGTGCGTCCAACGGTTCGGCGCGCTCGTCCAGGCCCCTTCCAGACCGCTCGTGACCGTGTCCTCGGCGTTTCCTTTGCCGCGGCTGTTCATCCAGCCGAACCCTTGCTCTTCCAGGGGGGCCGCCCCCGGTTCCGGCCCGACGTTCTTGTCCGGCGCGTGGGCGCCGTGGGTCTTGCCGAAAGTGTGCCCGCCGACGATCAAAGCGACCGTTTCCTCGTCGTTCATCGCCATGCGGCCAAAGGATTCGCGGATGTCTTTCGCCGCGGCGCGGGGGTCGGGGTTCCCGCCGGGCCCCTCCGGGTTGACGTAGATCAAACCCATTTGCACGGCGGCCAAGGGCCCCGTCAGTTTGCCTTCCTTGTCCCGCCGTTGTCCCTCCAGCCATTTGGATTCCGGGCCCCAGTAAACGAGGTCGGCTTCCCAATCGTCGGCGCGCCCCCCGGCGAACCCGAGCGTTTTAAAACCCATGTTCTCCATGGAGACGTTGCCGGTCAAGACCATCAGGTCCGCCCAGGAGATTTTTCGACCGTACTTTTGTTTTATGGGCCAGAGCAACCGCCGGGCCTTGTCGAGGTTGGCGTTGTCGGGCCAGCTGTTCAGTGGATCGAAACGTTGTTGCCCGCCGCCCGCCCCGCCGCGGCCGTCCAGGGTGCGGTAGGTGCCCGCGCTGTGCCACGCCATGCGGATGAAAAGCGGCCCGTAATTGCCGTAGTCCGCGGGCCACCAGTCCTGGGAGGCGGTCAGGACCGCGTTGATGTCGCGTTTGACCGCCGCGAGGTCGAGTGAATTGAATTCCGCCGCGTAGTCGAAGGCGGCGCCGTAGGGATTGGATTTCGGTTGGTGTTGCCGCAGGGGCGTCAAATCCAGTTGTTCGGGCCACCAAAACTTGTTGGTTCGCGCTGTGTCTTGGCCCTTCGCCGGGCCTTCCATCGCGTTTGTGAACGTCGGGGCGGCGATGAGAGCGGCGATCGCCGCGACCAACGCCAAAATTCGCTTTCTCATGGGTTTTCTCCTGGGTCGATCCACCGCGGCCCCGGGGCGGGACCGCTCATTTTAGACATTGTCTAATATTAGAATTATTCCTATTCCCACGACAAGGGCCCTTTTTGGGTTTTACGGCGTCGGCCCCGCAGAACGACGTGGTATTCCTTGATGTCGTAACCCCGCAGGGCGGCGGTGGGCTGAATTTTGCAGGCGTCAAGCGGGACGTCAAAAATCGCCCCCGTGGTTTCATCGATGAAGTGATGGTGGGCGTCCATCAGGGGATCAAAGACCTCCGCCCCGGGCTTGAGGAGTCGCTTGCGCAAAAGCCCCTTCTTCACGAACAAATCCAACGCGTTGTAAACGGTGGCCCGCGAAATGGTCGGGCAATGCCGTCGCACGGAGTTCAAAACCTCGTCGGCGGAAGGGTGGGAGGACGTGTTGAAAACGAACCGGGCCACCGCGACGCGGTGTGTGGTGGGGCGGAGGCCTTTTCCCCGCAGGAAGGCGATGAGGTCTTTCATGCGTCCATTACACCAAATATTTCCACGGGGCGTCCGACCCCGGGTCATTCCAACGGCGGGGGTGGTTTTCCCGGGGGCGGTGTGGTATATTCCGAAAGTCCCGCGGTCCGAAGCCCCAATGGCCGGTTCCGCCGTTCCCCTCGCCATGACGCCGTTCCTCAAAATTCTGGCCGGTTCCTTCGGCCTTGTCGCCGCTTCGGAAATGGGCGACAAGACCCAGTTGCTGGCCTTCGCCCTGGCGACGCGCTTTAAAAAACCTTGGGCGATCATGGCCGGCATATTGACGGCCACCCTTTTGAACCACGGGCTGGCGTCCTGGGGCGGCGCCTGGGTGTCGGCGCGCGTCTCGGAGACCGTCTTGCGGTGGGTCCTGGCGTTCACCTTCATCGGGTTCGGCGCGTGGATCTTGATCCCGGACAAGGACGACGGGGCCCCGCGGGAAAGCCGCTGGGGCGCCTACGCCACCACCACCGTCGCTTTCTTTTTCGCCGAAATGGGCGACAAAACGCAATTGGCCACCGTGGCCCTGGGCGCGCGCTACGGGTCGTTTTTTTGGGTGACCGTGGGCACAACCCTCGGCATGCTTTTTTCCGACGGCCTGGCGGTGTGGCTGGGGGAAACCTTCGCCGAGAAAATCCCCCTGAAATGGGTTCGCCGCGTCGCCGCCCTTTTGTTTTTCATTTTCGGCCTGTGGATCCTCTTCCGCGGGGTTCGTTAGGGAACTTTTTCCGGCCCCCGGCGTTGTATTCTATTCACCTTATCCACCCAGGAGAACCCAATGTCCGACACCCTCACCCCCCCGTCCTTGTTGCGCCAACTCAAATGGCGTTACGCCGTTAAAAAATTCGATCCGTCCCGTAAAATTCCCGCCGACCTGTGGGGCGCGCTGGAGGAGGCCCTCGTTCTGTCCCCGTCCTCCTTCGGGCTCCAGCCCTGGAAATTTTTTGTCGTCGAAAATCCCGCGTTGCGTCAAAAACTCCAACCCGTTGCCTGGAACCAATCCCAAATCACCGACGCGGCGAAGCTGGTGGTGTTCGCCGTCAAAAAAAACCTGAGCGCCGCCGACGTTCGCCGGTTTGTCGAACACACCGCCGCCGTGCGCGGGGTGCCGGCGGACTCCCTGGCGGGCTACCAAAAAATAATGGAAGGGTCCCTCGCCGCGCGCACGCCGGAAGCCATCGAGGGATGGGCGGCGCGCCAGGTCTACATCGCGCTCGGCAACTTCATGACGGCCGCCGCCGTCCTGGGCGTCGACGTCTGCCCCATGGAGGGGTTCGACCCCGCGAAGTTTGACGAGATTTTGGAATTGCCCCAAAAAGGCTACGCCGCCGTGGTCGCCGCGACGGCCGGCCACCGGGCCGCCGATGACCAATACGCCCAGGCGCCCAAGGTGCGTTTCCCCAAAGAGGACGTGGTTGAACACGTCCGCTGACGCCGCCTTCGCCCCACGGGCCAGGGAGTCCGCTCCCTGGCCCGTTTTGTTTTTGGGGCATGGCTCCCCCATGAATGTCGTCGGCGACAACGCCGCCGCCCGCGCCTGGGCGCGGCTGGGCCGGGCGTTGGGCAAGCCCCGGGCCGTTTTGTGCGTGTCGGCCCACTGGTTGACCCGCGGTGTTTTTCTCACCGGCAACGCCCGCCCCCGGACGATCCACGACTTCGGTGGGTTTCCCGAGGCGCTGTATCAAATCCAATATCCCGCCCCCGGCGATCCCGCCCTCGCCCGACGGACGGCGGGCCTTCTGGGCCTCGGCGCGGGGGCCGTCACCGACGATTGGGGTCTGGACCACGGCGCTTGGGGCGTGCTGCGCGGTATGTACCCGGGCGCGGACGTGCCGGTGGTGCAGCTCAGTCTCGACGAGAGGCGTTCCGAACGGGCGCATTGGGATTTGGGTCGTCGGTTGGGGCCCCTGCGGCGGGAGGGGGTATTGATCGTCGCCAGCGGCAACATCGTTCACAACCTGGGTCGCATCGTCTGGGCGGAGGACGCCCCCGTGCCCGATTGGGCGCGGGACTTCGATGCGGCGGTGGCCGACGCGGTCCGGGCGGGCCGCGGGGAATCGCTTGCGGACTGGCGGTCTTTAACGCCCACCGCCGGCCACGCCCACCCCCACCCCACCCCGGACCATTTTTGGCCTCTCCTGTACGCCCTGGCCCTGCGCGAAGGCGACGAGCCCGTGACTTTTCCCGTGGAGGGGTTTCAAAACGGGAGCATCTCCATGCGGGCGGTGCGCTTCGGCTGACCGGTTTTATTGATGATTAGCTAAAGTGTTGCAACCAATGTCCGTATGCTTCTGGGTCAAAGATTTGCGCGGGTGGGTTCGATAAAATCTTTCATTTCCCTCCTGTTGGCCGTGGCCGTGGCGGGGGAGGGTGTGGCCGCTCCCGCTCGCAACGGCAAGAAACCCACCCACGCCAATAACGTTATCGCCAACCGCGTGGACGAGACCCCCTTTTATCGGGCGCTTGGGGGCTTGGGCGGAGTGACCGAACGCGACCCCGCTGTGGGCCGTGCCCGGGGTGTCGTCGTTCATCTGTTGGATATCCACGGCGATGAGACCGCTCAACGCGGCCTGGGAAAAGCCCTGGAGGCCGCGGTCGGCGCTGGCGCCGACTTGATCGGCCTTGAGGGAGCGTTCGCCCCTTTCGATGTCAGCGGATTTTCCGAAGCCGTGGACCCGACGGCGCGCCGCGCCACCGCCGATTTCCTTCTTAAAGAAAACCGCATCACGGGTCCGTTGCACGCGGCTTTGACCACGGAGCGGCCCTTCCCCCCGATGGAAGGAATCGACGACCCCCCGCTGTACCGCCGCAACGTCGATGCCGCGCGCCGCGCGGCCCGAGAGCGACCGGTGGCCGCGGGGCGCGCGGGCGCGGCCTTGACCGCGTTGTCCGCCGAGCAGGAACGCGTTTACAATCCGGCGTTGCGGGCTTTGGACCGGGCCGTTCGGGCGGCCGAATCGGACCCGGGGAAATGGGTCGAGGGGTTGCGGGCGCTCGTCAACGTCGCCGGGGACCGGGCGACCCCACACGTTCAAGCCTTTCTCCGCGCGGCGGACGCCCCCTTCGATTTGCCGCGCGCGGCCGCGGAAGCGCGCCGATTGGCGACCTTGGTCGGCCCCGCGCATTTCCCGCCCGATCGGGAAGCGCTCTTGGGCCCGGCCGGCCCGGGATTGGAACCCCTTCGCCGCATGCTGGCCGACCGGGGGTTGAGTCTGGAAAAAGAAGCGCCCCTTCTGTCGGCGCGCGCCGCCCGGGCCGCGGAGGCGGCCAAAATCCCCGGGCGCGTTCTCCTGGACGAGTTTCGCCTCTTGGAAACGCGCGCCACCGACCGCCTCGCGCGGACAGACGCGGAGAAAGTCCTTGTCCGGCGGACGAACGACCTTCGCCTTTGCGCCGGCCTGGTGGACCTGGGCTTGTCCCCAATGGGTTGGTCCGCCTACAAACTCCGGCGCCGCGCCCGGGATTTTGAATCGCCCTTGACCGACGCCGAAGCGTCCGTGTTCGAGAGGTTCTACGAAACCGCCGAAGCCCGCGACAGAGCGATGTTGGGCGGTTTGCTGCGGGCCGCCGAAGCGCGCCGGGCCACGCGGCTGGTTTTGGTCACGGGGGGGTTCCACGCCGACCGGATGCGAACCCGGTTGACGGAGGCGGGGTGGACGGTGTTGACCCACCTCCCCCGGAAGGGCGACGGGACGAACCCCGCGACCGATCCCTTCGCCCGCGAGGCGTCGGTTTTGGACCGGCTGGCCGCGGGCGACCTCGCGGCTTTGAACATCGACTTGTCGCCCGAGGGGGGGTGGCCCCACCGGGGGCTCCTCGGGTTGTTGGCGGTGGGGGAAAGCGCCGGTGCGGGGGATCGCCCGACCGCCGACGAAACCCGTCTGGCCCGCCGCTTGTTGGGACCGGCGGCGACCGCCGCCCGGGCCACCGCCGCCGGGCCCGAGACGGTCCATGTCGACCTCGCCTACCGAGGGCGTCGGCTGGGGTACGAAGCGGGGGTGAAGAACGGGGTTTTGGCCTGGATGCAACCACGGGCGGGCGGGGAATCCCCGGAAAGGGGTTTCTGGGGGCGCGCGGGCGCGACGGTGCGGCGTTGGGTCCGCGCTTTGGGGTCCCCCGGCGCCCCGTCCAGCGGGCTGGAATCCACGCTGTTGAACGCCTTGGCCGATCGCTTGATCGCGGGGGAGCGCGCGTTTGACTTGTTGGAGACGCCCAGCCGAATCGATTTGTCCCCGCGTTTCACGCCCCGTCCGTCTCCCGAAGTTTTGCGGGGAATCCGGGAGGTCCTGAAAGAGTCGAGCGGTGACGCCGAGGTTTTTGGGCGGGCGGCTCTGTCCTTGTTGAGCGCTGTCGATCCCGAACCCCTGCTGATCTTGGAGGCCTCCCCTCCCCGGTCCGTTTCCCCTTTCGTCTTCGCGGTGTTTATGGCCCAAGCCCACACGGTCAAGGCCCGGTTGAACGACCGCCATAATTACCTCTACGAACACCACATGCGTCGGGCCCTGGACTGGTGGGACGAGGCGGAGCGGCGAGACCCCGCCGCCCCGGAACCGGACCTGTACCGCGCCCTGGCCGGCTTGGACGGCGCGGCGTGGTCCCTCGCTAAAGCGACCAGGGCGGACGATCGGTTGCATTGGGTGCTCAAGCTGGCGCAACATCGGTTTCAACCCGGCGAGCTTAATGAGGACGCTTTTAGGGAGTTGCTCAAGAAGGGGCGGCCCGTTGATGGCTTGGTGATGGCGGAGTTGGCCCGGCGCCCCGCCGAGTCGGTGGAGGACATCCTCAATACGTTGATACGGTCGCTAAATTTCCAAAAACAGATCGGCGACGAGTTCGCCAGCGGCCTGCCGGAGTCGTACCGGTCTCGCTTTTTGCGAAACAAACACCACGACGAAAACGTTGAGCTATGGAATTTCCAGTACATGATCAACGCCTACGCCGGCGCGGTGTACGACGCCGCGGCGTTGGTCGAAGGGAAACTGTCCGCGGTCCGGGAAAAGGCCTTTCGGGAGGGGGCGGAAGACTATCGGCGGGCTTTGCGGCAATCCCACGTCCGGGCGGGGGCGGCGATCCCCGCCCTGGAGCGATTGATACACCGCGCGGATTTGACGCCGAACCACCGTTACGCCGCCTGGTCCATCGCCGTTTATCTGTCCGCCTGGATGAGTTTTTTGGGGCGCTACGGGATGGGGGTGCGCGAAGGCTGGCCCGAGACCGTGGACGCCTTGGCCTCGGCCCGGTTGCGGGATCTTTCGCGCCGGGCGTTGTCCCTGATGGACAGCGCCGACTCGGACGACCATCGGTTTTTGGAAAAGCGGTCCCAACGGGCGGACCAATTGCTCGCGGGGTTCCTGGAGGCGGAGGAGTTCGCCGGCATGCCCATCCAACAGGTGTGGGACATCTTCGGCCGGCTGGCCCCCTATTTATCGACGGAGTATTTGTGCGTGTTCATGAGGACCGACGACGCCGGCGTTCCCGACGGGCGGATCGGCAAGGACCCGGCCTCCTGGCGGTTGGGGTTGGAGGTCCTTCGCCAACGCCTCCCCCGCATGGACGCGGAGGATTTGAGCCGGGTCGCCCGCCTCCATCCCAGCGTGGGAGCGCCTTTTCGCCAGCGCGCGCGGGATCTGTTGCCCGTGTTCATCGCCGCGATCGAACACGAGGGGGATCGCCTCCACACACGCCAAGACAACCTGCATTCTTTCCCCGGGCGGGTTCGGGTTTTGAAAGCGTTGGTGGATCGCACGGCCGACTTGCCCGGCCCGGGGACCGTTGAAGATTTCCAAAAGCGGCTCGACGCGGCGTTCGCCGAAAACCAGGCGGTCGAAAAAGAGGCGACGGATCTCCTCAGGAACCAAAACGCTTTGCTGGGCTTTCTCCGCGCGGAGGCCCGTCGGGTGACCCAGGAACTCGTCGCCACGGATCGCGCTTACCGGCGGTCTTTGCGCGGGGCCCTGGTGGCCTCCGATTTCGGCTCTTTTCCCGACATCTACCATTCGTTCCCGTTGACGCGCGATCCCCCCGTGGAAGGTCTTTTGGCGGCCCGGGAGGATCTCCTGGAGGCGCTCCGGGCGGTGGAGAGCGGGACAGACTCGACGCCGGGACCCGGGAAAGGCCGATTCCGCCGTTGGTGGAACGCCGCCACCCAGCCCGTTCGTGCGCTGTCCCAGCGCGTTCGAAGGGCCGGGGGGGATGGGGGACGTGTCTGGCGCCGTTGGCGGGGAGCGGACGATTCCCTCGCGCGAGATGCCTTTCGCCTCGCCGCGTTCGTGGACGTGCCGACCCCCCGACGGATCGGCCCGGAGTTGGAGGCGGAAGTTTGGATCGATGACCCCGGTCTCGCCGGCCGTGTTCTTGCTCAATCGGGGCGGCGGGGGTTGGGCCGTTTGGGTCTGGTGTTGCGGCGGGAAATGCGTCGGCGTCGATTGGACCGTCCCGACGCGGCGCGATGGTTCGACGCCTTGGCCCGCGCCGCTCTCCCCGTGCCCGCGGACCGCCCGACGGTTCAGGACGCGGAGGCGCCGGCCCCCCGCCCGGTGCACGTGGTGTTCGTCAACGACGCGGCGGGGTTGGGGGAAGCGAAAAAGTTCGCCTCGGATTTCGCCTCCCTCCACCGCAACACCCCCGAAGCGGTCCTCCTGCTCGTTCGCGCCGAACCGTCCCTCCCGGAGGTGGTCGAGGGGCTCGATTTTCCCAACGTCCGCTGGGTTCAACCCCGGTTGACCGAAGACGGGCGCGTCGTTTTCGCGAGCCTGTCCGAGACGGCCCGCCGGGTCCTGACGGAAGCGGGCCTCACCGACCGGCCCCTGCGATGGCGGGCGGTCAATCCGCCGGCCCGGGGCGTGGCGGGGTTGGAGGCCGCGCCCGGGGAAGACCCCGTCGTCGACGCCCTACGCCAGGCGCTGATCCAGGCGCTCAAAAACGCGCCGCTCTACACCCTGGAGGAATTGTCGAACCTCCTGCGGGCCGCGGAACTCATCGCCACGCAAGCCTGACGTCGCCGGGCCGGGCCCGTGTTTTTCCCGGCCGGAGATGGTAAAATTCTCCCCACGCCGTGCCTCTTTTTTTGGTTTCGACCCCCATCGGCAATTTGCAGGATCTTTCGGACCGGGCGCGGGACGTCCTGGCCCGTTGCGGCGCGGTTTTGGCCGAGGACACCCGACGGACGGGATCGCTGTTGCGGCATCTGGGCCTGTCCCGCCCGCTGATCCGTTACGACGAGCACGTGCACGACCGGGAGGCCCCTCGGCTGGTGGACCGGTTGGCGGCCGGCGAGGATTTCGCCCTGGTCACGGACGCGGGCACGCCGGGCCTGTCGGACCCCGGGGGGCGACTGACCGCCCTGGCCCTGGAAAAAGGCGTTTCCGTCGTTCCGGTGCCCGGCCCCTCGGCCCTGTTGGCCGCCCTGGCGGGTTCCGGGTTGCCCTGGGACCAGTTCACGTTCCTCGGTTTTTTACCCCGCCGCCCGGGCCGGATGCGGCGGGCGATGGAGTCGGCGGGCCGCGATCGGACGGTGGTTTTTTATGAATCGCCCCACCGGGTGGTCGCCGCGCTCGAGGCCGCTCGCGCGGTGTGGGGCGACGCGCCCGCCGCGGTCGCGCGGGAGTTGACCAAAATGCACGAAGAATTTGTGCGGGGGCGGTTGTCGGAAATCACGGCGGCGCTCAAAGCGCGCAAAGAAATATTGGGCGAGATCACGGTCGTGGTCGCGCCCCAGCGAGGGGATGAACCATGATCCACGTTTCCGTCGTCGGCGCCACCGGGTACACCGGGGGTGAATTGCTCAAAATCCTGCTGGCGCACCCGGCCGTTAGGGTGGTGCACGCGACCTCCGAATCCCGCCCCGGTCAAGCCCTCGCCGACGTGCACCCGTTTTTGCGGGGCCGGTTGGACCTCACGCTGGAAGGCTTCGACGCGCGCCGGCTGGCCGCGGATTCCGATGTCGCCTTCTTCGCCCTGCCCCACGGCGTCGGCAGCAAAAACATCGCGGAATTCGTCGCGCGGGGCAAGCGCGCCATCGACCTCTCGGCGGACTTCCGTCTTAAGAACGTCAAAACCTACGAGGTTTGGTACAAAGTCAAGCACGCCTCGCCCGCCCTTTTAAAAAAAGCCGTCTACGGCCTGCCCGAGCTCTATCGGAAAGACATCCCCGGGGCCTCGCTCATCGCCAACCCGGGCTGTTACGCCACCACAACGATTCTGGCGTTGACCCCGCTGGTCCGGCGGAAGTGGCTGGTCCCCGGTTCGGTGGTGGTGGACGCGAAATCGGGCGTGTCCGGGGCCGGGCGCAAGCTCGACGCGATGTACCTTTACACGGAAGTCAACGAAAACCTGCAGGCCTATTCGGTGATCAAGCACCGGCACGTGCCGGAGATCGAACAGGTGTTGGGCGACCAGGCGCGGGGCGCCGTGTCGCTCACGTTCGTTCCGCAGCTCGTTCCCATGACCCGGGGCATTTTGGTGACGGCCTACGGGACGCTGCGCCGGCCGCTCGCGGCGGCGGCCCTGCGCCGCGCGTTTGAAGAGGATTTCGGCGGGGAGCGCTTCATTCGCCTGCTCCCCGAGGGAAAATGGCCGCGGACCCAGGACGTGGCCGGGACCAACCACGTGGACATCAACATCGCGCTGGACGAACGGCACCGCCGGGTGGTCGTGTTGGCGGCGCTGGACAACCTGGTCAAGGGCGCCGCGGGCCAAGCGGTGCAGAACATGAACCTGCTCTTCGGGCTACCGGAAGCCGAAGGGTTAAAATAAACGAGGAAACCCATGGGACTGATCGGCTGGTTGAAACGCATCATCGGAGCGTCGAAGGACCGCAAGCTGGTGTGCGCGGAGTGTCGGAACGCGTTTTTCTTTGAAGAGGGCGAGCAGCAGTTTTTCGCCCAGCGCGGGCTGTCGGAGCCCAAGCGGTGCGGGGCCTGCCGTAAAAACAACCGCCGCGGCCGGGGGCCCCGACGGCGGGGCCGATGAAGGTTCCGCTTTCGACGGGGGACTTGCCGGCGGGGTACCGCCTCTGGGGACTGCGGTGCGGCATCTCCGCCGTGCCCCGGAAGAAAGACCTCGCGCTGTTCCTCTCGGACCGCCCGGCCCGGGCCGCCGGCGTGTTCACCACGAACGTGGTGAAGGCCGCCCCCGTGCGGTACTGTCAGGCCCAATTGGCGGCGTCGACCGCGGTCCGCGCGGTGGTGATCAATTCGGGTTGCGCCAACGCCTGCACGGGCGCGGCCGGCGCCCGCGACACGCTCTGGACCGCCCGGGAACTCGCCGGCCGGCTGGGGCTCAAAACAGCGGAGGTCCTGGTGGCCTCCACCGGGGTGATCGGCCGCCCTCTGCCGCGACCCGCCCTGGAGCGCGGCCTGCGCGCCCTGGGCGCCCGCGCCGACGGTTCGGCCTTTTCCGTTGAAGACGCCGTCCGCGCCATCATGACCACCGACACGCGGCCCAAGGCCGCGCGGGCGACCTTCCGCGCCGGCGGCCGGACCCACACCGTGTGGGGGTGCGCCAAGGGGGCCGGCATGATCCACCCCAACATGGCCACGATGCTGTCGGTGGTGCTGACCGACGCGGGCGCGCCCGCGGCTTTCTTGCAAAAGGCCCTGCGCGCGGTCGCCGACCGCACCTTCAACTGCGTCTCCGTGGACGGGGACACCTCCACCAACGACAGTCTTTTCCTCCTGGCCAACGGCGACCGCCCCCTGGACGCCGCGGGTTTGAAGGCCTTCCGGTCCGCGCTCGAAGAGGTGTGCCTCTCCCTCGCCGGGCAGATCGTGGCCGACGGGGAAGGCGCCACCCGTGTCGCCTGGATTTTCGTCCAAAACGCGAAAACGGAAAAGGGCGCCCATCAAATGGCCGCGACCATCGCCACCAGCGCGCTTTTCAAAACCGCGCTGCACGGCGCCGACCCCAACTGGGGCCGGGTGTTGGCCGCTCTGGGCCGGGCCGGGGTTCCCTTCGACCCGGAAAAAGTGGACGTCAAAATCGGGGACGTCACGGTGTGCCGCCGGGGGGGGCGCGCCGATTTTTCGGAAAAAGCGGTCCACCGGCTCCTCAAGAAAGACCGGGTGACGGTCGTCGTCGATTTGCACCAGGGCGACGCCTGGAGCCGTTACGCCACCTGCGATTACTCCAAAGAGTACGTCGCCATCAACGCCGATTACACGACGTGAAGGGAAAGGCGGGCACGCGCGTTTTCTCGGTGCGGGGCCGCCGGCTGGGCGCCGAGGCGCTGCGGACGACGGTGGCGGCGCTCCAGTCCGGCGGGGTGGTTGTTTTTCCGACCGACACGGTGTACGGGATGGCCGCGGGGATCTTCCGCCCGGGGGCCATCCGCCGGATTTACCGGCTCAAGGGGCGGTCCTTGAAAAAAGCCCTGCCGTTTTTGGCCGCGGATCTGGCCCAGGCGCTGGCCCTCGTGGAGCCGCCGGACCGGAAACTGCGCGCCCTGCTGAAAAAATATTGGCCCGGTCCGTTGACGGTGGTGTTCAAGACGTCGTCCCTCGGGCGCTGGACCACGGGGGGCAAGGAGACCCTGGCGGTGCGCGTGCCCGATTGTCCCGTGACGCGGGCGATCTTGCGCGCCATGGGGCAGCCCTTGGCGGTCACGAGCGCCAATCGTTCGGGCCACCCCGACGCGGTGACCGGCGCGGCCGCGCGGCGGGAGTTTGAAGGGAAAGTCGACGTGATCGTGAACGGCGGAAAGTGCCCGCGGGGCGTGGCCTCCACGGTGCTGGACGTGTCGAGCACGGTGTGGACGCTGGTCCGGGAGGGCGCGGTGCCAAAAAAAGATTTGTTGAAATTCCTCTGACGGAGAACCCCATGAGCCTTTTGAAAAAAGCGGACCCCCGCGTGCACGCCATCGTCCTGGCCGAAACCAAGCGCCAGGAGGAAGGCCTCGAGATGATCGCCTCGGAAAACTACGTGTCCGAGGCCGTGCTCGAAGCCCAGGGCTCGGTGTTGACCAACAAATACGCCGAGGGCTACCCCGGCAAGCGCTACTACGGCGGCTGTGAAGAAGTGGACAAAGTCGAAACCCTCGCCATCGAGAGGATCAAAGCCCTCTTCGGCGCGGAACACGCCAACGTGCAGCCCCATTCCGGGTCCCAGGCCAACACGGCCGTGTACATGGCGGCGCTCCAGCCCGGGGACACGATCATGGGGCTCGAACTGTCCCACGGCGGCCACTTGACCCACGGGCACCCGCTCAATTTTTCGGGCAAATACTTCAAGATCGTCTCCTACGGCGTGCGCCCCGACACCGAGCAAATCGACTACGAACAAATGGCCCGCCTGGCCCGGGAGCACCGGCCGCGCATGATCGTGACCGGCGCTTCCAATTACTCGCGCGTGTGGGATTGGGCGCGGGCGCGCGCCATCGCCGATGAGGTGGGGGCGATGCTGTTCGCCGACATCGCCCACTACGCCGGCCTGATCGCCGCGGGGGTCTACCCGTCCCCCGTGGCCGCGGCGGATTTCGTGACCACCACCACCCACAAGACCTTGCGCGGACCCCGGGGCGGGGTGATCCTGTGCCGGGAAAAGTACGGCAAGGACATCGATCGCGCGCTTTTCCCCGGCGTGCAGGGCGGGCCTCTCATGCACGCGATCGCCGCCAAGGCGGTCGCCTTCGGCGAAGCGCTCCAGCCCGCTTTCAAAAAGTACCAACAGCAGGTGCTCGCCAACGCGCGGGAGCTCGCCGCGGCCTTGGAAAAGAAGGGTTTCCGCATCGTTTCCGGCGGCACGGACTGCCATCTGCTGTCCCTCGACCTGCGCCCCAAGACCATCACCGGCAAGGACGCGGAAATCGCCCTCGGCGCGGCGGGCATCACCGTCAACAAAAACACGATCCCCTTCGACCCCGAAAAACCTTTCATCACCTCCGGCGTGCGCCTCGGCACCCCGGCGCTCACCACGCGCGGCATGAAGGAGAAAGAAATGAACCTCATCGCCGGCTGGATCAACGACGCCGTCGAACACCGCGGGGCCCCGAAGCGCCTGGCCGAAATTCACAGGGCCGTGCGCGGCCTCTGCAAAAAGTTCCCGTTGTACGCCCACCGATTGAAAATGAAATGAGCGATTCCCGGTGATCCGCGCCTCCCTCGTCGGGTTTGTCTTGGCCTTCGCGGCCACGGCGGGGTTGGTGCCTTTTTTCATCGGCCTTTCGCGTCGTTGGGGCGTCTTGGACCGGCCGGACCCCCGCAAAGTGCACGCCCACCCCATTCCCCGTTGGGGCGGGGGGGCCATCGCCGGGGGCACGTTGCTGGCGCTGTTGGGTGTCGCCGCCCTGGACCCCCGTTTCCGAACCCTGTTGGCTTTCCGTCACAAAATCGTCGAGAACGGCGAAGTGGTGGGGGTCTTGGGGTTGCGCGCGCAGTTTTTCGGCCTGCTTCTGGGCGGGTTGATATGCGCCGGAATCGGCATGTGGGACGATCGCCGCTCCCTGTCGCCGGCGGTGAAATTCCTGGCGCAAACCGTCGCGGCCTACGTGGCCATGATGTACGGCGTCCGCGTGGCCGGGTTGGCCCTGCCCGGGTTGGGGTTTGTCGCCTTCCCGCTTCTTCTCTCCCAAGCCGTCACGTTGTTCTGGCTTCTCGGGTTCATGAACGCCATCAACCTGACCGACGGGCTGGACGGTTTGGCGGCGGGGTTGGTGGCCATCGCCGCGGGGACGTTTTTCTTCGTCGCGCTCCTTCAGGCGGACACCCAAGTCCTGCTCTACGCGAAACAATTGAAGTTGGCCGGCGTCCTGGCGGCCGCCCTGGCGGGCTCGGCGCTCGCGTTTCTGATTTATAATTTCCACCCGGCCCGGGTGTTCATGGGGGACGGGGGCGCGTTGTTCCTCGGATTTTTTCTGGGGGCGGTGAGCGTGATCGGCACCCTCAAAACCAGCGCGGTGTTGGCGTTCCTCATCCCCGTGCTGGTGGTCGCCCTGCCCGTGGCCGACGTGGCGGCGGCGCTCGTCCGTCGCTGGCGGCGGGGCGCCGGGTTGATGACCGCCGACAAAGGGCATTTTCACCACCGGCTCCTGGCGTTGGGGTGGACCCAGCGGGAGGTCGTGCTTTTGGTCTACGTCATCACGCTGCTTTTGTCTTCGGCGGCGCTGTTGCTCACTTTTTTCCGGGGGCGCGTGTGAAGAAAAAAATTCTTCTGGTGTTCGGCACCCGGCCGGAGGCCATCAAGATGGCCCCGGTGGCCCTGGCCCTGGCCCGCCGCCCCGCGCGATACGCCGTCCGCCTCGTGGTCACGGCCCAGCACCGGGGGCTGTTGGACCAAGCGCTGCGGTTTTTCGGACTGCGCGCCCACCACGACCTCGACCTCATGCGCCCCGGCCAATCCTTGACCGACGTCACCACCCGGGTTTTGACCGGTCTCGAGCCGGTGTTCCGTCGGGAGAGTCCCGACGCGGTGTTGGTCCACGGCGACACCACGACCACCCTGGCGGCCGCCCTGGCGGCCCATTACCAACAGATCCCCGTCGGGCACGTGGAGGCGGGGCTCCGATCCGGGGACCCGCTCAACCCGTTTCCCGAGGAGACGAACCGCCGATTGACCGACGCCCTCGCGCGTTGGCATTTCGCCCCCACGCCCCTGGCCCGGCGTCAATTGCTGCGCGAAGGCGTCGACGGTCGACGGGTGTTCGTCACGGGCAACACCGGCATCGACGCCTTGCGCTGGGCCCTCCGCCGTCTGGGAGCGACCGCCCCGAAACTGCCTCCGGTCGTCGCCCGCCGGGCGGAGGGCCCCTTCGTTTTGGTCACGGCCCACCGGCGGGAAAATTTTGGCGATCCGTTGGAACAGATTTTTTTGGCGATCCGCGATGTGGCGCGCGCCCGACCGGCGTTGGGCTTCGTCTATCCGGTCCATCCCAACCCGAACGTGGCGGAACCCGCCCGACGGATTTTGGGTCGGGAACCCAACATCGCCCTGGCGGCCCCCCTCGACTACGCGCCGATGATCCATTTGATGCGCCGCTGCCTTTTCGTCCTGACCGATTCCGGGGGCTTGCAGGAAGAGGCGCCGAGCCTCGGCAAGCCGGTTCTGGTGTTGCGCACCGTGACGGAGCGGCCCGAGGGCATCAAGGCCGGAACGGCGCGGTTGGCGGGGGTCGATCGGGCCGGGGTGAGACGCTCTGTCTATGATCTATTGGACGACCGGCGGCTTTACCAAAGGATGGCTCGGACAGTCAATCCGTACGGGGACGGCCGCGCCTCTCACCGCATCGTTGAGGTTTTGGGGTGAATGACGGCCCGATGGAAGCGAAGAAAAAAGCGCGGGTTCGTTTCCCGCCCACCGCGTCCCTTGACAGCCGGGGTGGTTCGGATTATGCTCAAAACATATCGGCGCCCGGTGTCCATAAAGGGGCCAGGATCGGAGGCAAAGGATGAAAACACTCTATTTCGCGCTCGCGGCCATATTTATGATCATCGCCTTTTCCCGGTGTGGGAAAAAAGAGGAAGCCCGCCCGGCGGTGGTTCAAACGCGGCCGGCGAGACCCGGCCCCGCTTCTCCACAGTCGGCCCCGTCCGCGAGGCACTCCTTTGAACCCGCGCCCTGGACACCCCCTCCCGCTCCCGCGGGAGCCGTGGACCGCCCACGGGAAACCCATCTCCCCCCACCCCCCATTCCCCCTTCCGATGGACCGCAAACGCCCGGTCAAAATCGTAAAAATCAGAACACGTGACCTATTGATGCTTGTGGAGCGGCGGCGGCCCCCCTTTCCGAGGCCGACGCCCCTTTGACCCAGGATACATAACAAAGGGTTTTTCCAAAGGGCCGAGCGGTCGGCCGAACCCCCCGATTTAGCCACCGGACCGGGGCACCTCCCGATTCAAAATGGATGAACAGCAACAGTTGTATTGATAACCCTTGACACCTCAGGAATCCGGGTTTAGGCTTGATTGAATCCAGCACCCAGGATCCCGGTCGACAACGGCAAAAGGAGGAGGAATGAAAAAAGCGAAAATCCCCTTTTATTCCAAAAAAACCTCGCCAGCGAACCGGGGCCTCTCCTTGGTCGAAATGTTGGTGGCCTTGTCTCTTCTTTCCGTGGGGGCTTTGAGTTTCTTTGGCGTGTTTGGGGGTATCGCCCGGGGTGTTCAAAACGCCAAAGCCCGTTCGCTCGCCGCCAACCTCTGCCAAGAGCAAGTCCAGATCCTCAAGCAGAAGAATTATTACCGGGTGATGGTGACGACGGCCCCCGTCTTCGACTTGCGCTTTTCCACCCCGGTCCCCTATGACACCAGCTATTTCCCTCCAGAGACGGTTCTTGAGGGGGGAATTACCTTCACCCGGTTGACAAACCTCGATATCGCCCAGGAAGTGTCCGGGAATATCACCACCTTGGCCCCCACCTCGTCCGACACGGGGATGAAGCTCTTGACGGTCACCACCGTTTGGAACCAGGGTCAGGATGTCCGTAAGGTGGAGACGCGGAACGTCCTGTCCAACCCCGACGCGGTGATGACCAACAGCATTCTTCGGGGAAAGCTGACCAACGCGTCAACCGCCGCGGCCATTCCCGGCGGAAGCGTGGTGGTGAGCGAAAACACGGGTTTTGTGGACACCACCAACGCCACCGGTGACTACGAGATCAATCTTTTCCCCGGGAATTACAACCTTTTCGTCACAGCCCCCGGGTTCTTTTCGAAGACGGTTTCCGTATCGGTTCCGGCCAACGCGGCGGTCACCCAAAACGTCTCTTTGAGCCCCATGGCGACGCGCACCTTGACGGGGTGGGCCTGGGTGACGGACCATCTCGTCATCAGCCAGGTGATGGGCCAGGTGCCGACGTCCCTTCCGTCCGGCATCAGGGGCGAATACGTGGAAATCTTCAACCCGACGACTTTCACTTGGACGGTTTCCGGAAACATCGGTTTGAAATTCCGGCCCCTCGCCTGGATCGGTCCGGAGCGGGACATCGCCATCAATTTCGCCGGGAGCCCGGCCACCATCGCGCCCGGCGGGTACTACCTTTTCGCCAACACCGGCCCGGTTGTCGTCAACGGCGTGAACGTCAACCCGGACGCCGTTTGGGACGCCACGGTGGGGGGAGCGAACGACACGAATTTCCCCTATTTCGACACGACCCCGGGGGCGGAGGATTTTAACATCATTCCCATCGACACCGACGGCGCCCAGGAGGGGGCGGGCCACCTCCGTCTTGTGAACACGGGGACCGGCGCCACCCTCGACACGCTGGGCTGGGAGGGCGGCGGGGCCGGGTTCTCGCCCGCGGATTACGAGTCCATTCCCATCAGTCAATGGACCGGTTTGCAAAACAACGAACAATACACACGCCTGTCGAGCACCGACGGCGCGAGCGCCGTCCTGGGGCGCGCCTACGATATGAATTACAATATCTACGATTTCTGGACGACCGTCCACGCCGGCGGGGCGATGTACACACCGCGGACCACGGCCAGTTCCACCCAGACCGTCCTGTCCGGCACGCCGCCCATCGGTGGAACCGTTTCCTGCACCGACGGCCTCTCCGCCCCGGACGCCGTCGAATGGGAGTTTTACACCAACGGGGTGACGAACGCGTGGGCCGGGCGGTATTACCTTTTGAACGTCGCCACGGGGACGTGGTCCGTTTATCTCGGTTTCGGCACCCGGTTCCAGCAAATCGACAACGTGGTCGTCCCCGTCGGCGCGGGGGACATCCCCATCCCCGACGCCTCGACGGTTCCGCCCTGGCAAAACGCGGGGTACTCCCACGTTTTCCTGACCACCACCACCACGGACGGCTGGGTCCTGGGTCGGGTCCTCAACACAGGCGGCACAGGCATCGCCCCGGGCATTCAGGTGACCAACAACATCAACACCGTCACGGCTTCCAATCTGTTTCCGTACCGATATTTCCTGAGGACCATCCCGGGGGTTTATGACCTGACCGCCAATCCCAACAACGCCAACGCGAACTACGTGAGCGCCGTCCAACCGGGGGTGACCGTGAACGCGGGCCAGATCACATCGGGGGTGGATTTTGTCCTTTCCCAAGGGGGAGGATTGAACGGGTTCGTTTCCCGGGACGGCACGAACCCCCTGCCGGGGATCGCGGTGACGGCCACGAACGGTCTCGGTCTTGTGGAAGCCACCGCCGTGTCCGGCGCGGACGGCCGTTTTCGCATGACGAACATGTCCACGGGGACTTACCTGGTCGAGCCGCAGACCTCTTCGGGAGAGGCCGCCGCTCCCGCGTCGGTATCGACGGCGGTGGTCGTGGGGGTGTCCCGTTTCGTCTCCACCTACACCGTCTCGGGGGCCTCCGGGTTCATCACGGGGGGGGTGACCGCCGGCGGGGATGTTCTGCGGACGGGGGTGTTGGTCGTGGCCTCCACGGCCACCATCGTTAACCCGCCGTCTTTGAGCACGATGACCCTCCTGGGGGCCGGCTACTACGTCGCCAGCTCCCTTGAATCGGGATCTTATTTCTTGGAAGTCCGGGGCAGCACCAACCCGCCGTACAACGTATACGCTTTTTACCCGACCTGGAACGGATCGGTTTGGACCACGGTGGTCAAGAGTTCGACGAACCTGTCCGTGGAGCCCGGCCAAACGAGGTCGGGCATCGGTTTCGACTGGTGAGCCCGAGCCCCCGATGACACGTTCCCGACGACGGCCCCGACCCCCCACGGGATACACTTTGGTGGAGCTGATGATGACGGCCTCCATCCTGGCGCTGGTCGCCTTGATGGCCGCCCCGCTGATGGTTCAGTCAACCCGTTTCTTTTTGCTGACCCGCGCGAAGGTCGAGATCCAACGCGACGCCCGCCAGGTCATGGAAACCATCACCAAAGCGCTCCGCCAGGCCCAGTCGAACACCCTCGTCATTGACCGGGCCGACGCGAACCAGCCCTTTTATTCCCGGCTCCGGTTCACGACGATCAACGGCGCCTCGCACACGTTCTTCCAGAGCGGCAATCAACTGCGGCACACCAGCAGCGCCGGAACGAAAGCCCTCTCCACGAACGTGCGTTTCATGTCGTTTTATTTCCCGCGTTCGAACGACATGTCGATCATCTCCGTGTCGCTGACTTTCGAGAAGGGAACCTACGAGGGAAAAACAAAGGCGTTGCACGTCGCTTCCGAACGCGTTCGGGTCATGAACTGAACCCCCGCGGGCACGCCCCGGCCGGCCCGCCGGCGTTGGGGTCCGGGAGGGACCCGTGTTGTTGATCCGCCCGAAAAGGCCCGCGACGGGGCCGATTCTTGACACACCCCCCGGCCGGGGATATACTTCGAGAAAGGAGGTTCCGATGCCCATTCAACGAACCGGACGTGACGTCCCCTCGGCCCGCGGCCTCCCTTCGGGCGCTCGCCCCGCGGGGCAAGTGCTCGTGGGCGCGATCCTGGTGATGTCGGTTCTCCTCCTCGTGGTCCCGTTGATGGTCCAATGGTCGCGCCAAGAGGCCCGTTGGTCCGTCAAACAACAGAAATCCACCGTCGCGTTCAACTTGGCCGACGCGGCCGTCGATCGGGGCATGTGGAAATTAAAGAGTTCCACTTCCTGCTGGGCCCAGGCCGTCGTGGGCACAGTCCAGGCGGGGTACAATTTCGACACGGTCTACACGGACATCGAGGGGGGCGTGTACCGGATCCGGTTCGCCACGGGACCGGCCGTCGGGCAGGTGACGGTGACCGCCGAGGGCCGGGACGGCCTCACCCGACAAACCCGCGCCCTCCGCGCGGTGTTTGAGAACAAAGCTTTGCCGGGCCCCATGCTGTCCGGGGGAGCGATCAACATCGGCGCGCAGTTCGAAGCCCATTGGGGCCCGATCCTCGCCCACGGCAACATCGCGTTGTCGGGCGCCGCCGCGGCCGACCGGTTTCCCCGGAAATTGTCCAAGCAGGTGGTATCGTCCTCCGTGGCCCCCGCCCGGGACGTGAACGGGATGCCCCCCCCCAACACGGACAACCTTGAATGGTGGTCCGATTACGCCGTGCCGGATCTCCCTCTCCTGGATTTCGTGACAATGCGGGCCTCGGCCACGAGCAACGGCACGCTCAACTACTTCACGACGGCGGGCGCCTCCGGCGCCGGGAAATGCATCGGCTGGGGGGGGCACGGTCGGTGCGAAGCCGCGGCCAACAACTGGGCGGCCCATTCCGGGCAGCCCCATTTCTTCGATTCCATGCACCACCCCCTGGGGCAAAGCAACCGGATCTGGTACTACGACAACAACCTCATTTTGACCGGCGATTTGACGTCGGGAGGCGGGCACCGCCTCGGCTTGTACGGGACTCTGATCGTCCGGGGGAACTTCACCATCGCCTCCGGGGACAACTATACCTACACCGGGCCCATCCCGGCCACCGCCTGGCGCGAATACGCTTTCAGCGACACCGCCGCGAACAGCCAATACCCGGGTGACGCCGGTTTTCGGACCAACAACGCGACCTTCAACCACGGGGCCCAAACATGGACGGGGGGGCCCCCCGCGGGGAACACCGACGTCGGCGTCCGCGGTTTTGTTTACATCGGCGGCAATTTCGCCTTGAACAACATCGCCGACCTGGCGGGCACGATCTGGGTGGTGGGCAACACGACCGTGGGGGCGGCGGTCACGGAACGGGCGTTGGTTTTCTATGAGGACGTCAGCGCGGGGCTCCCGATTTTGAATGTGGTGCTGTCCCGCCTCTCCTGGGACGAGACCGCGCCGAGCGCCGTCGCCTGGCCCTGATCCGGCCCGCGCCTCCCGGCGCGGTCCCCCCGCTTTGACCCCCGCCCCTGGAAATGGTTGAATCTCCGTCGTGAAACGGGGATTTTTCATCACCTTTGAAGGCGGGGAAGGGAGCGGCAAGTCCACCCAGGCCCGTCGCTTGGTCGCGGCCCTGCGCCGCCGGGGCCTGCGCCCTGTCCACACCCGGGAACCCGGCGGCACGGCCATCGCGGAAGCGGTGCGGCGCGTGTTGTTGACGCCGGGCGGCCGCGTGGCGCCCCTGACCGAACTCCTCCTCTACGAAGCCGCCCGCGCCCAGCATCTGTTCGAGGTGGTTCGGCCCGCCCTGGCGCGCGGGGCCGTGGTTGTCTGTGAACGCTACACCGACGCGACCGAGGCCTACCAAGGCTCCGGCCGCGGCCTGCCCTTGGCCGACATTCGTCGGTTGAACCGCGTCGCCACCGGAGGCCTCGCCCCCGATCTCACTTTCCTCCTGGACGTGCCGGTGCGGCGCGGCCTGCGCGTCGCCCGACGGCTCGGCAAGAAATTGGCCCGCCGCGCGGGGCGGTCCCGCGGGGGGGACCGCATGGAACGGGAATCGCCCCTTTTTCACGAGCGGGTGCGACGCGGGTACTTGGCGTTGGCCCGCCGAGAGCCCCGCCGGGTCCGCGTGGTGCCCTGGGGGGACCCCATCGAAAAAATCCACGCGCGCGTGTTGGGCGAAGTCGAGCGCCGCCTGCGGGCCCGCCGATGAGCCTCGGGGGCGATGTGTTCCGGTCTCTACAAGGCCAGGACGCGGCCGTGGGGCTTTTGACCGCCGCTTTGGAAGCCGGACGGGTTCCCCACGCCTACATTTTTCGGGACCGGCCGGCGTGGGGAAAAAAACCGCCGCCCGGGCCCTCGCCACGGCGCTCCTCTGCGCCGCCCCGCGCGCGCCCGCCGCGCCCTGCGGGGAATGCCCCTCCTGCCGGAAGGCCGAGGGGGGAGCCCCCCCCGATCTGTTGTGGGTGGATTTCGCCTACCAGGCCGCCCTCCTCAAGGAAGAGCCGGAGAAGCAACGCAGCCTCAAAATCGACACCGTCCGACGCGCGGAATCGGCGCTCCGGCTGAAGCCGATGGAGGGTCGTGTCAAGGTCGCCGTCATCACGCCGGCCGACGCGTTGGTGGAGGCGGCCGCCCACGCCCTTTTGAAATTGGTGGAGGAACCGCCGCCGGGCACCCACCTCGTGCTGATCACCGAAGAGGCGGGCGCCCTTTTGCCCACACTGCGGTCCCGTTGCCAGCGGGTGCGGTTTTCGCCCCTGTCGGTGGAAGCCCTCACCCGGATCTTGACGGGCGACCGGTTGGACGCCACGGGCGACGATCTGGCGCGGGCGGTGCGCGGGGCCGAGGGGTCGGTGTTGAAGGCCCGAACGCTCTTGGACGCGGCCGAAGGGTTGCGTTTCGATTGGGAGAACGCCCCCTTGAGCGAGTTGCTGGCCTGGGGGGAGGGGTTTCAAAACCCGCGTCTCGGCCGGGGGGGCGCCGAGCGGTTCTTGGAAGGCGTGCTGGCCCAATGCCAGGCCGACGCGCGGGCGGGGACGCGCGGCCCGGAGGACCTCCGCCGGGTTTTTTCCGCATTGACGCGCCTGCGGCAAAACGCCGCCGTGTCGCTGACGGTCCAACACCTGTTGCTTCACTTGCGTCGCGCCGCCAAACGGCGGGGAGAGATTTCATGAACCCCTATTACTTGACCACGCCCATTTACTACGCCAACGACGTGCCCCACATCGGGCACGCCTACACCACCATCGCCGCCGACGTGCTCGCGCGCTGGAAACGCCTGGGCGGAACCCGGACGTATTTCTTGACCGGCACCGACGAGCACGGTTCCAAAATCGCCCAGGCCGCGGCCGCGGCGGGCCAGACCCCGGCGGCCTATCTCGACGGGGTCGTGGGGAAGTTTCGGGCGCTCTGGGACCGCCTGGGGATCACCCCCGACGATTTTATCCGCACCTCCGAGGACCGGCACAAGCGCGTGGCCCAGGCCATATTTGAAAAGCTGTTGAAACAGGGGGACATTTACCTCGGGTCCTACGAGGGGCTTTACTGCGTGCCGGACGAAACCTTTTGGGCCGAGGGCGATTTGGTGGACGGAAAATGCCCCACCTGCGCCCGCCCCGTGGAGAAACTCACCGAGGAGAGTTACTTCTTCCGCCTCTCGAAGTACCAGGACCGTTTGCTGGCCCACTACGAGAAGGACCCCGGTTTCCTGCGCCCGCGGTTCCGCGCGCCCGAGATCGTGCAATTCGTCAAAGGGGGCCTGCGCGACCTGTCCGTGAGCCGGACCAAGGTGTCCTGGGGCATTCCCGTTCCCGCCAACCCGAAGCACACGATCTACGTGTGGATCGACGCGCTCACGAACTACATCACCGCCCTCGGCTACCATCCCGACGGCGGCGGCGCCCTCTTCAAGGAATTTTGGCCGGTCAACGTGCATCTGGTGGGCAAGGAGATCTTCCGGTTCCACGCCGTGATTTGGCCCGCCATGCTCATGGCGCTGGGCGTGGAATTGCCCCGGAGCGTGTTCGCCCACGGCTGGTGGACCGTCGAAGGGGAGAAAATGTCCAAGTCCCGGGGCAACGTGGTCGACCCGCACGTCATGGTGGACCGCTACGGCGTCGACGCCTTCCGGTATTTCCTGCTCCGCGAGGTGCCTTTCGGCGGCGACGGCGATTTTTCCGAAAAGGCCCTGCTCGGCCGCTACAACGCCGAGTTGGCCAACGGCCTCGGCAACCTGCTCAACCGGGTGCTGACGTTGCTGGAAAAGAATTACGGCGGCGCGTTGGCGGAAGGCACCCAGGACCTCCTGCCCGCCGACGCCCGCGGCTGGGCGAGGGACATCGGGGAGGCCATCGACGGATTGGCCTTCCACGAAGCCTTGGAACACATCGCCGCGCTCGTCGCCCGGGCGAACAAGTACGCCGAGGACACCGCGCCCTGGAAGCTGGTGAAAACCGACGGGCCCCGGGCCCAACGGGTCTTGAGCGAAATGGCCCGGGCCCTCAAGGCCGCCGCCGTCGGGCTCCACGCCTTCATGCCGACGATCACCGTCGAGATTTGGCGCCAATTGGGGGAACCCGCCCCGCTCGCCGACGGCGCCCGGGCCCTTTTGACCGACGGCCGCGTCGCCTTCGCGCCGGGCCAACGGATCGCCAAAGGCGCGCCCCTCTTCCCTCGAAAAGATTCGTGACCCTGATCGACACGCACGCCCATCTGGCCGACGCCGCTTTCGACGCCGACCGCGACGACGTTCTCCGCCGGGCCCGGGAGGCCGGCGTGGGCGTCGTGGTGGAGATCGGCGAGGAAGAGCCCCGGTGGCCCAAGGCCCGGGCCCTCGCGGACCGCTTCCCGGGGGTCGTGTTTTGGTGCGCCGGTTTTCACCCCTATTACGCGGGCCAAGCGGACGAGGGGCTGGTGGCGCGGCTGCGCGCGGCGTTGAGCCACCCGGCCTGCGTCGGGGTCGGGGAAATCGGCCTGGATTACCATCGCCCGGACCCCGCGCCGGAGGTTCAGCGGCGCGTCTTCGCCGCGTTGGCGCGCGCGGCGCTGGAGGCCGGCAAACCGTTGGTCCTCCACTGCCGCGACGCCGCGGGGGAGGAGCGCGCCCAGCGGGACGTGTTGGACGTCCTCGACGCGGTCGGCGCGTCCCAAGGGCCCGCGCCCGTCGGCGTGGCCCATTGTTTCCAGGGGACGATCGACAACGCGCGGCGCTTCGTGGAGCGGGGGTTCCTGATCGGCGTGGACGCGCCGATCACCTACCCCAAGGCCGCCGCCCTGCGGGCCATGATCGCCACCGTGCCGTTGACCGCGCTGGTCCTGGAGACGGATTGCCCTTACCTGCCGCCCCAGTCCCACCGGGGGAAACGCAACGAACCCGCCCACGTCCCCGCGGTGGCGGCCGCCCTGTCGGCGCTCCTCGGCGCGCCGCCGGAGGACGTCGCCGCCGCGACCACCCGCAACGCGCGCCGGCTCTACCGGTTGCCCGAAGGCGCAACTGCCCATTGATTTTTCTTCGGCATTGCTTTATTCTTAACGCACGATGAGCGCGCGACATCTTCCGGCCGGACTCGGCCGCCGCCCTTTGGTGGTCGCCAGTTTGGGCGACGCCGCCCGGTTGGAATCCGACGCGCGTCGGGCGGCCCAGGAGGGCGCCGACGTCATCGAAGTGCGCGCCGACCTGTTCGGCCGCGCCCAGTGCAAGCCCCTGGCGCTTCGCGCGCTGATTCGGGCCGCCCGGGCCGCCTCCCGCCGGAATATCCTGCTGACGCTGCGCCGGGGGGAGGAAGGCGGAGGGCTCTCCAAAAAATTCCGCGAACAGGACCGCCTGGCCCTGATCCGCGCCGCCCTTTCGGAAGTGGACGGCGTGGACGTTGAACTCGGGGCCGACGACATCAACAGCCACGTCGTCTTCGAAGCCCACAAACGCAAAAAGTTCGTCATCCTGTCCGCGCACGACTTCAAGCGCACGCCCGACAACGCCACGCTGGCCCGCTGGCTCACCAAGGCGCGCCGGCTGGGCGGGGACATCGTCAAGGTGGCGTGCCGGGCCGCGCGCGCCGCCGACGTGGACCGCCTCATGGCCTTTTGTAAAAACGGGAATTTTCGACGGAAGGTGTTCATCCCCATGGGGCCCCTGGGCCGGGCCGCGCGGGCGAACGGTTTTGTGTCGGGGTCTTTGATGACTTTCGGTTATGTCCGCAAACCGCTGGCCCCGGGCCAGCCGCCCGTCAGCGAGCTGGCGGCGGCGCGCCGTCCCGCACGAACGTAAGCAAGGCCCCCCCGAGAACGAAAAAAGGCAACAACGAGAGCGTCGCGGCCCGCAGTCCCCAGGCCTGGGCGGCGACGCCGAACACCAGCGGTCCCGCGATGGCCGTGAACTTCGCCACGATTCCGTAAAACGAAAAGAATTCCGCGGTCTGCCCCGGCGGCACAAGGCGGCTCATGAGGGAACGGCTCGCCGCCTGACTGCCCCCCAACACGAAACCCAACACCGCCCCCAACGCCCAAAATTCGTTTTTGCTCTCCAAAAAATAGGCTTTGAGCAAAACCCCGACGTAGACCGCCAACGTGAGAAGGATCACCCGTTTGGATCCCACCCGGTCCGCCCAGCGACCCAGCAGGAGCGCCCCCGCGAAGGCCACCGCCTGGATCATGAGAAAACAGAGGATCAGTTCCCCCGGGGTCATGCCCAGGAGCCCGGCGCCGACGAGCGAGGCGGTCAGAATGAGGGTTTCGATGCCGTCGTTGTAGAGGGCGAAAGCCCCCATGAACACCAAGAGGTTGCGATGCCGTCCAAGGTCCTTCCCGGTGCGGACCAAACGCGCCCACCCCCGGCGGGCCCAGGTCCCGGGCGATCGGGTGTCGAGCGGGCGGTCGCGCGGTCCCCAAACCAGGAGCGGCCAGCCGAACAGGCCCCACCAGATCCCGACGGCCAGGAGCCCCGCCCGGACGGGTTCGTCGTTGGCGGGGGACAAAAAGAATTTTTCCGGAAAACGGATGAGCAAAAGATTCAGCCCCAGGCAGAGGAAGCTCCCCAAGTACCCCACCGCCCAACCGAGGCCCGAAACGCGGCCCTGCCGCGACGGCGGCGCCAACTCCGGCAGGAACGCGTTGTAGAAAATGTTGCCGCCCGCGAAGCCGATGTTGGCGAGGCCGAACAGCGCCATGGCCAGCCCCACGCGGCCCGGGGTGACGAACACGAGACCCGACGTGGCGAGCACGCCGAGGGTCCAGAAAAAGGCGAGGAAGGATTTTTTTCGACCGGCCAGGTCGGCGACAGCGCCCAGAAGGGGCGCGAGGACGAATATCACGAAGGTGGAGAGGGCCACCGCCGCGCCCCAAAGGAACGGCCCCCGCAGGACGTGGCCCGCGATTGAAATCCCTTCGGGGGGCACCACCCGCTGGGCGAAGTAAACATTGAAGACCACGGCCAACACCGTGGCGGCGAAACCGGAATTGGCGAAATCGTACAGGGCCCAGGCCGCGACGGCCCGGCGGGGGACTACGGGCGCGTCCAGGCGCGGTTCTCCATTTGGAGAGTCACGTGGCCGATGCCGAACCGGTCCCGCAGTCGGGCGGCGATTTCATTTTGCAGCCGGGGTTGATCGTCCCACCGGGCCGGGTCCACCGTGATGTGGGCCGACAGGCTGACCATGTGGGAACAGAGCCCCCACAGGTGGGCGTCGGAGAGATCGACCACCCCCGGCACCGCCTTGACCGCCGCCAGCACCTCGTCGAGGCGAAGATGCCGGGGCACCCCTTCCAGGAGCAAATTCAAGGCTTCCCGCAGGAGCCGGAAGGCGTTAAAGAGGATGGCACCGGCGATGCCGATCCCGATCAAGGGATCGAGCACCGCCCAGCCCGTGGCCGCCATGACCAGACCCGCCCCGATGACGCCCACGCTGGCGAGGGCGTCGGAGGTGACGTGCAGAAACGCCCCGCGCAAATTCAAGTCGTGCCGGGCCGCGCCCCGCAACCGCGCCGCGACCCACAGGTTGGCCACGAGCCCGAGGACGGCCACGCCGATCATGGGGGGAAGTCGGGGCAGGACGGGTTGCCGCAACCGCAACGCGGATTCCCACAAAAGGCCTCCCGCGAGGGCGGAAACCAAAAGGCCGTTCACCGCCGCCGCCAACACTTCCACGCGGTGCCAGCCGAAGGTGCGGCGGTCGGAGGCCGGGCGGGCCGACAGGCGGAGCGCGACCAGCGTGATGACCAACCCCAGGAAATCCATCAACATGTGCCCGGCGTCGGACAGGAGGGCCAGGGAGCCGCTCCGCAGGCCGCCCCACAGTTCGGCCACAAACACGAGGCCCGTGAGCGTCACGGCGAAGGCGAGCGCCGCCCGGGGCCGCCGGTCGGTGTCCCTGTGGGTGTGGGAGTGGGGGTTCATGGGACGAACCGTTCCGTCCACTCAAAGGGGTCGACTTTTTCTCCCGAGACCACCATGGACCAATGCAGGTGCGGGCCCGTGGCCACGCCCTCGGCGCCCATCCGCCCGATGGGTTGGGCGGTTTGAACCTCCTGCCCCTTTTGAACCAGCCGCTCCTTCATGTGGATGTAGTAAGTGAACACCCCCTGGCCGTGGTCGAGGAGAACCGTGTGTCCGAAACTTTCCAGCCACTCGGCGAAAACGACGCGCGCCGCCGCGGGGGCGACGATGGGCGTGCCCGCTTTGTTGGCGATGTCGGTTCCCGAATGGGGGCTGGTGGCCGGGCGATCGCCGTATTGGCGCCGGGCGCCGAAAACCGTGGTGATGACGCCCGTGGACGGCGTGAGGAAGGCCGCGTTCCACCGGCGCTCCGTCAATCCGGGCTCCTTGTAATAGGCCGCCACCCGCTCGGCGTCGCGCCCGACGGCGCCGGAGGTGTATAGGCGGTCCCGCGCGGGGGCCAGGCGGATACGGCTGACGGGATAGTTCCCGGGGACCACCCGCACGATCGCGATGGGGGCGTGTTTCCCGCGCCATGTCACCGTGGCGATCCGCACGCCGCCCGAATCGGTGGGTTTGACGCCCATCAAGGCGCGCCAGGTGCGGGGTGCGATTTCGTAGAACCGCGCGGCGTTGCCGTCGTAGCGCAACCGCGCCGCGGGGGGCGGACGCCGGTTTTTCACCACCACCGAAAAAGTGCGCCCCGCGGTGACGGTGGAGGGTTCGACGGTGAAAGGCGGGGGCGTTCGACCGGCCGCGCGGGCCGTCGCGGCCGCTTGACCGAGCAGTCCGGCCAAGAGGAGGCTTTTACTTGCCGATGCAAAAATTCGAAAAAACCGCATGGATCACCTCGTCGGGGGCGCCGTCCCCCGTGATTTCGTTTAAGCGCGCGAGCGCCTCGCGCAGGTCCAGGGCCACGGCCTCGTCCGGACCCGGATCGGCCGCCGCGCGGCCCAGGGCGGCCTCCGCGTCGCGGAGGAGCTGCGTCTGGCGGGCGTTGAGGGCGGCCGCCGATTCGTGGGGGTCCCGCCCGCCGGTGGCCCCGTCGGTCACCGCGCGGCGCAGGTCCGCCAACCCCGCGCCGGTCACCGCCGACACCCGCACCGCCGGAATCGCCGGCGCGCCCAAGAAAGCGCGCCAGAGGCTTTCCGCGTTCTCTGGCACCGGTCGGTCGCATTTGTTCAAAACCAAAATCCCCGTGCCCTCCGTCGGAGGACGAAACGCCGCCCGGTCCTCCGCCGCGGGTTCGGCCGCGGCGTCGACGACCCAGAGGACCGCGTCCGCGGTTTCGGCCGCCCGGCGGGCCCGTTCGAGGCCCGCCCGTTCGACGGGGTTCTCGGCGCGGCGAAGCCCCGCGGTGTCCGTTAAAACCACGGGCAGGCCGTCCCACACGACCGCTTCGTCCAGGGTGTCCCGCGTCGTGCCCGGCAGCGGCGTCACGATGGCCCGGTCGGCTTTCAAAAGCGCGTTGAACAAAGACGACTTCCCCACGTTGGGCCGCCCGGCCAGGGCCACGCGCCAACCTTCCCGCCAGGCGCGGGTGTCCCGCGCCGCGGCCAAAAACGCCGCCAAGGCGGCCCCGATTTCGGCGACCGTTTCCCGCAGGCGCTGCCGGGGCAGGTCGGGAACCTCTTCTTCGGCGAAGTCGAGGTTCGCCTCGAGCGCCGCCAAAAGGGCCAGCAATTTTTCACGCCAAGGGCGCGTTTCGCGGGCGAGCCCCCCGCGCAAGTGGTTGAGCGCCAGGCGGCCCTGGGCGGCCGACCGCGCGCCGATCAAGGCGGCCACGGCTTCCGCCTGGCTCAGGTCCATTTTCCCATTTAAGAAAGCCCGCTGTGTGAATTCGCCCGGGCCGGCCGCCCGGGCGCCCCGCCGCAAAAGCAAATCCAGGATCCCGCGCAAGACCGCCGGCCCGCCGTGGCAGGAAAATTCCACGACGTCCTCTCCGGTGTAGGAACGGGGGGCGCGGAACACCAGGGCGAGGGCTTGATCGAGGACGACGCCGTCCTCGTGGAGCTCACCGAGCCGGGCGCCGCGGGGGGGGGGCTGGGAAAGGGGGGTCTTCGTCCGAAACACGCCGTCGGCGATGGAAACGGCCAACGGTCCCGACAGGCGAAGCACGCCCAACCCGCCCGCGCCCAAGGGGGTGGCGATGGCGGCGATGGTGTCCGTCATGGGAAAGAGGGTTACGGGATGGGAGGGGTCGGGTTCTCGCCCGCGCCCGCGGCGTCCGGGGCGGCGCCGCCCCGGGGCACCACGACCACGCGGCGGTTCGCCCCCTCGCCTTCGGAGGCGGTCGCCACGTCGGGGTGGTTGGCCAGGGCTTGGTGGATCAACCGGCGCTGGGCCGGGGGCATGGGGTCCATGCGGAAGGGTTTCCCCGTGCGCCGGACTTGGAACGCGGCGAAGAGCGCCTTGTCGGTCAGGCGACCCTCTTCGGCGGTGGGAAAGCCCTCCAACCGAAACGCGACCCAGGGTTTTTCCCGGTCGCCCCCGGAGGAGACGAGGTTAAAAAGATATTCCAGGGCCTCCAGGCCCCGGGCGCCCCCGCCGGCGATGCGCGCGGCGCGGGAGGTCTGAAGCAGGAACGCGACCCTCCCCTCCTCGGATTTGGTTTCCCAGGTGAGATCGTCCCAGCCAAAGAGGTCTTTCCATTGTCCCAACAGAACCTCGGGCGCCACCGCGGGCCGCGGCGCCGCGGGGGCGTCGCGCCGTTCGGGGGGCCGCGGGGGCGGGGCGGGTTTGCGCGCCTCGCGGGGTTCGCGGTCCGGCCGGCGCTCTTCGCGCGGGGGACGGTTTTTGCCCCGGCCGTCCGCGCGGCGGGCGTCGCGCCGTTCGCTCTTTTGGGGTCCGGGGGATTCCCGACGGGTTCGTGGTTCGTCCCGCCGTCCCGAAGCGCGGCCGCCGCGCTCGTCCCGGTGTTCGTGGCGACGGTCGCCACGCTCGTCGTCCAGGCGGCGGTCGAAGCGCACGCCTTTGCGGGGTATTTCCACCAGGCGCACTTTGACACGGCGAAAACCGAACATGCTGAGCAATCCGCTCTGTCGTTCGCCCAGCTCCTGGACCTCCACCTGGTCGAGCCGCAACTTCAAGCGGGCGAGCCCGCGGGCGACCGCGTCTTCGGTCGTGCGGCCTTCGCCGATCCAATCGTTCACGGCCGGGCCGCCGCGGCGTGCCGCTTCGTGAGGATCACCTGGACCAAGATGCCCAGCAGGCTGCTGGTCAACCAATAGAGCACGAGCCCCGAGGGCATTTTCAGGAAGAAGAACGTGAACATGACGGGCATAATGTACATGATTTGCCGTTGGGACGGGTCCATGCTGGCCATGGACATTTTTTGTTGAAAGAACATTCCCGCGCCCATCAGCACGGGCAACACGTAGAACGGGTCGTGCAGGGAAAGGTCTTTGATCCACCCGATCCACGGCGCGTGACGCAGTTCGTAAGTGCTGCGGAGCGCGTTGTAGAGGGCGAAGAAGACCGGCATTTGGATAAACACCGGCAAGCAGCCTTCCAGTCCCATGAACCGCAGGCCGTGGCGCTTGTAGAGTTCCATCATCTCCACGTTCAACCGGCGGGCGTCGTTTTTGTAGAGCTCTTGGAGCCGCTTCATTTGCGGTTGGACGGCCTTCATTTTTTGCCCGTGCCTGAAGCTGCTGATCGTGAGCGGCAAAACGAAGGCTTGGATGATAAAGGTCAGGAGGATGATCGACCAGCCGAAATTCTTCGTCGCCTTGTGGAAGGTCAGAAGGGTTGTGTGGATGAGCCGCGCCAAGGGCGCGAAGGTGCCGAAATTGACGGACTTTTCGAGGCCCAGGCCCGTGGCCTTGAGATCGGCCAGGATTTTGGGCCCGATGTAGAACGTCAGGGTCGTCCCCCGTTCGTCGCCGGGGCGCAGGGTCTCGACGCGGGATCGGTCGACCGCGAAATAATCGTCGGACTCGGACACCCGCAGCGTGGACGCGCCGGGTTGTCCGGGAACGAAGGCGGCCAGGAAGTAATGGCCGTCCACCGCCCACCAGCGGAAATCGCCGGTGAAGGCCCCGGCTTTCACCCGGCGCACGGTGTCTCCCTCGGCCACGATGGCGCGCTGGGTGCCCTTCGACGCGCCGCCCTTCGCGCCGGCCTCGTCGCCGGCCTCGATGCCGGGTCCCCAGCCGATCGAAAGGTTGACGTCGATGTCGGCTTTGCCGGCGTTGCGGGTTTTAACGCCCAGGGTGTGGATGTGCGTGTCGGACAAGCGCAGGGTTTTCTCCACCCGCAACCCATCGGGTCGCGCGGCGGTGAGCGTCAAGGTGTCGCCCTCCTGGGCCGTGCGGAATTCAAGTTCGGGAAACGTTCCCAACCCCTGTTGGGGCATGTCCGCCCGGGGCACCAGGGTCAGCCACCGGCCGTCTTCGAGGATTTCCCACTGCGCCACGGCGCCGCCCCAGCGGTTGATGGAGAGACGGTTCTCGCCGATTTCGTAAACGACGAGGTTTTCTTTTCTCACCGGGGCCGGGGCCGCGGGGTTGGCCGAGGCCGCCGGGGCGCCCGCCGCCGCGGGCGCCGTGATCGGGGCTTCGGCGGACAGGGCGGCGCGTTTGCGCGGCCGGACGACGAAGTAATCCCAGCCGAGCAGGACGGCGAAAGAAAGGACGAAGGCGACGATGTAATTGGATTTCACGAAGGTCTCTCAGGGGACAGGATCGTAGCCGTGGCCGCCCCAGGGCCGACAGCGGGTCAATCGCCGTCCCGTGAGGGACAGGCCGCGCGCGACGCCGTGGCGTTCGAACGCCTCGGCGGCGTAGTGCGAGCAGGTGGGCCAAAACCGGCACCGGCCTTTCCAAGCGAAGGCCAGGGATTGGTAAAGGCGGATGAGCCCAACAAAAAAATACTTCATACGGCGTTTTCTCCCGACGACAGGCGCGCGGTCAAGGCCGTGTAGTCCCGCTCCATCTCCCGGTGGCTGGGGGGGAAAGGCGCGATCCCGTGCTTGGCGGTGATCACCAGGTCCCAGCCCCGGGGGGGCTTTTTTTGGCGGAAAATTTCCCGCAGACGGCGCTTGAAAAGGTTGCGCTGCGCCGCGCCGCCGTGTTGGCGGCTCACCACGGGGCCCAAACGCGCCGCCCGGGCAGGAACCTCCTCCCGGCGAAAAGCCCAGAGGACCAAAAAACGGCCGGACCACCGACGGCCGCGCCGCCGGGCCCGGGAGAAATTGTCCCGACCCTTCATGCGCTCGTGGGCGCGGAAGGTCCGATGGGTCACGGCGTCCGTCGCCCTTCCGGGCAACGGGTCCACCTTATGGGTTCAGTTTCCAGCGGCCCTTTTGACGGCGCCGCTTTAAAACGCGGCGCCCACCGGCCGTGGCCATCCGGGCGCGAAAACCGATGGTTTTCTTGCGCCGGCGCTTATGGGGTTGAAATGTACGCTTTGGCATAGAGCCGCATTTTAGCTTTGCCGCGGGGGGGTGTCAAATTGACAGGGGCGCGCCGAGCGGCTAAACTATGTCCCCATGAGCGCCGCCCCGACCGCCCCCACGCGCAAATCCCGCACCATCGCGGAGATCTCCCCCGACCGATGCACCGGGTGCGAGGCCTGCATGGCGGTCATGCCCCACGACGACTGCATCGTCAAAGTCTCCAACGACATCACCTTACCCACGACGCTCATCGTCTGCGAAGTGAACGTCGACCGCTGCACCGGCTGCACGCTTTGCCTCAAGATCTGCCCCTGGGACGCCATCGCCATGGTGCCCCGCGTCAGCGGCTCTGCCGCCCCCGGTGTCGGAAGCTCTGCGACCGACCGCCCCGGGGCCGTTTCGCCCTTCCCGGTCAAAATCTAATCCCGCCGACTCTTGACAAACCCCGCTTTCGGGTCTAAAATGTAAGTGAACACTCACATTACAAAGGAGGGGTTGTGAAATTCATCGTGGACGCGGCCAAAACAAAGACGGTGCTTCCCCGCGTGATGCGGGCGGCGGTGCGTTTGTTCGTGGCCAAGGGTATCGACGGGACAACGATCAAGGACATCGCCGCCGCGGGCGGGGTGTCGGAGGGGGCCCTCTACCGCCACTTCAAAAGCAAAGAGGATCTGGCCTACGCCCTCTTCGCCGTCCATGTAAATGAATTCTCACACGAGTTAACGGCGCGGATCAACCGCGCCGCCCCGGGCCGGGCCCAGTTGCGGGCCTTCGTCGCGACGGCCTTCGAAGCCTTTGAATCGGAACGCGATTTGTTCACCTATTTAATACTATCGGAGCACCGCGAGCTGGACAAATTCCCGGCCACGTTCAAGCACCCGGGCCATGTGGTTCTGGAGTTGGTGAAGGACGGCCGGGCGAAGGGCGCGTTCCGTCCCATGGATCCCTACGTCGCCGGGTCGATCGTGCTCGGGGCGGTCATCCGCCTGTGCGTGGTGAGGTTCCGGGAGGGCATCGGGCGGGACTTGCGGCAAGAGACCGAGTCGGTGACGGAATCCCTTTGGCGGGCGTTGAAAAAATAAGCGGTTGCATTTCATTTTAAGGAGGGCGGAATCATGGGCGAATTCATCGTGATGGCGGTGGCGGCGCTGTTGTTGGTGCCGGTGACGGCGTTGGTCTTGTCCATTGTGGCCCTGGTGCGCCTGGGGCGGTTGGAAAAACGCCTCGCCGCCCTCCGCGGCGGCGTCGCGGAAAATGTTCCGGCGCCCGCGGGAACGCCGCCCCCGCCCCCGCCGCCCCCGCCGACACCCCGCCCCGCGCCGGAACCCGCCGCCCCGCGCCCGGCCGTCCCGCCCCCGCCGCCCCGCGCGCCGCGCCCTCCCCTGATCCATTGGGAGAATTTCACCGCCGTGAAACTCATGAGTTGGATCGGCGGCTTCACCTTGTTTTTGGGGGCCGTGTTTTTCGCCAAGTACTCCATCGACAACGGCTGGCTGACCCCGGTCATGCGCGTGGGCGCGGGGTTCGTTCTGGGCGCCGTCGCCGTTTTGTTGGGATTGAAACTCCACGGCCGTTACGACGTCACCGGTCAAACTCTCGCCGCGGCGGGCGCGGCCTCCCTCTACGCCGTGTGTTTTTCGGCCCACGCCCTTTACGGTTTTCTGGGGCCCATTGAAACCTTCGGGTTTCTGACCCTGGTGACGGTCCTGTCGTTTTTGCTCGCCGCCCGGATGAATTCCCGCTACATCGCCGTCCTGGCGTTGTTGGGAGGGTTTCTGGTGCCGCCCCTCGTGTCCACGGGCGTGGACCGGCCCCTGGGCCTCTTCGGTTACATCACGCTCCTTAATGTCGGCCTGTGGGCCTTGGTGGCCCGCAAAGGGTGGGGTTTCCTTTGGTTTTTGGCGGCGGGCGGCACCGCGCTGGTGATGGCGGGATGGTGGAACAAGTTCCCGGGATTGGCCAACGTGAACGTGGCCGCCGGGGTGTGCCTGTGGTTCACGGCGTTTTTCGCGGCGGCTCAATTCCGATTGGAGAAACTCGGCAAAGACGACCGCTGGACAGGGCACGCCGCGGGGGCCCTGCCCCTCTTTGCCCTCCTGATGGCGGGCGCGCTCCTGGGGCGGTTCGGGCGGGATTTGCCGTCGACGGCGTTCCCGATGGCCGCGCTGTTCGGGGCCGACGCCGCCACGGCGTTTCTGGCCCTGCGGCGACCGGCGGGGCACCGTTATTACACGGCGGCGGGCATTCTTTTGTTTCTCATCCTGTTCTCTTGGACGGAAAACAATCTCACGGCCGCCACGCTCCCGGCGGCTTTGGCCGCCTATCTATTGGTCGGCGGTATGCACGGCGCCCTCGCCCTGGTGTTTGAGCGGCGGGGAGCGCCGAAAGGCAGCCGGTGGGTGAGCCAACTCTTTCCCGCGGCGCTGCTGTTGCCCCTCACCGCGGGGTTGTTGAGCGATCTCACGGTGTCGGTCTTTGTGTGGCCGGTGTTGTTCGGGCTCAACCTCATCGCGCTGGGGGTGGCGGTCGCCACCGGTTTCTTCGCCGTGGCTCTGGCGGCGTTGGTCCTGACCTTCTTCTCCATTTACGCCTGGATACCCCGCTTGTCGGCGGGCGGGTTGGCCGAACTGCTGGTCGTCGTCGGGGCCATGGGGCTGGTGTTCGCCGGAGCGGGGTTGTGGTGGGCGCGGCGGTCCGCGCGGGCGCAGCTCCCGGCGACAGAATCCCCGCGGGGCTGGCCCGCCGAGAGCCGGTTCCTTTTCCCGGCGTTGGCCGGGGCGTTGCCCCACATCCTGCTCGCCACGGCGGCGGGGCGTCTGCGCCCGGCGGATCCTTCGGCGCTCTTCGGCGTGACGGCCCTCGTCAGCGCGTTGCTCCTCGGGATCGCGGGGTTTGCGGGCCGAAGCGTCGCGGCCGTGGCGCTCGTGGCCCTGGGCGGAGCGGGGTTCGTTCAATACGCCTGGCAGGTCGCGGCTTTTGCGCCGCCGGCGATATGGCCGACCCTGGCCTGGACGACCGCCTTCGCGCTCGGTTTCCTTTTGGTGCCCTTTCTGGGCGGCGCGCGGTTCGCCCGGAATCGGTTCGTCTGGATGGGCGCCGCCCTATCCGGCCCCGTGCATTTTTTCCTTTACCACCACGCGTTTTCGGCGGTGGATCCGGCGGGCCGCTGGGGCCTCCTGCCGGCGGCCTGGGCCGCGGTGTCTTTGATCGCCCTGGTGGGGGCTTTCCGGCGCCTCCCCGGGGATTTTCCCCACCGGCAAAGCCTGCTCGCCCTCTTCGGCGCGGTGGCGCTGTTTTTCATCACGTTGATATTCCCGCTGCAGTTCGACAAGGAATGGCTCACCCTCGCCTGGGCGTTGGAGGGGGTGGCGCTTCTGTGGCTTTACCGTCGGATTCCCCACCCGGGCCTTAAGACCTGGGCTTTTGGTCTCGTGGCCGTGGCCTTCGCGCGTCTGGCCTTGAACCCGGCCATTTTCGATTATCACCCGCGGGTCGGGGCGCGTTTCTTCAACTGGTATTTGTACGCCTACGGCGCAACGGCCCTTTGCGCTTTCCTGGCGGCGCGGCTCTGGCCCGCCGCGCCGTCGCCGGGCCGCTGGGAACGTCGCGCGCCGGGCCTGTTGGCGGCCCTGGGGACGGGGCTTTTGTTCCTGCTCCTCAACATCGAGATCGCGGATTTTTTTAGCGAAGGCGCGGCTTTGACGTTCAATCTGCGCGGCTCCCTCGCCCAGGACCTGGCCTACACCTTGGGGTGGGGCCTCTTCGGTTTGGGGCTCATCGTGACCGGGCTTGTTCGTCGGCTCAAGACGGCCCAATGGTCGGGCCTCGCCCTCCTGGGGGTCACCATCGGTAAACTGTACCTGCACGATGTCTGGCGGCTCACGACCCTGTTCCGCTCGGCGGCCTTCGCCGGGCTGGCCGTCATGCTGATCCTCGGCTCCTTCCTCTTTCAGCACTACCAAGCGCGCGCCAAGGAGGCGTCCCGTGAATAAACGATCCCTCGGATTTCTGGTTTTGGCTTTCGCCGTCGCCCCCGTCCGGGCCGAGGCCCCGCTGCCGTCGGCCTGGTCCCACGGGGCGGACCTCAAGGCTTCCCCAAAAGGATACGCCGCGGTGCGCCTGCCGGCGGCCGCGCTGGACCGCGCGTCGACGGATTTGCGCGACGTGCGGGTCTTCGACGCGGAGGGGGTGGAACAGCCCTTCGTGATTCACCAACCCGCGCGCTCGGCCGCCCGGTGGGCGAATGTCGAGAGCCTGGACGCCCGGCTGGAGTCGGGGGCGACGGTGTTGGCGGGCCGCGCCCCGGACGCCGCCGTCGACGCCCTGCGGCTGGAGTCGCCGGAGGGGGAATTTTTGAAGTCGGTGTCCCTGGAGGTTCGGGAGGACGGCGTTTGGAAAACCCTTTGGAAATCACGGCCCATTTTTCGCGCCCGCTCCGGGGCCGAGAACCGGGAACTGCCTTTTCCGGCCCGTCGGTTGGGCGAATTTCGCGTGCGGGTCGACGACCGGGGGGGCGCGCCCGTGCCTTTTACCGGGGCGGCCCTGCGACTGGCGGGGGACAGCGTTCCCGACACGGAGTCCGTCGCGGCGGTCGTCGCCGCGCGTGAGGAGCGCCCTTTTGAGACCCGCCTGACCCTGGCCCTTCCCGCCCGCAACCTCTTTATCGACGGGTTGACGGTCGTCACGCCGGAGGCGTTTTTTCAACGCCGCGTCCGCGTCGTGGCCCGGCGCTGGGCGGGCGTTGAAACCCCCGGCGGTCGGCAGATTGTTGAGGAAATCCTGGGGGAAACGACCCTGTACCGCACCGAGGCGAACGGCGCCCGGGCCGAGGCCCTGTTCGTGCCCGTCAACCGCCGTTTGGACGTTCGCGAGATTATGCTGGTGGTGACCAACATCGACGCGCCGCCCCTGGGACTGACGTCGGTGGCCGCCCGGGTCGTTCCGACCGAACTGCGCTTTTCATCGGACGGACGTCCTCTGCGCTTGGCCGTCGGCCACCCCGGCGCGCCCGCGCCCCGTTACGATTGGCCCGCGGTGGACACCGCGCCGTCCGCGGCGGTCCTGGGGCCCCTGGTCGCGAACCCCGATCACCAAGCGCCCGAGGTGGCGCCGCTGTTGGACGGCCCCGCCGCGCCCTTCGACGGCGGGGGGTGGCGCCACCGCGCGCCGGTGGAAATCAAAACCCTGGGCGTTCAAAAGGTGGAAGTGCCCCTGTCGGCCCTGGTGCACGGGGCCTCCGACGGCCGCGATCTCCGTCTCGTGCGGGACGGGCGGCAAATCCCCTTTGTTTACGACCGCTCCGGCCGGTACCACGACGTGGCCTTGGAGCTCGTCGCGGCCAAGAACGCCCCCGAAAAAACGAGCCGTTGGGAAATCCGTCTCCCCTTCGAGGGCATGCCGATCACACACATCGAACTGAACGCGGCCGAGACGCTCTTTCAACGGCCGCTGCGGGTCATTGAGAACCGCACCACCCCCAACGGTCAACCCTGGGCGATGACCCTGGCCCAAACCCCATGGCGCCGCGCCGGCGGGACGGACCGTTTGGTGTTGACCCTGGTCGAGGCGCCCCGGGGGGACACCCTTGTGTTGGAAATCGACAACGGCGACAACGCCCCCTTGACCGTGCGGTCTTTCAAGGCCCATTACCGCAGTTACGAACTGGTCTTCAAATCGTCGCCCGGGGCGCTCTGGCTTTATTACGGTCGGCCCGAGGCGTCGTTCCCGGTCTACGACGCGGCGATGGTGGCCGACGAGCTCCTGGCCGCCCAAAAAGACGCCGTTCCCGTCGGCCCCGAGGAGAAACTGAAACGTCGGTGGGGCCTCGGCCGGGGGGCGACGGGCCCCTTGTTTTGGGTCGTCTTGATATTGGTGACCGCCGCCCTGTTGTTCGCGGTCCAGCGGCTGCTTCCGGAATCTCAAGGGGATTCGGGGGGGGATCGTGGTCGGTAAAACGCGCTGGGCGATCCTGTGCCTTGGCGCCGCTTTCCTATCGATCGCGGTGCACTCCCATGTGGCCGAGCGGCCGCGCCTCTCCTTCATCGGCCACGCCACGGTTTTGCTGGAAGGCACCGAGGCGACCTTGTTGACCGATCCTTTTTTCAAGCCGAAGATGTTGTGGCTCCGGCGCCGGGTCCTCCCGTCGCGCACTCCCGCGGAGCTGCCCCCCGTGGACGTCGTTCTGATCAGCCACACCCATCCCGACCATTTCGATCCCGACGCGATCCGAGCGTTGACGCCCCGACCCGTTTTGGTGATGCCCTGGGGAAGGGGCCGACGTTTGCGTAAGCAGGGATTTACAGTTGTTGACTTGAAACCGGGGGAAAGTTGGAACTGCAAAAACGTCAAAATCACAGCGGTCAAGGCCCGTCACAACGCTTGGCACAATGTGGGATATCTGATTGAAATGGACGGGACCAAAACTTATTTCACCGGGGATTCCAAGTTGTTCAACGGACTGAAGAATCTGGCCGGCGAGAACATTGATTTCATGTTAATGCCGTATGCCGGGACGCCGGTGATCGGAAACATCTGGACCCTCCGCCAGGCGGCGCGGGCGGTGTCCTGGGTAAAACCCAAAGCGGTCGTCCCCATCCACATGGAAACCTTCGGCCATTGGATCACGGGAAAGCCGTCGGTGGGCCCGGAGGTGTTCCAAAACCTCTTGGGGACGGTGACACCGGAAACCGTGTGCCGGCTTCTTCGTCCGGGCGAATCGTTGACGATGGTTTTAAATCGGGAGGATTGAGTATGCCCAGTGTCTATGATGTGAAACCCAAATTCCAGGCGCTGTTGCGGCCCGCCGTGGGGGCCTTGGCACGGGCGGGCGTCACCGCCAACCAGGTGACGATCGCGGCCGTGGTCCTGTCTTTCGCCGCCGGGGCGGTGTTGGTCGCGAAGGCCGGCCACCCGCGCTGGCTGTTTCTCCTTCCCGCCGTGCTTTCGGTCCGCATGGCGTTGAACGCCATCGACGGCATGCTCGCCCGGGAGCACAACCAAAAGTCGGCCCGGGGCGCGGTGCTGAACGAGTTGGGCGACGTCTTTTCCGACGCGGCCCTGTACGCTCCCCTGGCCCTCTGGCCGGGGTTCTCCCCCGTGTTCGTCGTCGCCATCGTGTTTCTGGCCTCGGCCACGGAAATGACGGGGGTCGTGGCGATCCAGATCGGGGCCGCCCGACGGTATGACGGGCCGCTGGGCAAAAGCGACCGCGCCCTGTTGTTCGGCGCGCTGGGGTTGTTGCTGGGGTTGGGGGTGCCCGCCGGCCGCTGGTTGACGGTGGTCCAGGGCCTCGCCATCGTGCTTCTGCTTCAGACGGTCTGGAACCGCGCCAAGAACGCCTTGAAAGAGGCCCGCCCGTGAGGCCCGACTGGACCCCGGCCCTGCGTTGGGCCGTGGGAGGGCTGTTCGGACTTCTTGTCGCCGCCAGCGCCGTCACGGCGCTACTCCGTCGTCTCAAACCGGCGTCCAATTTTCAGGAACTGTCCCAACGGGTCAAAAGCTGGTGGATCATGGTGGGCGTCTTCGCCGCCGCCCTGGCGGCGGGACCCAAAATGTCCATCGCTTTTTTCGCTTTCCTTTCTTTCCTAGCGCTCAAGGAATATTTGTCCCTCATCCCCACCCGTCGAGCGGACCGCCGGGTGTTGTTCTGGACCTACCTGGCCATTCCCTTTCAATATTATTGGGTGGCGCGGGGTTGGTACGGCATGTTCATCATCTTTATTCCGGTCTATATGTTCATGTGGATTCCGATCCGTATGGTGCTCGTGGGCGAGACCGAGGGGTTTTTGAAAGCCGTGGGGACCCTGCACTGGGGCCTGATGATGACCGTCTTCGCCCTGAGCCACGTGAGCTTTCTTCTGGTCCTGCCCCCGGAGCGGAACCCCGCCGCGGGCGGCGCGGGGCTGGTCCTGACCCTGGTCTTTCTGACCCAGTTTAACGACGTGGCCCAATACATCTGGGGGAAAAGTTTCGGCCGTCACAAAGTGGTGCCAACGGTGAGTCCCAACAAAACCTGGGAAGGCCTGATCGGCGGAGTTTTGACGACGATCGTCCTGGGGGGATTGATCGGCCCCTGGCTGACCCCCCTGTCCCGCCCCCAGGCGCTCCTGGCCGGTTTCCTCGTCAGCGTCGGCGGTTTTTTTGGGGACGTCAATTTGTCGTCGTTGAAGCGGGATCTCGGGGTGAAAGACAGCGGCACGCTCATCGCCGGGCACGGCGGTGTTTTGGACCGGGTGAACAGCCTCACCTTCACAGCGATGATCTTTTTCCACTTTATCTATTACCTCCACTACTGATGCGTTTTTGGCAGACCCTCTTTTTTCTGTTGGTGGTCCGGCCCCTGGTCCTGATTGTGATGGGGCTCAACGTGCGTTTCCGGGAACGTCTGCCGGTCCGGGGCCCCGCGATCCTCGCCGCCAACCACAACAGTCATCTTGACACGCTGGTGCTGATGACGCTCTTCCCGCTGCGCCGACTTCGCCATCTGCGGCCCGTGGCCGCGGCCGATTATTTTTGCCGGGGCGGTGGGCGCGAGGCCTTCGCCCGGGGCGTCATGAACATTCTGCCGTTGGACCGGAAACCCCGCCCCGGCGTCGACCCACTCGCCGGGATCGACGACGCCCTGACCCAGGGGGACATCGTGATCCTTTTTCCCGAGGGAACGCGGGGGGAGCCGGAAACTTTTAAAGAGTTCCGCAGCGGCATCGCCCACATCGCCAAACGGCACCCGGCGGTGCCCGTGACGCCGGTATTTCTCCACGGGCTCGGCAAGGCCCTGCCGCGGGGCGAGGCCCTGCTGGTCCCGTTTTTCTGCGATGTTTTCATCGGCGAACCGGTGACCTGGGGCGGCGACCGCGACGTCTACATGGCGACCCTGGAAGGGCGACTTCGAGATTTGGCGGCGGGGGCCTCGCTCCCCGCCTGGGAGTGAGCGTGTCGGCGTTGGCGTTTGTGTGGGGTCTGGCCGAGGGAACGGCTTTTTTTCTCCTGCCCGACACCCTGCTCACGGCCACGGCGCTGGGCTCATTTCGTAAGGCCCTGCGCCAAAGCGGGTGGGCCCTGGCGGGGGCCCTCGTCGCCGGCGCCGTGATGTTCTCCTTCGCCCGTCGTGACCCCGACGGGGCGTGCGCGTTTGTGCTGCGGGTGCCCTTCGTGCGTTCCGGCATGGTCGACAGGGCCGACGCGGATTTCAAGCAAAAGGGTGCCCTGGCCGTTCTGCGCGGTCCGGCCCGGGGAATTCCCTACAAGGTGTACGCCGTCCGCGCCCCGGAAAATTCCATGCGCGCGCTTCCGTTCTTGCTCGCCAGCGTGCCGGCGCGGGGACTGCGTTTTCTCCTGATGGCGGCGGGGGCGGCGGGGGTGTCGCGGCTTCTGGGCCCGTCGCGTCGCCGGACGGCCTGGACCCTTTGGGCCGTTTTGTGGGCCCTGGGTTACGGACTGTATTGGGCGGGGGTGGGAGCGTGAATCAAAAAAACCTCATCGATGTGCACGTCCATCTCGCGGCCCTGCCCGAGGGGGACAACGGCTGTTTCATTTCTAAAAAAATGCTGAACGGGCTGTTGTTCCGAACCGTCGCTGCGCGGTTGGGGCTACCCCTCCACGACCCGGCGGGGACCAACCGGCTTTACGTCGAGCGCCTCCTTCAGCGCTTGGACGAGTCCGAAACCACGGCTCAGGCGGTGGTCCTGGGCCTGGACGGGGTGTATGATGCCGACGGGCGACGGAACGAATCGGAAACCGAATTTTTAATCTCCAACGATTACGTGCTGCGCACGGTCGCCGCGCACCCCGGCCGGTTGCTGGCGGGGGTCTCCATCAACCCCGCCCGCCGCGACGCCATCGACGAGGCCGCCCGGTGCGCCGAAGGCGGGGCGTTCCTGGTGAAGGTGCTGCCCAACACCCAACATTTCAACCCCGGCGAGGAACGGTACCGCGCGTTTTACAGGGCGCTGGCGCGGCACCGCCTGCCCCTCCTCTCGCACGTCGGGTACGAATTTAGTTTGTTGGGCAAAGACCAGTCGGTGGGCGACCCGGCGCGACTGGGGATCGCCCTGGAGGAAGGCGTGACGGTGATCGCCGCTCACGGCGCGAGCCAAGGGCTTTTTTTCCATGAACCCCATTGGAAAACCCTGGTGGAATTCGTCCAACGTTACCCCCATTTTTATTGGGACGCCTCGGCCCTGACCCTGCCGAACCGGGTGGGCATGTTGTTGAGGTTGCGCCGCCGTTCCGATTTGATTGAGCGCATGGTGTTCGGCACCGACTACCCGCTGCCCGTGTTCGCCTTCCCGCCTCTCTTGATCGGCCACGCGGGCGCCTGGAACGGCGCGCGGCGGACCCCGAACCCCTTTGACCGGCAGGCGCGCGTGTTGGCGGCTCTGGGCCTGTCGCCCCGGCCGGGGGTGCCGTGGCGGTGAAGAGACGGTCTCTTTCGATCCTGGGGGCGGTCGGGGTCGTGTTTTTGGGGGCGGGGATCTGGTGCGCGCGCGGAAAAGCCCGCGGCGAATGGGCGCCCGAATTCGCCGGCGCGACAACCCTGTCGAAAGACGGCGACCGGCGGGTCCTGCGTGGCCTCCGAGATTTTTCCTGGACCGCCGACGGTCCCCGGCCCTTTTACCGGGACTTCGCCTTCAAGACGGGCGATGTGGTGTCTCTCCGGTTGGCGGTGGTCCCCCTGTCGGCCCGCCGCCGGGGGCCCGCCCATTTGATGCTGAGCTTCGGTCTGGCGAACGGCGACGCGATCACGGTTTCGGCGGAGGCCCGACGGCGGCGCGGCGAGAGCTATTCCCCCTGGCGGGGGCTGTGCCGACGGTACGAATTGATGTACGTGGTCTCGACGGAGCGGGACGCCCTGGACCAACGCACCGTGGGTCGGGGTCAAACGTTGTATCTCTACCCCCTGCGGGCGGAGCCCGGGGCGGTTCGCCGGCTTTTGGACGACATGTTGGCGCGCGCCGCCGCCCTGACCGAAAAACCCGAGTTCTACAACACCGCGTTCAACAACTGCGCCCAAAACATCCGACGGCACGTGAACACCTTGGTCGATCGCCCCTTCGGCCGCGGATGGCGGTTCCTGTTGCCGGGCTTTTTGGACAAAGAGGTCGCCGCGCGGGGTCTCTTCGCCCTGGAGGGGAGCCCGGAAGACCTCCGCGTCCGTTGCCGGGTCGCGCCCCCGGCCGGTCCGGCCAACGAAGACCCTCCGACAAGATGAGGCGCCCACCCGAGAAAATCCTGGTTTTGAAGGAGCGCGGCCCTTATACTAAGGTCGGTTGCTTTCCGGGGGATATTCCATGACCGACCGTTCGACGCGCTCGTTCCGGGCGCTCATGACCGCGCAATTCTTCGCCGCCTTTAACGACAACGTTTTCCAGGCGGTGGCGGCCCTGTTGATCGTGCGCTGGCGGGGGGAAGCGGCGTCCCGGGAACTGGTGGCCCTCTCCGGTTTGGTTTTCGCTTTGCCTTTTCTCATGTTTTCCCTGGCGGCGGGCCGTTTGGCCGACCGCTGGAGCAAAGCCCGGGTGGTGGTGTTGACCAAGACCGTCGACATCGGGGTGGTCGCCCTTCTGTTGATCGGCCTGTTTCAATCCAGCGTCGCGTTTTTAATGACGGGGTTGTTCCTCTTGGCGGCGCAAAGCGCCTTTTTTGGCCCCGCCAAGTACGGCCTGTTGCCGGAATTAAAAGGGGCGGACCGGTTGACCCAGGCCAACGCCCTCCTAAACGCCACCACCTTCGTCGCGATCCTGGGCGGGAACGTGGCGGGGGCCCTGTTGACGAACCACCTGTGGGCCGTGGCCCTTTTGACGGGGGTCGGCGCGCTGTTGAGTCTGGGCGCCGCAACGCTCATAGAAAAAGTGCCGCCGGCGAACCCGGCCCAGGAGGTCCGCTGGAACCCCCTGCCCGACATCGTCGCCAACACGCGCCTGATTCGCGGGGACCGCGCCCTTTTTCGCGCGGTGCTGGCCCTGTCCTGGTTTTGGTTTTTGGGCGGTGTCTTGCATTTGAACGCCTTCACCTACGTTAAACAAGTGATGAACCTGGGCGATGCGGTGTCCGGTCTGTTCTTGACGGCGGTGGTGATCGGAATTTCCCTGGGAAGCCTGGCGGCCGGAAAGATGTCCAAGGAGAAAGTGGAGCTGGGGCTTGTCCCCCTCGGCGCGGTGGGCATGAGCGTTTTCACCCTGGACCTCTTTTTCGCCCACGGGTCCCTGGTTCGGGTCTTGATCGACGCGGGCCTGATGGGGTTTTTCTCCGGTCTTTTCGTCATCCCTTTGACCACCCTCGTGCAGTTGCGCAGCCCCGAAAAGGAACGCGGGCGGGTGTTGTCCACCCTCAACTTCTTTTCTTTCGTGGCCATCCTTTTGGGCAGCGCGTTTCTCTGGGCGGCCTCAAAAATATTTAAGACGGACCCCGCTCAAGTCTTTTTCGTTCTCGGCGTGCTGTCGTCCCTGGCCGCCCTGGGGATCGCGTTCTTTATCCCCCAGGCGCCGCTGCGGCTCTTTCTCTATGGGCTCACCCACCTCATCTATCGGATCAAAGTGATCGGCCGGGAGAACGTTCCGACCAAGGGCGCCGCCCTCCTTTTGCCCAACCACGTGTCCTACGTCGATCCTTTTTTGATCGGCGGCGCGACCTCCCGGTGGATCCGGTTCCTCATGTTTCGGGGAATGTTTGAAATTCCCTGGATCAAACCTTTCGTAAGACTCATGGATGTGATCCCGATCTCGGCGAACGACCGGCCGAAGCAGATCCTCGGGTCTCTTCAGGAAGTTCGCCACCGGTTGGAGGACGGTCACGTGGCCTGCGTGTTCGCCGAGGGGGCGGTGACCCGGTTGGCGCAAACGCTCGGGTTCCGCAAGGGATTCGAGCGGATCGTGGAGGGGTTGGACGTTCCCTTGGTGCCGGTGCATTTGGACCGCGTGTGGGGCAGCGTGTTCAGCTTCGAACGGGGCAGTTTTGTTTGGAAACTTCCGCGCCAACTGCCCTACCCGGTGACAATCTCCTTCGGCCGACCCCTCCCGTCGACAGCGAAAGCCGACGAGGTCCGGCAAGCGGTCCTCGATCTGGGCGCCGCCGCCTTTGAACACCGGCTCGACGCGCTGCGCCCGCTGCACCAGCATTTCTTCCGTCAGGCGCGTCGCCAATGGCTCTCGCCCTGTCTCTCGGACACGACGGGCCTGCGCCTCTCCTACGGGAAGCTCGCCACGGGGGCGTTGCTCCTGTCACGGCGGTTGAACAAGATCCTGCCTCCCGAAAAAAACGTGGGCGTCCTCCTGCCCCCGGGGGGCGCGGCGGCGGTGGTGAACCTGGCCCTGCTGTTCGCCGGGCGGGTGCCGGTGAACCTCAACTACTCGTTGGGCCGGGGGGTCGTGGACCAAATTTGCCGCGAGGCCGGGATCACGGCATTGCTCACCGCCCGAAAAATGTTGGAGGCCGTGAAATGGGGCGACGACGCCCGGGCGGTGTTCCTCGAGGATCTGCCCCGCGCCCCCAAACCCAAGGCCCTGGCGGCGTTTTTGGCTTTCCGTCTCATGCCCGCGCGCTGGGTCGAGCGCCTGGTCGCGCCCCATTCCGACGTCGGGGTCGACGACCTGGCGGCGCTCCTCTTCACGAGCGGGAGCACCGGCACGCCCAAGGGCGTCATGCTCACGCACCGCAACATCCACGCGAACATACAGGGGCTTCAGGAAACTTTCCAACTGTCGGGCCGCGACACCCTGCTCGGGGTTTTGCCGTTCTTCCATTCCTTCGGGTTCACCGGCACGTTCTGGTTGCCCCTCCTGTCGGGGTGCCAAGTGGCCTATCACCGCAGCCCCCTCGAGCCGGTGGCCATCAAAAAAATGATCAAGGAGGAAAGCGTCACCGTCCTCATCGCCACCCCGACCTTCTTGCAAATGTGGTTCAAGAAATTGGACAAGGACGACGTGAAACGCCTGCGCTTCGCCCTCACGGGCGCGGAAAAACTTCAACAGACTTTCGCGCGGGAGTTCCAGGAAACCCTGGGCGTTCCCATCATCGAAGGGTACGGAACCACGGAACTGTCGCCGGTCGCCTGCGTCAGCGTCCTGAGCGTCCGGCACGCGACGGAGTATCAGATCGGCAACAAACCCGGCAAGGTCGGACGGCCCCTGCCGGGCGTGTCCGTGCGCATCGTCCATCCCGAAACCGGAGCGCGCTTGCCCGACGGCCAACCGGGCCTGATGCTCATCAAAGGCCCGAACGTGATGCGGGGCTATTGGAACCAGCCGGAAAAAACCGCCGAGGCGATCCGCGACGGCTGGTACGTCACGGGCGACATCGCGGCGGTCGACGAGGACGGGTTTGTGGAGATCACGGACCGCCTGTCGCGGTTTTCCAAAATCGGCGGTGAGATGGTGCCCCACATGCTGGTGGAGCGCCGCCTGGCCGAACTCTCGGGCGAACCGGAGGCGCAGTTCCTGGTCTTGTCCCTGCCCGATGAAAAAAAGGGGGAGAAGCTGGCCGTCCTTTATTACAATCTGCGCCAGCCCCCGGACCAGTTGTTGGCCCGCTTGGCCGCCTCCGACATGCCGAAACTGTGGGTCCCCGACCGGCGGATGTTCGTGCCCGTCGACGAGTGGCCCACCCTCGCCTCCGGCAAGGTGGACACGGTGAAGGCCAAGGCCGTTGCCCGCCGCGCCCTCGAGACGTCTTGAGGATTCCCCCTTGTGAACAGAGTGCTTTCACCTTAAGATGATGGTATGAGCGAAGGCAACGGTAAACCCGACCGGGTCGCGACCCCCGCCGGGCGCAACATCCTGGTCGTCTCCCGCGTCGGTTGCGTCGGGGACCTGTGCCGGCAATTGCTCGGGGAAGGCCACGCGGTGCGGTACTTCATCGAGAGCAAAGGGGACAAGGACGTCTCGGACGGTTTCGTCGAGAAGGTCGACGACTGGAAAGCCCACCGCGCCTGGGCGGACCTGGTGATCTTCGACGATTCCGACTTCGGCAAGGACGCCGAAGCCCTCCGCCGCGACGGCAAGGCCGTGATCGGCGGCACGCCGTATTCGGACCGGCTCGAGGACGACCGCGACTTCGGGCAGGAGGAGCTCAAGGCCGCGGGCCTGACGGTGTTGCCCAGTTGGACGTTTTCCGGTTTCGAGGAAGCCATCCAATTCGTCAAAGCCCACCCGGACCGCTACGTGGTCAAACCTTCGGGATCGGCCCAGAGCGAAAAGGTCCTCTCCTACGTCGGGCAGGAGGACGACGGGCACGACATCACCGCCATCCTGGAGCGCTACAAGCGCGGCTGGTCGAAGCAGATCAAACAATTTCAAATCCAAAAATTCGCGAGCGGCGTGGAAGTGGCGGTGGGAGGGTTTTTCAACGGGAAAGAATTCCTCCTGCCGGTGTGCGTCAATTTCGAGCACAAGAAGATGTTCAACGGGGACATCGGTCCCTCCACGGGCGAGATGGGCACGTCCATGTTCTGGGTCGGGGACGGGCCCCTCTACCGGGAGACCCTGGCCAAAATGGCGGCCCGCCTGGCGCCCACGGGCTACGTGGGCTATTTCGACATCAATTGCATCGCGACCCCCCGGGCGATTTACCCCTTGGAATGCACGCCCCGGTTCGGGTACCCGACCCTCTGCATCCAGATGGAGGGCGTGCTGTCCAAGTGGGGGGATTTCTTCCACGCCCTGGCCCAGGGGGAGTCGCCCGCCCTGCGCACGAAAAAAGGGTTTCAGGTGGGGGTGGTGATCGCGGTGCCCCCGTTCCCTTTCGACGACGCGGGGGCTTTCAAAAAATATTCGGAAGGCGCCGTGGTGGTCTTCAAGAAACCCATGACCGAGGGGCTCTGGCCGGGGGACATCAAATTGGTGGACGGCGACTGGGTCCTGGCCGGGGAGACGGGCTACGCGCTCGTGTGCACGGGGTCGGGCGCCACCATGGAGGACGCCATGCGCGAAGCCTATTCGCGCGTGCGCAACGTGGTCATTCCCAACATGTTCTACCGCACCGACATCGGGGAGCGCTGGCGCCGCGACGGCGACCTGTTGCGCACCTGGGGGTACCTCTAAATCATTCCGTCTCGTCCGCCGGCGGGTCGAGGGGGAACACGTGGTTTTCGTCCCAGTCGGCGTGGAGCCGGCGCACGCCCTCGACCTCCGCGTTGAAGCGCGCCTTCAGCTCTTTTTCCGCGGCGTCCAACGAACCCGCCGTCGCGAAGCCCCTCAAAACCTTTTCGATGCGGCGGGCTTCGCGTTCGTTGATGCGAACGTGCATGGCCTCGTGTTCCCGCAGGCGTTCGGTGGGGGCGGCGTGGTAGGTTTCCCGGTTGGCGACCCAGACCCGCACGCGACGCACGACCACCCGCCTTCCGCGCCGCTCCAGCGCGTAGTTGAAGTGGAATCGGCCCCGGGTCTGGGCCTGCAAAGGGCCCTTTTCCGTCGGAGCGTCCACGGGGGCAACGGCGACGGCGCTCTTGGGCACCGTCACCGCCCCGAAAGGGTAAACGACTTTGACAGCGCCCCCGGTTCGCACGGTGGTTGTGGACGCCGGCAGGCGTACGCCCTCCTCGGCGCGCGCGACGCCGAGTCCCGTAAACAGAAGAAACAAAACCGTCTTCACGGGGCGATTTTATTATATTGACAGACCCCGCCTCCGGGTTTACCCTTTATCCAGGGTGACACCATGAAGACCACCGTTCACATCTTGATCCCCTTTGACCTGGGGTTGGAGCTCGATTTCGAGGGCGCCGACGCCAAGGCCATCGCCAAAGAGATTTCCAGCCGCCCCATCGAAAACCTGATGTTCGGCGGGCGCGCCTTCACCGACGTCCGCCTCACGGTGCAGATCTATAAATTCGGCGTCGGTCAATTGGGTTTGACCTTCGACACCGAGGGGGATTTGGATGTTTTGGCCACCCTCTCCTGCCGGGCCGAAGCGTTGACCGTGGGCGCCCGGTCCATCACCGAGTGGGCCCATTCGCGCGTGGACGAGGTCATCGCCGGCGCCAAACGGTTCGCCAGCCACGCCTACGATCGTCGCTTGGAAGACGTCGACCCCTTCCCCGTTTTTGTTTTTGAAAAAGGCGCCGTGGCCGACGCGACCGAATTCATCACCAAAAACCAAAAAGCGTTGACGGGCATCGTTTCCGGGGAACCCAACTACGACGCCCTCTCCGATTTCGTGTTGGAACAGGAAAAACTGCGCAACTTCGGCTATTACGAAAACGAACTGATCCTTATTAAACGGTTCGGGGCCGTGGTTTCTTCCGAGGAATCGAACACGATTCTGGAGTTGATTCGGTTGGCCTATTCCCTGTTCTGGAGCTTGCGCTCCTACAACTTCCTCCTGGAGAAAGAGATCGATCAGGCACAGAGCGTGCTGGCGAAATTACCGCCGTACTACAAATTCTGGTCCATGCCGAGCAGCTACCAGCGTTTTTCCCGGGAAGCCATGGACTTCGTCCGGGACAAGCTGGCCATCGTGGACAGCCTGCACAACGTGCAGACCAACATCCCACGCATCGACTCGGACTGGCATCTGCGCACCATTTACAAGAACGTCGAGAAGGAATTCGACATCGACGAACTGTCCAAGGCCGTGGACACCAAGCTCGAGCGCATTGAGCAGTCGTACAATTCCGCCCGCGACTTCATCTCCACCAACTTCTTCATCGCGGTGGAGATCGTGCTCATCCTGTCCCTGGTCTGGATGATGCTGGACACCTCCCTCCTTTTCATCATCGCCCAGAAATAGCCCTTCGTTGACGACCCCCGCCCGGGTTTGGTATCCTGGACACCTAATCCACGGAGGACCCTTTTTTATGGCCGAAACCGAAGTGACGTTGGTGATTGTGAAACCGGACGGTTTGAAAAAATCGTTGACGGGCAACATTTTAACGAAGCTCGCCGAGGCGCGTTTCATGATTGTGGGGGCGAAGGTGGTCCGCGTCTCCCGGGAGCTGGCGGAAGCCCATTATCAGCACCTGAAAGAAAAGCCGTTCTTTAACGATTTGATCGAGTACATCCAGGGCAAGCCCTACGGTCCGGAGTTTGAACGCGTGATGGCCCTGGTGTACAAAGGCCCCAACGCCATTAAAAAAGTGCGGGAGATCGCCGGCGCCACCAACCCCGAAGAGGCGGATTCGGTTTCGATCCGGGGTTCCTTCGGCCGCATCACGACGAAAGGCGTGTTTGAAAATGTGATCCACGCCTCCTCCGACGCCAAGGACGCCGAACGGGAAATCAAGCTTTGGTTCAAGCCGGACGAGATCGTCACCGAGATCTATCCCACCAAGAAATCCACCCTCGCCGCCGCCGAAGCGACGGTCTGGGCCTGACCCGCTCCATCGCCGGGGTGGATTTTCGGCCGGGGATGGGGTAAAATACCGCTTCGCCGCCTGCCGCGGCCCCGATCATCTGGGTCGGGATGTTGGAAAGACCAGGACGGGGCTGTAGCTCAGCTGGGAGAGCGCCTGCATGGCATGCAGGAGGTCGTCGGTTCGATCCCGATCAGCTCCACAATTTATTGAGTTCGATCCTGACCGAGGCGAGGGAGCCGAGGGAATGGTTGGAGGCCGTTAGGCCGAAAACCGCGATCAGCTCCACCATCTATTGAGTTCGATTTGAAATAACAAAACCCAACCCAACGCGGGTTGGGTTTTTTGGTTTCGGGAGACGCATGGTCCTTCGAATTCAGTCGGGCGAGGCGGGCGGGCGGTACATAAAGGCGCGACCCCGGGGGCCGGAGGTTCGGCCCATCCTGGCCCGGATCCGCAAATCCCTCTTTGACATCCTGCGCCCGCGCTTGGCGGGCACCCGTTTCCTGGATTTGTACGCCGGCACGGGCACCGTGGGGATCGAGGCGCTCTCCAACGGGGCCTCCGAAGTCGTTTTTGTGGACGCGAGCCGGGACTCCTGCCGCATGGTGGAGGACAACCTCGCCCACCTGGGGTTTTCGTCTCGGGCCCAGGTGATCCGCGCCGACGCCGTGCGGGAGTTGCGGTTCGTGGGCGCGCGGCCCTTCGACATCGTTTTTTTGGGCCCGCCTTATAAAGACGAGAAAAAAATCCCCCTCGCCTTGACGTTGCCCACCCTGGCGGCGCTCGGGGAAGCGGGGCTCGCGACGCCGGACACCTGGGTCATCGGCCAGCACCACAAGAAAGAACCCACGGCCCCCCTGCCCGCGGGTTGGACGATTTTCCGTGAAAAAGATTACGGCGACAGCGTGCTGACGTTTTTTCAACGAAAGGCCTGACCCATGGCAAAAAAAACCAACGACGTGTGGGTGGTGAAATTCGGCGGGAGCCTGCTCTCGGACGCGACGGCGCGGACCGGCTTTTTGGCCGAGGCCGCCCGGATCGCCCGCAAGAACGGTCTGGTGCTGGTGCACGGGGGGGGCCCGGAAATTAACTCCGCGCTCGACAAGATGGGCATCCAATCCCAATGGGTCAACGGCCGGCGCGTGACCGACGAAGCCGCCATGGCCGTGGTGGAAGGCGTGTTGTCGGGGCAGGTGAACAAGAATTTGGTCGGGGAATTGACCGGTTTCGGCGCCCGGGCCGTGGGTCTCTCGGGCCGGGACGGCCGGCTGCTGCGGGCCAAGCCGGTGCCGGGGTTGGGCCGGGTGGGCGAACCCGACAAGGCCGACGGCGCGCTCTTGAAAACCCTGCTCGGCGCGGGGTACCTGCCGGTGCTTTCCTCCGTCGCCGAAGGGCCCGGTCAACGGGCCCTCAACGTGAACGCCGACGAGGCCGCCGCGGCCGTGGCCGTGGCCCTCAAGGCCCGGCGGCTGGTCTACCTGACCGACGTGCCCGGGGTGTTGGACGACGCGAAAAGAACGATCCCCGAAATCCGCACCCGCGACATCCAGCGGCTCATCGATGCCGAAGTCGTGAAGGGCGGCATGATCCCCAAGCTCCTCTCCTGCCGATCGGCCATTAAAAAAGGCGTTCGGGAAATCAACATCGTCGACGGCCGGGCCGGTCTCGCCGCGCTGTCGGGCACACGGATCCTGCCGTGACGACGCCTCCGTACCTCTTCAACACTTACAAACGCCAGCCCGTCACCTTCGTGCGGGGGCGCGGCCCCTGGCTCTGGGACGACCGCGGCCACAAATACTTGGATTTCTTCTCGGGCTTGGCCGTTTGCAATTTGGGCCACGCTCACCCCGGCGTCGCCCGGGCCGTGACCCAACAAGTCAAAACCCTGCTGCACACCTCGAACCTGTATTACACGGGACCGCAACAGGACCTGGCGCGGGAACTGTCCCGGCGCACCTTTGGCGGGCGCGTGTTCTTCTGCAATTCCGGTGCGGAGGCCAACGAGGGGGCGATCAAACTGGCCCGTCGGTTCGGCGCGATGCGACCGGGCCCGCGTGGCCCCCGGCACGAGATCATCGTTTTCGACCACGCTTTCCACGGGCGGACCCTGGGGGCCCTGTCGGCCACGCCGCAGAAAAAGTACCAGGCGAATTTCGGCCCGCTCGTCCCGGGGTTCAAGGTGGCCCTCTACGGAGATCTCGCCTCGGTGCGCGCGGCGTTGACCCCGAAAACCTGCGCCGTGTTGGTCGAACCGATCCAGGGCGAGGGCGGCGTGCGGGTGGCGTCGCCGGCGTTCTTTGCCGGGCTGGCCGCGCTTTGCCGCAAGAACAAATTGCTCCTGATGTTCGACGAAGTTCAGACCGGCCTGGGCCGCACGGGGACGTTGTACGCCTATCAAAACCGCGCGCTCATGCCCGCGGGGGTCGTGCCCGATGTGTTGACGTCCGCCAAGGGCCTCGCCAACGGGTTGCCCATCGGCGCGATCCTCGCCAAAAAGGAAATCGCCGATTTGCTCCAACCCGGGGACCACGCCTCGACGTTCGGAGGCGGAGCCGTGCCCTGCCGGGCCGCCCGGGCGGTCCTCGCCGCCTTAAGCCCATCCGCCCTGGCCCGGGCGCGCCGCGTGGCCGGTCGGATGCGCCGGGAAATTGACAGTTGGAAAACAACGATGCCTTTCCTCCTGGACGTCCGCGGCGCGGGCCACATGCTGGGTTTGGAATTGGACCGGCCCGGCGCCGACTTCGTGACCCGCGCGCGGAAGAACGGCCTCTTGATCAATTGCACCGCCGACCGGGTGTTGCGGCTGTTGCCGCCCTTGATTTTGTCCGAAGCCGACGCCCGACGAGGGCTCGCGTTGCTCAAGAAAACCCTGAAGGATTTTCTCCCGCACGAAAGGAAAAGACAATGAACATCGCCCGCGACATCACCGCCGTGGTCGGGAACACCCCGCTGGTCCGCCTCAACCGGTTGACCCAGGGGCTGGAGGCCACCGTCGCCGCCAAATTGGAATTCATGAATCCCGCCCACAGCGTTAAAGACCGCATCGGTGTGGCCATGATCGACGCCGCCGAGCGCGAGGGGCGCATCAAGCCCGGGACCGTCATCATTGAACCCACCAGCGGCAACACGGGCATCGCCCTCGCCATGGTGTGCGCGGCGCGCGGCTACAAGCTGACGCTCACCATGCCCGAGACCATGAGCAAGGAACGGCGTGTCCTGCTGCGCGCCTACGGGGCGGAACTTGTTTTGACCCCCGGGGCGGAGGGCATGATCGGCGCCGTCCGCAAGGCCGAGGAGCTCGTCGCCGAGGACCCCAACGCCTTCATGCCGCAACAGTTTAAGAACGTGGCGAACGTCGACGTTCACCGCCGGACCACCGCTGAGGAGATCTGGAAAGACACCGACGGCCGCGTGGACGCCCTGGTGGCCGGCGTCGGTACGGGGGGCACCCTCACCGGCGTCAGCCAGGCCCTCAAGGCCAAAAAGCCCTCTTTCAAAAGCTTCGCCATTGAGCCGGACGCGTCCCCCGTGTTGTCCGGCGGGGCCAAAGGGCCCCACCCCATTCAAGGCATCGGCGCGGGGTTCGTGCCGCCCATTTTGGATGTGAAATCCTACGACGAAGTAATCCGCGTTCGCAACGACGACGCCTTCGCCGTCGCCCGCCGCCTGGCGCGCGAAGAAGGCATTCTCGGGGGAATTTCCTCCGGGGCGGCGGTGTGGGCGGCCCTGCGGGTGGCCGAGCGCGTCGAAATGAAAGGCAAGCTGATCGTCGTGATCATTCCGTCCTTCGGCGAGCGGTACCTGAGCACCGCCTTGTACGCGCCCTTGTTCGAGGAGAATCAGCAGCAGGCGATTTGATGCCCTGGCCCATCCGGACGGACATCAAGGCGGCGCAGGAACGCGACCCCGCGGCGCGCGGGTTTTGGGAGGTCTTTTTCTGCTACCCCGGGCTGCACGCCGTGTGGTGGCACCGCCTCGCCCACCGGTTGTGGGGGTGGGGATGGACGTTCCCCGCCCGGTGGTTGTCGCAATTCGTGCGTTTTTTCACGGGCATTGAAATCCATCCCGGGGCCCGGATCGGCCCCGGACTTTTCATCGACCACGGCCAGGGGGTCGTCATCGGCGAAACCACGGAAATCGGCGCGGGGGTCACCCTGTACCAGGGGGTCACCCTGGGGGGCACCACGCTGACGAAGGGAAAGCGCCACCCGACGCTGGAGGACGGCGTCGTCGTCGGCGCCGGGGCCAAGGTGTTGGGCGCGGTCACGATCGGCGAGCGTTGCCGCATCGGCGCCAACGCCGTGGTGGTCAAATCCGTTCCCGCCGATTCCGTCGTGGTGGGCGTGCCGGGCGAAATCATTAAACGCAAACCCCACGCGCCCGCCACCGGGCCGGATTTGGAGCACGGGCGGTTGCCCGACGTGTTGGGCGACTCCCTGGCCGCCCTGGTGGCGCGTGTTGAACAGCTTGAGAAAAAGGGCCCCGCCGGCGCCCGCGGCCGTCCCATCCCGACCCCGGACCACGGGGTCTGGCACGGGGAAGATTTCGCCATATGACCCTGCCCCGCCTTTCCATGTTGCCGACCTTCCTTCGCGAGTGGCTGGGGAAGCGGCGATTCCCCCGCGAGCCCGAACCGGACCTCGTGATGGACGAAAAAGACCAGGTCGAAGCCTACCGCGTCGCCGGGCGCATCGACGGCGTCATGGCCGCCCATTACCTTTACCAAACCTCCCGCATCAGCCAGGTCGTTCAAGGCCGGGGCACGGTGCTGGACCTGGGGTGCGGTCCGGCAACCCAATTGGTCCAGATCGCCGAGCTCAACCCGGCCACCCGCTTCATCGGCGTGGACCTGTCCGATGAAATGTTGAAGGAGGCGCGGGACCACGCGGCGGCCCGGGGCCTTTCCAACGTCGAGTTCCGCAAGCAGGACATGACGCGGCTTGTGGCGTTCCCCGACCACAGCGTGGACGGGGTGATCAGCACCCTCGCTTTCCACCATTTGCCGACCCAGGCCCATCTGGAAAAAACCCTCCGGGAAGTCACGCGCGTGTTGCGTCCCGACGGCGCTCTGTACCTCATCGACTTTGGGCGCCTCAAATCCCTGCGGTCCGTGCTCTTCTTCTCCTACATGAACGCCGACCACCAACCGCATTTGTTCTCAAGGGATTATGAACGCTCCCTGCGGGCGGCTTTCACCCGGGAGGAGTTCGAGGCGCTCGCGGCCCGCTGCCTGCCGCCGTCGGCGCGCCTCTTGACGACGTTCCGGATTCCGTTTCTGGTGGTGTTGAAAACCGAAGATCGACCCTTGCCCGCGCCGACGGCGGAACGCCTGCGGTCCCTGGCGGAGGCCCTGTCGCCCCGCTACAAGAACGATTTGGAGGAAATGCGCCTCTTTTTCGGGTTGGGCGGCTTCGGGCCGGACCCCTTTTCTTCCACCCCGCCGGTCGCGGTGGCGGCGAAACAATGGATGGCCCTCTTTCACGACGCGCCGTTCCGCCGTCGATTGCCCGTGTCGACGCTGGCGCGCGGCGCCCGGGCGCTGCGCCTCTTTGTGCGGGCGGCCTATTGGCGCCGACGGGTGGAGCGGGCGCGCCGCGCCGAGGAAACCGCGCGCCGCCGCCACCGCGAATCCGAAGCCCAGGCCCTGGAGCGATTCGGCGACGTTTTGACGGGGGAACTCGGGCGGCTCAAGGGCCCCTTGATGAAGTTCGGTCAGATGCTGAGCTATGTGGGCGAATCCCTCCCCGCGCCCGTGCGCGAAAAACTCAAAAACCTGCAGGACCACGCCGCGCCCATCGCGCCCGCGCGCATCCGCCAAATCATCGAGGCCGAGTTGGGCCGCCCCCTCCGCGACGCGTTCCTGGAATTCGTCGACGCGCCCATCGCCGCCGCCAGCATCAGCCAGTTGCACCTCGCGCGCCGGCGCGATGGGCGCTGGGTGGTGGTCAAGGTCAAATACCCGGGCATCGCGGAAGCCGTCCGGTCGGACATTTCGCTTCTGCGTTTTGTCGCTCCCTTCCTCAAAGGGCTCTTGAACATCGGCAACGCGAAAGAAGTCCTGGAGGAACTGCAACGGCTGATTCTGGCGGAGTGCGATTTTTCCCGCGAAGCCGACCACCAGGACACCTTCGCCCGCGTGTTCGCCGACGATCCCGAGATCGTGATCCCGGCCGTCCACCGCGATCTTTCCACGTCGGGGCTCTTGACCATGGATTACGTTCAGGGCGAACGGTTCGCCGCCTTCGCCGCGCGGGCCGACAGGGCGGCGAAGAACCGCGCGGCCACGGTCATCACCCGCATGGCGGTCACCTCCATCCACCGCCACTGCGCCTTCAACGCGGACCCCCACCCGGGCAACTATCTGTTCTTGCCGGGCGGCCGGGTGTGTTTCCTGGATTTTGGTTTCACCAAGCGGTGGTCGCGCGAGTTCATCAACCTCTCCAAAACGCAAAGCCTCGCCGCCCTGAACGGAGATTTGGAAACGTTCGGGCGAACCTGCCGCGCCTTGGGCTACACTTCGGACAATCCCGCTTTTAACTACACCGAGCTGCTTACGCTGCTGCGCGAGGGGACCTACGGCACCTGGCTCGAGGACAAGCCCTTTGTTTTCTCCCGGGATTTCGTCCGTCGGGAGTTGGCCGCCATGGGCGATTTCGCGCGGCGGTGCGGTCCGTTCCGGTTTTCCCCGGACCACATCCCGCTCCACCGCGTTTATTGGGGGCACCACTCCCTGTTCGCCGATCTGGAGGCGGAGGTCAATATCCACCGGGAGTTGGTGCCGCTCCTAAAAATACCCGTTTGATCCGGACAGGCAGGCCCCGGCACGGCGCTCTTTCGGCCCGGGCGGTTCAGCGGGCGTTGCGCGCCCTCGCCTCGGCGGAAAAAGCCCGGGGGCTCGCGGGATTTTTTAAAACGGGACCGGGCCAGTACGGGGAAGGCGACCGTTTTTTGGGCGTTACGGTGCCGCGCCAGCGCCGCGTCGCCCGCAACCACCGTGACCTGCCTTTTGCCGAAACGGCCCAATTGCTTCACAGTCCCCACCACGAGGACCGGTTGACGGGGCTCCTCATCCTCGTGGATCGCTTCCGGCGCGGGGGGCCGATGGAACGCCGCCGGTGCCACGCCTTTTATTTGAAACACCTCGACCGCGTCAACAATTGGGATTTGGTGGACGCCACGGCCCCCGACCTGGTCGGGGCCGCCCTGGGACGGGATCGGTCCCTCCTGGATCGGTTGGCCGGCTCCCCCCATCTCTGGCGCCGGCGGGTGGCCATGGTGGCCACGTTCCATTTCACCCGAGAGGGGGACGCCGAACCGGCGCTCCGCCTGGCGCGGCGGTTACTCACGGACCCCCACGACCTCATGCACAAGGCCGTCGGCTGGATGTTAAGGGAAGTTGGGAAACGGGTCTCGGTCCGGACCCTGGAATCGTTTCTTCGCCGCCACGCGGCGCGCATGCCCCGGACGGCCCTGCGGTACGCCATCGAGCGGTTTCCCGAGCCCCGGCGCCGGGCTTTTTTAAACACACCCCCCGTCCTTGTCCGAGGGGGCAAAAAGCGGTAAAATCAAGGCTTTAAGTGCGAATTCGCCTTCCTTTTATCACATCTAAGGAGTTTTCTTTCTTATGAAGAACTATCGCCGCGTGGTCGTCGCCTATTCCGGGGGCCTGGACACCTCCGTGATGTTGCGTTGGATCAAAGAAAAATACAACTGCGAGGTCATCGCCTGTTGCGTGGACGTGGGGCAAGCCGAAGACTACCCCCGGTTGAAGAAACGCGCCCTGGCCACCGGGGCCTCCAAAGCCTACGTCATCGACGCCCGGGAGGAGTTCGTCACCGAGTGCCTCTGGCCCCAACTCAAGGCCCAGGCCCTCTACGAAGGCCGCTATTTGCTCGGGACCTCCATCGCCCGTCCGATCATCGCCGAAAAAGTGGCCGAGATCGCCCGCAAGGAAAAGGCCGACGCCGTCAGCCACGGCGCCACGGGCAAGGGCAACGACCAGGTGCGGTTCGAACTGACGTTCAAAGCCGTCGCCCCCGAACTCGGCATACTCGCCCCCTGGCGGGAGTGGGAGTTCAAAGGCCGGGAGGACGAGATCCAATACGCCCGGCGGCACAACATCCCCGTGACGGTGACCAAGGCGAAACCCTATTCCTCCGACGCCAACCTCTGGCACATTTCCTACGAAGGCGGCGTGTTGGAGGACCCGGACCACCCGTACAAGGACGATATGTTCGAACTGACGGTATCGCCCGAAAAGGCGCCGAACCGGCCGGAATACGTTTCCATCGATTTCGTGAAGGGCGTCCCCGTGGCCGTGAACGGCAAAAACCTCAACCCCGTGACCCTGGTGCAGACGCTGAACAGGATCGCCGGGCGCAACGGCGTCGGCCGCATCGACATCGTTGAAAACCGGCTGGTGGGTATGAAATCCCGCGGTGTTTACGAGGCCCCGGCGGCGACCGTGTTGTATTTCGCCCACAAAGAGATCGAGTCCCTTGTCCTGGACCGCGACACGGCCCACGCGAAGGAGCTCATCGGGCCCCGCTACGCCGAACTCGTCTACAACGGGCAGTGGCACACCCCCCTGCGCCGCGCGCTGGACGCGTTCATCGACGACACGCAAAAATTCGTCACCGGGCGCGTCAAATTGAAACTTTACAAGGGGAACATCACCGTCCAAGGCCGCACGTCGCCCCATTCTCTCTATTGGCAGAAGCTCGCGAGCTTCGAAGCCGAGGACATCTACAACCAGGGGGACGCGGAGGGGTTTATCAACCTCTTCGGCTTGCCCATCAAAGTCGCCGCCCTGCTGCGCAAAGGGCGCGTGTAGGCCCATGCCCCGACGACCGACGACGCCCGCGGAATTCGTCTCCTCCATCGCCTTCGACGGGCGTCTGGCGGCGCACGACCTCGCCGCGTCCATCGCCCACGTGGAGATGCTGGGCCGTCAAAAAATCGTGACGTCCTCCGAAGCCGCGAAGATCGTCGCCGGGCTGAAGCGGCTCGCGGCCCGGGTGGACAAAGGCGGGCGGCTCCTCAACGCCGAAGACGTGCACTACGCCATCGAAAAGTCGCTCTACAAAGAGATCGGGCCCCTGGGCGGGAAAATGCACACGGCCCGCTCCCGCAACGACCAGACGGTCACGGCCCTGCGCCTTTATTTGCGCGACGTCGTCGACGGTATCTCCGCCCAATTGGCCGCGCTGGCCGCCGCCTTTGTCGATCAGGCGGAAAAGAACATCGCCACCGTCATGCCGGGTTACACCCATCTCCAGCCCGGCCAGCCGGTGCTCGCGGCGCATCCTTTCCTCGCCCACGCTTGGATGTTGGCCCGCGACCGGGAGCGTTTGGCCGACGTGCGCCGGCGGATCAACCGCCTGCCCCTGGGCGCCGCCGCCCTGGCCGGAACGACCTTCCCCATCGACCGGCGTTGGGTGGCCCGACGGCTGGGGTTCGACGGGGTGATTGAAAACGCCATGGACGCCGTCAGCGACCGGGACTTCGTGATCGAGTTGTTGGCCGCCCTGGCCCTGATCATGACGCACCTGTCGCGTTGGGCCGAAGAGTTGATTGTCTGGACCAACCCGTCCTTCGGGTTCGTCACCCTGGCCGATCCCTTCGTGACGGGATCCTCCATCATGCCTCAAAAGCGGAACCCCGACATGGCCGAGTTGATCCGCGGCAAAACCGGACGGGTCTACGGGGCCTTGACGGCGCTGTTGACCTTGATGAAGGGAACCCCCCTGGCCTACAACCGGGATTTCCAAGAAGACAAGCCCGCGCTGTTCGACGCCGTCGACACCGTCCGGTCGGTCCTCGACGTGACGACGCCCATGACCCGCACGATGGTCGTGCACGGCGACCGCACGCGGGAGGCCTGCCGGTTGGGCCACCTGCTGGCCACCGACGTGGCCGACGCGCTCGCGCGCCGGGGCGTGCCGTTCCGGGAGGCCCACGGGGCCGTGGCCCGGGTGGTGCGCTACGCCGGCGAACACCGGCTGGGGCTGGAGGACGTTCCCCTGTCCGTTTGGCGCGACGTGACGCCGGCCGCCGGTCCTTGGATCAAGGACGTGTTGTCGATTGACCGGGCGGTGGCCGCGCGCCGCTCCCAAGGCGGCACCGCGCCCATCGAGGCCCGCCGCCAGATCGCCGCGTTGCGGCGTCTCCTGAGACTCCCCCGGTGAAACGGTTTTTCCTCGCCTTCCTCCTCGGGGGCGCGGTCGCCCGCGCCGAAAACCCCGACCGGGTGTTCACGCTGGATCGGGCGGTGGTCACCGCGTTGCAAAACAACCCGGCCCTGGTGTCCGCCCGGCACGACGTGCGCTCGGCGGACCTGCGGGTGGCGGAGGCCCGCGCGCATTTCCTGCCCACCTTGGGCGTCAACATGAACGCCACCCGTTTCCTGGCCGAGGATCACGCCGTGTTGCCCTCGGATTTCGGTTCGACCGTCTTGAACCCGGTCGATGAGCCGGACAACTTTTTTTCGGGCCGGATCTATCTGCGCCAAACCCTTTACAACGGCGGCCGCACCCGGGCCAACGTGCGGTTGGCCGAGGCGGCCCGGGACCAGGCCCGTGTGAAAGGCGAGGAGATCGAAGCCGCGGCCCGGGCCTCGACGACGGAAGTTTTTTACGAAGTGTTGTGGGCCGAGCAAGCCCTGCGGCTCGGCGAAGAAGCCCGCAAGGATTTGGAGCGATGGGCGCGGGGCGTCCGGGGCGACACGGCGGCCGAGGCCCTTTTGGAATCGCGCGCCGCGCGGTTGCGGCGGGAGCAGGCCGAGAGCCGCCGCCGACGGGACGCGGCCATTTTGGAATTTCGCTCGGTTTTGGGCCTCGAACTGTACACGGAAGTCCGTTGCGTGGGGGAACTGTCGTCGTCGCCCCTGCGGGTCGACCTGCCCAAATTGTTGGCGCGGGCCCAGGACGCCCGGTTGGAAATCCGCGGCACCGAGTACCAGAGGGAAATGGACCGTCTTTCCGTGAACCTCTCCGAATCGGAACGGTTCCCCGTGATCGCCTTCGGGGCGGGCTACGAGCTCGGCAAAACCGAGTTTCCGCTTGATCGCTCCTATTGGAACGCGACCCTCAACGTCAACCTTCCGATCTTTGACGGTTTCGCCAGCCGGGCGCGCATTCGTCAGTCGCGGGTGGCCGTCCAACAAAACCGCGTCGCCCGGGCCGTGGTCCAGGACCGGGTCAACCGCGACGTCCGCGAGGCCCACGCCACGCTCCTGCACTGGCAAAGCGAAATGGCCGAACGGCGGGCCGACTGGGACCGCCTGGCGGACCTCGCCGGGAAGGCCGGGGATCGCGGGGCCGTCGCCCGCGCCGACCTCCGGTTGGAAGTGCTCGCCGCCGCGCGCGCCTATTGGGAAGCCGTTCACGGCCACCTCGTCGCCCGGGCGCGCCTTGAAAAAGCCGTGGGGGCGCCCCTGTGATCCGTCGCGCGCGGGTCGCGGCGCTGGTCGCGGTTTTGTCGGTTTTCGGCGCCGCCGTCCGGCCGGAAACGCCCGCGGCGGGCGACCTTTTGCGCGACGCTCTGTGGCTCAAGCACCGGGGGCGGCCCGCCGGCCAGCGGCCGCGGGTGGCGTTGGTGTTGTCCGGGGGCGGAGCGCGCGGTTTGGCGCACATCGGCGCCTTGAAAGTGTTGGCCCGGGAAAAAGTTCCTGTGGATCTCATCGTCGGGACCAGCGTTGGGTCCATCGTGGGCGCCCTCTACGCCGCGGAAGTGCCGGTGGACGAGATCGAAACCATGGCCGCCCGCGTGGGGTGGGACAAGCTGACCGACGTGTCGACCGCGCGCGTGGTGCGGCTCCTGGTGTCCGAGCGGCTCTTGTCGACGGCCAAGATGGAGGACTACCTCACGGCGCGCATCGGCCCCCGCGTTTTCGCGGATTTGAAAACGGAACTGGCCTGCGTGGCCGCGGACCTGCGCACGGGCGAGGAAATCATTTTGCGCGAAGGACCCGTGGCCCTGGCGGCCCGGGCCAGCGCCACCATGCCCGGGGTCTTCGACCCGGTGCCCTACCGCCACCGCCTGTTGATCGACGGCGGGGTCGTCAACAACGTGCCCACCGACGTGGCGCGCCGGCTCGGCGCGGACATCGTGATTTGCGTTTACCCCGCGGCGGATTTCAGTCGGCACAACGTCACCAACGTTCTTTCGACGCTGATGCAGGCGCTGTACATCCAAGGGCAGGTGATTTCGGAGGAGCGGTTGAAGCTCGCGGACCTGGTGATCCGGCCCGACGTCGCCGACATCTCGGCTTCGGAGCTCGGCCGCTCGCGGGAAGCCATGGACGCCGGCCAGCGCGCCGCCGAAGCGGCCCTGCCCGAGATCAAAAACGTTCTGGCGGCGAAATTTTTGGAGCGCGCGGCGCGCGGGGCGGGTCCACGGTGAAGCGCGTCGCGGTCGCGCTCGCGTTCCTCGGGGTTTGGACGGGTTCCCTTCCCGCGCAAACGGCCCGCGGCCGGGAGGCCTTGGCGGCCGAGGGCGAGGCGTTGTTCCGGGCCCAAAAATTCGGCGAAGCCCGCGGAAAATGGGAAGCCGCCCTCGCGGGCGCCTCCCGCCGACAGGCGCGCCGTTGGCGCCCCTGGGTGGGCCGGGCCTTGGAGGCCGAGGGCAATTTTCAAAAAGCGCTGACCGCCTATCAAGACGCCCACGACTTGGACCCGCGCCGGGTGGACGGTTTGGTGGATCTGGCGCGGCTGTACGACACCGTGGGCCTGGACGAACAGGCGTTGCGTCTTTTCGAAAAAGCCCGCGCACGGGATCCCCACCGGCGGGACATCGCCCTGGCCCTGGGCCGCCTGTGTTTCGAAGCCGGTCGGCTCGACGACGCGCGGAAGTTGGCGGGGACGGCGGGCGGGGCGGACGCGCGCGATTTGGCCGCGCAAACCCTCCTGGCCCGGATCGACGAGGCCGAAGGCGATCTGGCCTCCGCCGCGCAGAGATGGGAATCGATTTTGAACCAGAGCCCGTCGGTGGAAGGGGATTTCGCCCTCGGCCGTTTGTGGGCCCGGCAGGACGCCCTCGATTTGGCCGACATGGCTTTTGCCCGGGCCGATCGACCGGGCGCGGCGACCCCGGCTCTGGTTTTTGAACGGGCGGTCATCGCTTGGCGGCGCAACGACGGGGTTCGCCTGGAGGGTTTGTTGAAACGGCTCGAGTCCGAGGCCCCGGGCTATTTCCCCGGGCGGGGATTGGCGGCCCTGGTCGCCATCGAGCGCGGCGACAGGGACCGGGCGCGCGCGGTGTTGCGCAACGCTTTCCCGCCGGACCCCGCTTCGGAAAAATGGTTGGCCGTTTTGGAATCGCTATTAAAATGAGCGAGGTGCGCGTGCGGAATCCTTACGAGACGTTTCGTTACGTCGGAAAAGATTTGTTCGTGGAGGGGCGGCGGTTGGCGGATTTGGCCGCCCGGTGGGGGACCCCCTTGTACGTTTATTCCGCCGCCAAGATCCGCGCGCAGTTCCGGCGGTTCGATCGGGCCTTCGCGGCGGTGCCGCACACCGTGTGTTACGCCCTCAAGGCCAACAGCAACCTCGGCGTGGTCAACGTTCTGGCCCGCGAAGGGGCGGGGGCCGACATCGTTTCCGGCGGGGAATTGGCCCGGGCGCTCAAGGCCGGCGTGCCCGCCGCGCGGATCGTTTTTTCCGGCGTGGGGAAGACCGAGCCGGAAATGGTCGCCGCCCTGAAAGCCGGGATCCTCATGTTCAACATCGAGTCCGCCGAGGAACTGGGCGCCCTCGACCGGGTGGCCGCGCGCCTGCGGCGGGCCGCGCCGGTCTCGGTCCGCGTCAACCCCAACGTCGTGGTCGACACCCACCACCACATCACGACCGGGCGGGCGGAGAACAAGTTCGGGGTGTCCATCGGCGAAGCGGAAAAATTGTACCGCTGGGCCGCGCAGCGGCCTTGGTTGCGCGTGGTGGGTCTTCAAGCGCACATCGGATCGCAGTTGTTGGACGTCCGTCCCTACGGGGAAACCTTGGACAAATTGCTCGCGTTGATGGCCCGGCTGGAAAAGGCCGGGATTTTCCTGCACGTCCTGGATCTGGGCGGCGGCCTGGGCGTCGCCTACAAAAACGACCGCTCCGCCGACCCGGCCGCCTTGGCGCGGGAGTTGCTGCCGCGCCTCAAAAACCGAAACGTCCGGTTGCTGTTCGAGCCGGGGCGTTTCCTCGTGGCCGAGGCGGGCTGTCTGCTGACGCGCGTGCTTTACCGCAAGGAGCCCGGCCACAAAAACTTTGTCATCGTCGACGCGGCCATGAACGACTTGGCGCGGCCGGCGCTCTACGACGCGCACCACCCGATATGGCCCACGCGAAAATCCCGCGGCGGTTCCTACGTGGCCGACGTCGTCGGCCCCATTTGCGAATCGGGGGATTACCTGGCCAAGGCCCGCGCCGTGCCCCGCCCGAAAGCGGGGGACCTCTGGGCCGTCATGGCGGCGGGGGCCTACGGGTTTTCCATGAGTTCGCAATACAACACGCGGCCGCGCGCGGCCGAGGTGCTGGTGGACGGGGCGAAGGCCCACCTCATTCGCCGACGGGAAACCCTGGCCGACCTGACGCGGGGCGAAAGCCTGCCGGGGGGGCGCCCGTGAAGAATCTCGCGTTCACCAAAATGCACGGGACGGGCAACGATTTCGTCATGCTTGACGGCGTTCGGCGGCCGGTGCGGGTGACCCCCGCCCTGGCGCGCGCGCTGTGCGACCGCCGGTTCGGGGTCGGCGCCGACCAGGTGTTGGTTCTGGAAAAATCCGCCGTGGCGGATTTCCGCATGCGGATTTACAACGCCGACGGCTCCCAAGTGGAAATGTGCGGCAACGGCATTCGTTGCCTGGCGCTCTTCGCCCGCGAGCGGGGTCACACCCGCCAAACTTCCTTCACGGTGGAGACCCTGGGCGGCGTCAAGCGCCCCACGGTCCAGGGGACGCGGGTTCGCGTCGACATGGGGGAGCCGGTGTTGGACGCCGCGCGGATACCGACCCGCGCCGTCGGGCGGGTGTTGGAGCGTCCGTTGTCCAAAACCCTGGGGGCCGCGGCGCGGACCGTCTTGGGGCGCGCCGGCCGAACCCTGACGGGAACGGCCGTTTCCATGGGGAACCCGCACTTCGTGATTTTTGTCGACGAAGCCCCGAACGTGCCCCTGGTCGCCTGGGGTCCGGCGATCGAGAGGGACGGGTTCTTCCCGCGCCGCGCGAACGTGGAGTTCGTGACGGTGGAAAACCCGGACCGCGCGGTGGTCCGCGTCTGGGAGCGCGGCAGCGGCGCCACCCTCGCCTGCGGCACCGGGGCCTGCGCGGTGGGGGTGGCGGGGGTGTTGACCGGCCGTCTGCACCGTCGGGTGACTTTGTCTTTGCCGGGCGGGGCGCTCGAGGTGGAATGGGCCCCCGACAACCATGTCTATTTAAACGGCCCCGCCGCGTTCGTTTTTGACGGCGTTTGGCGTTCTTAGGGATCAACAAGGAGAGCCTTATGTTTGAAGGATCCGCGGTCGCGCTGGTCACCCCGTTTAAGAACAACGCGGTGGACGAGCAAAAATTAAAAGAATTGGTGGAATTCCAAATCGCCGGGGGAACCCGAACCATCGTGCCCTGCGGCACCACCGGGGAAACCTCGACCCTGTCCCACGAAGAGCACAACCGCGTCGTGGAGCTCACCGTCAAATTCGTCAACAAACGGGCGCGCGTTTTGGCCGGCACCGGCTCCAACGCGACCCAGGAAGCCATCGAGCTGACGCGTCACGCCAAGGCGGTGGGCGCCGACGGGACACTCCAGATCACGCCCTATTACAACAAACCCACCCAGCGGGGCTTGGCGGACCATTTCAAAGCCATCGCCGAGGCGGTGGATTTGCCCATCGTTCTCTACAACGTCCCCGGCCGGACGGGGGTCAACATGCTGCCTTCCACCGTTGTGGACCTTGTTCGGTCCTGTCCCCGGGTGGTCGGCATCAAGGAGGCCTCGGGCAACATCGATCAGAGCACCGAAATCATCCAGGCCCTGGGGCCGGTTTTCGAGGTCCTTTCGGGCGACGATTCCCTCACGTTGCCGATCCTGGCCGTGGGCGGCAAGGGGGTTGTGTCGGTCGTGGCGAACCTGGTGCCCGGCGACGTTTCCGGCCTTTGCGCGGCCTGGGAAAAAGGCGACACGGCGGACGCCGCGCGGCGTCATCTCAAACTCTATCCCCTCTGCCGCGCCATGTTCCTGGAGACCAACCCCATCCCCGTCAAAACCGCCATGGGGTGGTTGGACCTCTGCGAGCCGGACATGCGGTTGCCGTTGACGCCCCTGGAAAAGGGCAACGCGGAAAAACTGGAAAAAGCGCTGCGCGATTACGGGCTGGTGGGCCCGCGACGCCGGCACGCGGGGTGCTGACATGTTGAAACTTGGGATCATCGGCGCGGGTGGACGGATGGGCCAGGCTATCATTGATCTGGCCTCAAAAGATTCGGGGATCGTTTTGTCGGCGCTTGTGGAATCCAGTGGCAGCCATATAATCGGGCGGGAGGTTCACAAGATCCGAGTCATCGATGACGTTAAGGCCGCGTTGAGAACAGTCGACGCAATGATCGATTTTACTGTGCCCCAACTCAGCGCCGCCCACGCCGAACTTGCCGCGGGCTCGAACATTCCTCTTGTTGTCGGCACCACCGGCTTGATGGAGCAAGACTTGGTCCGGGTCAGGGAAGCCGCTAAACGCGTTGCTATTGTTCAATCCCCCAACATGAGCCTTTCGGCGAACGTGCTGTTTGAGGTCGCCGAACGGGTCGCGGCCCTGTTGCCCGGTTACGACGCCGAGGTCACCGAGATCCACCACAACTTGAAAAAAGACGCGCCCTCCGGGACGGCCAAACGCCTGGCCGAAAGCGTGCGCCGGGGCCGCCAAAAGGGCCGCTTCGTGTTCGGCCGCGAGGGATTGGTCGGGGAACGCAAAGCCGACGAGATCGGCATCCACGCCGTGCGCGGCGGCGACGTCGTGGGCGACCACACGGTGCTGTTTTTGGGGGACGGCGAGCGGATTGAGCTCGTCCACCGCGTGACCTCCCGCACGGCCTTCGCCGCCGGGGCGATCGCCGCCGCGAAATGGGCCGTGGGAAAACCCGCGGGCCTTTACGACATGGCGGACGTTTTGGGATTGGCGAAAGCCGATTTGCGGGGGAAAAAGTAGAACAACAGGCTGAGCAATAGAATCGCCGCGGGGTGGTATTCGCGCCCAAAAAGGGCCCAGGCCAGCATCGTGACAAAAGGCAGGGCGATGACAAAAACATGCAACCGCATCGCCTCCGAATGGAACGGCGCGGCGAAACGGCGCCAGGGGTTCCCCTTCACCAAGAACACGGTGTCGGCGATCAGCGCCCCGACCGCCATGGGCCAGTACTTCCCGAGCAGGTGGGCGAGCGGCGTGTAAAAGTCCGAATTGATGAATCCGTTGCGACCGAAGAGCCGCACCGGTTCCATCTCCGCGAACACCGATAGAAACACCCCGTAGAAGGAAAACACGAGCCCGTAAACCCAAAAAGCCGCGGCCGCCGCCCCGAGGGCAAGGGCGGCCAGCAACACCGCGTACCCCGCCGCGGGCAAGTCCCTCAGGGGGGGGAACCGCTCTTCCAAGGCGGGCCGGGTCGTCGCCCCCGTCGTCAATATTTGCAAAGCGGCCGTGACGACGCACGCCCAGGAGAAAACGAGGGCCGCCAGCCAGGTGCTCCAACAAAACTCCTGTAGCGACCACTGTTGGCCCAGGGCGAAGGGCGAACTGAGGCCGAACCCGACCACGGCAAGGGGGCGGAACATGGTTCTTATGATTTTGAGGCCGAGCGCCGAGTTGAACACCCGGCCATTCTAGCGAATTCCGGTTCCGTGGTCCTCCCACGGAAAGGCTATAATTGGTTATTCCCATGACACGTCCTTTTCCCCTGTGCCGTTTCGACGCCGGCGACGGCCCCCGGTGGGGCCGTCTGTGCGGGACCCGCGTCGAGGAAATCCTCCCCGATCCCTTCGGACCCTTTGAAGCGACGGGGGTGGAATGGCCCTTGGCCCGGGTCCGCCTTTTGGCCCCCGTTCGGCCGTCCAAGATCGTCGCGGTGGGGGTCAACTACGCCGACCACGCCAAGGAGTTCGGCAAGGCCCCGCCCCCGGAACCTTTGATTTTCCTCAAACCCCCCAGCGCCGTGATCGGACCGGGCGATCCCCTGCGGTTGCCCCTCCGTTCGAAACAGGTGGATTTCGAGGCCGAAATCGCCGTCGTGATCGGCCGCCGCGCCCGCCGGGTGTCGCCGGGCCGCGCCCTGGACCACGTGTTGGGCTACACCCTCATGAACGACGTCACCGCCCGCGATTTACAGAGGTCCGACGGGCAATGGACCCGCGCCAAGGGGTTCGACGGTTTCGCGCCCTTGGGGCCGTGGATCGTCCCGGGGCTGTCGCCGGGAAACATCGGCGTTGAAGCCTGGGTCAACGGAAAGCGGCGGCAGAAATCCTCAACCCGGCGATTGATTTTCGACATTCCCGCCCTGGTGGCCTTCGTGAGCGGGGTGATGACCCTGGAACCGGGGGACGTGATTTCCACCGGCACCCCATCGGGCGTGGGGCCGCTGCGGCCCGGCGACCGCGTGGAAATTCGCTCGCCGCAAATCGGGCGCCTGATGAACCGGGTGTCGCGGTGATCGGCCGGGTCTGGCGGGGGTTTTGGAATCTCTGGGCCGATGACGTTCGACCGGCGGCGCCGGTTTACGACCCCGTTCACGTGGGGTTGGTGCTGGTGGGGTGTTTAACGGTTTTCGCCGTCCTGTTTTGGACCCTTTGGGCCCTCCTGGTGTGCGAAGGGGGGCTGTTTGTTAAAATAGGCCCCCTCCTCAAGGTGGTGTTCACCGCGGCCACCTGGGCCGACGCCGGCGTTCGGGGGCCCCGCGAGCTCGGGGTGTTTGAAGGATGGATCGTGAATTTGGCGGGTCTCGCGATGACCCTGTTCCTCGCCCTCGGCGTGGGAAGCGTCCTGCTCGCGCCGCCCCGTAAAAAATAAAGGAGATCGAACCATGGCCGTTCCCGCTTCCGACCGTTTGGGCCAATTGCCCCCCTACCTTTTCGCCGCCATCGACGCGAAGAAAAAAGCCGCGAAGGACCGGGGCGCGGACATCATTTCCCTCGGGGTGGGCGACCCGGACCTGCCCACGCCGGTCCGGATCATCGCCGCCGGCCAGGCGGCCCTGGCCAAAGCGGCCAACCATCAATACCCCTTCGGCGCGGGTCTGCTGTCTTTCCGTCAAGCGGTGGCCGGTTGGTACAAAAAGCGTTTCCAGGTGGAATTGGACGCCGAGACCGAAATCCACGCGCTCATCGGTTCCAAGGACGGCCTCACCCACCTGCCCCTGGCGTTTCTCAATCCCGGCGACGTGGCCCTTATCCCCGAACCCGCCTACCCGGCCTACAACGCCTCGGTCATCCTGGCCGGCGGCCAAACGCATTTCTTGCCGCTCCTGCGGGAGAACAATTTCCTGCCGCGACTGGACACCATCGCGCCGGAGGTCTTGAAACGGGCCAAACTGCTCTACGTCAATTATCCCTCGAACCCGCTGTCGGTCATGGCGCCGGCGTCCTTTTATGAAAAAGTCATCGCCTTCGCCCGAAAGAACAACATTCTCGTGGTTCACGACGCCGCCTATTCCGAAATGTACTACGACGCGCCGCCGCTGTCCTTCCTTCAAATCCCCGGGGCCAAGGACGTGGGCATCGAGTTCCATTCCTGTTCCAAGACCTACAACATGACGGGTTGGCGCATCGGCTGGGTCTGCGGCAACGCCGACGCGGTGAAAACGTTGGGTCGGCTCAAGGACAATTTCGACTCCGGCGTCTTCCAGGCGGTCCAGGAGGCCGGCGTCGAGGCGCTCACCGGGCCTCAGGACGACGTGGCCGAGATGCGGCGCGTCTACCGCGAGCGGCGCGATCTTTTCGTTCAGGGGTTGCGCGGACTCGGGTGGGACGTGGTGAACCCGCCGGCGACCTTTTACGTCTGGGCCAAGCCGCCCAAAAACATTTCCTCGGCGCGCACGGCCGAGCGCCTGTTGGAGGAGGTCCACATCGTCTGCACGCCGGGCAACGGCTTCGGGCCCTCCGGGGAAGGGTACGTGCGGTTCGCCTTGACGGTCCCGCGCCCGCGGCTTGAGGAAGCCCTGGAGCGCATCGCCAAAATCGTTTGGTGATCCCCGCCTACAGCCCCCCGGCGTCGCCCCGGGCCGGGGCGTGGATGATCGCCCTTTCCGCCTTGCTGTTCGGACTGTTGGGCGGCGTGGTGAAACATTTGTCCGCGACGTTCCCACCGGATACGATCGTTTTTTTCCGGAACGCGGTGGGTCTCCTGGCCCTCGTCCCCTTTGTCCACCGGGCGGGCCTCCGCTCCCTCGCCACCCGCCATTTCTTTCGTCATGTCACCCGGGCGGCGGCGGGGCTGGCCTCCATGTATCTTTCGTTTTTCGCCATCGGGCGCCTCCGCCTGGCCGACGCCTACGTGCTCTCCTACACCGCGCCGCTTTTCATGCCGCTCATCGCCAAGATCTGGTTGAAGGAGAAAATTCCCACCCACAGCCTGCAGGCCCTGGCGCTGGGGTTCGTGGGCGTCCTGCTGGTAATGAAACCCGGGACCGGGGTTTTCCAACCTGTGGCCCTGGCGGCCTTGGCGTCGGGCATTCTGGGGGCGGTGGCCCAGGTGGGCATCCGCCAGCTCACCGAGACCGAAACCTCCACGGCCATCGTGTTCTATTTTGGTTTGCTCGCCTCGGGGGTTTCCGCCCTGCCGCTCGCGGGATCCTGGCGTCCGGTTCCCGCTTCGTTGTGGGGGTGGATCCTCCTTCTGGGGGGTCTGGCGACGGTGGCCCAACTCATCATGACGGGCGGTTACCGCCGCTCCTCGCCCGGCCGGGTGGGGCCTTTGATGTACATCGCCGTCGCCGTGGCCGCCCTGTTGGACTGGGTTCTGTGGCACCGTCGCCCGGACGTTTTTTCGGCCGTGGGCACGGCGCTCATCGTGGTGGCGGGCGTTCTCATCATCCACCGCACCCAGCGGGCGGTGCCGGGGCTGGAGGAGCCCGCCGCGGCGTGATTCAAAAAAACACGCGCTTTGTCCTGGTCCGGCCCCGCAACCCGTTGAACATCGGGGCGGCGGCCCGCGCCATGGCGAACTTCGGTTTCGAGGACATGGTCGCGGTCAAGCCCTACGCCCCCGTTTGGAAGGAAACGACGAGCGCCGTCGGGGCCGAGCGGTTGGTGTCGGCGGCGCGCGCCACGAATTCCATCGAAGAGGCGACCGGGGATTGCGCCCTGGTGGTCGGCACCACGGCCCTGCGCGACCGCCGCGCCGACCGGCCCGTGGTTCCCCTGCCGTCCCTGGCGGCGCACCTGCGTCGCCACCACCCCGAACTCCTCTCCGGCCGGGCCCGCGCGGCGGTGCTTTTCGGCTCCGAAAAAACGGGATTGCCCGGCGCTTATCTCGCCCGCTGCCATTTCTGGATCACCATCCCCACCGACGATCGCACGCCGTCCATGAACCTGAGCCACGCGGTGGCCCTGACGGCCTACGCCTGGGCCCAAGTGGAAGCGCGGCCCGCCCCCGCGCTCCGCGCCGGGGCCCCGGAACCGGCGACCGTGGCCGACCGCCGCCGCTTGGCGGCCCACGCCCGGGAGGTTTTTGAGGCGGTGGGGTTTCTTCCGTTCCTGTCCCCTTCGGAAAAAGTGCGCAAAGTGCGTGAAAAGCTTTTGTCCTGGCGGATTCAGCGGCCCGATGTGGCGCTCATGCACGGGTTGTTCCGGTTTATTCTTCGAGAGCGAAAATGATCCGTCGCGAACGGGTTTTTCTCGGGTTGGGGTCGAACGTCCGGCCCCGGCGATCGCGCCTGCGGGGGGCGGCGCGGGCCCTCGCCCGTTTGCCGGGCACGCGGGTCGTGCGCGCTTCGTCGGTTTACGAGACGTCGCCGGTGGGTCCCGCCCAGGCCGACTATTTGAACGCGGTGGTGGAGATCGCCACCGGGTTGCCGCCCGTCGATTTGTTGCGCGAGCTCAAATTGTTGGAGCGCGCCCTCGGTCGTCGACCACGCGGCCGCTGGCGGCCCCGCGAAATCGATCTCGATGTTTTGTTTTACGGGCGCCGCCGCGTGCACGCCCCCGGTCTCGCGGTGCCGCACCCGCACTGGCGGGAGCGCCGTTTCGTGCTGGAGCCCCTGGCCGAAATCGCGCCGCGTTTTCGCGATCCCGTGACCGGCCAGACGGTGGCGCGGGCCCGGGCCAAATTGACAGCCCCGGACCAAAGGATTAAACTGGCTTCGCCCGCGATCCTATGACGAAAAAACCACCGATCGACGCCGCCAAAGTCACCGTCCGAACCCTGCGCGCCATGAAAAGCGCCGGGGAGAAGATCGTCGCCCTCACGGCCTACGACGCGCCCATGGCGCGGCTGGTGAACGCCGCCGGGGTCGACGTGGTCCTGGTCGGGGATTCCGTCGGCAACGTCAAGCTGGGGTACGCCAACACCCTGCCCGTGACGGTGGAGGAGATGCTCCACCACACCCGCGCCGTCCGGCGCGGGAACGGCCGCGCGCTGCTGGTCGCCGACATGCCCTTTTTGTCCTACGAGTTCGACCCGAAGGACGCCGTCCGCCAGGTCGGCCGCCTCGTGAAGGAGGGCGGGGCCGAAGCGGTCAAGGTGGAGGGCGCGGGTCCGGTGCTGCCCTCATTGAAAGCCCTGATCGCCGCCAACATCCCCGTCATGGGGCATCTGGGGTTGACGCCCCAGTCGATACACCGGCTGGGCGGCCACCGCGTGCAAGGGCGCGACCGCGCCGACGCCGCGCGGCTGCTGCGGGACGCGAAAACATTGGAACGGGCCGGCGTGTTCGCCCTCGTGCTTGAGGCCGTGCCGGCCGCGTTGGCGCGGCGGGTCACGCGGGCCCTGCGCGTCCCGACCATCGGCATCGGCGCGGGCCCCGACACCGACGGACAAATTTTGGTGTTGGACGATCTCTTGGGTTTTTCCGACGCGCTCCCGCCCCGGTTCGTCAAGGCCTACGCCGCGCTTTGGCCCCTGGCCCGGGCGGCGGCGGCGCGCTACCGGGACGACGTGAAGGCCGGCCGTTTCCCCGGTCCGGCGCAAACTTACCTCTGATGGCGATCGGGGGCGTGGTCCTCCTCGCGGCGGGCGCGGTGCTCCTGTGGGGCTGGTGGGCGTCGGGTCTCTTGTTGCGTGGCGACCGGGACCCCCTCACGACCCGGCCCGAGACCTTCGGTTTTCCCTACCGCGACGAAACCTTCTGCTCCGCCGACGGCGTTCCGTTGCGCGCTTGGTTCGTTCCCGCGCCGCACCCGACCGACGTCACCCTGGTCCTTTGCCACGGGTGGAGCGCCAACCGCTCCGATGTGCTTGAGCGCACCCATTTTCTCCGGTCGCGCGGCGGCTACAACCTCTTCCTCTTTGATTTCCGCGGTCACGGGGAAAGCGGTCCCGGCCGCACCTCCCTGTCCCGTTACGAAATCGACGACCTGCGGGCGGCCCTCGCGCACGTGCGCTTTGAGCACCCCCGGGAAGCGGCGCGCGTCGGCATTTTTGCCATGTCCATGGGCGGCGCCCTGGCCCTGTGGGCGGCCGCCGACGAGCCGGCCGTGGCCGCCCTCGCGGCCGAAAGCCCGTTCCCGGAGCTGGGGCCCACGGTGCTCCGCTACGGGCGGTTGTTCCACCACACGCCCCCCTTTGTCGGGCGCCTGGCCCTTTGGTTCGCCCGCCAACGCCTGGGGTTTGATTTCGGCGACTACGCGCCGATCAAGGCCATCGGTCGCATCGCGCCGCGGCCGGTGTTCCTCATCCAAGGCGACCGCGACCGCCGCATTCCCCGCGCCGAGGGGGACCGGTTGTTCGCCGCCGCCCGGGAACCCAAAACCCAGTGGACCGTCCCCGGCGCCGATCACGGCAAAGTGGCGGAAGTGGCGGGCCGCGCCTTCCAGGATCGATTGTTGGCTTTCTTCAACGGGGCCTTTGGGCGATGAAGATCGTTCGGAGCGCCCGCGCCCTGCAAGCGCTGTCCGCCCGTTGGCGGGGCCGGGGCGAGACCATCGGGTTTGTCCCCACCCTGGGCGCGCTCCACGAAGGGCATCGCTCCCTCGTTCGCCGCGCCCGTCGTGAAAACAAACGGGTCGTGGTCTCCATTTTCGTGAACCCGACCCAGTTCGGGCCCCGGGAAGACCTCGCGCGCTACCCCCGCCCTTTTCGTCGGGATTTGGCCCTCTGCCGCGCGGCCGGGGTGGACGCCGTGTTCGCTCCGTCGGCCGCCGGGTTCTACCCCCCGGGGTTTCAAACGTGGGTCACGGTGGAGGAACTGTCCCAACCCCTGTGCGGACCTTTTCGGCCCGGGCATTTTCGCGGTGTGGCCACCGTTGTTTTGAAGTTATTGAACGCGGCCCAGCCCCACCGGGCCTATTTCGGCGAGAAAGATTTCCAACAACTGCGGGTGGTCGAGCGGCTCGTGCGCGACCTGGACGTGCCGGTGCGCGTGGTGCCCTGCCCGACGGTGCGCGAACAGGACGGTCTCGCGTTGTCGAGCCGAAACCGTTATTTGACCCCCGCGGAGCGCCGCGCCGCGCCGCATTTGCGGCTGGCTTTACGGACCGCGGCCCAAGTGTTAAGATCCCGTCGGAACGCCCCCGCCGCGGAACGCGCGGCCCGGGCCGCGCTCGCCCGCGGCGGATTGCGGCGGATTCAATATGTTTCGGTGGTGGAACCCCGCACTCTGCGGCCCTGGGAGGGGCGGGGCCCCGCCCGCATCGCCGCCGCGATTTATGTGGGCCGCACGCGTTTGATCGACAACCGGCGGGCTTGATCCCGCACAAGGAGCCACGTTTCCCAACGGACGCCCGCCATGGCCGACGCCCTCGCCCGCTTCTGGAACAACGGTCTCATCCACGTCGTCGACATCCTCCTCCTGTCGTTCGTCATCTATCGAATTCTGGTGTTGTTCCACGGGACCCGGGCCGTGCAGGTGCTGCGCGGGCTGGTCATCCTGGCGGTGGTGACGTTCCTCGTCGACAACGTGCTGCGGTTGCCCGCCCTGGGGTGGGTGTTGCGCACCTTTTGGATCGCCTGGGGCGCCGTGTTGGTGGTGGTGTTCCAGCCGGAACTGCGGGCCTTCCTGGCCCAAATCGGCAGCCGCCGCTTCGCGCGCACCCTGATCCCGCCGGAGCTCACTTTCGTCGATGAAATCGTCGACGCGCTCAAAGAGGCCGCGGCCAACAAAATCGGCATGCTGATCGTGCTGGAACAGGAAACCGGCCTGCGCAATTTCATCGGCACCGGCACGCCCATCAACGGCGACGTGACCAAGGACCTTTTGCTCACCCTCTTCTTTCCCAACACCTTGCTGCACGACGGCGCGGCCATCGTCCGCGACGACCGTCTCGTGGCGGCGGGCTGCGTCCTGCCGTTGTCCAACGACCCGTCCCTCGCGCGGATTTTCGGCACGCGGCACCGGGCCGCCCTGGGCGTGAGCGAAATATCCGACGCGCTCGCCCTGGTGGTGAGTGAGGAGACGGGGACCCTGTCCCTCACGCACAGCGGGCGCATCGAGCGCGACATCGCCCCCGAAGACCTGCGCGAGCGGCTCAAAGCGGCCTACCGGCTCTTGAACGACCGCGGCCTCTTCCGCCGTCGCGCGAACCGGTCCGGCGATCTATGAAAATCTGGCGGCACAATTGGGAACTGAAGGTCCTGGCGATTGTCTTGGCGCTGTTCCTGTGGTGGGTGGTGCACCACCAAGACGCCCGCCGTCCCGCGCCCGCGGGCCGGGCGGCCCCGACGGTGAAACGCTGATGGGAAGGCTTTTCGGCACCGACGGCGTGCGCGGGTTGGCCGGGCGCCCCCCCCTGTCGGTGGATTTTGTCCGTCGTCTGGGTTGGGCGACCGGCCGGGTGCTGGCCGCCCATGAGCCGGGGCGTCCCCGGGCCGTTTTGGCGGTGCGCGACACCCGCGCCTCGGGCCCGCCGCTCCTGTCCGCCCTCGCCGACGGCCTCGGGGCCGCCGGTTACGCCTTGCTCGACGGCGGCGTTCTGCCGACGCCCGCGGTGGCGGCGCTCCTGCCCGACCTGCCCGTGGCCGCGGGGGCCGTGCTCTCGGCTTCGCACAACCCGGCGCCCTACAACGGCATCAAGCTCTTCAACCCCCGGGGCATGAAGATCGACGACGCCTGGGAGGACGCCATCGAGCGCCTCGCCCTGGACCAGGAATCCGCGATCGCTCCGGCGCCCCGCCTCAAACCGTTCCCGGCCGCGCGCGCGCGTTACGCCGAATTCCTTTTCAACGTCTGGCCCCGGGGGGTTTCCCTCCGGGATTTCCCGATCGTTCTGGATTGCGCCCACGGGGCGGCGTCCACGGTCGCGCCGGCGCTATTCCGGCGGTTGGGCGCCCGGGTGACCGTTTTGTCGGCGGCGCCCAACGGGCGAAACATCAACCGGGGTTGCGGCGCGCTCCACCCGGAGGCCTTGGCCCGCGCGGTGCGCCGTCACGGCGCCCGTCTCGGCGTGGCCTTCGATGGGGACGCCGACCGCGCGATCTTCGTGGACGAAACGGGCCGGGTGCGGGACGGCGACGCCGTCCTGCTGGTGACGGCCCGGGCGCTTCAGGCCCGCGGGCGGTTGCGCGCCGACGCCGTCGCCGTGACGGTCATGACCAATCTGGGGTTGATCCGCGCCCTGGAGGCCCTGGGTCTTCGGGCCGAAGTGACCCCCGTGGGCGACAAGCACGTTTGGCGGGGCATGGTGAAAAGCGGCGCCCTGCTGGGGGGAGAGCCTTCGGGCCACGTGATCTTCCGGGAATTTTTACCGACGGGGGATGGGATTCTGACGGCGCTTCAGGTTTTGGCGGTGCTGGCCGAAACGGGTCGGTCTTTTTCGGCGCTGACGTCGCTGGCGGTGGAGTACCCCCAGGCGCTCGTGAATGTGACGGTGAAAGAGCGCGTGCCCCTGGAAAAGATCCCCGGGTTTCCGGCCGCCGTGGCCGCGATTGAAAAATCCCTCGGCGCCACGGGCCGGACCCTCATCCGCTACTCCGGCACGGAACCGTTGCTGCGGGTCATGATCGAGGGTCCCGACCGGGCCCTCATCACCGCCCACGCCGAACGCCTCGCGTCCATCGTCAAAGCCGCCGGCGTCTGATTTTCAACGCACCTCGTAAATCGTCGCCCGCTCCGCCGGATCGGTGCGGACCGGACGAAAACGGTCCGCGTCTTTCAACGCCGCTTCGACACCCGCCAGCCCCCGCGCGAGGGCGTTGTCGGTCCGGGTCAAACCAAAGTCCACCGATTCTTCCCACAAAACGTAACGCGCCCGCCGTTGCTTTAAAGACGCGGCCAAACCCTCGGACGATTCGGCCCTTCCCACGGGCTGGAACACCCGGCCCGTCCAAATCAGGTCCCGGGCGTAGAGGGCGCTGGCGAACCCGTCGCCGGGGGTCGTGTTGCCCTGAATCCAGGCGTATGTGTTCTTGAGCGCCGGCGGTCGCCCGGCCTCCCCGCCCCGGAGCAAGGGGATGTTCTGACTGAAAAACGCCGCCGCGATCACCGCCGCCGCGGCGAGGGCCGTCGCCCGGGGGCGCGCCTTTAGAGCGGCGGGCAGCCCTTCGGCGGCCATCAAAAGCAGGAACGGCAGGAGCGCCACCAGATAGCGTTCGTACCACCAGGGCCACAGCGTGTGCATGGCCAAACTGCCGATCACGAACCACGCGACCGCGTCCCCCCGGTTCGCGCGCAACCGACGTTGGAGCCCCAGGAGGACGCACGTGAAGGGCGCGGCGCCCGCGAGCAACGCCGCGGGGGCGGTGATCGCCCAGGGCAGGGGCAGGAGGGTCCGCCCCCAGGTTTCCACGATCTGCCGCAGGTTGCCCATCATCAAGTCCCCGCCGCGCCCCGCGCCCAGAGCCGCCCAGAGGAGCGGGAGTTCCTTGGCTTCCTGCACCCCGCCCCCCGCGCGGGCCCAGAGGGACCACAGGGCGAATCCCGCCGCGGGGATGGAAACCGCCGCGATCAGGTCCCGACGGCGTTTTTGAAGCGCGAGCGACAGCCCCACCGCGCCCCACAGGGGCAGCGCGGCGGGACGGATCAAATAGGCGCCCAACAACGCGAGGCCCGTTTTCCACCCCGGCCCCGGGAGCAGCGCGAACACCCCCAGAGCCGCCAACAGGAAAACGGGTTCCGGCATGACGATCCCCGCCCGGGAGAGCACCAGGGGGTTGAGGGCGAAGGCGGCGCCCAGCGTCAGGGCCGCGAGGGTCGAATACCGGCGGCGAAACCAGAGGGCGACCGCCCCCGCCGCCAGCGCCAAGTAAAGAGCCGCCAGCAGTTGGTGGGCGAGGAAAGAGTCGGGGGCCAACGCGGCCGCGGGAAGGAGAAAAGCCGGGAACCCCGGGGTCGTGTCGGTGAACGGGGGCGTTCCGGGCAAAAACCACATGCGGTAATGGCCCTCGGCCAGGGACCGGGCGGCCAGGACATAAAGCGCGTCGTCGTTCTCGATTCCCAGGTAGCCGCGGGGCGCCGCCCACCACGGGATCAACGCCAACAAGAGGGCCCACAGGCCAAAGGGGATTTTGGTCCACCGGTTCATGGACCCATCATAGCGAAACGCCTTCCGATATGGAATAATCGTCGACACACTCCCTCATCCATGCCCTTTCTCGGCGTCAACATCGACCATGTGGCCACGCTTCGCCAGGCCCGTCGCGCCCGTTTCCCCGACGTGGCCGCCGCCGCTCGCGCCGCCCGGGAAGGGGGGGCCGATTCCATCACGGTCCATTTGCGGGAAGACCGCCGCCACATTCAAGACAAGGACGTGGCCCTCGTGCGCAAGGAGCCGGGTCTGCGGCTCAATTTGGAAATCGCCGCCACGGACGAGATGGTCCGCATCGCGCGGGTCATCCGCCCGGACAGCGTGTGCCTGGTGCCGGAAAAGCGCCAGGAGTTGACCACGGAAGGCGGCTTGAACGTCGCGCGCGGACTCGTCCGCTTGCGCGAAATCACGCGCCGCTTGCGGTCGGCGGGCATCGCGGTGAGCCTCTTTATCGACCCGGACGAAGAGCAGGTCCGCTCGGCCAAGGACGCCGGCGCCGATTGGGTGGAACTGCACACCGGCGCCTACGCCAACGCCAAGCCCGCCGAGCGGGAGGGGGAGCTCGTGAAACTCCGCGCGGCCGGCGCGGCCGCCCTGGGGGGGGGGCTCGGGCTCAACGCGGGGCACGGTCTGGATTACGACAACGTGGGCCCCGTGTCGCGGATCGACGGGATGCGGGAGTTGAACATCGGGTTCTCCATCGTGGCCCGCGCGGTGTTTACGGGGTTGACGACCGCCGTGCGGGAAATGAAAGTTTTGATGTCGGCCGGCGCGCCGGCCGGGAGGTAGACCATGTGCGGAATCGTCGGGTACGTGGGGAGCGAGGACGCCTCGGACGTCTTGCTGGACGGCCTGAAACGGTTGGAGTACCGCGGGTACGATTCCGCCGGTGTGGCGGTTTTGAACGGCCCCGTTCTTGACATCCGTCGCAGCGTCGGCAAACTTCACAATTTGGACGTGTTGCTCAAAAAATCGCCCCTGGCCGGTCACGTGGGCATCGGCCACACCCGCTGGGCCACCCACGGCCGCCCCTCCGAAGAAAACGCCCACCCCCACCGCGACGCGTCGGGCCGCGTGGTGGTCGTCCACAACGGCATCATCGAAAACTATTCCGCGCTCAAAGCCGGCCTGCAGGCGCGGGGCGTCAAATTCGAATCCCAAACCGACACGGAGGTCATCGCGCACCTGATCGGCGAGGCCATCGCCCGCCGGAAGAAGAACGGCGCGCCCCTCGCCGCCCCGGACTTTTTGGAGGCCGTGCGCGAAACCCTCTCCGAGCTCAAAGGCACCTACGCCCTGGGTGTCGTGTCGGCCGACTGCCCCGGGGTGATCATCGGCGCGCGCCGGGAATGCCCCCTTTTGGTCGGCGTCGGCGAAAACGAATATTTTCTGGCTTCCGACGCGCCCGCGATCCTGTCGCGCACGCGCCAGGCCATTTTCCTCAACGAAGGCGACATGGCCCTTCTGAGCGCCGAGGGGGTCAAGCTTTACAGCGCCGAGACCGGCCAACCCGTCGAACGCAAAACGACCCACCTGCCCTGGGACCCGCTGCAAGCGGAGAAAGCCGGCTACCGCCACTTCATGTTGAAGGAAATCCACGAGCAGCCCCGCGCCATCGAAGACTGCCTGCGCGGGCGGTTGAACGTGGACGAAATCCGCGTCCACCTCGACACCCTGCGCCTCTCGGAAGACCAGATCCGGGCTTTCCGAAAAATCACCATCGTGGCCTGCGGCACCTCGTACCACGCGGGTCTTCTGGCGCGTTACCTCATCGAAAAATGGGTCAAGGCTCCCTGCGACGTCGAAATCGCCTCGGAATACCGCTACCGCGACCCGCTGGTGGGCCCCGAGGACCTGGTGGTGGCCATCTCCCAATCCGGCGAGACGGCCGACACCATCGCGGCCATCCGCCACGCCAAGGAAAAGGGCGCGCGCACCCTCGCCATCTGCAACGTCATCGGCTCGACCCTCTACCGCGAGTGCCACGGTAAAATCCTCACCCACTGCGGACCGGAAATCGGCGTGGCGTCCACCAAGGCCTTCTCCACCCAGGTGGTGGTGCTTTACATGTTGGCGCTTTACGGCGCCTTGATTCGCGGGTCCCTGCCGCGCCCCGACGTGGAAAAGATCATGCAAAACCTCCTCCACCTGCCCCATTGGGTGGGCGAGGCCCTGAAATGCGAGCCGGCCACCGTCGCCCTGGCCAAGAAATATTTCCACAGTCGGAATTTCCTTTTCCTCGGGCGGAACCTCAACTACCCCATCGCCCTGGAAGGGGCGCTCAAACTCAAAGAAATTTCCTACATCCACGCCGAGGGCTATCCCTCCGGCGAGCTCAAGCACGGGCCCATCGCGCTCATCGACGAAGACATGCCCGTCGTCGCCGTGGCCACCCAGGGCCGCGTCTACGACAAAATCCTCACCAATCTCGAAGAAGTGGCCGCCCGGGGCGGCCGGGTGATCGCCGTGGCCACCCAGGGCGACACCCGGATCGCCGCGTTGACCCCCGACGTGCTTTGGATGCCGGAGATGCCCGAATCCATGGCGCCGGCCGTCAACGTGGTGCCGCTTCAGCTTTTGTCGTACCACATCGCCGTGCTGCGGGGCTGCGACGTCGATCAACCCCGCAACCTCGCCAAATCCGTCACCGTCGAGTGACGACGTGAAGCGCGTCCTCGTCATCGGCGCCGGGCCGGGGGGCGAAGCCGCGGCGAAACGGGCCTCCGCCCGGGGCGCCGCCGTCACCCTCGTCGAAAAAAACCGCCTCGGCGGCCTCTGCCTCAACTGGGGCTGCGTTCCCACCAAAACCCTCTTGGAAGGCGGCCGTCTGTTGCACGCGGTCCGTGCCGCGGGTCCCGTCTTGACGGGCGGGCCCCTGTCCGTGGACTGGGAGGCCCTCCGTCGCAAAAAAGACGAATTGATCGACGGCCTCCGTCGCGCCCTGGAACAGGATTTGTCCCGCCGGGGGGTGCGGGTGGTGACGGGCGCGGCCGAGTTCGTCGACGGCCACCGCGCCCTCCTGCGGACGGCCCGGGGCGATGAAACCATCGAGTTCGACGCCGCGGTTCTGGCCACCGGTTCGGCGCCCGTGTTCCCGCCGCCTTTCGACGCGCGGCGCGGGGACGTGCTGGACTCGGACGGCGCCCTCGCCCTGGAACGCGTGCCCGGCCGCCTTTTGGTGGTGGGGGGCGGCGCGGTGGGCTGCGAGTTCGCGGGGTTGTTCGCCGAGCTGGGCGCGGCCGTGACGCTGGTCGAAATGAAAGACCAACTGCTTCCCGGTGAAGACCCGGCCGTGGCGCGGGTCCTGCAGGGGGCCTTCGAACGGCGCGGCCTCGCCGTGCGCCTCGAGACGGTGGTCACCGATTTCGACAAAACGGCCGACGGTTTCACCGTCCGATTTTCCCGGGGCGACCCCGCCGCTTTCGACCGAATTCTCGTTTGCGTCGGGCGGCGGCCGGTCACGGCCGGCCTGGGCCTCGAGCGCGCGGGCGTGGCGGTCGACGGCGGGCGCGTGGCCGTCAACGATTTGATGTTGACATCGGCGCCGTCGATCTACGCCGTGGGCGACGTCAACGGCCTGTCCCTCCTGGCCCACGCGGCCGCGGCCCAGGCCGAAACCGCGGTCGACGCCCTCTTCGGCGCCGCGCGCCCCTACCGCAACGACCGCGTGCCCCGCTGCCTTTACACCTGGCCCGAAGTGGCCAGCGTGGGCGAGTGGGCCGCGACGGCCCGGGCGCGCGGCGTCGACGTCAAAGCCCATCGGTTCTTTTTCAAAGGGTCGCCCAAAGCGTTGGCTTCGAACGAGGGCGACGGCTTCCTTCAAGTGCTTTCCGATAGGGCCGACGGGAAAATCCTCGGCGCCCAGCTGGTGGGACCGCACGCGACGGAACTGGTCCATCTCTTCGCCCTGGCCCTCGCCGGGGACATGCGGACCGAAGATGTTCACCGCGTGATCTTCGCCCACCCGACCCTGGCCGAGGGCGTGCGGGAGGCGCTGGCGCGATGAGCCCCGTCCTGTCCTGGCGTCCGCGTCTGCCCCGGCATTTGACCCGGACGGTGCCCGAAGGCGAAGCCCTCGCGGCGGTCCAAACGGCCCTCGCGGACGCCGCTTTCCCGACGGTGTGCCGCGAGGCGTGTTGCCCCAACCGCACCGACTGCTGGGCCCGGGGGACCCTCGCCTTTCAAATATTGGGCGCGGTTTGCACCCGCCGCTGCGCCTTTTGCGCCGAAAAAACCGGGCGCCCCGGCCCGGTGGACCCCGCGGAGCCCGCGAATCTCCTTCGCGCGGTTCAAAAACTGTCTTTGAAGCACGTGGTCATCACCTCGCCCGCCCGCGACGACCTGGACGACCAGGGGGCGGGGCAGTTCGCCGCCTGCGTCGACGCCCTGCGCACGGGCGCCTCCGGCGTCACCGTGGAGGTTTTGACCCCGGATTTCCAGGGCCGCCGTGATTTGCTAGAACGGGTGTTCCGCTCGGCCCCCGACGTGTTCAACCACAACGTGGAAACCGTCGAACGTCTGTCCCCGCGCGTGCGGGCCCGGGCCACGCACCGGGGGTCCTTGGCGGTGTTGTCGGCCGCGGCGGGGGCGGGGCTGCGCGTCAAGTCGGGCCTCATGGTGGGGCTGGGCGAAACCGAGGACGAGCTCTTGGCGACGTTCGCCCAATTGCGGGACGCCGGCGTGCGGAGGTTGACCGTGGGCCAGTACCTGCCGCCCGGGCCGGCCTTTTTCCCCGTGGACCGCTTTTACACGCCCGAGGAATTTCGCGCCCTCGGGCGGGCCGCCAAGGCGTTTTTTGAGAACGTGAGCGTGGGCCCCTTGGTGCGCAGTTCCTACCACGCCGACGAACTCTTGGAGACCGCATGACCGCGACCCCGCAACGAACCCCATTTTTCGTGTTTCACCAAGAAGCCCGCGCGCGGATCGTGGAATTCTCCGGCTGGGAAATGCCCATCCAGTTCGAAGGGATCTTGGCCGAACACCAGGCCGTTCGCCAACGGGCGGGGCTCTTCGATATCTCCCACATGGCGCAGATCTGGGTCACGGGCCCCGGCGCCCGGTCCACCCTGGATCGGCTCGTGACGAACGACGTGTCGGCCCTCAAAGACAACCGCGGTCTTTACGCGCTCCTCTGTCGGGAAGACGGCGGCGTGGTGGACGACCTCTACATTTACCGGTTGGAAAGCGGCCGTTATTTGGTGATCGCCAACGCGTCCCGGGCCCGGGCGGACTGGGCGTGGCTTCAAGCCCACCTCGGCCCCGAGACGGAGCTGGCGGAACAACCCCAGGCCGCGGCCCTCGCCTTGCAGGGCCCCCGCGCGGCGGCGATATTAAAAGAGCTCCTGCCCAACGCCGTCAAAATGCAAAAGAACGACGTGGCCGAGTGGCTTGTCCTGGGCCGGGAGATGGTGGTGGCCCGCACGGGGTACACGGGGGAGGACGGTTTTGAATTCTTCGGCCCCGCGGAGCACGTCCTGCCTTTCCATCAAGCGCTGATCAAAGCGGGGGCGCCCCACGGCTTGGTCCCCTGCGGGTTGGGCGCGCGCGACACCCTGCGGCTCGAGATGGGCTACCGCCTCTACGGCAACGATCTGGACGAGGGCCATTCCGCCCTGGAGTCCGGCCTGGGCTGGGCGGTCAAGTTGGGGAAAACCGATTTCATCGGGCGCGCCGCCCTCCTGAAGGAAAAGGAACAGGGATCGCGTCGGCGGATGATCGCCTTCCGTCTGAAGGAGCGCGGGGTGCCGCGCCACGGCCACGAAATCCTTTTGGGTGGAAACCCGGTCGGGGCGGCGACCAGCGGCACCTTCTCCCCGTCCCTGGGGGGCGGGATCGGCCTGGGGTACGTGGACAACGTGCTCTTTCCGCCCGCGGCCGAAAAAACAAACGCTTTGTCGCTCCGCATTTACGAACGGCCCCTCGCGGCCGAAATCGCGACGTTGCCCTTTTATCGAAAGACCACGCTCACGGGCGTGAACTGAGAGGCCCCCATGGATCCGAAAACGCTTCGTTACACCAAAAGCCACGAATGGATCGCCGCCGACGGCACCGTCGGCATTTCCGATCACGCCCAACACGAGATCACGGACGTCGTTTTCGTCGAGCCGCCCAGGGTGGGCCGTGCCGTGAAGGCCGCGGAGGCCTGCGCCGTGGTGGAGTCGGTCAAGGCCGCCTTCGACATCTACGCTCCCGTGGCCGGCGCCGTCGCGGCCGTCAACGACGAGGCGGCCAAGAACCCGGCGATCGTCAATCAATCGCCTTACGAAAAAGGCTGGCTTTTTAAAATCCAAATGACGTCGCCCGCCGACCGCGAAAAGCTGATGACCGCCGAGCAGTACGCCGCTTTCGTCAAAACCGGCGCGCACTGACTTTATGTTCGTCGCCCATACCCCCGACCAGAAAAAGGCCATGCTCGCGGCCGCCGGGGTCGCCTCGTTCGATGAGCTGATCGCCGGCCTCCCGCGGGAGCTCGTGCGCCCGCCGCTGCGCCTGCCCGGCTCCCTGAGCGAGATGGAACTTGTGCGCCACATGGAAGAGCTGGCCGCCCGGGACCACTTGGCCCATTCCTATTTGGGCGCGGGGGCCTACGAGCATTTCGTGCCGACCGCGGTGTGGGCGCTGGCCCTGCGCGGCGAGTTCGCCACGGCCTACACGCCCTACCAGGCCGAGGCCAGCCAGGGCACGCTCCAATCCATTTTCGAGTTCCAAAGCCTGGTCGCCGAGCTCTTCAAGATGGACGTGGCCAACGCCTCCATGTACGACGGGGCGAGCGCCGCGGCCGAGGCGTGCCTGGTGGCCGCCAAGCACACGGGCCGCGCCGAGGTGCTGGTGCCGGACACGGTGCACCCCCAGACCCGCCGGGTGATCGAAACCTATTTGGCCCACTCGGGCGCGCGCGTGGTGCGTGTGCCCACCCCGACCGGTGTGCTGGAACCCGCCGTTCTGGCCAAACACCTGGGCCCGCAAACGGCGGCCCTGCTCGTGCAGACCCCCAACTTTTTCGGCAACCTGGAGATCCACGTCGCCGAACTGTCCGACCAGATCCACAAGGCGGGGGGACTCCTGATCGCCTCGGCCTATCCGGTGTCCCTGGGGCTGTTGACCCCGCCGGGAGACTACGGTGCCGACATCGCCGTGGCCGAGGGCCAGCCCCTCGGTCTGCCGCTGGCCTACGGCGGCCCCTACCTGGGGCTCTTCGCCTGCCGCAACGAATTGATCCGCAAAATGCCGGGCCGCGTGGTGGGCCAAACCGTCGACAAAGACGGCCGCCGCGCCTTCGTGCTCACGCTCCAGGCCCGGGAACAACACATCCGCCGGGAAAAGGCGACCTCCAACATCTGCACGAACCAGGCCCTGTGCGCCCTGGCGTCCACGATTTACCTGTCGCTGGTGGGCAAAAGCGGTTTTCAAAAGCTGGCGGAGCTCAATTTCCAGAAGGCCCACTACGCCCGCGAGGTCCTCGCGAAACGGGGTTTCGCGCCGGTTTTCGATCATCCGTTCTTCAACGAGTTCACGGTGCGCTGTCCCGCCCCACCCGAAAAGATCATTGAAAAGTTGGCCGTGAAACGCGTGTTGGCCGGCCACGCCCTGGGGTACTACCACCCCGACCGAAAGGACCAGCTGCTGGTGTGCGTCACCGAACTCAAAACCAAGGCCGACATTGACCAGTTCGGCGAACTGATGGCGGAGGCCGCCCGATGAGCGAGACCGTGATCGAACCGTTGATTTTTGAAAAAAGCGTGCCCGGCCGCGCCGGCCTGCCCTGGCCCGCGTGCGATGTCCCGACGACGGACGTGGCCCGCCAGGTGCCGCCCGCCCTCTTGCGGCGGACCCCGGCGGCGCTTCCGGAAGTGTCGGAGCCCCAGGTGGTGCGCCACTTCACGCGGCTGTCCCACCTCAACTTTTCCATCGACACGAATTTCTACCCGCTGGGGTCCTGCACCATGAAACACAACCCCAAGGTGAACGACCGCGTCGTGCAGATCCCCGATTTCGCGGGCCTGCACCCCCTGCGGCCCCACGAACTCAGCCAGGGGATCTTGGAAATCCTGTTCGAGGTGGAACGCTGGCTTTGCGAATTGTGCGGGATGGACGCCTTCACCCTTCAGCCGTCGGCGGGGGCCCAGGGCGAATTGACGGGTATTTTGGTGGCGCGGGCCTACCACGAACACCGGGGCCAAAAACGCCCCGTGGTGTTGATCCCCGACTCGGCCCACGGCACCAACCCGGCCAGCGTGGCGGTGGCGGGCCTCACGGCGGTGACGGTCAAGTCCACCCCCGAAGGCCACGTGGACGTCGACGACCTCACGGCCAAGCTCACCCCCGAGGTCGGCCTGGTGATGATGACCCTGCCCAGCACGCTCGGGATGTTCGAGCCCCGTGTGAAGGAGATCGCTAAAAAGGTGCACGACGCCGGCGCCCTCTTGTACATGGACGGCGCCAACTTGAACGCCCTGGTGGGCCTTCTGCGCCCCGGCGACGTGGGCGTCGACGTGCTGCACGTCAATTTGCACAAGACCTTCGCCACGCCCCACGGGGGCGGCGGCCCGGGCGCGGGCCCGGTGGGCGTCAAAAAAGCGCTCGAACCCTTTTTGCCGTCGCCGCGGGTGGCCAAGGAGGACGGCGTTTTCCGACGGAAATTCGACCGCCCCCACACCATCGGCCGGGTCCACGGGTTCCAGGGGAATGTGGGTGTTTTGATCCGCGCCTACGCCTACATGCGCCTGCAGGGGGTGGAAGGGTTCCGCGAAATGAGCGAGAACGCCATCCTGGCCGCCAACTATTTAAAGGCCAAGCTGACGCCGCTGTTCCCTAAAATGCCGGCGGGACCCTGCATGCACGAGGTGGTGGTTTCCGGCGAAGGGGCCTTCGGCCCGGGGGTGAAAACCCTGGACGTCGCCAAACGGTTGTTGGATTACGGGTTTTACGCGCCGACGATTTATTTCCCGCTCATCGTGCCCGAGGCCATGATGATCGAGCCGACGGAAAACGAAACCAAGGAAACGCTGGACGTTTTTGTGGACACTTTGAGGACCATCATCGAGGAAAGCAAACGCGATCCGGAGAAGGTGAAGGGCGCGCCGCACACCACGCCCGTGCGCCGGTTGGACGAGGTGAAGGCCGCCCGGGAACCGCGCCTGCGTTATTTTCCCAACTTGCCGTAACTCGAAACCACGATATACAGGCCCATCAGGGTCATAAACACCCCGAAGGACAGTTTCAAGGCCGCCCCGCTCACGCGGTTGGCCAAAAACCCGCTGGCCCAGGCCGCCGCGAAAAGCGACAGGGCCATGACCGCGGCCGCGCGCACGTCCACGTTGCCATTGCGGTAGTAGGCGAAAACAGCGCCCAACCCCACCGGGAGCAACAGCACCGCCAGGCTGGTGCCCGTGGCCCGGTGTTGATCGAACCCCGCGAAATACACCAGCGCCGGCACAATGATGGCGCCGCCGCCCACGCCGAAAAATCCCGACACGATTCCCGCCGCCAGGCCGATCAGGACAAAAACGCCCGTGTTCTCCACGTCGTCAGTCTTGAATCAACTTTTGAGTTTCGTTGTTCGAGTTGGTAATCACCTTATTGGCCGCGGCGGCGACGCGCTTGGCCTTTTGCACGTCTTCCGCCAAGCTTTGCGCGTAGGCCACGGCCGCGTTGCGGGGCGGCGGGGGTTCCGACGAAACGGGCGGGGGCGGCGGCGGGGCCTTTTTGCAGGCCGCCAAGGCCGCCAGGGCGATCACAGCGAGGATTCTATTCACGGGAGGCTCCTAGATGGAATCCGTGGCGGGATTGTCTTCCACTTCGATCTGCAGGCCGCCGGCCATTTGGGCCACCCAGTTGTAGAGCACGGCGAACAAATAACCCATCACAAAGCCCAAGCCGCCGTAAAAGAGCGGCAAGGCCACGACCGCCCCCACGCCGAACAGCAGTCCCATCAGGGGCTTGCCCGACTTGGCGGCCATGGCGGCGGTGCCGCTGCCCACCAGGGAGATCAAAGCGAAAAAAGCCCCCAGCAACAACCCCAGCAGGGCGTACAACAGGCCGCTCACCTTCGCGACGGACATGGCGTTGAATTTCTTGATGATCATCTGTGTCTCCTAGGAGGATTTGTTGGGAAAGGACACTTCCAGCACCACGCAACCCACATCGGTTTTAAAGGGGCCGTGGAGCTCCCCCGGCGGCCGGCTGGCGTAGTCGCCGGGTTCCAGCCAGCGGTTGAAGGATTTGTCGAACAGCCGCCCGCTCACGATGAACACTTCCTCCGGGTAGCGGTGGGTCTTGCCGCCGAAGGGCGCGGTGTCCGCCCCGGGGAGGAACCGCGTCAGACGGGTGTATTCGCCGGTGCCCTCATCGATGCTGAGGGTTACCTCTTCGGCGATGCCTTCCAAGCCTTTGACGGGGGTCCACTTGGACCGTTGCGCGGGGTCCAGGGGATTCCAATAGAGGGTCGTTGATTTGGCCATCGCGAATCAATAGTAACAAGAACGTCCTTCAAACGGAATCGATAAATCGCTCCTCCGTTAGTTGTCTGTTCCCGCCGCAAGGGATCGTTTCTTATTGGACCGTTGTTTCAGGAGCCACCATCCGCCGGCGCCCCAGAGGAGGCTATTAACAACCATCGGAAGGTATCCAAACAATCCACCAAACACTTTCCTGATGAAGAAAGGCGCCCAATGCGTCAAAGGATAAACGATCGGCCAGAACAAAACGTTTGAAACGAACACGGCCGATTTTTCAATCGGGGTCGGGGACGCGCCGGTGTCAAACCGATCCATGCCCGCGGTGAATGTGAACACCATCAGCCCCACGCTGAAGAAGGCGTGGATAGCCGTCAATATTCCAATCGTCCAGGGTTTGTTTTTCAGGACTTTAAGATGCATTGATCAAGAGCCCCTTCGGCATGGAAGAAGGTTCCTACAGGGCGCGATTGTAGCCTTAGTGCGAGACCCTAAGATTTGAAGCAAAGACTGATATTGCGCTCCTTCGATAAAATGGCAGAACTTTGTAATGAAAACGGGCTGAAATGATTGGTTGGCGGAGCAGATATGCTTACTCGTCTGATTCATACAGCAACTCATCAAATTCCATTGGCTTCAACTTTTTAATCCGTCGTTCAACATCTCGATCATATGTTCGGTCGTTTGGTTCCTGGCGCTTCTGCTTTTTCCTTGCATACTGTTGAATAAATACGCCCATCTTGGATTTGAGTTCCTTCTTTCGTTTATTCAATTTTCAAACACAGAAAGCATTCAACTTTCCGTATTCAGGGGGGCCTTGGAGAAATTTCGTAGGCCCGATTTGTTGATATTCATTAATAAGCCAAGAACGTACCCTGATTCGTTATTTATCCAGAACATTACCGGTGAGGATGGACAACAGTGGTCCAAGCTAGCACTCCCGACCGATACGACGAAGCGCTTTCGCAGCTGCCGCGCGGACATGCCCATTCTTATCGTTGGCTAATGTTTCCAGGTGTGGCGCGACCTCGCCGGGACCAAATTCGGCGGCCAATTCGCAGGACCAAATGCGATATCGTGGTGACTCGCTATTTCGCCATATTATAAAAAGCTCACGCCAGTTTTCGCTGGTGGGGTGGGTGCGCAACGCCCACGCAGCGCCCTTTCGAACATTCTCGGAAGGGTCATTGGTGAACAGCTGAAGGACTGCAGTGTAATCAGATATTCGCCAGAGCGTATTTAAGGCAGCGATAGCCGCGCATCGCGTGGCGGGGGATGAAGAGGCTAGGAGCGATTGGACTAATTCATGCGCACCCGAAAGCCTGAGTGTTGCGGCGGCGTTGCATGCAGCGCGAAGCACGAATTGCTCGGGATCCCTCAATGCATTGCAAACCAAGGGCTCGGCGTGAGAGCCGTCGGGGTGAGAGCCGATGCTTTCGATCGCAGCCCGTCTCACATGTGGGTCCGAAGAAGATGCGTAGCCCGCTAGAGTTTCGAGTGCGTCCGGTCCAGGCATAGATTGTAACGCCTGAAAAGCCGCCCACCGCTCTGGGGTGGATCCGTCGATTGCGGCCTTCAATTCCTCGAGCGAAGCGCTGTATGGAATTGCAGTGCCTTGCCATGTCTTCGGACGTTGATCCATTAGTGTCGCGCCTTTGATGTCCGGCCGCTGCGCCTATCTTTTGGATTAACGGGGTGGGTGCGCGGGCAATTTGTAATAGACAATTCAAGACCGTTTAATGTTTGATCGAAAAATAACCGGCTTCCATCAGTGAAAAAGATGCCGACCTCTCTCCTTCGGTGACGCACCACTTCCCGAACAATTTTTCCCCGTAGGATACGCGTGGCTGTAAAGGCTTCGCGTTTAAGAGGTATCTTTTTCATACTAACCCACCAAGTCTTCAATAATAGATTCAGCGAAGAGTTTTGTTTTGCTTGTTTAATGTTTCGTGCGAGTAGTAACGTCTGACCTCCGCGGCGGACCGATTTGTGGTCCGCCGCGGGAATAAATCGCTAGGCCTGATTAATTTTTTCCAATAGGCCATAGAGTTCGGCCTCTGCTTTCCTTAGAGTTTGCTCTTTTCCATGCCGCGCGTCTTTAAAAGCTTGCCAAAACCGGATGACCGCAACTTTGCCTTTCTTGGGCAATACAATAGCAATTGGATTAAATTCTTTATCGCCGCCCCAATGACGGAAGATTTTTGCTTCCAGCGGCATGGTCTTTCTCCATTCACTCCGAAGCGACCAGTTTAAAGTGACAACATGAGTCTCGAGTTTTGGGAGTATTGTTTTTTCAACATAGGGTTTCCAATTTGGGCTTTCGGAATAGACAAATAGGATTCGTTTCCCATGGGTTTCCCACTTCTGCCCAAACATGATTTTTAGCCGATACCCTTTAAACTTATGAAGTGTGATAAAGATGGGAATTAATGGAATAGCAACAACAGTGAATGCCACAAGCAAAGGCAACCAAATTGGCATGGCGACCAATATCAAAACCGATCTGAACAATGGTTTTAATTTTTTCTCTTCCATACCTGCTGTCGGCGTCCGCTGCAACGAATGGTTAAACCGATTTCTTATTTTTTATCCGCTTGATCATGGATATCAGTGTTGAGTTTTTTATTTGTTTTGATGTTGAGTGGCTTTTGCTGCTTTTATAAAACTTGGTCACCCATTTGGTTTCCCGCTTTACATCTCTCTTAAGGGCAAGTTCCTTGACTGGGGCAAGGTCGCCATCTTTGTAAGCTCGAATTGCAGTTCTTTTCGTTGCGTGGAAGCTCCTGGCCATATACTCCTCGATTGGGACTATCATAGAGTTCAGCTACGGCGCGCTGTGTGCGCCGTCGGCTGCAATAGCTTGTTAGGTCGGTTGTGAATCAAATTCAATTCCACAATATGGACAAAACTTGATAGCCGGGGAAACCTTAAAAGGGTTGAGGTTTTGTGAAACTATAAGCCCAAGATTGCCCCCACATCTTAGACACCTAAGATGATATAGGAGCAAGAAAATGGAGATAAAGGCAATTGCAAAGCCACATATACCGATAATATTTGCGATCCTGAATTTTGTCCCGAATAGCATTCCGCTAGCGAAAATGGCAAAACCAGAATAAGTCAGAGCCACCAGTTTGAACTTCGCCGCCGCGATTTTGTCCCGAATGGTCATCAATTCTCCCGGTCTAACGCATGGATTCAGCTGCGGACAGTGTCCGACAAGCGGGCGGTGGGTGTCGACCGCAACGACTTTTTGGTGCATTACGTATAGCCATAGAGATCTTGTGGCTCTAACTCTTTGAATGTTCCCAACTGGTCTTTTGAGAATCCCCCGGCTTCAACCGCCGCGAATTGGATGAAGAAAAATTTTTTATTTTTGCGGAAACCCTGAACTATGACCCGAACTAAACCCTCTCGAATGGGCTCGCGAATAATATGTGCCGTGAAAGGGGCCAAATCCTCTGGGACAGATATTCCTAAGCTTTCCGGAATTGCGCATAGTTCCTGAAAAGACAGCGAGGCCAATCGTTTAAGTTGAACCTCAACGAATTCGCGCTCCGCGTCTGAGAGTGAATCTTTATAGACGTAAATGGGCATTTATTAGCAACCCAATGTTAAAATGCAGCGGCGAACGGCTGTGTGGTCATTCGATGAGAACGTCGAGTTAAGATGAGAACGTCGAGTTAAGTGGATTTCCATTTTTCCAAAAATCAACGAGTTCTTCCGCAATAGATAAATCCCGTGCGCCCTTTGGTTTTAGTCCCATACGTTCCAACTGTATTTTGCTGAGGTGTTCAGCTAGTTCGATGGCAGTTATACCTGAGTCGAGCATTCTCACAATATTATAGGAGTACATGTCGTACTCATCTTGATTGGCTTCGCTTATCACGCCAATGGGGTCCCACTTCCTGAGCAATTCCATAACCTTGAGATGACCCACGGCGTCTTGGCGCTTCAGATAATCGGAATTATTCAATTAGCATGCCTCTGCCCCTTGCCTTGCATTTATACATTGATGATCAGTCTCGTAGATTTAAGTCGGACAGTCTAATTTTACCCCATCCCGGGGATTTCGCAAGATATTAAAAGTATCCCCAAAAACGACGCGTTTTTTCGGTGGGTTTCGGTATAGGGAAAGGATAAAATTTGTTTTATGCCTGCTCCAAAAAGCGTTGTGGCCTGCTCCCTTGGCTTTAAAACGCCCACCCCGGCTCGGTTGATGATGGACGGGCCTCTGCCCGGGGCGGAGAGCATGGCCAAGGACCAAGCTCTGTTAGACGCCGCGCCCCATGCGACGGCGCCGGTGGTCCGATTCTTCCGTTGGAAGGAACCCACTGTCAGTTTTGGCCGAACGCAGAAAGAAGACGACGCCCGCGTTTTTGCCGCGTCGGTGGGGGTGAAAGTTCTGGTCCGCCGTCCCACGGGCGGGGGGATGGTGTTGCACGACAACGATTTGAGTTTATCCATCGCCTGGCGGCGGGGAGCGGCGGGGTTTCCCACCTGCATCAAAAACGTCTATCGAGTCGTTCATGAAGCTCTGGCCGAAGGTTTAATTGCCGAGGGCTACGCCGTGTCCCTCTATCAGCCCACGCCCCAGCGCCTGCCGGGACAATGTTTTGTGGAGCCCGTGGAGGCCGACGTCATGTGGGAGGGGAAAAAAGTGATCGGCGGGGCCCTGCGCGTGGCCGCCGGGGGGCGGCTCTATCAAGGGGACATTCAAACCGCCACCCTGAGAGCGGACCCGAACCGTGTGTTGCGCCGGGCGGTGGCCGCCCTGGGCCGGTTATTTCTGTTTCGGGACGACGAAGTCCAAAACTTCCGTTAATGACTTGACCGCGCGCACGCCCTTCGGGGCGGCGTCGTGACGGTCGAGCAGGAGCGCCGCGAGGCCCGCGTTGACGGCGCCGTGGTAGTCCTCGTGCAGGCTGTCGCCCACGTGCACGGCCTCGTGGGGGCGCACGTCGGCGTGTTTGAGCGCCTTTTGGAACAGCCGCCGGTCGGGCTTGACCATCCCCTCAATCGACGACACCAGCAAAAACTCCACTTCTTTCGTCAGCCCCATCCGCTCGGCCAAGGTGACCAGCCGGGTGTCCCAGTTGGACACCACGCCCACGCGGTACCCCTTCTCCCGCAGGGCGCGCAGGGTGGGCAGAGCGTCGTCAAAGTAGCGCCAATGGGCGGGGTGGGCGAACTGGCTGTAGAGATCCTCGAAATACCGCCGGAACTTGATGGCCGCTGGGAAGTGGCGCCCCATGACGCGCTGGACCATTTTTTGCCACCAGGCTTTTTCGGCCCGGTCGCTTTTCAAATACTCCACCCCGTGGCGGGTTTTCCAGGCTTCCAGGAAGCTGGCCTCCACCTCTTTGACCCGGGGGCGCACGCCGTGTTTGCGCGCCACGCGGGTGTAGATGTGTCCCACCGAGGGGTACGCCCGGAGCAGGGTGTTGCCGGCGTCGAAAAAGACCGCCCGATAAGACGACGGCGGCCTTACGCGCGCCGTCGGGCGGCCTGTTTTTCTTTCCATCGCAATTCTTTTTCCTTTTTCTTGATGTCGTCCCAGTTCGCCACGACGTCGGCGGCGGTCTTGAGCTTCAGGCCGCCGAAGACATGGGGGTGGCGGCGGACCAGTTTTTTGGCCAGGCCATCCACCACGTCGGCCAGGGTGAAACGGCGTTTTTCAGCCGCGATCTGGGCGTGGAAAAGGATTTGGAGCAGCAGGTCCCCCAGTTCTTCGCAAACATCGTCGGGGTCGCCCTTATTAATGGCGTCGGCCACTTCGCGGGATTCCTCCCGCAGGTATTTGAGCAGACTTTTGTGGGTCTGTTTGCGGTCCCAGGGGCAGCCCCCGGGGCCCCGCAGGCGGGCCATCAGCGCCACCAGGTCTTTAAAGCCATAGTTCTTTTTCATAAGGGCCCCATTTTATCAGTTTGCCTTTTGGTAGAATTTCCGGACGGCACCTTCATGGCCTTTTACCCCGCCTTTCTGGATCTCTCCCACAAAGATTGCTTGGTGATCGGGGGCGGCGTGCTGGCCCTGCACAAAACCCGGGCGTTTGTGGAATTGGGCGCGCGGGTGACGGTGGTGGCGCCACGGGTCAAGCCCGATTTTGCGCGCTTGCGCGGGGTGCGGGTGGTGCGGCGCGGGTTCCGCCCCGGGGATTTGGCGGGGCAGCCTTGGCTGGTGGTGGCCGCGACGGACGACGAAGCCCTGCACGCCCGCGTGGCGGCCCTGTGCCGACAGCGGCGGATTTGGGTCAACGTGGTGGACCGCCCCCCGTTGTGCGATTTTATCGTGCCGTCGGTGACGCGGCGCGGGCCCGTGACCTTCGCGGTGTCCACGGGCGGGGCCAGCCCGGCCGTGGCGAAATATTTGGGTGCCGCGTTGCGGCGGCGGTTCGGCCCCGAAGTGGGGCGCCTGGTGAACGAATTGAAGAAACTGCGGCCCCGGCTGCTCGCCGTGCCCATGGCGGAACGGCGGGCGGCGTTGGCCGGGTTGGTCAACGACCGCTGGGTGTCGCGATTTAAAAAAGAGGGCCCCCGCGCCGCGGCGGCGTTTCGACGGCGGGCGGCGGCATTGTTGGATCGGAGCGTGCGTGCAAAAGCTTGAAGCGCTGTTGTTCGATTTCGCTTTCATCGGCTACCTGGCGGCGACGATTTTGTACCTCGTTTACGTTCGGAGCCGTGACGACCGCCACAGCGGGCGGGGGCACCGAATCCTGATCGCTTCGGCCGCCGTCCACACCGTCAGCCTGGGGCTGGGCCTGTGGGTCGAGGCGCACCGGCCGGGTCACGTGGCCTTCGGGTTCTGGAGCAATTGGTTCGAAAGCCTGTCGCTGTTCTCCCTGCTTATCGTCGGGGTGTTCCTGGCCGTGCAAACCCGGGCGCGGTTGGCGATTCTCGGGGCGTTCGTTTTGCCCTGGGCGGTGGTCTTGATGGGCGTGGGGCTCGCCCAGGCGTTTTTGGCGAGCCCGCGATGCCCCTTCGCTTCGGTCGAAGATTTGCTCAATATCCTGAACGCCACCCGCCGCCTGCCCGACCTGCCGGTGACCTTCGGCGCCTTTGTGCATGTGCCTCTTATTTTCTTCAGCTACGCCGCTTTCGCCAACGCCTTCGGCATCGGGTTGGCCTTCGTCATCGGCGAGCGGCAGATCAAATCCAAGCGCCCCAACGCGCTGTCGTACCGGTTGCCCCCTTTGGAAGAAATGGACCGCATCATCGCGCGGCTGGTGGCGGCGGCCTTCCCGGCGTTGACGGTGGGTCTGCTGCTGGGCCTGCGTTGGGCGCGGCTCGCCTACGGCACGACCTGGGCCTGGGACGCGAAGGTGCTGTGGTCCGTCGCCATATGGGCCGTGTACGGCTTTTATTTGGCGGTCCGCTACGGCCTGGGCTGGCGAGGCCGCCGCACGGCGTACCTGTCGCTGGCGGGGTTCGGGCTGGTGCTGTTCAGCTACACCGCGGCCAATTTCTTTTCCAAATTCCACGGTTTCGTCACGGGAAAGCTCGGATGAAACGCCTGCGCCTGGTGGGGGTGTCGCACCGCACCGCGCCGGTGGAATGGCGCGAACGGTTGGCCGTGCCCGACGACCGCCTGCCGGCCCTCGTGGAACGTTTGCGCGCCCGCGCGGCGGTGGAGGAGGCGGTGGTCCTCTCGACCTGCAACCGGGTCGAGGTGTACGCCGTGACCGAAGCCGACGACGCCGTCCGGTTGCGCGGCGAAGTGGCCCAGTGGCACAGCGACCCCCGCCTGGCCGAAACCTTTTACCAGCACGACGATGACGCGGCCGTGCGGCACCTGTTCCGCGTCGCCGCCGGGCTCGACTCGCTGGTGATCGGCGAAGCGGAGATATTGGGCCAGGTGAGGCGCGCCTACGATTTGGCGAAACAGGCCGGCGCCACGGGCAAGCTGACGAATGTGCTGTTCCAGCGGGCGATGTACGTGGGCAAGGCCGTGCGCACCCAAACCAAAATTTCCGAAGGGCCGACGTCGGTGCCCAGCCTGGCCGTGTCGCTCGCCGAGAGGATATTCGGCGACCTCGCCGCTTGCCGGGCGTTGGTGGTGGGCGCGGGCGCCATGGCCGAACTGGCCCTGCGGGCGCTCAAAAGCCAAAAGGTGGCGGAACTCGTTGTCGCCAACCGCACGGCGGAAAAAGCCGCGGCCCTGGCCCAGGCCATCGGGGCCCGCGCGGCGCTCTTCGCCGACTTAAGCAAGGAGCTCGCCCGCGCCGACATCGTGCTGTGCTCGACGGGCTCGCCCGAATTCATTTTCCGCGAGCCGCAGGTGGCCGCGGCCCTCCACGAGCGGCGGGGCCGGTCGCTCTTTTTCATCGACATCGCGGTGCCCCGCGACGTCGACCCCGCCGTGGACGCCCTGGACAACGTGTACCTGTACAACGTCGACGATTTGGAGGGCCTGGTGGCCGAGAGCCGCGGCCGCCGGGAAACGGAAATCCTTCGGGCGGGGAGTTTGGCCGACGTCAAGGCCGGGGAATTCGCGCCCTGGTACGAATCCTGGCGGGCCGGCGTCCGCGCGGCCCTGCGTCACGGCGACCGCGACATGGCGACCGCCGAAATGGAGGCCAACGGATGACGCGCCTGCGCATCGGCACCCGGGGCAGCGCTCTGGCACTGGCCCAATCGAACCACGTCAAAGCCCGGCTCGAGGCCCTTTCGCCGGAAGTGGCGGTGGATTTGCTGATCATCAAGACCACCGGCGACAAAATGTCCGAAAGCGCCCTCGGCGCCATCGGCGGCAAGGGCGTGTTCATCAAGGAGATCGAGGAGGCGTTGTTGGACGGGCGCGTGGATTTGGCCGTTCATTCGCTGAAGGACGTGCCCACGGATTTGGCTCCCGGCTTGGCGCTGTCGGCGGTTTTGGAGCGCGAGGACCCGCGCGATTGCCTGGTCTCGCGCTTCGGCGAGCAACTGTTGGAGTTGCCGCGCGGGGCCGTGGTGGGCACGAGTTCCCTGCGGCGGCAGGCGCAAATCCGCGCGGCCAAAAAGGGTCTGCGCGTGGAAGACCTGCGCGGCAACCTCGACACCCGCCTCGCCAAGGTCTCGCGGGGCGACGTGGACGCCGCCGTGGTGGCCTACGCGGGCGTGCGGCGCCTGGGCCGCGCGGAGGAAGTGTCGGAGGTGATTCCCCTCGACATCATGTTGCCGGCCCCGGGGCAGGGCTTTGTGACCATCGAAACCCGGCGCGACGACGAGCGGGCGCTCCCCTGGGTGGCGCGGTTGAACGACCCCGCCGCCGAGCGCGCGGCGCGGGCCGAGCGTTCGTTCTTGGCGGGGCTGGGGGGCGGCTGTCGTGTGCCCTACGGCGCCCACGCCCGCGAGGAGAACGGCCGCCTGGTGTTGGACGGCCTGGTGATTTCGGTGGACGGGCGCGAATCGGTGCGCGGCCGCCGGGAGGGCGACCCGGCGCGGGCCGGCGCCCTGGGGGCGGAACTGGCCCGGGAATTGATTGAACGGGGCGCCCTGGCGATTATTGAAACGTTGGCCAAATAGGATCGACTATGAAACGATATTTCTCGATTGTGGACCGAAAACTTCAAGAGGGGGGCGGGCCCGAGAGCCCGGTGTGGCTCATCACCGCGCCCACGGAAGAGGAGCAAAAATCCCTGCTGGCGGAACTGAAGATCGACGAGCACACCCTGCACTCCGCGCTCGACCCCGACGAACCCGCCCGCCTCGAGTACGAACCCGACCACACGGCGATGATTTTCAACCGGCCCAAGAATTACTCGGAAAAGGACAAGTTCCTTTTTAAAATCGGCTCCCTCGGCCTGTTCCTGTTTGAAAAGCGGTTGGTCATCGTGACGGTGGACGACGTCCCCCTGTTGAGCGGCAAGGGCTTCAACGCCATCGATTCGGTGTCCGACGTGCTTTTGCGGGTGCTCAACCGGGCCATCGGCCATTTCCTCGAGCACTTGAAGGTGATCAACATGATCGCCGACGACATCGAGAAGAAAATCAACTCCTCCATGGAAAACAAACACCTGCTCAATTTGTTCAGCCTGGAGAAATCCCTCGTTTATTATTTGAACGCCATCGCCGGGAACGACGCCGTGTTGACGCGCCTCAAAAACAGCGCCGGTCGGCTGAACTTTTCGCCCCACCTCGTGGAATTTCTGGAAGACGTCATCATTGAAAACACGCAGTGTTACCGCCAATCGGAAATCTATTCCAACATCTTGGCCAGCCTGATGGACGCGCGGGCCTCGATCGTGAGCAACAACTTGAATATTTTGATGAAGACCTTGAACCTCATGACCATCGTCATCATGATCCCCACGCTCATCGTCAGCGTTTTTTCCATGAACGTCACCATACCGCTCGAGAAACACGAATTGGCTTTTTGGTTCATCGTGGCGCTGGCGGTCATTTCGGGCGTCGGGGTGTTGATGTGGTGGAACTACTTCATTAAAACCCTCCACAAAAAACACAAATGACTCAACGTCCGTCCGTCGGCAGGGTGTCGCTGGTGGGCGGGGGGCCCGGACGGCCGGACCTTTTGACCTTGCGCGGCGCGGCGCTGTTGACCCGGGCCGATGTCGTGGTGTTGGACGCCTTGGTCGACCGCGCGCTGTTGCGCCATGGCCGACCCGGCGTCCGTGTCGTGGACGCGGGCAAGCGCGGCCACGGCCGCGCGCTCATGGGCCAACCCGCCATCAATCGTCTTTTGGTGCGTCTGGCGCGCGCGGGGAAAAACGTCGTGCGCTTGAAAGGCGGGGACCCCTGCCTCTTCGGCCGCGGGGGGGAAGAGGCCGAGGCCCTGGCCGCGGCGGGCGTTCCCTTTGAAATCGTGCCCGGGGTGTCCTCCGTGACGGCCGTCCCGGCCCACGCCGGGGTGCCCCTGACCCACCGGGACTTCACCTCCACCGTCACCGTCGTGACCGGCCACGGCCAAGCGCCCAACCGGTATTGGAGGGAGTCCGCCTCCCGGCCCGCGCGACCCGCCGTGGATTGGAAGGCCCTGCCGCGCGACGGGACCCTGGTGGTCTTGATGGGTTTGAAAAACGCCGCGACCATCGCCGCCGATCTGCTTCGCGCCGGTTGGGCGCCGGACACGCCCTCCCTGGCCGTGGCCTCGGGCACGTTGCCGGAACAAAAGACGGTCCGGGCCCCCTTGGCGGAATTCGGCGCGGCCCTGCGGCGCGCGCGGCTGTCGCCCCCGGGGCTCTTGGTGTTCGGCCGGGTGGCGGGCCTGGGCCCCAAGCTGGATTGGTTTTCGCGCCGGCCGCTCGTTGGCAAAAAGATTCTCGTGGCGCGACCGGCCGAACAGGCCGGCCCGTTGACGTCCCTGTTGGAAGAGCGGGGCGCCCGTGTGGTGGAGTGCCCGGCCATCCGCATCGACCCCTTGAAGCCCTCGTTCGCTGTACGCAAAGCCCTGCGGGCTTTCGATTTCGACGGCGCGCTGTTCACGAGCGTCAACGCCGTCCGCCACGCCCGCCCCCATCTGCCCGCGGGCTGGCCCCCGCGCGCCCGGGCTTACGCCGTGGGCCCCAAAACCGCCGACGCGATGGCGGCGGCGGGGATCCCCGTGACGGGCGTCGCGGGAGAGTACAACGCCGAGGGGCTCGCGCGCATCTTGAAAAAGCCCCTGCGCGGAAAAAAGTTCCTTTTCCCCCGGGCCGAATCGGGCCGCGACGTCTTGATCCGCTTTTTGGAAAAGGCCGGGGCGACCGTGACCCTCTGGCCCGTGTACCGCACGACCCCCCTGGCCCCGCCCCGGCCCGTGCGGCGGGATCTGTTGTCGGGGCGTTTCGACGCGGCGGCTTTCACCTCGTCCTCCACCGTCGAGGCGGTGCTGGGGGCGATTTCGCCGGCGGCGCGGCGAAAAATATTCAAAGGGACGCGGGCCCTGTCCATCGGGCCCCTCACTTCGAAAACCCTGCGCGCCCACGGGGCGGGCCGGGGCCTCGTGGAAGCGCGGGGCGCCACCGTGGAGTCCATGGTGGACGCCCTGGAAAAGGCCTGGGCCCAGCGATGACCTCGGTCCCCATGGACCGCCTCGCGCGCGTTTTGCGCCGGGCCCTCGCGGCCGGCGGCCGTGTGGTGCGCCGGGGCGCGGGACGCCGGTTCACCGTCGCGCACAAAGGCGTGGTCAACATCGTGACGTCCGTCGACAAAGCGGCGGAGCGCGCCATCCGCCGCGTCATCGCGGGGGTCTTCCCCGACCACGGATTTTTGATGGAGGAATCGGGCGCCCGTCCGTCGCGCTCCCCCTACCGTTGGGTGGTGGACCCCCTGGACGGCACGGTCAACTTCGCCCACGGCCTGCCGATTTCCTGCGTGTCGATCGGTCTGGAAAAGGACGGTCGGGTGATCCTGGGCGGGGTGTTGGACCCCTACCGACGGGAGCTGTTCACCGCCGCGCGGGGGAAGGGCGCGCACCTCAACGGGCGGCGGCTCCGGGTGTCGCGCACGGCGAAACTCATCGACGCGCTCCTCGTCACCGGCTTTCCCTACGACCGGTACAAAAAAGCGGCCTACTACCTGTCGTTCGTCGAGAGGTTCATGAAGCGGACCCAGGGCCTGCGCCGCCTGGGGGCGGCGGCCCTGGACCTGGCCCACGTGGCCGCCGGGCGGTTTGACGGCTATTGGGAATTCAATTTGCAACCCTGGGACGCGGCGGCGGGCCTCCTTCTCGTGCAAGAGGCCGGCGGCCGGGTGACGAATTTTCGGGGCGCGCCCTACACGCTCGCGGACACGTCCCAAACCCTCGCCTCCAACGGGCGGCTTCACGACGCCATGCGTCGGCTATTGTCGGATAAAGTAAAATAGCGCCATGCCGTTCCCCCAAGTCCGTCCCCGACGATTGCGCGCCTCCGACGGCGCGCGCCGCCTGGTCCGGGAAACCCACCTGACCCCGGCCGATTTCGTTCAACCCCTGTTTGTCCGTCCCGGCAAGGGCGAACGCCGCCCCGTGCGGTCCATGCCGGGCGTTGCCCAAATATCCGTCGATATCGCCGTGAAGGAAGCCCGGGAGTTGCGGCGTCTGGGCGTGCCCGCCGTGATCCTCTTCGGCGTGCCGGCCGTGAAAGACGCCGCCGGAACCGACGCCGCCAGTCCCGACGGGATCGTGCAAAGGGCCGTTCGGGCGATCAAGGACGCCTGCCCCGACCTGGTGGTCGTCACCGACCTCTGTTTGTGCGAATACACCGACCACGGCCATTGCGGTGTGTTGACGGGCGCGGGCCGCGCGGCCGTCATCGACAACGACGCGACGTTGGATTTGCTGGGGCGCATCGCCCAAACGCAGGCGGCCGCGGGGGCCGACTGGGTCGCCCCCTCGGGCATGATGGACGGCGCCGTGGGCGCGATCCGCCGCGCGCTGGACGAGGGCGGACACGCGGGCACGGCCATCCTCGCCTACGCGGCCAAGTACGCCTCGGCTTTCTACGGGCCTTTCCGTGACGCGGCCCAATCGACCCCGGCCTTCGGCGACCGCCGCTCGCACCAGATGGACGCCGCCAACGCCCGCGAAGCCCTGCGGGAGGTGGCCCTCGACGTCAAAGAGGGCGCCGACATGGTGATGGTGAAACCCGCGTTGTCCTATTTGGACATCGTTCGCCGCGTGCGCGACCGCTTCGACGTGCCGGTGGCGGCCTACAACGTCTCCGGCGAGTACGCCCTGGTCAAGGCGGCCGCCCTAAAAGGCTGGATCGACGGCGACCGCGTGATGGAAGAAATCCTCCTGTCCATCAAACGGGCCGGGGCGGACGTGATTTTGACGTACCACGCGCGGGAGATGGCGCGCCGGCTCGTTTGAAGAGTGCGCGATTCCTGGCGCTGGCCTTGCTGGCCGGGTGCGCGCCGCGCTTGTTTGTGAAACCGCCGGGCGACCCCGCCGCGGGCGTCCTGGTCCGCTGGTGGGGCCATTCCTGTTTTTCTTTGACGGACAGCGCGGGACGGACGATCCTGATCGACCCCTTTGACGACAGCGTCGATTACCCGGCCCCGACTCCGCGGCCGGACGCGCTGTTGGTGACCCACGCGCATTTCGACCACGCCAATTTTCCCGGGGCGGCCCCGGAACCGTTGTTGAAGCCGCCGACCCGGGAGCCCGACACCGAGGATTCCAACGGCCCGGGGCGCGGTTCGCCGCGCCGACCGGCGCCGCCCCGATGGCCCTACGCCGTCGTGCGGACCACGGGGACCCACACGGCCGCGGGGGTGGAAGTGGTGGGCGTGTCGGCCGACCACGACGACCAGGGCGGGCGTCGGCACGGATTCACCGCGGTGTACGTTTGGGGCATGGGCGGGCTCCGGTTCGCCCATCTGGGGGACATCGGCCAAGCGTCCCTGCGGCCCGATCAACGGGCGGCCCTGGCCGGGGTCGACGTGCTTTTTGTTCCGGTGGGGGGAAAAACCACCGTCGACGCGGCCGGCGCCTGGGCCTTGATAAAAGAAATCGCCCCCCGGGCCGTTGTGCCCATGCATTACGGCACGGCGCGCGTTCGTTTTTTTGAGTTCGAGCCGATCCATGTGTTTCTGCGGGACGCCCCGAACGTTCGCTGGCTCGACGGGGACACGTTCCGCGTCCGCCGCGACGACCTGACGTCGGACACCGCGGTGTACGTGCCGGCCCCCCCGGGGACGGTCAAAAAGGAGGCCCCATGACGCGATCCGAGGAGTTTTTCAAATTGGCGCAGCGCACCTTTGTCGGCGGAGTCAACTCGCCGGTGCGGGCGTTCAAGGCCGTGGGCGGGACCCCGATTTTCTTTGAGCGCGCCCGGGGCGCCCACCTGTTCGACGTGGACGGCCGTCGGTTTGTCGATTACGTGGGCTCCTGGGGGCCGATGATTTTGGGCCACGCGCACCCGACGGTGGTGAAGGCCGCCGAGCGGGCGCTGGAGCGGGGCTCCTCCTTCGGCGCGCCCTGCCCGGCGGAATTGGATCTGGCCTGGCTCGTGCGCGACGCGGTGCCTTCGGTCGAATTGATCCGCTTCACGAGCTCCGGCACCGAGGCCTGCATGTCGGCCCTGCGCCTGGCGCGGGGCTTTACGGGCCGCAAACTGGTTGTGAAATTCGCCGGCTGTTACCACGGCCACGGCGACAGCCTGCTTGTGGCCGCGGGAAGCGGCGCCCTCACGCTGGGCACGCCGACCTCCCAGGGCGTTCCGGAAGAACTGGCGCGGCTCACCCTGGTGTTGCCCTACAACGACGCGGCGGCCCTGCAAAAAGCTTTCAAACGGTTCGGGCCCAAGATCGCGGCGGTGATCGTCGAGCCCGTGGTGGGAAACATGGGGGTCGTCGCGCCCTCGGCGGAATTTTTGGAGACCCTGGACCGCGTGCCGCGCAAAAACGGCGCGCTTCTCATCGTCGACGAAGTGATGACGGGATTTCGCGTGGGGCCCGGCGGGGCCCAGCGGGCCCTGGGGCTCCGGGCCGACCTCACGACTTTCGGCAAGATCATCGGCGGCGGCTTGCCGGTGGGCGCCCTGGGCGGGGCGCGGAAAATCATGGAAAAGCTGGCCCCGCTCGGGCCCGTCTACCAGGCGGGCACGTTGTCGGGCAACCCCGTGGCCATGGCGGCCGGGGCGGCGACGCTGGCGCTCCTTAAGCGCGAACCCCCTTACAAAGTGCTTCAGGACCGCACGGACTCGCTCACCTACGGCCTGCGGGCCATCGCCCGCCGCCACCGGCGGGACATCACCGTCAACGCTTTCGGGTCGATGTTCACGCTGTTCTTCACCCGGGGCCCGGTGTCCGATCTCGTGTCCGCTGAAAAGGCGGACACGCGCGCCTACGGCAAATTCTTCCACGCGCTGCTCAAGCGCGGGGTCTATTTCCCGCCGTCCCAGTTCGAGGCGGCTTTCGTGTCCGCGGCCCATTCCCCCTCGGACATCGAGAAAACCCTCGCCGCCGCGGACGCCGCCTTCCACGAGGTCTGATGGCCGACGTTCTCTGGCTGTCCGAAAAAGACGTGGCCGACCTCCTGTCGGTCGAAAGCGCGTTGCCCATGGTGGAGGCGGCCTTCGCCCAATTGGCCCGGGGCGAGGCCCAAATGCCGCCCAAGTTGTACCTGGAGTTTAAGGAATACAACGGCGACCTGCGGGCCATGCCCGCCTACCTGCCCAAAACCGCCTGCGCCGACGGGCGGCCCTACGCGGGCGTCAAGGTGGTCAACTCGCACCCGGACAACCCCCGGCGCGGTCTGCCGACGGTCCAAGCCATCTACATTTTAAATGACCCGGAGACCGGGGCCCCCTTGGCGGTGATGGCCGCCGGGCGGCTCACCGACGTGCGCACCGGCGCCGCCGGCGGGGTGGCCGCCAAGCATTTGGCCCGTCGAGATTCGAAGGTCCTGGGGCTTGTGGGCGCGGGACGCCAGGCCGGCGCGCAATGGGAGGCCCTGTCGAGCCTTTTCCCGTTGACGGAAGTGCGGGTCGCCGCCGCGACCGAAGAGGAAAGCGCCGCTTTTTGTCGCCGCCACCACCGCCCCGGGGGGCCGTTGCTCCGTCCCGTGGGAATCCCCGAGGCCTGCGACGCCGACATCGTGGTCACCACCACCCCCGGCCGCCGCGTGGTGGTGCGCCCGGAGTGGATCAAGGACGGCACGCACATCAACGCCATCGGCGCCGACGCCCCGGGCAAGCAGGAACTGGACGCCGGCGTGCTGCAAAAGGCCCGCATCATCGTCGACAGCCCCGAACAGGCCATGCACTCGGGGGAGATCAACGTGCCGTTGACCACCGGGGCGATTTCGCCGCGGCACATCGCCGCCTCCCTCGGCGAAGTGGTGATCGGCAAGAAGCCCGGGCGGGTGACCGAGCGGGACATCACCGTTTTTGATTCCACCGGCCTGGCCATCCAAGACGTGGCCGTGGCCGCCTGCGTTTACCAGCGCGCTGTTCAACTTCAGAGAGGGACGAAAGTCCCTCTCTAATCCAAGAAAAGAGATCCCCATGCCCGATATCCAGCCCTTTCGCGCCTTTGTGTACGGCGCGAAGCACCAAAAGAACATCCAATCCCTGGTGTGCCCGCCCTACGACGTGATTTCTCCCGAAGGGCGCGCCGCCCTGGTCAAAAAAGACCCCGGCAATTTTGTCCGCGTCGAACTGCCCGCGGGGGACGCCGCGACCCGGTACGGCGACGCCGCCCGCCTTTGGAGCGAATGGGTGGAACAAGGGGTGCTGGAGCGGGACGAGCGCCCCTGTCTTTACGGTTACGAGGCGCGGTTTCGGTCCCAGGTGGACGGCCGTCTTTTGAAGCGGCGCGGTTTTTTCGCCTCGCTCAAAACCGCGCCCTGGGGGCGCGGGGTCTTCCCCCACGAAAAAACCCTTCCCACCCACAAAGTGGACCGGTTGAATTTGTTCAAGGCCGCCCGCGTCCAAACCAGCCCCATACAGCTTTTGGCCCAAGACCGTTCGGGGGCCATCGCGCGGACGGTAAACGAGGGCATGGCGGGCCGCCCTTGGTTGCGGTTCACCGATGAAGCGGGCGTGACGCACAGTCTTTGGAAATGGCCGGAAGGGCCCCGCACGCGCCGGTTGACGGCCCTCTTCAAAAAGTCCCCCTGCGCGATCGCCGACGGTCACCACCGCTACGAAACGTCGCTCAATTACGCGGCCTGGGCCAAGAAGAAGGGCCGGGCCCTTTTCCCCGGGGCGGGCCGGGTGATGGCTTATTTTTCCTCATCGGACGACCGGGGGTTGGAGGTTTTGCCGACCCACCGCGCGGTGCCCTGGGAAAAACGAAAATTCGTGAATCTGGAGAAATGGGGGACCTTGACGCCGCTCCCGGGGCTGGGCGCCTTAAAGAAGTTGATCGACGGGCGGGAGCCGGCGGGCGCCCTGGCCGTGGGGGTTTTTCGCGAGGGGCGGTATTATCGCTACGCCTTCAATAAAATTCCGTCGGAGCTCAAAGGCACGCCCCATCAAAAATTGGCCGCCACGATTTTGCACGCGGGGGCGCTAAAGGGGTTGGGCAAAGAAGATTTTTTCTTCACCCGGGACCCCAAGGAGGCCGCCCGCCGCGCGGGCGCGACCAAGGGATGGGCTTTTTTCCTCGCCCCCAACACCGTGGCCGAGGTGCTGGAGGTCTCCACCGCGGGTTTGGTGATGCCGCCCAAAAGCACCTATTTCTACCCCAAGATGCCGTCGGGCATGCTCAGTATGTCCCTGCAGGGCGCGCTGTAACTTTTTTAAAAAGCGAACCCCCGCGCGGAGAACCCGCGCGGGGGTTTTGCTTTTCAAGGGGTCCGGCTTACGGCAGGCGGACGTTGGCGGCTTGAAGACCTTTCGGCCCTTTCACCACATCGAACTCCACGGCCTGGCCCTCTTCGAGGGATTTGTAGCCCTCGGCCTGGATGGCGGAGAAGTGAACGAACACGTCTTCTCCGGTTTCCGGGGTGATGAAACCATAGCCTTTGGAGGCGTTAAACCATTTCACTGTACCCTTCATTGAATCGCGTCACCGTCCTGTGTAAGCGTTATTTGGACACCGGCCCCTTGATGGAACGCAAAACAAAAAAAACCGCTCGGGGATTAACCCCGTGCGGTTTTCACGATGTGTTGCGGTTGCGGCATCAGTACCTTGAATCCAACTTACTCAATCAGTATAACAGCCGATCCCCCTTTTTACAAGAGACGCGCGCGTCGCTGTTACAATATGTTTACATTGTCTTAATGGGTTCCCCGTCGCGCTGGGTTTATAATTTTCCTCAATGAATAATCGGGTGTTGCGCGTGATTGTGGCGTCGTTGTACGCGGCCCAAAGCCTTTCGGCGGAAGGGGGGGGCGCCCGATTTCGGGCGTCGGCGGGCCATTGCAAAAACACCGGTGTTCCGGCGGGGGTATCACCGCCTTTGGAATGGCCCGGCGTTTCGCCCTTCGTTCCGGGGGCGACCGCGGGCCTCGGCGTCGCCCCCGCCCCCGGAACGTCCCGCGCCCGTGTCCTGGCGGCGTTGGACCCGGCCTTCGGCACCGTGCGCCGCCTGGCGGAGCCGGCGCGTCCCTCGGGGGGCCCGCTCTTTGTCCATCTTCAAGACGTCCACCGCAACACGGACGCCCAGGCCAATCTGGCCCGCGCCGTCGAGGCGTTGACCGCCGGGGGGCTCGCGCGGGTGGTGGGATTGGAAGGCGGGTGGGGGGAGTTGCCGGTGACGGCTTACCAACGCCATTCGGACCGGGCGGCGGTTCAAACCGCGGCGGACTCCCTTTTTCGCACCGGGCGCGTGTCCGGGCCCGTGTTCGCGGGGCTGACGGGGCGGGGAAAATTTTATGGTTTGGAAGACAAAGCGGCCTACCACCGCAACGTGGCGGCGTACCGGGCCGCCCGCGCAACGGTCGCCACCGCCCGCAGGGCTTTGGCGGAAGCGCACCGCAACAGGAGCCGGGCCAAAACCCGGGTGAACCCGGCCCTGCGCGCGTGGGACGACGCCGTCGAAGCCCGTGAACGGGGCGAACTGGGCCTGGGGGCCTTCACCGAAACCCTCGCGGGTCTTCTGCCGGACGGTGACTTCCCCGAAAGTGTTCGTTTGTTTCGTCGGGCCTGGGCGGCGGAGAACCGTTTGGATTTCCCCCGGGTGGAACGCGAACGCGACGCGCTGGTTCGACGCCTGCTCCCTCGGTTGACATTTCCCGAAGTGGAGGATTTGCGCCGTCGCGCGTGGGCCCACCGGTCGGGCGCCGCCCCCGCGGGGGAATTTTATTTTCACCTTCGGACCCTCTGTCGGCGGGCGGGCGCTCCGCTCGAGGATTACCCCGCCTTCAGCGCCTATGTGGGATACGTTCGGCTCGCCGACCGGATTTCTGTCGAGCGGCTTCTCGGGGACTTGACCGAGTGGGAAGACCGCGTCGTGCGTCGCTGGGCCCTCTCCCTCGGAGAAAAACAATGGGCGGCGGAAACGCGACGCCTGCGGCTGGCCTCCAAATTGGTCGATTTCGCCCTCACGCCCTCGGAGTGGCGGGCGTGGCGGGCGGACCCCGTCCGCCCGACCGCTCTGCGCCCTTTGGAGGAATTTTACGAAGCGGCCGACGCGCGGGACGCGACAATGGCCGACCGGGCCCTGGCCTTGGCCCGCGGCGTGCCGGCGGGGGAACCGGTGGTGATCGTGACCGGGGGGTACCACGGCGACGGCCTGGCCCGACGGTTGTCGGAAGCGGGCGCGACCGTGATCCAATGGACGCCCAAAATATCCCGGGCCGAAACCGCGCGGGGATCGGCCTATTTGAGCGTTTTCGCCCAGGAAAAAACACCCCTGGAAAGATTGATGCAGGGCGAAAAACTGTTCCTCGCCCCGCCTGTGGCCGAGCCGCTGCGCACGGAAGGCCCCTGGGCCGTGGCCGCGGCCGGCCGATTGGCGCGGGACCCGTTCCCCCTGACGGAGGGGGAACGCGCTTTGTTGGAGGCGTTTTTCCGGTCAACGGGGGCGAAGAATTTGCGCATCACCGACGCTCGCGTGGAATCCATTCCGGGGTTTGATGTCGAGGGGGCCGACCGGCGCGTGGTCTTCACCCTCGCGAACCGGAGCGGACGTCACGAAATCGTCGTCTACGCCAAAAACAAAACGGCCCTATTGCGTGTGGCGTTGAAAGGGTCCCGCGGGTTTCGGGCGCGCCGCGCGCTGCATCGGTTGGCCCGGCGAATGGGCCGATGGTTGAAGCCGCCGGGCCCGCCCCAAACCCCGCCCGGGCCCCCCGCGGGCCGCCGTCGGTTCGTTTTGGGGGCTCTGGCGTTGATCGGCCAGGGCGCGAGCGAAAAGGCCCGGGCCGTCCTGCCCGGATTTTGGCTGGAATTGGCCCGGGACAGGGCGCGTCCCTATCGGGGCGGCGACGCCGCGCGCGCGGCGGAAGCCTTTTTCGCGGCGTGGAAGAATTACGCCCCGCGTCCGGCGGGGCCCGGACGGGAAAACGCCCGCGGCGAACTGTTGGCGCGGGCGGCGTCGTTTTCGCCCGGGTTCGTTAAAACCGTGGAAGGCTTGGTCCGCCTCGCGGAGAACCCCGACCCGGAAACGGCGGATCCCCGGAACGCCCGCGACGCGTTGAACGCCGAACTCCTCCCCGAAGGGTTCCTGGCGGAAATCGAATGGCAACGCGGCCCGTCCGGCGCTCCGGCGCTGGTGTTGTCTTCATCCCGGATTTTGGAAATCGACGAGTTCGCCTTGGACGGGAAACCCCACGTGGGCTATCTCGTGCGGGGGGACGGAACAATCCCCGCGGGCGAGGACGGGTATTCCACCCACGAAGGAGTGATCGTCGTGCGCGAGGAGGCCGTGGAGCACACCGTGATGGTGAGTTTTTGGCCCCAATTCGATTCCCTCCTTCGCGAGCGGGGGCCTTCCCTGCTTGAGGAGCTTCGCCGGGTGCTGGGGACCGACCCGACGGCGTTTTTCCTGCGGCACGTCCGTTTTTTCGCTTTGCGCGCCCAATTCGCCGAAGAGTTCCGCCGTCTTGGGAAACCCTTTGTCGACACCCCGGGCGCCCTGCGGTCGAACCTTTCGCCCGATTGGCAAATCGAACTGCGCGAATACGCGGAAACCCGCCGGTGGTTGACGGCGGACCACCCCGATTTCCTCGAGGTGAAAGCCAAGCTCATGCGGGAATTCACGCGCGCGGTGCGCGCGCACGAATTGGCCCACGAACGGGCCCTGCCCGCGGACGGCGAGACGATCGCCTACATCAACGAAATTTTGGTGACACCCTTGGCGGTCTTCGGCGTGGTGCGCACGGCCTTTCGCGGGCTGTCCGGCGGGATGTCGGGGCTGACGCCCGCCGAGGCCAAAAAAATACTGCGCTTGGTGGGTCGTTCGTTGGGTTTGCCCGAAGGGGACCCCGTCGAGGCGGATTTTTTCCGCGCCCTTCCCCGACTCAATTTCCCCCTTTTCCTTTCCCGCCTGGAGGAGGAATACCGTCGTGAATTTCAACGGGCACCGGCCGTGCGGCCCGAGCATCTCGACACCGCGCGGCGCCGGCTTGCCCCCGGGCGCGCGACGAGCCTGTTGGGGGTGGCCCTGGCGGAAGCGGCGGGGGTCCGCTTCGGGGTGCCGGCGATCCGCGCGGGCGGGTTCTACAAGGCGGTCGCTCCCCTGCTGGGCACCGGAGGCGCCCTGGCGGCCGTTGCCGCGGCGTCCGCCCTGCCCGTGGCTCCTTCCGTTGTCGGGGTCACCGCGCCCCTCACGGGGGCGTTGTACGGCGCGCTGTTCGCCTTCGTCCACACGCCCCGGGCCCTCCGCCTGTTGGCGTTGAAGTCGCCCGTCACCGACCCGGAAACGGATATTAAAAAAACCGCGATCATGGCATTGATTTACGCCCTGACGGTGACACTCACGGTGTGGAGCGCGGGGGATTTTGGTTGGGGGAGGCTGGCCCTTTCCCCCGGGGGCGCGGCCCTGGCGGCGCTGTGGACGGTGGTTTTGGCTGTTCATGGGGGTTTCGATGGATGGGGGCGTCGGGCGGGCCGTTCCGCTTCCTTGAAGGACGGGGGGGAGGCAACCGTCACCGATTGGACGCGCGATCTTTTGCCCCCGGTGGTCCCCTTGGGTTTGGACACCGTTGATCGGCTCACGCGGTTTGACGCCATAGCCGCCGACATCGACACCCCGTTCCGTTCGGTCGGTTTGGCCGGGCCGCTGCGAAGCGAAACCGCGACCCCCGCCTTGGCCCTCTTGACGGGTTTCCTTCTGGGGCGCGCGCCGGAACGGAACGCCCCGGAAAAACCGTTGGTGCTGGTCGCTCTGGTGGCGGAAAAAGACATGGACGACCGGCTGCGCGGGGAATTGGAAACGACGGCCCGTGCGGTCGCGCGGGCCCGCGGCGCGGGCGCGCGGGATGTGCGGCTGGTCGTGGCGCCGGACAACCGGCGAGCGGCGGACCGGTTGCGCGATTGGGTTCTGGACAAAACCCCCGGCGTGGTGGTCGCCGAAACGGTCGCCGAGACGGGGGCCCTGGGGTTGGCCGCGTTGGCCGGGGTGGTGGAGCGTTGGGGGCCCGCGGGGGAAGCCGCGGTGCTGCTGTCGTGCACGGCGGGGTTCGCGCCGCTGATTCCCCGCGACGCCCTTTTGGACAATTTGCCGGAAGCGGTGGCGGTCGCCCTGCGGGTCTTAATCGAAAGTTTGGCGGCGCGGCCGCTCGCGCCGGTGGATTTTTCCACGCTGTTGCGCGCGGCGGAAATGATCGATCAAAGCGCTTAAGCTTTAGAGTGGGGACAACGCCCGGCGGGCGGTGAGGGCCAAATCGCGGGCCTCGGCGGCGGTCCGCGCCAGGGCGGTGAGGTGGCCCATCTTGCGACCGGGACGGGCCTCGGCCTTGCCGTAGAGGTGCAGTTTCACGTCGGGCAGAACCAGGCCCCGTTGCCAGACCGGTTCGCCCTTGGCCCACAAATCCCCCAACAGGTTCGCCATGGCGGCCGGCGCGAAAAAGTCCGTCGCCCCCAGCGGCAGTCCGCAGACCGCCCGCAGCTGCTGTTCAAATTGGTTCGTCACCGACGCGTCGATGGTCAGGTGCCCCGAATTGTGGGGGCGCGGGGCGAGTTCGTTGATGATCAGCCGTCCGTTCTTGGCCAAAAAGAATTCCACGCACATCACCCCCACCACGTCCAGGGCCCGCAACACCTCGTGGGCGATTTTGACGGCCTCCGCCGATTGCCGCGCCGTGGGGGTCACCGCCGGCGACACCGAGAGGTCGAGGATGTGGTTGGCGTGGGCGTTCTCAATGGCGCCCCAGTCGGTCACGGCGCCGTTCACGGAACGCGCCGCCACCACCGACAGCTCGCAGGAAAAATCAATGAACGATTCCAGCACCGCTTCCCGGCCGCCCAGGGCGGCGAAAGCGTCGGCGGCCTCTTCCGGTTTGCGGATGACCCGTTGGCCTTTCCCATCGTAACCGAAGCCGGCGGTTTTGAGCACGGCGGGAGTGCCCAACGCGGTCAGGGCGTCCGTCAATTCCGCCGGGTTCCGCACGTGGCGGAAGGCGGCGACGGGGAAACCCTTTTGGGACAAAAATTGTTTTTCGCGCAGACGGTGTTGGGAAATGTGCAGGGCCTGGGCGTTGGGCCGCACGGGAGCGCCCTCTTCGGCGGCGGTCACGCAGGCCGCGGGGACGTTCTCGAACTCGAAAGTCACGACCTTCACCCCCCGGGCGAACTCCCGGACGGCGTCCAGGTCGTTGTAAGAAGCCGTGATTTCCACGTCGGCCACTTGGCCGGTGGGGGTGTCGGACTCGGGAGAAAATGTGTGGACACGGTAGCCGAGCCGGCGGGCCGCCAGCGCGAACATCCGGCCCAACTGGCCGGACCCCAGCACGCCGACCGCCGAGCCGGGCGGAACGACGGTCATTTTGGCAGGACGGCTTTTAGAACCGTCCGTGTTTGACGGGAACGGAAGGCGTGAAGTTTCTTTTGTAAAGCGGGGTTGGCCAGCGCGAGAATGCCCACCGCCAAAAGGCCCGCGTTGGTCGCCCCGGCCTTGCCGATGGCGAGGCACCCGACGGGCACGCCCGCCGGCATTTGGGCGATGGACAAAAGAGAGTCCAGCCCTTTGAGCGCGCGGCTTTCCACGGGGACGCCTAGAACGGGCAGGGCCGTGTGGGCGGCGGTCATGCCCGGCAGATGGGCGGCGCCGCCGGCCCCGGCGATGATGACCCGCACCCCCCGGCCTTCGGCCGCCGCGGCGAAACGGGCCATCTTGACGGGTGTGCGGTGGGCCGACACCACGTGTTTTTCGTGGGGCACGTCGAAATCCTTAAGAACCTGGACGGCGTGTTGCATGGTGTCCCAATCGGAGGTGGACCCCATGATGACGGCGACGAGCGGTTTGGCCATGGGGCCATTTTAGAAAATCCCGCGCCGTGCCGGATGGTATATAATGGAAATGATCGTTTTGCCGAGGTAGCTCAGTTGGTAGAGCACCCGCCTTGCGACCGAGCTAAGGGAAGCGAGGAAGTGGTTGGAGGGCGTTAGCCCGGAAACCATAAGCGGCGAGGCCGATGCAAATAAAAAATTGCCGAGGTAGCTCAGTTGGTAGAGCACCCGCCTTGCGACCGAGCTAAGGGAAGCGAGGAAGTGGTTGGAGGGCGTTAGCCCGGAAACCATAAGCGGCGAGGCCGATGCAAATAAAAAATTGCCGAGGTAGCTCAGTTGGTAGAGCACCCGCCTTGCGACCGAGCTAAGGGAAGCGAGGAAGTGGTTGGAGGGCGTTAGCCCGGAAACCATAAGCGGCGAGGCCGATGCAAATAAAAAATTGCCGAGGTAGCTCAGTTGGTAGAGCACCCGCCTTGTAAGCGGGAGCGCGTGGGTTCGACCCCCATCCTCGGCTTACTACATATGATGATGACCCCCAAAACAAGTTCCGCGCTTCTTGCGGTTTTTCTGACCGCCTGCGCGGGTCTGGAACCTTTGCCCACCAACGCGGCCGAGGACCGCGCCCGCATGCGGGCGCGGGCCGAGGCCGTCGCCGCGCCCAAATTGGTCGCGTTGCTCGATCGCCGCCGCGAGAACACGTTCACCATCGACCAATTCTACAAGCCGGACACTTCCCGGCAAGAGTACAGCGCGTTGAGCGAATTGGGCAATATGCGGACGCCCGAGGGCTACCGACTAAAAATCCGTCTGTGGAATCTGGGTGTGCCCGTGACGCAAGCGCTGGCTCTCGCCCAAGACCCTCAGATACAAGGGCGCCTCCTGGAGGCGGCGCGCTTCCAATCGGGCACGCAGGCCCGGGCGGAGGGGTTGTTGGTCCTGGCGACGAAAAAGAACCCCGATCATCTAAAATATTTCAAGGAAGCCCTTTTGGACCGGGACGTGTCCATTCAATTCGCGGCCGTGGAGGCCCTGCGGGTCTGGGCCCAGCCGGAGGCCTTGCCGCTCCTCCTGGACGCCGCCCGGCGCAACTGGTCCCCGCTGATCCGCCTCTGGTCGGCCCGGGCCGCCTGGGCCCTGGGAGACAACGCGGGAAAAGAGATGGTTCGCGCGGCCCTCGCGGATTCCAACCGGGTCACGCGGGCCCTGGCCGCCCTCACGTTGGGCGATATGGGGGGCCCCGAAGACCTGGACGCCGTTCTCGCGCGCCTCGACCGGGAAGGGGACAACCCCTTCGTCATGGCCGAATTGTGCCTAAGCGGTCTCAAACTTTTCGCCAAGAAGGCCCCCGTCCCGCCGGACCCGGCCCCCGCCCGACCCGCCCGACGGGAGGAACCGCGTGTTCTCGACCTGTTCGAGATGGAACCCCTGATTGTCACCGCGCCGCGCCTGCGGGTGTCTGGCCGCCATCAGGTGGACCCGCGCATCGACGTGCGATTGGCCGGACTGCTTGAAAAAATCGCCACGGACCGCCCCGAGGTCTTGGTCTACGATGATCCCACGCTTCAAGAGATCGTCAAATTAACAATCCCCTCCGGTTTTGCTCTTAACATTCGATACACCGATATCCGTTATCTGTTGACTATGGGCTTGGCGGGCACGCGCAATTACACGCTCATCTCCCGGTTAGAGACGATTTACAAATCTTCCCCCGACAGCGGCATCAAGGCCTTCGCGCTGGTGGCCCTTGGGCACGACCCCTCGCGCATGGACGTGGGCGTGTTCCGGGACGCCTTGATCCCGACCAACAACATTCAAACCCGGTTCGGGGCGGTGGAGGGCTTGGCCGCCCAGAAAAACCCCTTGGTGAAAGGGGTTTTGGCCGACGCCGCCCAGTCGGACGAATCCCTCGTGGTCCGGATATTCGCCGCCCAGGCCCTGGGTCGATGGGGCGACCCCCAGGGCGTGGACCTGTTGCGCCGCTACCTCAACCACGAGGATTTCGTGGTGCGTTTCCTCGCCACTTATTACCTGGGGCAGTTGGGTGACGACGCCGATTTCGAGAGGATTTTGATCAACTTGGAACGGGAAACGGAGGACGCGGTGACGGCCGAAAATTGTCTGGCGGTGTTGAGGATGTCTCTCTAATGGGTGTCCTGGGGTTGTTGGTCCACTCCGGCGGCGGGTGGGTGATTTGGCTTTTGATGCTGGCGTCGGTCCTGACTTTGGCGGTGATCGTCGAGCGGGCGATCGTTCTCAGGCGGGAGCGGCGCGCCTTCGACGGGGTTCGGGTCGACCTGCGGGCCGCCTTGAACGACGGCGACCTGCGCCGCGCCGCCGATTTGGCGGGGGGGTCGACGACCGTGGCCGCCTCCGTTTTGTCCGCCGGCTTGGCGCGGCCGGCCGTGGGTCCCGCCGCGGTGGAGGAACGCCTGGCCGCCGCACGTATCGACGGGAGATACCGATTGGAACGGCGCTTGTGGGTCCTGGGCACCCTGGGCAACAACGCGCCCTTCGTGGGGCTTTTCGGCACGGTCTTGGGCGTCATCCGCGCCTTCGCCGATCTGGCGGGGAACGCGGGCGCCGGCCCGGAGGTGGTGATGGCGGGCCTGTCCGAGGCGCTCGTGGCCACGGCGGTGGGGCTCCTGGTGGCGATTCCGGCGGTGATGGCTTACAACTATTTCTTGAAACGCGCGGGGGAATACCTTGCGGAGACCGACGCCCTGTCCCGCCTTCTTATGGCGGCGCTGAAAGAAAAAAAATAATGGGCGCTTCCACCGACGACACCAACGGGCTCATCACCGGCATCAACGTGACCCCCCTGGTGGACGTGGTTTTGGTGTTGCTCATCATCTTCATGGCCACGGCCCCGCTCATCGCCCGGCGGGCCGTCGCGATCAACGTGCCCAGGGCGGCCACGGGCGAGCGGGCCACCGCGGCCCTGCGCGTCTCCTACGCCGCCGACCGGACCCTGCTTTTGGAAAAAACAGCCTTTACGCTCGTGGCCCTGGCGGCCGAGTTAAAAAGCCGTCGGCAGTTGGAACCGGAACTGAACCTGGCGGTGGCCGCGGACGCGGGCCTCCCCTACGAAGCGGTGATGGAATTGTTGGACACAATTCGCGGCGCCGGTGTCAAAAAGGTGGCGCTGGAAGTCGCTTCCAAACCGACCCGCGCCCGTTAAAAAGAGAGGGGGGAAATGACCCGTCTGACGCCGTTCCAGTGGGGTCTGTCCGTTTCCGTGCTGGTCCACGGCATTCTCTTTTTGTCCCTGGGTCGCCGGGGGATGAGCGCCTTTGACCCCGTTTGGGCGACCCCCGACCGCATCGACGTGGACCTCACCCGCCCCTATCGCCTCACCTCGGATCCCACCCAAACTTTCCGGTCCCCCCACCCCGGCACGGGGAGGCCGATGGTGGTCAAGCCCACCCCGGGGCCTTTCCAGGAAGGCGGCGGCGTGGCCCCCAAGGGCCGCGAATGGACCCTGCCCGCGCCCGGGACGAAGGGGGCGGAAACCCCGTTGGAGGGAAACCCCTTGTCCAAATCCACATCAACGGCGGAAGGGACGGGCACGGTCGAGGGCGAAAGCCGCGGCTTGGGCGGCCTGGGCACGGGCGGCGAGGGGGAAGTGGACTGGGTTTTCCTGACCGAGCGGCCGCGTCTTTTGAACCGCGACGAGTTGGTGAAGAACATCCGGCGGTTTTATCCCGAGGCCGAGCGCCGCGCGGGGCGGGAGGGCTCGGTGACGGTGCACGTGCATTTGAACCGCGACGGCCGCGTGGCCGGGGCGGGCGTGGCGCGGTCCGCGGGGTTTCTCTTTGACGAGGCCGCCCAGAAAGTGATCGCCTCCGCCCGGTTTTCCCCGGCGCGCCGCGGCGACCGCGCCGTGTCGGTGAAATTCGTTCAAACCATTGATTTTCAGTTGGAGGATTGAGGGCGGTTAAAAGTAGGCCGCTTTTCGGTCGAAACTTTGATTTGGAAAATGGGGAAATTGCCCGTGGTCCAAGAACCGAATCTCGATCGCGACCGCTGTGAAGACCGACAATTGGGCCTTCAATTTTTCTTCCAATTCCCCATCGGCGGTTGACCCGGGGCGGAGTTGAAGAAGCAAACGAACCCCTTCCCTTGACCGCTCCAGGAAAAAATACCCCGTCGTGCGGCTCGCCACCGTCGGATCCGCGTAAAGGGCTTCTTTGATTTCCTCGGGGTAGACCGTCCGCCCATCGCCCGCGTCGAGCCCTTTGTTCTTTCCCCAAACGATGAGAAAAGGGAGTTTGAAGGGGGGAAGGAGATCCGGTCGGCCGATGTCCGATAGCAATTCCGCCAGCCGATCGTGGGGCAGGAGGTCGACGATGTCCCGGGTGTTGTAGCGGATGAGGGGGATTTTTCGGCGCCGGTCCAAGGCGGTCAGGATCATTTCGCCCCGCCGCGGGCCCGGCGCGGATGTTTCGATGAAATAGGCGCGGGGATCGTATTGGAGGAGGGCCCCGCAGAGCCGCGTCCCCTGCCCGTAAAGTTTTTGACGGACACCGGTGTCGGACATCGCGAGCCGACGCAGGGTTTGGGTTTCCGGCGTTTCCTTGGCGATGCTGTTGGCGATTTCCGATAAACCAAAGCTGATGTTGACGCTTCCGCGAGCCCGGTCGTCGGGGTCGTGGCCCAGAAGGGATCCCATATAACCGCGAAAGTTTTCGGCGATGTATTCCGCCCCCGAAACGATGTGGACGACGAGGTCTTTCCAGGGGACGCCGGCGGCGGCCCCGTCCTCAACGAGCTTTTTCAACAGGAGTTGTTCTCCGACGATGATGAACCGCTCGAACTCGCCCCTCAGTTTTTTGATCAATTCCCAGGCGATGTCGAGCCGCGAGCCGGTTTCGATGGTGGGAAGGGTCCGTGTGGGGATGTGGATGCCGGGGCCCAAGGCGTTGACAAGCAGGGTGCGTTTGGAAAGGGCGCCGAAGGCGTCGTCCAGGATGAATTCCACTTCCCAGGCGGCCCGGTCGGCGTCCCGCCAGGATTCCGCCCCGAAAGAAAACACCCCGGTGGACCCCGAACTTGAAAAGAAAGATCGGACGTCGTTGATCGCGCCGTCAACGAGCAGGGCGCGGAGGTCGTTTTTTCGGAACAACGTTTCTTTGTCGACCACGGGCACGCGCGTCAAGAAATCCGCCGGTCCCGCGACGTCCCGGGGGTTCACCCCCCGCTCGGCGAGCAAAGCGCGGTAAGCCGGGACCCGCCGGGCCGCCTGTTGAAAAGCCCATAGAGCGCCCGCCGCGCTCTCGGCGGCCAGACGTCGGGGATCGGCCGCGCGCAGCCCGCGGGCGACGCGCGCGCTTTGCCAGCGCACAATTTTTTCAAAAAGAAGCGACATGGACAGCATTGTCGCTAAAGGTTGATCGAAAGGCAATCCCCGGATGGGCCGGACGTGGGTGTGGTATAATACCCACCTCATGTCGGCCGCCTTTGACGTCCATTGCCCCTGCTGCAAAGCCCAATTGACCGTCAGCCCCGAGGCCCGGGCCGTGGTGTCCCACAAGGCGGCGACGCCGCCCAAACCGGTGGCCTCCCTGGACGAGGGCGTGGCGGTGGTTAAAAAAGACCCGGAGCGGCGGGCGGGGCTTTTCGCCCAGTCCCTGGAAACCGAAAAATCCAAGGCCGACCGCCTCAAGAAATCGTTCAACGATTTGCTTCAAAAAGCCAAAGAAGATCCGGACGCCCCGCGGCCCGTGCGGGACATGGATCTCGATTAGGACTTCAATATGGCCCGTGTCATCGCCATCGCGAACCAAAAGGGCGGGGTGGGAAAAACCACCACCGCCATCAACCTCGCGGCCTCCCTCGCCCATTTGGGCCAGGAGACTCTTTTGATCGACATGGACCCCCAGGCCAACATGACCTCCGGCCTGGGTATCGCCCGGGAGGGTCTCGACCGGCACATCTACCACGTGCTCCTCGACAACGCGCCCCTGGAAAGCGTCATCAAAGAGAGCGGCTTGGAGTGGCTGGACGTGGTGCCTTCCCACATGGACCTCTACGGGGCCGAGGTGGAGCTCGTGAACGCGGACCAGAGGGAAACACGCCTGCAAAACGCGCTCCGTCAGTTCCACAAGGTCTACAAATACATATTCATCGACTGCCCGCCGGCCCTGAACCTGTTGACGATCAACTCCCTGGTGTCGGCCGACGCGGTTCTGATCCCCATGCCCTGTGAGTACTACGCGCTGGAGGGTTTGTCGATGCTCGTCAACACCATCGACCGGGTGCGCGCGGGACTCAACCCGCGGCTCGAGCTGGAGGGCGTGCTCGTGACCATGTTCGATGGACGGTCCAATTTGACCCAGCAAGTGTACGGCGAGATCAAGAAGTTTTTCGGCACCAAACTTTACGGGACGGCCATCCCCCGCAACGTGCGGCTCGCCGAGGCGCCCAGCCACGGAAAGCCGGCGCTGGTCTACGACAGGCATTCGTCCGGGGCCTCGGCCTACCTCACCCTGGCCAAGGAATTTTTGGAACGACGCGGGGAACTCCCCGCACTACCGACGGAGGAGCCGGCCGCCGTGGCGGCCGCGGACTAAAATTATGGAACGCAAAGCGCTGGGACGAGGTTTGGAGGCCCTGTTGAAACCCGGGTCGGGGGGCGGCCCCGCCGCCGACGGCCAGGCGGTCATTAAAATTCCCGTGGACAAAGTGCGTCCCAACCGCCACCAACCCCGGACGCGCTTCACCCCCGATTCGCTGGCGGAACTGGCGGAGTCCATCAAAGTGCACGGTTTGGCCCAGCCGCTCCTCGTGACGACCTCGGCCGTGCCCGGTGAATACGAGCTCGTGGCCGGCGAGCGCCGCCTGCGCGCCGCCCGCATGGCCGGTTTGGTGGACGTGCCCTGCGTGGTGCGCCAACTGACCGATCGCGAACGGCACGAATTGTCTCTCATCGAGAACATCCAGCGCGAGGATTTGAACCCCCTGGAAGAGGCCGAGTCCATGCGCAAGCTCATGGACGAGGTCGGGTTGACCCAGGAAGAGCTGGCACGACGGCTCGGCAAGAGCCGGTCGGCCCTGGCGAACCGCCTTCGCCTTTTGGAACTGCCGCAAATGCTGCGGAACGCCCTCTTGGAGGGCCTGATCACCGAGGGCCACGCCCGGGCGCTCCTGGGGCTCGCCGACCGGACCCAACAGGAGGAACTCGGCAAACGGGTCGTCCAGGAAAAACTCACGGTCCGCGACGTGGAAAAACTGGTGCTGGATTGGGCGAGCGCCGCCCGTACCGGGCGGGTTAAAACCCCCCGCCGCAAGAACGCCGACGTCCGGCATCTCGAGGAAGATTTGCAACGCACGCTCAGCCGCCGTGTCGTGATCGACGCCCGCGCCAAAAACAAGGGGTGGGTTCGCCTCGAATTCTACTCCCTGGACGATCTCGACTCCCTGGTGGCGCGACTTAAAAACCGCCCGCCCGCGTCATGACCGGCCGCTTCGGCGCCGCCGGCCTGTGCCTTCTGGCCTGGGCCTGCGCCGCGCCGGCCCCCCGGCCGGCCCCCAAATTTTCCCTCGGCAGGCCCCCCGCGCCGCCCGTGAAAACCCCGGCCCCGCCGGCCAAACCCAAACCCCCGGTCGCGAAACCCGCCCCCGCGCCGACGGCGCCGCCGCCGGAACCGCCCGCGCCGGTGGCCCCGTCGCCGACGGACGCCCCTTTCCTGCTCTCCGCCCGGGCGAGTTTGGCCGATTACCGTTTTTTCGCCAACGGCGGTTTTGACGCCGGGTGGAACGTGGGGTACCACACCTGCTGGGTCATTAAGCTGCCGCCCGCGCCCGGCGCGTTCTGGACGCGGGCCTTCGTGGGGGCCAAATTGGGCGCGGCCAAAACCACCGCCCTGCCCGGCCGACCGGGCTGGGACCAAGAACCGGTGACGGGAGAGATCCACGTGGCCGTGGCGTCGCAACCGTCCTGGCCCGTCAACCGACGCCGGTTGTTGGCCCGGGCCGAAGACCTTCCCCTGGCGGGGAACCCGACTTATCCGCTCGACGGGGTGGGGGAGGCCCGCTGGGTTTGGACGGAAATTCCCGTCACGGAAGTGTCGATGAGTTCGCCCAATTACGTGGTTTTGTTTTCGCCCGATGAACGACTCAAGGGGGCGGGCCGGTCGCCGGTGTTGGCCGGCGCCGCCTCCGACAACCGGCCCAACGCCTGGCTCAACACCCAGGTGTCGGGCCAGCCCCCGTTGATTTCCTCCGAGGCCACCCGCACTCCGGTGGGCGTGCGGGAACCCGCCGTGGCCATCAAACTGGTGATGGATCGAAGCGAGGCCCCCGCGGTGACCCTGCGGCGCGCGCCGGACCGGCTCGCCGCCAACGGGAGTTTGACGTTGGACGCGGCGGTGAGCGGCGTCGACGTGGAATCCGCCTGGGCCGAAGTGTCCCCGGACGGTCGGGTCTGGCGACGGGTCGGCCGCCCGGCCCACGGCGCTCCCTACGTGTTCACTTTGACCCGCGACCAGTTGCCGAAGGGGCCCTTCCAGGCCCGGGTGGCGGCCAAAGACCAGTGGGAGTCGGTCGGCGCCAGTCCTCCGGCCGTTTTCAAGGGGGGAAAATAACGTGCGCGTCCTCCACGTCACGGAGAGCCGGAGCTGGTCGGGCGGGACCGTGCAGTTGTGGAATTTGTGCCGGACGCTGATGGCCCGGGGCCAAGCGGCGGCGCTCTTCTGCCCGCCCGAGGCCGAACTGCTGCGCCACGCGGCCGGCACCCCGGTTGATTTGACCGTGTGTCCCCTGCGGGAGGATTACGACCTCTTGGCCGCCCGTCGGCTGGCCGAAACGGTGCGGCGCTTCCGCCCGGACGTCGTCCACGCCCACCACCCCCGGGCGCACGCCATCGCCCTTTTGGCGGGGCTTTTCGTCTCCATTCCGCGCCTCGTGGTTTCGCGGCGCGTCTCTTTCAAGCTCAAAAAATGGAACCCCTTCAGCCAGCTCAAGTACCGTTCGTCGCGCATTCGCACCTACATCGCCGTGTCGGAGGACATTCGCCGCGTGTTGATCGCGGGCGGCGTGCCCCCCGAAAAGGTGGTCGTCATCCACAGCGGTGTCGACACCGCGAAGTTCACCCCCCGCCCCCCGGCGGAGGCCCTGCGCGCGGCGCTGCGGATTCCCGCGGGCGCGCCCGTGGTCGGCAACCTCACGCATTACAGCTGGTGGAAGGGCCAGGCGGTTTTTCTTGAAGCCGCCCGGGCGGCGGTCACGGCCGGTTCCCCCGCGCACTTTTTGCTGGTCGGCAAGGACACCGACGGGGAGGACGCCCGCCGGCGCGTCGCGGGGTTGGGCCTGGGCGACCGGGTGACGCTGGCGGGGTTCCGCACCGACATGCCGGAGATCCTCTCGATCTTGGCCGTGAGCGTGGTCTCCTCCCTGGCGGGGGAGGGATTTTCCGGGGTGTTGCGGGAATCCATGTGCATGGGCGTTCCCGTCGTGGCCACCGAGGTCGGCGGCAACGGCGAGCTCGTCCGCGACGGGAAAACAGGCCTTCTCGTGCCCCCGGGCGACGCCGCCGCGCTCTCCGCGGCGATCCGCCGTCAGCTTTCCGACCGGTCGGCGTCCCAATCCATGGCCGAGGCGGCCCAGCGCGAGGTGCGTGAAAATTATTCCCTCGAAAGCATGGTCGACAAAACCCTCGCCCTCTACGAACGGTTGTTGACCGCGTGAAACGCGCGCTCCTGTTTTTTCTCCTGGGCGCCGCCGGGGCCCGGGCCGACGAGTGGTCCCTCCAGCTCTTGCCCCAGGGGTTCGTGGAATACGAAGGTTCCGGCTTCCGTGAATCGCCCAGCGGTTGGGAGCTCAAAGTGAAACCCTGGAACCCCGTGGGGGGGCTGCGCTGGCGTCGGACGTTGGCGCCCGGCTGGGCGTGCCAGGCCCAAGCGTGGGCCAACCGCGCGACCTTCGCCGGGGAAATCGGCAACCGGTCCGCGATTCAGCAGTACGGGCAAACCTCCCTCGCGGTGCAATCCCTTTGGGTCGATCTGCGTCGTCCGCTCCGCGCCTCCCCCGTCGAGGTCGTTTTCGGCGTGAACGGTTCGCGCCAGGTGTTCAAACGCAAAAACATCGTGTTCGGCCTCCCGGAACCCGAAACGGCCCGCGAAACCCTCCAGGCGCTCGGCGGCCATCTGGGGTTTCACGCGGGCCGCGTGCCCGAGGACAGGGGGCTTTTTTGGGACGGGGAAATTTTGATCGGCCATTCCTTTTGGACCCGCAACCGTCTGCGCGCCGAAGGCGGCCCCATCGACCGGCGGGGGTACACCTACGCCTTCCGATGGGAGGGCGGGTTCGCCACCCCGCGCTGGCGGGTGTCCACCGGCTACGCGCGACAGCTTTACGAAGTTCTGGTCCCGGGCGGCCGCTCCCTGCCGACCACGGGAGCGACGGTGTCCTTGCCGATCAACAAAACCGACCTTTTCGGACCCTTCGTCGCGGTGGGGTGGAGATACTGATGCGCGCCGCCGTCCTCGCCTTCGCCATCGGCCTCGCCCTTCCGCTGGCCGCGGAAACGGGCCCCTCCGTCTCCCTGACGCTCGTGCCCGCGGGCACCGTCCGTTGGCGCGGGGAGGGGAAAATCCTTCCCCAGGGGTACACCAACCGGACGGAGAGCCAAGACGCGCCGCTTTATGTTTTGGAGTGGCGGCAGGCGCCCGCGGACCGGGGGTATTGGGGGCTGTCCCTTTGGCACACCGGGGTTTTCGGCGGCGGGGCATTCGCCCGCGAGTCCCTGCCCGACGTCCGGCCGGGAACGGGGGGGCTTTACCAGCGCGACCTGTTGAACGTCGGGTTCACCAATTTTTTCGCCACCCGTTACCACCCGCTGGCCGAGGGGCCCCTCACCGCGGAACTCGGTTTTTCGGTGGTGCGGGAGATCTTTAAACGGAAAGAGTTCGAGGTGTTGCGGGGGTCCACCGGCCCGCTCGTGTCCGCCGGGACCCTGGACGACGTGAACGAAATATCCGCCGAGGGCGTCGGGTTCGGCCTCTCCGGCGTGCACGGCGAGCGGCTGTACGTTCGCTGGCGCGGGGCCGCCCACTATTACATTCAGTTTTTCGACGCCAAAACCGACGCCTCGGCCGGGCAGATTTTCCAAGCCGAAGCCGGCCTGGGCTGGCGGCCGACCCCGTCCACGGCCGTGGAAATCGGCGGCCTGCACCAATGGTGGTTCACCCTGGGGCAGGGCAACCGCCGCCTGTCCGTGCCCGGCACCGACGGCGCCGTCATCACTTACAACCGGCAGTCCACCGTGTACGGCGGCCTGTACGTCCGCGTGACCGTGCGGTTCGATCCCCGCCCGTGAACGAAACCGTCGTCATTCATTATTCCGAGCTGGGGACGAAGGGCCGCAACCGGCGGATGTTCGAAAACAAACTGGCCGACGACGTGCGGCGGCGGTTGGGTCCCGACGCGCTCAAGGTCCGCATCGAGAGCGCGCGGGTGCTGGCCGACCTGGCGCCCGACGTGCCGCGGGACCGCGTGGCCGAGGCCTTGAAACCCATTTTCGGCATTGCTTGGTACGGGTTCGGACGGTTGGTGCGCTGGTCCGCGGGGGACCCCGCCTGGGACGCCGTCGAAACGGCGGTGTTGGAGCTCGTCGGTACCGCCCCCGAGACGAAAACATTCAAAATTTTTCCCCGGCGGTCGGCCAAAAATTACCCCGCCCTCTCCGACGCCATCGCCCGCCGTCTGGGCCAGGCGGTGGTGGACAAAACGGGGCTGAAGGTGGATCTCACCCGGCCGGACCTGTCCGTCCACGTGGAGGTGTTGACGCGGGAAATCGCTGTCCTGTCGGACCGGGTCCAGGGTTTGCGGGGCATGCCCCGGGGGTCGGCGGGGGGCGTGCTGTGTCTTTTTTCCGGGGGCATCGACTCGCCGGTGGCGGCCTGGCTCATGATGAAGCGCGGCGCGGTGGTCCACCATCTCCATTTCCACCCCCACCGGTCCTCCCGGGAGGTCTTGGGGACGAAGATCCCCCGGCTCGTCGAAACGCTCAACGCCTTCGGCGCCCCCGGCAAGTTGTACCTGGTGCCGCACGACCGGTACCAGATCGCCGCGTCGTTGGCCGTCCCCACGGAATACGAGACGGTGTTCTTCCGCCGGTTCATGTTCCGGGCCGGGGCGGTGCTGGCCCGCCGGTTGGGGCTCAAGGCGCTCGTCACCGGCGACAGCCTCGGGCAGGTCGCCAGCCAAACCCTCGAAAACTTGACGGCCGTCCAAACGGAGTTGCCTTTGCCCGTGTTCCAGCCCCTCATCGCCATGGACAAGGAGGCCATCATCGAGGTCGCGCAGAAAATCGGCACCTACGCGCCGTCCATCGAAGCCTACAAGGACTGCTGTTCTTTAATGGCCAAGAAACCCAAAACCAAGGTGGCCACCCCCGTGGTCCGTCGGTTGGAGTCGGAGCTGAGGATGGATCGATTGATTGAGGAGTCGCTGGCTCAGGCGGAAGTTTGGGACGGGCGGGCTCTGACGGCCCTCCCCCCGGCGCGCTCGGGGAGCGCCGCCCCGGTGATTTAACGGGCGGGACCGCCCGGCCGTATCACTCCGGTCCGTGGTTGTCCAGGTGCAAGAAGTACGCCCACCCCGACATGGGATCGTTGCTCGCGTCATCGGTGAACTGTTTCAAATAGTCCCGAATGGCCGCCATCAACTTCGGCGGGCACCGGACATTGAGGGTCCGCAACGCGTTCGCCAGCGCCAAGAGAAGGGCCCCCGGAACCGCGTTCACTTCCTCGCTGCCGCCTTTGGAGACGATGCCCAAGAGCTGGCCCCCGCCGTTCATCTCCGTTCCCCTCCGCAGGGTCAATATGTCTTGGTGGGAATCGTTTTTCATGTCGGCCAAGGCCGTGAAGGGAATGACGGCGACATTCCCAAAGCGGGGGTCCAGGCTGACTTTCCGGTACAAACTCGGCCCGTCCTCGCCGGGCAGATGGTAATCCAAAACAATGATGTCCGGGGGGGGGGCCTTGTTCAGGTGGTCCCAGGCGTCCTCCGCCGACGGAACAACGTGTGTCCGGAAATCAAGCGCGCCCAAGTCGCGCGTGAGCGCGGACTGCGTGACGGCGTTGTCTTCGACGATGAGCACGAACGGTGGCGTCATTCCGACCCCTGGGCGGTTTGGCGCCGGAGGGAATCCGGCGCGGCCCCGCGCTCCCTAAGGTTAGATGGGAAGGCGGATTAATTCAAGGGGGCGGCGTCGCGTGGGCGCCGGACCCGTTCAGTTTTTCGTTTTGTCGGCCAAGTTCCCGAGGAACTTGATCAACTCGACCGGCAGCGGGAAGAAAAAGGTGGAGGTTCGATCGGAGCTGATTTCCTTGGCGGTTTGGAGGAAACGCAGTTGCAGGGCGGCCGGTTCGGACGCGATGATCCGGGCCGCTTCGGAAAGCTTTTGGGCCGCTTGAAACTCGCCCTCGGCGGCGATGATTTTCGCCCGGCGGTCCCGTTCCGCTTCGGCCTGGTGCGCCATGGCGCGCTGCATTTGTTCGGGCACCTGAACGTCCTTCACTTCCACGATCGACACTTTGATGCCCCAGGGGTCGGTTTGCTGGTCGATGATTTGCTGCAATTTGGAATTGATTTTCTCCCGGTGGGAGAGGACTTCATCGAAGTCGACCTGCCCGAGCACGCTCCGGAGGGAGGTCTGGGCGATCTGGCTGGTCGCCATGATGTAATTCTGGACTTCGATCACCGCCCGCTGTGGATCGATCACCTTGAAATAACAGACCGCGTTCACTTTGCAGGGGACGTTGTCTTTGGTGATGACTTCCTGGACGGGGACGTCCATGGTGATGGTTTGCAGATTGACGCGGATCAGTTTGTCGATGAAAGGCACCAAGATCACCAGGCCGGGGCCGTTGCCGTTCCCCCCGATGTTCACGAGGGCGCGGGTCGTTTTCCCCAGACGGAAAATTACGCACCGTTCGTATTCGTTCAAAACCTTGGCGGTGTTCGCGATAAAAACCAAAACCACGATCAGAAGAAAAACGACGGTTCCAAATCCCAAGCCGAACATGCGAGCCTCCCTAACCGATTTTTTGAACTTTCAACCGCGTCCCCAAAACCTGCAAAACGGTGACGTTCGCTCCCCGGGGGAGGCCCTCGGCCCCCTCGGCCGTCCAAAGGGCGCCGTTGAGAAAAACGAGCCCCTCTTCGCGCACCTCGGCGGTTTGTCCGACGAGGCTCTCCGCGCCGCTCACGGGCCGCGCCTTGCGGATGTCGAATATCTTTTTGAGGAGAAAACCGAAGAAGCCGCCCGAAACGGCCAGGGCGGCGACGATCAATTCCAACGACACCCGGGCGCCCGAGGGGCCCCGGTCGAAAAGCATGAACGAGCCGAGCGCGAAGGAAATGAGCCCGCCGAAAATGAGCAGGCCGTGGGACGACACGATGACGTCAACGGCCATCATTATCAAACCGGCGATCAGGAGCGTCAGGCCCGCGAAATTGAGGGGAAGGACTTGGAGGGCGAAGAACGCCAACGTCAAACAGATGACGCCGGCGATGGCGCCCAGCCCGATGCCGGGCGTTGAAAACTCGTAGACCAGGGCGTAAAAACCCAAAACGAGAAGTATGTAGGCCAAATTGGGGTGGGCCAGGGTGTGCAGCCAACGGCGGACGAGATTCATGGCGAAATTGACGCGGGGGGCGACGGCGAGATCGAGGGTCCAGGCCGCCCCGTTTTTTTTGATCTCCCGCGTTTTCAACGCGGCGAACAGCGCGGCCTCATCGGCGACCACCAAATCGATGACTTTGTTTTTGAGGGCTTCGTCCGACGTTTGGGAAACGCTTTCGCGAACGGCCCGTTCGACCCAGTCGGCGTTCCGCCCCTTGGCGGAGGCCAGGGCGCGCGCGTAGGCCGCGGCGTCGGAGACCATTTTTTCCTCCAGGGCCGACGCGTTGCCGTCTTTTTTCCCGTCCGCGTTATCGTTTTTGGACTTTTGAGGAACCCCGGGGGTCCCGCCCCCCAGTTGGACCGGGTGCGCCGCGCCCAGGTGGGTCAAAGGCGCCATGGCCGCAACGTCGGCCGCCATGGTGATGAACACCCCGGCCGAGGCGGCGCGCGCCCCCGAGGGGGCGACGTAAACGATGACGGGGAGGGGGGCGTTGACGATGCCTTGAACAATGTCCCGGGTGGCGTCCAGGAGGCCCCCCGGCGTGTCCAGCCGAATCAAGACCGCCTGGGCGGAGAGTTCCCGGGCCTGTTCGAGGCCATCCAAAACATAGTTTTTAACCACGGGGTCGATCACCCCGTTGACGGTCATCACGAACAGGGGTTTCGCCGCCGGCGGTTCCGCGAAGACGGGGAGACTTCCCCAAAGGAGCGCAAAGATTAGCTTTCGAAGCACTTGGGGATTATAGCAATTGCGGGGCCCGTGCCCGGGAGCCGACGGGAGGGAACCCGTTAATACGAAACGAGATCCGGCGCCAAGCCGAATTTGAGAATGAAATTGATGTACGTCATGCGGATGGGGTCCGAGGCGGTCACCGGACGGGCCAAGGCCGCCGATCGGATCGCGTTCAACCGCTGATGGGGTTTCAGCCAGGCCCAGCCGATCTCAACAATGGCGTTCTCGGAATTGGCGAACCTCAATTCCAAATCGATTTCGTCCATAATGCGGCTGCCCAAACCGTCGTTGGGTGTCTTCTCGGCGCGGGCTTCGAAGTAGTCGCCTTTAAAGGTCAATCGATTCCCCCAAAGGGGCGGCGTGTAATGAACGCCGATGTTAAAAAGGCGCAGACCAAAATCGCCGATGGTGGAGGTGTCCAATCCCGGGCCGATGCCCAGGTTGGCGTTGTCGTGGTAGATCTTCCCGTAGCGGAAATCCGATCCCGGGAGCCCCCCGTTGGCGCCGCCGTTGGACAGACCCAAAGTGGAAAAATCGCGAAACCCGTCGATGTCGTTGTCTTGCGGGTCCCCGTCCCCGGAGGCGATCGCGTACAGGGTGTGGGCTTGGAGGACGGCCCGCCAATCGTAACTGGCCTTCACCAACGACGCGGTTCCCCGGTAGCGCCGGGAAACCCCGGTGGAGGTGCTGATGGCAACGCCGTTAATGTCGTAGAGGGTTTCCCGGTTTTGGCCGGCGTTCAGCGCGAACTCCGCCGAGAGGGCCAGCACGTCGGTTCCCCAGGGCATGGGGACAAAGAATTTCGCCCGGGTGTCGATGATGTCGATGACGTTGGCGTCGTCGCTACGAGCCGCGTTTTTGTCGATGCCCCGGTAAAGGCCGAGCTCCAACTCCGTCTTAAAGACGGATTGCTTGAACTGTTGATCGGAGTTGAGGAGGGCGTAGAAGAGATTGACGTCCCCGGCGTTGGTTCCTTCGTCGGCCTCCGTGGATCCGTCGCCGCCGATCCCCGGTTGGGGGATGCTGTCCTGCTCCACGCCCTTGGCGAAAACAAGCTGCGCCTGCACGCGGCCGAGATTCTCCTTGACGGTGACCCCCTGCAGGGATCGGACGGACATGACGTTGTCGTTGACCGGTCCGTAGTACACGAGCAAGTCGCCCGGACGGCCCGCGTATTGGCGGCCGAGGCGAATTAAATCGATTCCCCCGAACCCGGTGATGTCGAAATAGGCGTTCGTGATGAAAAAATTGGACAGTTCGGCGTTGACGTCCGTGGGGGGTTTGCCGAATTGGGCGTTGGAGTTCAGTGCGGAACCGATGCGGGGGGCGCGCACGAATTCCACGCGCCCGGCGATTTCCTTGGCGAGGGTGGCGTCCAACCCAAGACGGGTTCGCGTGAGGGTTTGTTGGCGGTCGTCCGCGAGGGCGGAATCAAAATCCTGTTCGTTGGCCGCGCGTTCGCCTCGGAACTCAAAGGACCCGTAAGGCCGCAGGTGGAAGGAATCCAGAAGCGACGCTCCCCGCGTTGCCGTCGGAGCGATCCCCCCCGTTAAAACCACCAACAACATCCAATATTTTTTCATAGGACTCCCCGTTGATGTGTATCGGGCGGCCGGGATTGTTCAGCCGATCCCGCGCTGCGTTGTCGCGATTAATATGCGTCCAATCCGGTTGTTTGTCAACAGGGTCCTCAACCGGGCGGGTTTCGACTGCCCCTTGTCAAACCGGTGTTTGTCGCTTATATAAGATACAGTCGGAGCTAAATAGTTACCGACACTTTCGGAACGGAGGCGCGCGAGTGAAAATATTAATCATCGCGGGGATGGCGGTGGTCGGCTTGATCGGCGGCGTGTGCGCCGAGGAAGGACAAAAACTTTACCAGGCGAAATGCCAGGCCTGCCACGGACCGGCGGGGAAAGGCAACCCCGCGCTGAAAAAAGTTTACGGTCCGGGGATTGATATCGCCGACGCGGACACCCAGCTCCGGGACGATGCCGACATGAAGAAAATCATCCAATTCGGCGCGGTCAAGGGGATGATGCCGGCTTACCGGGGACGTTTAAAAGACGAACAAATCACGGCGATCATCGCGCACGTTCGGTCCTTGAGCGCGTCCGATTCAGGAGGCCCCTCCCTGGCCGACGAATGATCCTCCCCGGATCGTTTTTCACCGCTCCGCCGCGTTGACGGTTCGCGTCGGCGTTCGGTCTTCACAACCACCGGAAAAAACTTTTCTCCAGTTCCCCCCGTTGTCCGTCGATCCCCTTTGGAACGGATCGCGGCATCGGGGTTTTTTTGTTTCCCCCGGGCTGCGTTGTGTCCGGGGGGGGTTACGGATTGGCGGTGAGGGTGACGGTGAGGTCTTGTGTTGCCTCGGTGTCGGAGGCGGCGGGCATGTCGAGTCGGAACCAGAGAAAGCGGTTCTGGCCTGGGGAAACGGCCGAACCGGTTTGGGAACCGTCGATGGAGAAGACGGCGCCGGAGGCGAAGGCGGGGGAGCCGGTGACGACGTCCTCGGCGGCGAACCCGCCCAGCGCCGGACGGGCGGGGTGGAAGCCCGCCGAAAGGACCGCGATGTTGGCCGCGGTCGGCAGGGCGGCGCCGATGGCCCAGGGGGAGCCCGGGGTCGAAGTGGCCACGGAGAGGGAGTAGGTGCTGGTGACGTTGCCGTCGTTGAGAACGGTGACGGCGGTGGCGGTGTGGGAACTGGAGCCCACGGCCAAAAGCCCGAAGAGGTAGGGCGAGCCGGCGGTGACGGAGACGGAGCGGTTGAGGAGCGCGGGGACGGCGCTGGCGGTGTTGGAAATGAGGGACCATTCGCCGACGTCGTCGACGCTCCAGAGAACGATGAAATACGTGTCGTTGGTGGGGACGGTCACGGTGGTCGATTGGGCGGTTCCCACGACGGCGGTGGTGGCGATGGTGACGGTGGTGGCGCCGGAGGGGGTGGTGGCGGTGCTCCAGACGGTGGCGGCGATTGTGGAATATTGGATTCGGTACTGGCCGACGAGGTTGTTGTAAACGAAGTCGTCGCCGGGGGCGGTCCAGGACAGGTTGATTTCGCCGGGCCCGCCGCCCGCGGCCGCGGACAGCGTGGACGACGAAGGCCCCACCCCCGTCCACAACGTCGACGTGGCCACGGACAACGCCGTGTAAGCGCTTTCCAGGCCGCCCGCGTCGACGGTTTTGACGCGGAAATAATATGTGGTGTCGGTTTGAAGCCCGAAATTCGCCGATGGCGAACGCCAGGGTTCGGTGGAAGTGAGGATCGCGCCGTATTTCGTGCCGCCGTCGTAGGTTTTGGGCGGGTCAAAGGCCCCCTCGGAGACGGCGGGGACCATCGTGGGAACGGTGGCTATCTGTAAATAATAGCTTAGCCCCGGTTCGGGGGTCGCTCCCGGGGCGTTGTCCGTTCCCTCGTTCCACATGAAGGTTCCCGTGGAGGCGGCGGTGGGGGAAAAGACGAAGGCGGTTTTAAGGACCGTGGGCGGGTTGGGGGCCACGTTGGCCACCGTTGAAAGGTTCCTGTAGACGCGGAGCTGGTTGTTCCCAGCGGTGTCCCGTCCCGTCACCACGAAATCCAGGTCGCCGTCGGCGTCGTAATCCCCCACGTCCAGGGAACCCAGGTAAAGATCCTCCGCCGCGGTGGGTTCCACTTCAACGCGGGTGAAGGCCCCTCCCCCCGTGTTGATGTAGGCTCGTATTTCAGCCACCCCGCCCGCGGTCGCGCCCGTTAACCCGTGGACGAAGATGTCCAAATCGCCGTCGTTGTCGATGTCGCCCCATTGGGCCCCGCCCCGCGAATGCCCGCCGCCGGCCCCGTTGACTTCGATTTGGGTCGCGTTGAAAGTGCCGTTCCCGTTGTTTCGGTAAACGCGCAATTCCCGGCTGGCGGTGGTCGTTCCGGGCACCCCTTGGACCACAATGTCGAGATCGCCGTCGGCGTCGAAATCCCCCCAGTGGGCGCAATGTTTCCCGTTGTAGCCGTCGATGCCCTGGCCGGGATCCACGTTGATTTCGTTGGGATCGATGGTCCCGTTGCCGTTGTTCCGGTAAACATGGATGCGGCTGTCCGTCCCGGCTCCGGTCCACCCTTGAACAAGGATGTCCTGGTCTCCGTCCCCGTCGAAATCCCCCCAGTCCACGATCCCGTCGCGCAAGCCGCCGCCGGCCCCGTCGACTTCGATTTGGGCGGTGTCGAAGGTCCCGTTGCCGTTGTTGCGGTAGACGCGAATTTGCCGCGCGGAAGCGGCGTCGATGCCCCCGGCCAAGATGTCCAAGTCCCCGTCGTTGTCCAGGTCCCCCCAATTCACGTCCCCTTGGGTCAACCCGCCGTTCAGGCCGTCAATCTCGATTTGGCCGGGATTGAAGGTGCCGTTGCCGTTGTTGCGATACACCCGCAATTGGGCCGAAGCCGCCGCGCCGCTGGTCAACGCCCCCGACGCGAGGACATCCAAATCACCGTCCCCGTCGAAATCCCCCCAATCGACGCCGCCGTCGCAAAGGCCGCCGCCGGCCCCGTCAATCTCGATTTGATTGGCGTCGAAAGACCCGTCCCCGTTGTTTCGATACACCCGCAATTGACACGCGCCGCCCCCCAAGCCGCTGGCCAAAATATCCAAGTCCCCGTCGTTGTCGAAATCCCCCCAAGACACACCGCCCGCCTGGAGGCCGCCGGCCGCCCCGTCGATCTCCGATTGCGTGGGGGAAAAATACAGGGGGGGGGGAACCGCGCTCGCCGTGTTGGAAATCGGGGACGTCAGGCCGACGTCGTCGACGGTCCACAAAACGAAATACCACGTGCCGTTGTCGGGGACCGCGATGCCGGTGCTGACGGCCACCCCGGGGGCGATGGACGTCGCGGTGGTCAGGGTGTAGGCCCCGGCCGGCGTCGACGCGGGGTTCCAAACCGTGGCGGGGTTGGTGGCGTATTGGATGATGTAGCTGCCCGTCAGGGTCCCGGCGGTGAGGTCGTCGCCGACGGAAGTCCAGGACACGGTCACGTTGCCGCCCCCGGCGCCCGGGGCGGCGCTGATGGCCGACGCGGCGGGGGCGACGCCCGTCCACAGGGTCGACGAAGCGCTGGGCGCGCTCTCCAAAAGGCCCGCGTCGACGGTCCGGACCCGGAAATAGTAGGTCGTGTCGGTGCGAAGGCCCGGGTGGGCCAGGGCGGGGGCCCAGGGCGCGGTCGACTTCAACAGCACGCCGTGGCGGGTGTTCCCATCGAAAATCAACGGGGGCCGATCGTAGTTCCCCCGGCGGGGCGTCGCCCGGCTGTGGGGGGCCACGGTGTCGGGTGTGAAGGCCGCGAGGGTTGAAATTTCGATGTCGTAGTCCAACAGGCCGGGGGGGGTCGGGTTCGCCCCGAGGTCGGCGGCGGGGGCCCATTTGAACGTGGCCGTGGAGGATCCGGTGAGACTGAAACTGAAGGTCGAAGAAAGAACGGCGGGCGCGCCGGGGGCCGTTCCGGTGGTGATGTTGTTTTGATACACCCGCATGCGGCGGACGGCGGCGTTGTCGACGCCCGTGATGAAAAGGTCGATCCCCGTTGTGTTGTTGTAATCCGCCCAGGCCAGGTCGCCGTTTTGGAGCCCCAGGTTGACGGCGCTCTCCACGTTGAATTGCGTGAAGCCGAACCCGCCGTTGTTGCGGTAGACCCAGATCTCCACGTTGCCGGTGGCCGGCCGCAGGCCGACGACGGCGATATCCAAATCCCCGTCCGCGTCGGAATCGCCCACCGCCAACGCGCCGTTACGGACCCCGAGGTTGGCCGCGCCCGGTATGTTGAAGGCGGTAAAGGTGTTGTTCCCGTTGTTGCGGTAAGCGCGCAATTGGGCGTTCGCGTTGTCAAACCCCATGGCAACGACGTCCAGCCATCCGTCGGCGTTCAGGTCCCCGAACGCCACGTCACCGTCTTGGAACCCGCCCACGCCCCCGGTCACGTCGAGGGGGCCGGTAAAACCGCCGTTGCCGTTGTTGGTGTAAATGTGAACCTGTCGGCCCGCCCCGTTTTGTCCGGACACCAACACGTCCAGATCCCCGTCGTTGTCGGGGTCGCCCCAAGCCACGGAACTGCGGGCGGCGTACCCGTTTCCGGCGCCGGCGACTTCCACCTGAGTCGGGTCGAAGGTGGCGTTTCCGTTGTTCCGGTAGACGCGCAGTTGACGGGCCCCGGCGGAATCCTGGCCGCTGACCAAAAGATCCAGGTCGCCGTCGTTGTCGAAATCCCCCAGGGCGGGTTTCCCCAGGTCCAACCCGCCGCCCGCTCCTCCGTCGATATCGATTTGCGTAAACGCGAGCGCCCCGTTGTTGCGGGCCACGAGGATGTGGCGTGTGGCCGCGGCCCCCCGATTGCCGCACAGGACGATGTCCAAATCCCCGTCCCCGTCCAGGTCGCCCAGGGCGAGGCCCCCGTCCTCCAGACCCGTGCTGCCGGCCCCCAGAACGTTCGTGGGGTTGTTGGCGATGGTGTACGTGGGCGCCGCCCCGACGGTGTAAACGCTGAGGCGGCGGTTGCCGCCCGAATCGTTGCCGCTGACGACGAGGTCCAAATCGCCGTCGTTGTCCATGTCCCCCCAGGCGGTCCCCCCTTCCGTCAGCCGGTCCGCGGCGGTGTTTTCAAAATTCAATTCAACGGCGTTGTAAGGAAGAGCGAAAGCCCCGCGCGCCAAGAAAAAGCCGGCCCCGGCGAGGAACAAGACGCGACGGAACGCACCGCCGCGGGCGATGGGAAGGGGGGGGGTGTCTGTCATCCGGCTTTAAGCATAGCTTAGTTGGGGATTTTTTCAACACCCATTATGGGGGGGCCCCCGCCGATGGGGGGGGCTGGTTTTGGGGTTGGGGTTACGGATTGGCGGTGAGGGTGACGGTGAGGGTCTGTTGGTTTTCGGTGTCGGAAACGGTGGGCATGTCGAGGCGGAACCAGAGGGAGCGGTTTTGTCCGGCCGGAACGGCGACGCCGGTTTCACTTCCGTTGATGGTGAAGATCGCCCCGGTGGCCAGGGCGGCGGCGCCGGTGACGACGTCCTCCGCGCCGAAGGCCGCGGCCGCCGGCCGGGACGGATGGAAGCCCGCGGAAAGGACGGCCACGTTGGGGCCGGTCGGCAAAGAGGTGCCGATGGACCAAGGGCTTCCCGCTGTGGTCGTCGCGACCCAAAGGGAGTAGGTGCTGGTCACGTTCCCGTCGTTCAAGACGGTCACGCCGGTGGCGGAGTGGGAACTGCTTCCCACGATCAAGTTGCCGAAAGCGTAGGGGTCGCCCGCGGTGACGGTCACGGAACGGATATAAGGGGCGGGGGCGGAGCCGGCGGTGGCCGACACCACGGACCATTCCCCCACGTCGTCCCGGCTCCAAAGGACGAAATAATACGTGTCGTTGGTGGGCACGTTGATGACGGCGGATTGGGCGCTCCCGACGGGGGTGTTGGTGGCGATGCCGACGGTGGTGGCCCCGGCGGGGGTGGTGGCGGTGCTCCAGGGGGTGGCGGCGTCCGTGGAATACTGGACGCGGAACGCGCCCACCAACGGGTTGTAAAAATTATCGTCCCCGGGGGCGGACCAGGATAGGTTGATGTCCCCGGGGGCCGCCCCGGCAACGGCGGCGAGCGTGGACGTTCCGGGCGCCACGCCCGTCCAGAGGGTTTGATTGGCGCTGGGCGCGCTGGGGAGAAGCCCCGCGTCCATCGTGCGGACGCGGAAATAGTAGGTGGTGTCGGTCCGCAGTCCCGGGTGGGCGTTGTTCCCGGCCCACGGTTGGGTGGAACGCAAGATCACGCCGTGCCGGGTGTTCCCGTCGTAAAGGCGGGGGGGGCGGAGGTAATTGCCCGTCCGCGGTGTGGTCATGCGCATGGCGGGGATCGTGGCCCGGGAGAAATCGGACGACGTGGAAACCTCGAGGTCGTACGTCAAGGTAACGGCCGGGGTCGCTCCCGGGGCGACGTCCGCGGCGGGGTCCCATTTGAAGGTGGCCGAGGAATACCCGGTGGGGGAGAAAGCGAAAGACCCCGCGAGCGTGGGCGGCGCGCCCGGCGCCGCGGCGGTGCTGATGGTGTTGCGATAAACCCGCATTTGCCGGGCGTTCGCGCTGTCCGACCCGGAGATCAAAAGGTCGGGACTTCCGTCGGCGTTGTAATCGGCCCAAGCCAAGCCGCCGTTCTGCAATCCCAAATTGTTGGCGCTTTCCACGTTGAATTGGGTAAAGGCGAAACCGCCGTTGTTCCGGTAGAGCCAGACCTCCTCGTTCCCCGTGGCGGGCCGGGTGCCCACCACCGCGAAGTCCGGCACCCCGTCGTTGTTGGAGTCGCCGATGGCCAGGGCGCCGTTTCGAATTCCAAGGTTGGCCGCGCCGGGCGCTTCGAACGCGGTGAAGGTGAATCCGGGCCCGCCGTTGTTTCGGTAGGCGCGCAATTGGGCGTTGGTGCCGCTGTTGCCCATGGCGACCACGTCCAAAAGGCCGTCGTTGTTTAAATCCCCGAAAGCGACGTCGGCGTCGGACATCCCGCCCACGCCGGCCGTCACGTCCAACGGTCCGGCAAAACCGCCGTTTCCGTTGTTGGTGAAAAGGTGCAAGCGTCGCCCCCCGGCGGAGAGCCCGGCCACAAGCAAATCGAGGAACCCGTCGTTGTTGTAGTCCCCCCAGGCCACGCCGCTCCGGGTGGCGTAACCGTTCCCGGCGGCGCCGGGCACTTCGATTTGGGTGGGGTCGAAGGTCGCGTCGCCGTTGTTTCGGTACACCCGAAATTGCCGCGCGCCCGCCGGGTCGAGTCCGCTGACGGCCAAGTCCAGGTCCCCGTCGTTGTCGAAATCGCCGAGGGCGGGTTCCCCGCCGTCCAGCCCCGACCCGGCGTCCACGGGGATCGAACTGAAGGAAAGCCCGCCGTTGTTGCGGGCCACCAGGATCTGCCGGGTCGCCGCCCCCCCGCGATTGCCCGTGACGACAATGTCCAAGCGCCCGTCGCCGTTGAGGTCGCCCAGGGCCACTTCCCCCGACTGAAGGCCGTTGTTGAGTCCAAAGACTTCGGTTTGCGTGGCGTTGATGGCGTAGCCCGGCGCACCCCCGTTGGTGTAGACCCGCAATTGACGGTTCCCGGCGGAATCTTGCCCGCTGAGGACCAAATCCAAATCCCCGTCCCCGTCCATATCGCCCCAGGCGGCGCCGCCTTGTGTCAGTCGATCGGTGGCGGTCACGGGCTCCACTTCAATTTGGAGGGCGTTGTAAGGGAGGGCTTGGAGCCGGGGGGAGGCCTCGAAAAGGAGTGCCAGGCCCCCCAGGATAAACCAGCGTCGTCCCGGGAAAAGTGAACGAAAAAAGGAACGCATGCGGGCTCCTCATCGAACCGATGGGTCATTCGGCCTGTCCGGACCCGGCGGGTCCCGGTTGTTCTTTTATTCAGGATAAACGGGGAAAAGCGGTCTGTCAATGGACAAGCGAATCAATCCGGGGGGGGCGCCGATTCTTTCGTTGTTAAGGGCACGACGTGCTCCGCGGTGCCCCAGCGCCAAAAAAGCGTTCCCGACAACCCGCGCCGCGGCGGCAGGCCGATTTCGTCCTCCACCAGATAAATGAGGGCCGTTCCGAACCGAGGGTTCCAGAATTTTTGCGCGCGGGCGGCCAGGGAGGTGGTTTGGTCCCCCGTGACGCCGACGGCGACGGTGTTCACGGCGTTGCTGCTGGAGCGGCTCAGCGTCAATTCGAAAAAATCATCGGTCCGCGCCCCGTACCGGCGCAGGGCGATTTCCCGGGCGTAGCCGGCGCCCGTGGTTTGCGGGATCCAGCTGAAACGCGTTCGGGCATACCAACGGCCCGCGTATTTGGCCAGGGAAACCGCGTAAATGTCCACGTCGTCCAGGCGGAAATCCATGTGCCGGTAGCGGAAGGAAGCCTCCCACTGCTTGCCAAAGGATTGGAATATCTCCCCGTGCCCTTCGACCCGGGGGACCACCTCGGCCTTGACCACGGCTTGGAACCGGGCGTTGGCGTAGGCCTTGGGCCAGAGGGCCAGATAGCCCTCGGCGGCGCCGCCCCGGTCGGTGCGGCCGAACCGACGGTAGCGCAATCCTTCGACGGTGAGACTGCCCCGTCGGACTTTGCGCTCCATCACCCAGGTGGTGGTGTACCAGGCGTTGCGCGGCGGCCCGTAGCTCTGCCGCTCGTAGCTGTTGGAAAATTGCCAATACGCCCCCCGCGCGGGGGCGCCCGCCAGAAACAACGAAAGGAGGGTCAGTCCCGCGGCGATTTTGGCGGGGCGATGGAGGACCCCGAGTCGTTTCATCGCGCCCCACCCCTTGACCCGGAACAGGGACGTCAACAAACCGTGAAGGCGCCAGTACGTCACCAGTTGCCGGTACCCGAAATTCTCCAAAAAAGCGAGGACGAAGAGGTGCATGTAATCCCGGGTTCGGCGGAAACGATGAAAAGACTGTTCCTCCAGCGACACGGCGGCGATCGAAAGGGCCATCCCGAACCCGAAGGCCAGGAGCGCGAAGGCCGCCACATAGGCGGCGGACACCCGGCCACCGATCAGGGCCGCCACAAAAGCCACGTAGCCGAACAGCTCCACAACAGGCCCCAGCATTTCCAGAAAAAAATAATAGGGGAAGGCGATGAGGCCGGGCGCGCCGTAGCCGGGATTCCCCAGCATGCGGATGTGCCGCAGGAGCGAATCCACCAGCCCGCGTTGCCAGCGGTCGCGCTGTCGCGCCAGCCCCGACAGTCTTTCCGGGCATTCCGTCCAGGCGACGGGATCCGGCACGAAGGTGATGCGGTAAAGACGTTTTTTCTCCCGGCAAAAACGGTGCAGCCGGACGATCAGCTCCATGTCCTCGCCGACCGTGTCCCGGGCGAAGCCGCCGGCCTCGATCACCACCGACCGACGGAATAACCCGAAAGCCCCCGAGATGATCAGCAGGGCGGACATCGCGTCCCAGCCCATTCGGCCCGTCAAAAAGGCACGCAAATACTCCAACACCTGGAACCGGGCCAGCCAGCGGTCGGGCATGCGGACGTCCGTCAGAACCCCCCCCTTGAACACGCAGCCGTTGGCGATGCGCACCAACCCCCCGGCGGCGACCGTGGTGTCGTTTTCGATGAAGGGGCGGACGATGCGCTTGAGCGCGTCGCGTTCCAGGACGCAATCCGCGTCCATGGCGCAAAAAAGCGGCGTCCGGCAATGGTTGAGCCCGGCGTTCAGGGCGTCGGCCTTGCCGCCGTTTTCCTTGTCCAAAACCCACAACCGGGGATGGCGGGCGCTGCGCAACGTGGCGCGCACGCGCGCGGTCGGCAACGTGGCGAGGGGAAACCGGTTCGCGGGAACGAGATCGAAAGCCCGGGCCAATTCGCCCAGGGTGTCGTCGGTGGACCCGTCGTTGATCACGAGGATTTCGTAATCGCCGTACTCCAGCGTCAGCAACGATTTGACCGCTTCCACGCAGGTGGGTTCTTCGTTGTGAGCGGGAACGAGGAGCGTGATGGCGGGGGCGCCGCCCCGGGCGACGTAGTCGTCGAGGACATGCAGGAGTCGTGACCGGGAGGCGTGACGCCGAAGGGCCGCGATGGAAAATCCGGCCGTGAGCAGCTGCGACCCGTTGAGCAGGACGAAATACAACAGCGCGAACGCATTGAACCCGTCGAGGAACGTCACGTGGACTCCAGGATCTGCCGCGCCAAAACCGCGCGCGGGTGGGGGGAAGACGCCACCGCCCGCAGGAAAGTGAGCGCCCCGATGCGTTTCAGGGCGTCCGCGGCGTGGGACGCGACCCACACGTTCGGTGTGTCGAAAAAGTCCCGCAGAAACGCTTCCTCGCCGGGGCCGCCCACCCGCCCCAGGGCGGTCAAAGCGGCCGCGCGGACGAAAAAAGACGGCGCCGCGCAGGCGGCGCGGATCGATTCCAAATGCTCGGGTCGTCCCAGGTTCTTCAAAATCGCAAGGACGGCGCTCAGGATTTCCGGATCGGTTTCATTCGACAAAACACGCGCGGCGCAGTCCCCGGCCAAGGGGTCCTGCAGACGCACCAACGATTGCGCCGCAATTTGGCGAGCGCGGAGGCCGCGCCCGCGGTCCTCGAGAATTTGGCGCAAGTCCCCGGCGATCCCCGCGCCCACCTGCCCCAGAAGAAAAGACAACAAGCCGGTGTCCCACGTCCCGAACCGGTCCAGGCGTTGGAGCACCGTGCGCGCGTCGTCCGCCGAGCGATGGGTCAAAAGGACAAAGGCGGCGGTCACGGCCACGGAAGACGAAGGGTCGTCCAGCGCCGCGCGGATCGGTTCGTTGAAGCGGACGGGGGCCAGGAGGCCCAACGTGTAGACCGCGCGCGCCCTTTTTTCCGGGTCGGGGTCCGGGAGACGCTCGGCCACGGCGCCCAGGAACGGCGCCGCCAGGGTGGTCAGAACCCGGCGTTCGGGCCCGCGCAATCTTCGGGCGAATTGGAGGAGGAAGTGGGAAAAGGCCGAGGCTTGGTTTTTCCCAACCAAACGCAGGAGGACGGGGGGGCCTTCCTCCCCCGAAAGGACCCGGAGGATGGCGCGCGTCCAGGTTTCTTGGATCGCCCGCTCCGACCTGGATTTTTGAAAGGAGCGGGCGCCCGCGAGGACGGCGTAAACCGCGAAACCGCAGGCCAACAAGAAAAGCCCCAGGCCCGCGCCCGCCATACACCAAAGAAGCCGGTCGGGGGGGGCCGCGGGGAGGGACAATCCCATCACTTGGATTTCATGTGGCGGTGAACCCGCGCCACGAGCTCCACCGGTGAAAACGGTTTTAGAATATAATCGTCGGCCCCGAGGGCAAGGCCCCGGACCACATCGTTTTCACCCCCCATGGAGGTCAACATCAGAATCGGCGTTTTTTCAAAAGCGGGAACCGCGCGGAGGCGCTCCAGCAGTTCAAAGCCGTCCATCGCCGGCATTTTCACGTCCAAGATCATCAAATCGGGGTTTGTGTCGGAGGCCGCCGCCAACGCGGCGGCGCCGTCCATAAAGGGGGCGACGAGAAACCCTTCCCGCTCCAGACGGTGACGCACCAGGGCGATGACCAGTTCGTCGTCGTCGACGACCATGATCGTTTTTCGGGTTCGGCCGACGCCCTTGCGGTGCAGGGCGATTCGTCCCGCCCCCTGGGCCCGGGCCTCGGCGAGGGCCTCCGTTGCGCGCGAAAGCAGGACCTCCACCGTGACGCCCTCCTCGGCCTCCGTCACCCCCGCGGAAAAGGTGACCCGCGTGGTGGAGCCCTGGGGAAGCGGGTACCGTTCCGTGGACAGGGCGCCCAGGGCGCGTTCCAGGGTCAGGATCGCCGTGTCGGTGGCCACCGATGGAAAAAGCGCCGCCAGCCGATCCCCTTCCCAACGGGTCAGCACGCCCATGGGTTGAATGGCGCGCCCCACGGCCTTGGCCGCCCAGGCCAAAATGTCTTCGGCGGCCCCGTCTCCCTGGGACGCGCGGATCACGGCCAGGGTGTCCACTTCCATCAGTCCGACGCTTATGACCCGCTGCGGGCCCGGCAAAAGCAATTCCGCGCGGCGGAAAAGCTTGAGAAAACCCGCGCGATTGGGGAGCCCGGTTGAAAGGTCACGCTCAAACCCGGCGGGGGACCCCTCCCCGGGGCGCAAACGTTTTTCCACTTCCCGCGCCAGGGCCTCGAGTTCCAGGGGTTTGGAAAAGCAGGCGTCGGCCCCTAAAGACAGGCATTCCTGGCGCACGGGCCCGCTGGCCCAGGCGCTCAAAACCAACACGGGGATCGAGGCCGTCTCGGGGAGCCCTTTCCATTTGGACAACAAACGACGCCCGTCGATATCCGGCAATACCAAGTCCAGCAGGATCAAGGCCGGGGGGTGTTCTTTGAGGCGGTGTTCCGCCTCGAGGGCGGTGTGCGCCACGGTGACCGCGCGGCCGGTCGAGCCCAATTTGGCCGCCAAAAGGGCCGTGACGTCGGCGTCGTCATCAACAATCAAAACGCCCGAACGTTCGTCCCCCGTCAAGACCGAAGCCATGACGCGCAGCAGATCCTCGGTGCGGGCGCCGAGAGTCTCGGACGCCGCGCGTTCCACCGCCTGGGCGTGCTGCGAAATTTGCGGGAAACCGTAGGAGGCCCCGGAGCCCGTGAGCAGGTGGGCCAGCCGCCGGATCTCGGCCTCCGCCCCTTCCGCGCGGTTGCGCCAGCGTTCAAGTGCCAGTTCCACGGCGTGCCGCTTGTCGGGCAGAACCCGGCGGTACCAGAGTTTCAGTTCGGCGCTGTCATCCACGCGGCGCCTCCGTCGGCTTCGAGGGACCGGGTTGAAACACCACACGGAACACCGAACCCCGATCGACTTCGCTCTCCAGTTCCATGCGAAACCCCAAAAGGTCGACCAGGGCCCGCGACACCGTCAGCCCCAGGCCCGTGCCGCCGAATTTCCGCGCGGTGCCGTTATCGACTTGCTGAAACGCCTCGAAAATCCGGCCCACCTTGTCGGGCGGTATCCCGATGCCGGTGTCGGCCACCTCCAGCGCGGACGGCGCGCCGTCCGCCCCGGCGCGGACGCGGACCGTCACGGACCCTTGCGGAGTGAACTTCATGGCGTTGCCGATAAGGTTGATGAGCACTTGTTTCAATTTCCCCGGGTCCGTTTGGAGGGGAGTCGTTGGCCCGGGCAAGTCCGAACGCAGAACCACCGGGCCCCCTTCGGGCAGCCCCCCCCTCAGTTGTTCGACGGTCTCCGTGACCAGCCGCCCCAAATCCACCGCGGCGTTGTTAACGGGCATGCGACCGGCCTCGACCCGCGAGAGGTCCAGGATGCTGTTGATCAATTCCAGAAGGTGCAATCCGTTTCCTTGGATCTTTTGAAGCCGGACGAGGTCTTCGGGACCGAGGTTCTCTTTTTTGTTTTTCAGGAGCAGGTTGGCGAATCCGATGACCGAGTTGAGAGGGGTGCGCAGTTCGTGGCTCATTTGGGCCAGGAAGACGCTTTTGGCCTTGTTCGCGGCATCCGCCTCGTTTTTCGCTTGGCGCAGGGCCGCTTCCAAGTATTTTTGTTCTGTGATGTCTTCAACGACGCAAAGAATATATCGGAATTGCCCCTGGGCGTCTTTGATCGGCACCCGGCGCACACGCAACATTCTCCGTTTCCGCATACGGGTCGTCACGAATTCCAGGTCGGTCTCGCTGGGGCGCCCCGACGCCACCACCGCGCGATCGTGCGACTCAAACACGTCGGCTTCTTCCGGGAGAAAACAATCGTGGTTGCGTCGGCCGATCATTTCCCAACGGGAGATTCCCAAAAGGCGTTCCCCCGCCGGGTTGACGTGCACGAACCGGAGTTTTTCCGCGTCTTTAACATAGACGACCGACGGCATTTCGTGGAGGACGGAATCGAGGAAAAGGACCGACTGGCGCATTTCCAGCGTCAATGTCCGGGCCAATTGAAGGGCGTCCGTGTGCGCCCGACGGTTTCCAATCACCAGCCCCCCGCCCACCGCCGCGATCAGAAAACCGCCCACCAGAACCCACACGGCCGGCAACCGGAACCAGGGGTCCCCCTTTCCCGATGGGGTTACAACCAAGAGCCAGGAGCGATCCGCGGCCGGGACCGTCGTGGAGAATTCCGGGCCCGGGATTTTGACGGGGGGCGATCCCACGAGCCAACTGCCCGGGGGAGGTGTCGCGGTGTCCCACAAGGCAAAATCCAAGGGGCCCGCCCGTGTTTTTATGGTCTCTCTCAATCGCGGCATGGCGAGCGCGACAACGATAAAACCGCGCAGGAGTTTCCGGCGTTCGGCCACTGAAGACGGGGCGGGGCCGTTCCGGTAGACCGCTGCGTAAAAAACGACACCCCGGGTGGCGACTCCGCCCACGCCGCCTTTGAGGGGCAGGGGCGCGGTGACGGCCACTCCCCCCGAATCCCGGGCTTTTTCCATGGCGGTTCGCCGGTCGGGATCCGCCCAGCTGTCGTACCCCGACAAAACACGCTGGGTTCCGAAATGCGAGGTAAAAAAAAGGAGCGGGGCGGATTCCTCTCGTCGACCTGACGGGGGGGGCGTCCGCGGGGAAAAGCCACCGGGACGGGACCCGGGGGCGGCCGCCCTCAAGAAGGGGGCGTACCCCAAGTTAATGGGGCCGTCCGGTTTCAAATTCAAGGCATTGATGTACCCCGACCAAAGGCCCGCGTCGAGCCGGTCGTGGGTTTGGAAGGCGGCCCGGGTCGTCAAGGCGGTGTTTTCGCAGGCGCGAATCGATTCGGTCAAAAGGTTTTGCCCCAGGTTCAAAGCGCGCGCCATTTCGGAGCGACGCTCGCGCGCGTTCCAGCGGTGAACCCCCCAGGTCAGAAAAATGGTCAAGGTGACAAGACCGCACCCCAGGTATTTGGCCAAGGACAAGCCTTGTTCCACGCGGCCCAACAACCGCGGGGCGGGGAGATCGGGAGACGAAAGATTCATACGGGGGGGGGCGGTTTGTTTCCGCTTTGGGCGCGAGCCAGGCCGCGTTGGATGGCGGTCAACAGCAGGGTTTCATCGACGATGGGTTTCGCCACGTAGTCGTCGAACCCGGCGGCCAAAAACCGTTCCCGATCGCCGTCCATGGCGTGGGCCGTGAGGGCGATGGCGGGAACGATTTTCAATTGGGGGAACTCCCGCAGCGCGCGGAGCACGGCCAACCCGTCCATGCCGGGCAGGGAAATGTCGAGCAGGAGGAGGTCCGGCGGGGACGCGGGCAAGGCGGCGATCGCGGCCGCGCCTTCGTCGAATTCCACCAGGCGGAAGAAATCTTCCAGAATGCCTTTCAGCAGCAGACGGTTGTCTTCGTTGTCTTCGATGATGGCGATGGATTGCATGGCGCTCTCCCCGCCCTATATACCCCCCAACGGGGAATTTGTCCAGACCCGGTTGCGGTTCGATGTTAAAAACACTTGCAAGGGAGGACGGATGGGGTTATATAAAGCTTGGGTTCACCAAAACCACAGGGGGAAACTTCCCCCGGCGCGAGGTAAAATGCTTCACCCACCCGTTGTTTATGTCGGTCCCACGACCCCGTTCACCCAACGGGGGTTCGCTCCCCTCTGTCCTCTGTTTTTCTTTGCGGCGCGCGGTTTTGAAGAACCCCCCTCGGCATTCTTCGAGGGGAAAAGAACGGATTCGGATGCAATCGCCGGATTCCGGCGATACAACCTCAAGGAGGCAGCACAATGAAAACAACGATGCGGAAAATGATGATGATGGGCGTGATGATGGTGGCCGCCGGCGGCGCCATGGCCGCGGTGACGGACACGGTGGTGTTGACGGTGACGCCGACGGGAACGAAAAGCGTCTCGATCGACCGGGCGAGCTACGACTTCGGGGCGTTGGTCCTCGCGACCACCGACAACCTGTCTTCGTCCGCCACGGTGACCAACGACGGCAACATCGTCTCCACCTGGGCCCTGCGCGTCAGCGCGAACGACGGCGTGTGGACGGCGGCCACGGGCGTCCAGGTCCCGGCGGCGGACCGTTACAAATTGATGGCCCTGTTCGATGACCCGACCGTGGGCGGAGCTCCGGTGACGGCGAACTTCGACACGACCAACGACGTGTTGGTCTCCGCGGGCCCCGGCCTCGGCACGTTGTCCAGCGCGACCAACTACGCCGGCGACCAATCGGGCGAAGCCGTGACGGTGGGCGCGACCCGCGGTCTGTGGTTCCGGTTGGACATGCCGACCTCGTCGAGCGTCAGCACCCAGCGGAGCTTCACGGTCGAAATCGAAGCGCAATAACGACCGGCCGTCCCTGAGGGGGTTGCTCGGAATCCGAAACGACACCGGGCGGGAGCGGAGACGCGAGCGTTTCCGGCTCCCGCCGCGGAGCGGCGGCGGACCGAACAGCGCCCCGAAGCGAGAAGGAGAGGCGAATGATGAAGTCAAGGCGATGGAGCGGGATCGTCCTGTGGGCGGCGGTGGTCGCCGTCCCCGTGGCGGCCAAAATGTCCCTGGCGGTGCGGTTTCCGGACGTGGTTCTGGAAAACGTCGCCCCGGGCCTCGTGTTGAACCTGCGTCAAGCGAAAGGGGTTCCCTACGTGGTGATCAACAATTCGGACACGGCGGTCGACATCCAGGTGGACGTGGAGTTGCCGGGCCCGCAGCGAATCAACCCCAAAGAGGGTTACGAACCGGCGCCGGACGCGGGATGGATTCGCGTCGTGCCCAACCGGTTCCGCCTGGGTCCGGGGGAGGTGGGGACGGCGGAGGTCATCCTGTCGGTTCCGAACGACCCCGCCCTGCAGGGCCGGCATCTTCAAATCAACCTCCACGCGCGCACCCTGACCACCGGTCAATTGGCGTTGGCCGTCAACCATTACGTGCGTTTCTCCGTCGGTGCGATGGGGCCGACGGCGCTGGCGAAGGAGCGGGACCGGGTGGCTCTGGGTCGTCTGGATCTCGACATGACCCCCAGCCTGCGGCTCGACAAGGTCCCGGTGGGACGTCCCATCAACATAAAGGACATGTATGGCGCGGCCGTCAAAATCGCCAACAAAGGGAACGAGGCCGTCCGCCTCAAACTGGTGAGCGCGAAGTTGCAAAACAGCCTCCGCGAGCCGGGGTGGGACGAGCCGAAGGATCCCGGATGGCTGACGGTCCGACCGGACACGCTCAAGTTGAAACCGAATCGGATCGCCGAGGCGCGGTTGTCCCTCAACATTCCGGACGCGCCGGATAACCGGGGGCGGAAGTTTCTGTTCCTCCTCACCGGCGAATTGGCCGACTTGGGCATCCCGCTTCAGTACACGACGCGGGTTTATGTGACGACGGAATAAGGAGAACGGCGGGAGAAAAGGAGATCGGTGGGTGAAATGAGGCAACACGGAGGGACTTGCCTGGGCAGGCTCAGGGCCTGGATTCCGCGAGGAATCCTGACCGTGGGCCTCTTTGTCTTCGGCGGCGCCGCGCGCGCCGCGCCGACGGACAGCCTGGTGTTCACCGTGTCGATTCTTGACGTCGATCCCCCCGCGGCCATCGCGCCCCTCAACGCGACGGCCTCCGTCACGCCCGGGCAGGTGGTGTTGGATTGGCTCGCCCCCGACGAAGACGGCGTGGGGCTGAACGGCGAAGCCGTCCAGACTTACCTCGTCCGTTACGCGACGTTCTCCATCGCCGATGTCGGGGGGAACGCCGCCCTGTGGTGGGCGACCGCCACGGCGGAGCCTTTCCTCGGGGTCCCCCAGGCGCCCGGCCAACCGGAAGTGATGGTGCTCGCCCTGGCGGAGGCCACCCGCTATTACTTCGCCGTCCGATCGATCGACGCGTCCGGCAACGTGTCGCCGCTCGACAACACCGTCCCCCAGGCGAACGCCCTGACCCGGTCGTCCGACGCGGAAATCCCCGTCGCGGTGGCCGGCGTGCGCGCCACCCGGGCGGGCGCCAATCACGTCGTGACTTGGCCGGCCGTGACGCGCAACATGGACGGTTCTCCCGCCGGGGACATCGTCGGGTATCGGGTGTATTCCTCGACGAGCCTTTTCGGGTTTGAAACTTCCAGCAACACCGTCGGGTTCGTCCCGGAGGGCGCGCGCAGCGTGGCGTTGGCCGCGGGGACGGATCTTTATTACCTCATCCGCGCGGTGGACGCGACGGGCAACGAGTCGCCCGTGGCGCCCTCCAATTTCTTCCGCGTGACGGTCCCCGACGGGATCGTCTTCGGGGCGCGTGAGGCCGGCGGCACCGTGAGCGCAGCGTTCCTCGCGCGGGCGCTGTGGCCGGAGCTGACCCGCGGGGGCGCGGATTATCTATTGAGCGTGACCCCGGACGCGACCCCGGCCCTCGCGACGGGAACGTGGAACCGGGGCACCTACCGGGTCGGCCTGGCGAATCCCGACGGGTCGGCCGCGTCCAACACCGCGGCCTTCTCGGGGGCCGAAATGACGGTCACGTTGGAATACACGGTCCTCCCCGGCGATGACGCCGCGCGGATCGGGGTGTTCTGGTGGAACGGAAAGACCTGGATCAAGATGGGGCGGACGAACGCGCAATCCGCGACCGCGCCCCGCACGGTCACGTTCCAAACGGCGTTCCCCGGGGTGTATCAGGTGCGGAACTACGCAACCCCCGACGGGCTCTCCCTCGATCGGGCCAGCGTGGTGCCGCGGATCTTCACGCCGAACGGCGACGGCATCAACGACGCCGTCTACTTCTATCTGGAGAATCCGCGCCTGTCCGCCTTGGACGGGGGAATCATCGACCTGTCCGGCGCCGAAGTGAGCCCGTTGACCCGGGTCACGGGCGCCGCCGACAACGTCATGATGTGGGACGGCCGGGATTCCACTGGACATATCGTCCGCGCGGGGGTATACATTTATAAGATCCGGGGCGAAGGGAAAACCTTCTCCGGGAGCGTGGTGGTGGCGAAATGATCTCACTCACGAAGACATCGGGCCGCGCGCCGCGGCCGTTTCCACCGATCCGGGTCGGCTTGTTGCTGGCTCTGGGGGCTTTGCTCGTTGCCGGCCGCTCCGCGCGCGCGTTGTCCCTCAACCCCGACGCCGGCGTGGCCCCCAAAGTGTTCACCCCCAACGCGGACGCGATCAACGACGTGGTGTGTTTTCAGATGGACAACCCCGCTTTGACGGAATTGCGCGGCACGGTCTCCGACGCCGCCGGGGCCGAAGTGGCGGAGCTTCGCCCGGCCACCGCGGCGTGCGCCCCGCCCCACGACGTCTACGATTTGATGTGGGACGGACGGGACCGCGCCGGCCGCACCGCGCCGGCGGGGCCTTACATTTATCGAATCGAAGGGGAGGGAGTCATGTTCACCGGCGTTGTGGTGGTGGCGAAATGAATCGCCCCCGCGGGCTGTGGCGGATGGGCCTGATCCTCGGGGGAGCCGCGCTGGCCGTTTCGACGGGCCGCGCCTTTGATGAGTTGGCGGTGGGGGCGCGCCCCACCTCGATGGGCGGCGCGTTCACGGCGCTGGCGGACGACATGCACGCCTTGTATTACAACCCCGCCGGGTTGGCGGATTTGGCCCGTCCCGAGCTGGGGGTCTATTACGCCCGCCTGTTTCCTTCCTTGTCCGACCAGACCCGTTCCGCCCAGGCGTTTTTGGGGGGAGCCTCCCCGCTGTCGCCGGACGGCCGGTGGGGGAGCGCGGGTCTCGGTTACCAGGAATTGCGGGTCGACGATCTCTTCAAAGAGAGGACTTTTTCGCTCGCCTACGGCCGGCGCTTGCCGGGCCCCCGGTGGGACCGGTTGGCCCTGGGGGGGGGATTGAAATTCCTCAACCGCGATTACGGCGTGGGCAACGCCGTCATCCCCGATCCCGTCTTTAACGGAGGGCGTTCGGTGTCGGCGGTGGGTTTGGATTTCGGCGCGCTTTACACTCTGGTCCCCCACGTGAAAACCGGGTTGGCGTTTCAAAACATCAATCGACCGGATCTGGGGCTCGTCAGCGATGATCGGTTGCCTTTGGTGACGCGCTGGGGTGTGGCCTACGACAACAACGATTTAAGGGTGACCGCGGACCTGACGCGCGGGGCCTATTTGATCGGACGAAACGACCACCGGTTCCTGGTCGGGGCCGAGCGGCGGTGGTTGCTGCGGCGCTACGGGCTCGTGGCGGTTCGGGGCGGGGCGGGGTTCGGCAATCGGGATTACCGCCGCATCAACATGGGCCTCGGGTACGAGGTGAACGGCGTGGGCTTGGATTACGTGTTCGCCCTGCCCCTGGGCGCGGCGGACGACACCGGCAATCTGCACAACGTGGCCTTGTCCTACCGGTTCGGGAGGGCCCCCGCGGAGGACGAATTGCTGTCTTTGATCGCCCAGGAGCGGGAGGCCACCGTGCGGGCGGAGGAAGCCTTGAAAATAGCCGAGGCGGAGGCTCTGTTCGTGAAGGAAGAAAGGAACAGCTTGCTCGCTCAATACACCCAAGAGATCGAGAGATTGAAAGAGGCTTTGGCGAACGCCCCGAAAGGCGGGGCGGTAAAACCCGCCCCGGCCGCCCCGCGCGTGTTCACGGCGGAGGAACGCGAGCGGTTCGCCCGGGAAAAAGCGGTCAAGGAATTCGCCGCGGCCTACCAGGCCTCCTACCGGGCTTACCGCGTTCAAGTGGAACGCGGGGCCACGCTTTCCAAGCGCCAGGAATTGTTGAGCGCGTTGGTGCGCCGGTACGAGAACAAAGGGATCGATTTGTCGACGGTGCGGAACGAGCAGGAACGCGTCAAATCCGACTTGGCCCAAGTCTCCAGCGATTTCCGCATCACCCTGGACTTTTACAAAAAGACGGTCGCCCAGGGGGCGGACGCGGCCGAGCGCGTTTCCCTGCTCGAACGCATGTTGAAAAAATACCAGAAGACGGGCATCGACTTGACGGAAGTCCGCGAAGAGCTCAATCGGCTCAACAAACCGTGAGGCTTTCGAACCGGTGACCCTCCGCGCGAAAGTCACGTTGTTCTCGTTTCTCTTCCTGGCCGCTTCCGGGGCGGTCGGGGCGTGGTGCCTCATAAACATTCGTCGCGAAGAGGACGCCTTCAACCGGAGCCGTCTCGCCCTCAACACCCACGCGGCGGTCACCGACATTGAATATTTCCTCAACCGCCAGAGCCGCGCCTTGGCCAATTATGTCCTGTTGGGGGACGAGGCCGAGAAGCTTCAACTGGTTCAGGCGCAAACCCGCTGCCGTCAGCGGGTCGAGGATTGGCAAAAGGCCGTCCAGGCGGGGAACGCCGTCGGCGATGAGATCCGCATCGTGCAGGGGTTGTTGAAACGGGTCGCCGGGGAGGCGCAAACCGTTTTAAAAGGCGTGGATGCCGGGCGGCGGGTGGAAGCGATGGAGGCGGTGGAAAAAACTTTTGGTCCGGTGTTTGATCGGGCGCTCAAGGATTTCCACGCGGTAAAAGGGCGCACGGAGGACGCCAAGGCCGAGACCGAAGCGGGCATGTTGGACAACCTGCGGCGGAACCACATGAACCTTTTGGGCGGGTTGATATTCTTGGCGGTTCTCGGCTTGACGTTCTTGTTGTGGCAGTACCGGGCGACCATCGGGCCGGTCAACGCCCTGCGGCGTTGGGCGGACCGGATGGCCCGGGGCGAGAGGAACGTGCCCCTGGGTTTCTGGGGGCAAAACGAATTGATGGATTTGGCCCAGAGCATCGGGGAAATGGCCATTCAACTGATGCGGCCCCGGAGCCTCCCTGTGGAAAGACGCGCGGCCCCCGCGGTGGCGGGGCCCTCGGAGGTGGGCGCCCTGGTCGCGGCGGTCGCCCCCGCCCCGGCGCCATCGGCGGTTCCGCCCCCGGCCCCGGTGACCGCCAAAACCACCCCGCTCGGTGACAAGGCCAAGGACAACTTCGAGGAAGCGGTTGACGAATTCCGCGACGTGCTGGCCCAGCTGGCCGGCCAACAACCCAACAAATCCCGCAAGCTCGGCTGATTTTTTAAGGCCGGAAAAGTTCCGTGGTGGCCGACAGGGCTTCCGGGGTGCCGGAAACCCAATACAACGTGGGGTCCCCGTCCCGCCGGGCGATGGTCCGGGCGATGGGGTCTTTTTCGGTTCGGCCGAAACGGATCGCGTGGGTGGATCCGTCCTCCAGAGTGACGGTCAGAACCGCCGAAGGTCGATCCAATCCCAACCGGCGCGCGACGGACGCGTCCGCATCGTCGATGAAATCCTCGGCGGTGAGATAACGAAGCCGGTTCTCGAACCCTTCCGCTTTGAGGGGGTGCGCGGGTTTCCCGTTCACGGTCCACCCCGTTGACGACCGCTCCAGGGCAAACCGCGTCGCCCCCCGCTCCAACCGGATCGCCCGCGCGCGTGTTTGAGCCGGCAGGGGGAGCAGTCGCCCTTCCCGCCAACGGTTGGCTTCCCCGTAGAGAAAATCCCGCCGCAAGCCGCGCGCCAGATAGACCCGTTTGTCCCCGGGTTTTCGAAGATAGGCGCGGGTCGTGTCCGGGGCGGTCCGCCCCACCCACCATTCGGTCGGGGCGTCGGTCCCGGCGCCCCAGACCCGCAACAGGGTTCCGCTGGCCTCGTCCACCTCGAAAAGGGAGTGGCTTTCGGCCCGGTCGCTCAGGACGGCTTCGAGCGTAAGTTCGTTGAGGGCGTTGGCGACGCCCATCACCAGGCCCTCCCCCGCCGGGGCCCGCACCGGGGCGGCCACCCGCCAGTCGTCCCCGGTTTTCTCCAGCACCACCGCGCCTTCGGGTCGACGGATTTCGACGCGGTTGAGATCGCGGGGGGGGGGTGGGGTGTTGGGCCGCTCGTTCGACCGCGGCCAAAGGCTCAAGCCGACCACAAAGGCCACGGCCACCGCGGCCGCCGCCAAGGAACGAATCCATTTAGGCACGGCCGGTCCCCTCCTCCATCCAACGTCGAACCTCCGCGCGGACCGTTCGCCGGTGGCGCCAATGGAGCAGGCCGGCGAGCACGATCAGAACGGGGACCAAAAAATAACCGACGGCCTTCGTCAGCCCTTTGAGCACGGGGGCCAGCATCTTCAGCGGACGGTAGGGCGAACTTTTGGGCGGCATGGCGAGGTATTGCCCGTCCTGGGTCAGCCATTGGGCCAAGGCCAAGATGAACAGCGGGTTTCCGTCGGGATGGGGAAATTGGGGGTTGGCGAAGTACGAGGTCCCCAACACCACCAGCCGGAGGTTCGGCACCGAACGTTGGGGCGCGCGAAAGGTCACCGTGCTTCCTTCCACCACGGCGGCCAGGGTGAAGGGCCCGCGACGGGAGGGGGACTGGGATTGGCGTTGCGCCAAAAGGCTCGGCGGGTCGACGTTGTAGGCCCCCTCCCAGACCCAACTTTTTTCGGAGGAACGGGCGAGCGGGGTGAAGGCGAGGGGCGCGCCGTCGCCGAACGAAGGGGACACCGCGTTCGCGTAGGGGAAGGCCAAAACGTCCAGGTTCCGAACGGCGACGTGGTCCTTGTTGAGGTTGTTCGCCATCACAAACGGCCAATAACTGACGTAGTAGGCGTTTTCCCGGCTTTGCATGACGATGTTTTGGCAGCGCTCGTCCAAAATGAATTCACGGTCGACATTCACGCCGTAGTGGGCCAGATAGGATTCCAGCCCCGTTTCCTGGGCGATGCTTCGAAAGCTGTTGGGCATCACCACGCGGCGGTTGAGCGCCACCACCACCGGCACCCCGGAAGAGATGTAGCGGTCCAGCGCGTCCAGCTCGTCGTCGTTCAGTTTGTTTTGGGGGCCCAACAGGAAGATGGCGTCGGGCCAGATTCCGGGATCGTCCTTGAGCGAAAGGCGCGTCGGTTCCACGTGGAATTCTTCGAAAAGGCGGGCCGCCGGACCCTGCTTCATATGCTGGGGCGACACCTCGTTGTGGTTGGAAACGAAGAAAAGGGTTTTTTTCTTTTTCTGGCTCATCACCCGCAGGCGGCTGGCGATTTCGTACTCCAAATTGTTGGCGTTTTTGACAAAGGGGATGACGTCCTGTTGATCCTGGTAAAAGAGGACCAACCCCAGGAATCCTTCGCGCACCTGAAACTGATCGGAGGCCATTTGGGTGAAGCGCGCGGATTCGAGACCCAAGCGGGCGAGATCGGACACGGAGGCGTCGGAATTGTCCGGGGTGACGGTTTCCACCGTCCATCGTCCCCGCGAAGCCGCCCGGAATTCGCTCAAGAGGTCGCGGATGTATCGGCCCTGGGTCTCGTAGGGTTCCGGAAGGGCCGGTGTGCGGACGTATTTGACCACCACCGGGTCGGGCAGGGACCGGACGAGCTCCCGGGAGGCCCGCGAGAGGGAGTAGCGGTTGTCGGCGGTCCAGTCGAAGCGGGCGAAAACGCGGTCGGCCGCGATGTTGACGCCGGCCAGGATCCCCCCCAGCAAAAGGAGGCCCGAGCCCGACACCAGGCTCAGCCGTCTTTTCCGTTCGCGGAGGGGGTCTAGCGCCATCGTCGGCTGTTGAAACTGGCCAGGGTGCCCGCGAGCGCCAACACGGTGCCCGAGAGGAAGTAGAGGACGTCGCGGGTGTCCACGATCCCCTTGAGAAAGGGTTGGTAATGGCGGTCCACCCCGAAGTAAGACAGGAGTCGACCGGTCAGTCCGGGCAGGTACTCCGCGGATTGCCCCACCAGGAAAAAGACGAAGCAAAGAAGAAAACCCAACAGGAACCCCACAACCTGGCTGCGGGAAAGGGACGAGGCGAAAAGCCCCAGCGCGCTGTAAAAGATCCCCAGGAGGAGCGCCCCCAGGAAACCGCCGGCCGCTTGCCCCAGGTCCGGCGGACCCAGGACGATCAGCAGAGCGAGGTACACCAAAGACAACCCCAACAACACCCCCCAAATCGCGAGGGCGGCGCCGAACTTGCCCAGCACGATTTCGGCGTCCTCGAGCGGCAGGGTGACGAGCGTTTCCACGGTCCCGGTTTTGTATTCCTCGGCGAACAGGCGCATGGTGAAAGCGGGCAGGAAGACGGCCAACAAAAGGGGCAGGGGCGTGAGGAATTCATCGAGGGACGCCTGCCCGACAAGGAACAGGGACGCCGTGAAAAGCCAACCCATGATGACGAAGAAAAGCACCAGCGCGATGTACGGGGTGGGGGAATTGAAAGACTCTTTCCACTCCTTGCGGGTCAAGAGAAGGGCGCGGGAGATTCTCACGGCGTCACCGTCAGTTGGCGGAAAATGTCGTCCAGGGTCGCGGTTTGCCGCCGCAGCTCCATCAAAGGCCACCGCCGGTCGGCGCAGAGGCGGGCCAAATCTTCCCGCGGGTCGCGGGTCCCCGTCAAAAGGAAACCCGGGCAGCCGACTTCCGCCTCGTCCCGTTTCTCGACGGCGGTCACGCCCGCCAGACCGGCCAGCGCTTCCGCGGCGGCGGCGGGGGCCTTGAGGCGGACGTAAAAACTTTGCGCCCCGGCGAGACGGTCCTGCAATTCGGCCACGGTGCCCTGGGCGACGATTTGGCCCTTGTGGATGATCAGCAGGCGGTCGCACATCCGCTGGGCTTCGGGCAGGATGTGGGTGGACAACAGGACCGTCTTCTTTTCCTTCAGACGCAAGATGAGGTCCCGAACGTCCTTTTGCTGGTTGGGGTCGAGGGCCGAGGTCGGTTCGTCCAGGATCAAAATCGGCGGGTCGGCCAGTATGGCCAGGGCCAATCCCAGCCGCTGGCGGTACCCCTTGGACAGTTCACCGATGTCCTTGGACACGACGTCCCGCAGGGCGCATTGGTCGATAACTTCCCTCAGGCGGGCGTCGATGCGCCCGGGGGGAATCTCCCGCAGGTGGGCGAAGAGTTCCAGAGCCTCCCACACCCCGAGGGATTCGTAGAGGGGGTTGGTCTCCGACAGATAGCCCACGCGGCGGCGCGTTTCGAGGGCGTCGGCCAGGACGTTCACGCCGTCGAGGGTGACCGTCCCGGCGGTGGGGGGCAGGTAGCCCGTGAGCACGCGCAGGGTCGTGCTTTTGCCCGCGCCGTTGGGGCCGAGCAGGCCGACCACCTCGCCGGGGTTGACCGTGAAGGACACCCCCGCCACGGCGCGGGTGGGACCGTAATCTTTAATGAGTCCTTGGACGTTGATCATGAAAAAACGATTCTAGAACACGCTCAAGGGGCTCGCAAGTCGTCGGGCCATTCGGCGCACAGCCGACGCAAAAGGGCTTCGGAGCCGTCGCTGATGACGGTGAAATAAGCGGGGCCGCGGTGTTCCTGGACCACCGCCATCCGTCCCCGGGGGACGGCGAGACGCACGGGTTTCTCCGTACGGAAAAAAGACACCACCGTTAGCCCGTCGGTGTAGGTCCATTGCGTCACCGTCACGCCCTGGGTTTGGAAGCGCCGGTCCCTTTTCAAGACGAACCCGCAGGGCAGGGCGCGCGGGGCGTCGACCCCGGCCGGCGCGTCGGCGGCGGGGGTTTCGGATTCGGCGGCCACCTCGAACAGGCGCGGGTTTAGCCCGGGGGCGGCCTCGAACCGAACGAAGCGGACCATCGACGCGTCCCCGGGATCGGGGCCGTACCGGCGCAACGCCAGGACGACGCCGGCGTCGTCGTCCACCCACCAACGCTCCCGGGGTTTTCCTTCCGTCAGGGGGGTCAACTCCACGCTCCAAACGGCCCGATCGGCCACGCGGTCCCGCGTCGGCGCCGAGACGCGGTAGTTGCTTTGAAACAGGGTCCATTCTTTGTCGGGGGACAGGGCGGGCTGGATCGGTTTGGAGCGGGCCCGACGGCCCTCGGGCTTCAGCAGGTGCTCCACGCCCTTCGCCCCCACCACCACGCGTCCCACCCGTCCCGCCGGGGTGAGGTATTCGTAGCGATAGGTGCCGCGGTCTTGGACGTAGACGCGGGCTTCTTCGGCGCGGGCGCCGGCGGCGGACCAATGGGTGATGGTGATCTCGCCTTGGTAAGGCGCGCGCGGTCCCTCGAAGGCCCGGCGGACGAGGGCGCCCCCGTCGGGTTCGGCGGCCCGGAGGCCCACGGCGGCCAGCAACAGCAGGCCGCTAACGCGAGTCAGCGTCGTCATTGTAAGAGGCCCAGCGCACGGCGTCGTCCTCGTAAAAGCCGCTCACGGGCATCGGCCGTTCGGCGGCCGAGGCCGCGTGGGCGGCCATCAAGGGTTCGAGGTCGATCGCCGCCGGCACCGCGACGTCCCGTTGCAACACCCAGGCGGTCGCGACGGCCAACGCGGCCGTCGCCAACCCCGCCGCGAACCACCGGGGGCTTCGCGCCGGGGGGATCCATCGCCGCCACAGGGGCGGTCGGCTCCGCCGCGCCCAGGAGGCGCGCAAGGCGGCCGGCAGGGGCCGTCGCGGGGCCTCCGCCAGTCGGGCCTTGAGGGACCGCAACGCCGCCACTTCGTTTCGGCACTCGGCGCACCCGGCCAGGTGTTCCTCAAAAAGAACGCGTTCATCGTCCGCGAGGGCGCCGTCGACAAAGGCCGAGGGAAAGGACCAGTCCGGCGGGTGGATCACCGGGCGGCCTCGGCGCGGTACCGGTCGAAATAGGCCCGCAGCAAACGGCGGCCCTGGTGCAAACGCGAACGCACGGTGCCCAGGGGGCAGTCCAGGATCTCCGCCAGGGTCTCGTAGGAATGGCCCTCGATGTCGCAGAGGGTCACCGCGGCCCGGTACACGGGGGGCAGTTGCCGCAAAGCGCGGCGCACCCAGCTGTCGCGTTCCCGGTCGAGCAGGGCGTCGACGGGGTTGGGGTCGTTCCCCCGGAACTTTTCGACCAGGGGGGTCTCGCCGTCGGGGAGCGGGGCGTCGAAGGAGACCGCGTTCCGCCGTTCGTAACGGCGCATGTTGTCCATAAAGACGTTGTGCAGAATGCGTCCGGCCCAGGCGTCAAAGGGGCGGCCGGGGTCGTAGCGGTCCCGGGCGGCGAAGGCGCGGGCGAGCGCCTCTTGAACCAAATCGGAGGCGTCGGCCTCGTTGCCGGCGAGGCGCCAGGCGAAATTGTAGAGCTTGTCGCCGTGGCGCTCCGCGAGGGCCCAAAAATCTTCGGGGGTCAAGGGGCGGGGTGTGTCGGTTGAAAACGATGGGTCGAGGGCGATGTTGAGCGCTCCGGTGTTTGTCATGGGGCCGTCCTTTTCCGTCGATCGCGATGGTGTGGCCGTTCGTTATTTCCTACGGGCGGGCCCCTGTTTGGTTCGAGAATTTACAATATTGTTACATTATTTTAAGGGAATGATCGGCGTTTCAGGCATAGGATTACGGCGTGTTCTCCCCTATAGTTTATAGGAAGACGACCGCCTTTTGTCTATCGGTGGCCTATGCGTTGTCGAACGTGGTTTTCGTCCACAGTGCCGAGTCCCGGTTTTGGGCGGACCGCCAACGCGCGCGGCGTTCCGATCAATCGGACCCCCGGGGTTGGCTGGCCCAGGCCGGGCCCGCCGCCTTGCCCAACGCCGCCTTGCCCCGCGTCGCCGCGGTGGAACCGGGCGCCGCGGCGCGGTCGGCGCGGGAGGAGCGCCTTCCGGAACGTTTGTCGCCGGACCACCGCCGCTGGTTGGCGGCCGTTCCCGCTGCCCGGGCGTCGTTGAGGCGGGTGACCTTGCCGCCCCAGGCCCCGCGCGGCCTGGTGATCCATCTCCAGGATGTGCACCACCACGTGGAAGCCCAAAAAAATCTGGGCGGGACCGTCGACGCCCTCCTCGCCGCCGGGGGGCGGCGTTCGCCCTGGGTGGCGTTGGAGGGGGCGTTTGGTCCCGTGGACCTCTCCGTGCCGAGGGCGTTCCCGGACCCCGCGGCCCTGGCCGCCGCCGCGGAGGAAATGCTCCTGCAAAACGAAATTTCCGGTCCGATCCAGGCCCTTTTAACGCGGGCGGGGCCCGCGCCTTTGGTGCTGGGAATCGACGACCCTGCCCATTACGCGGCCAACGTCGAGGCCTACCGTCGCGCCCACCCCCGATTGGCCGCCGAAAAAGAGCGGCTGAGCCGGGCCCGCGCCGCGCTCGAGGATGAAAAAGCCAAAACGGGGAACACGGCTCTCCTGGATTTCGACCGCCGGGCCCGCGCCTATCATGGGGGCGCGACGCGCTTGGGGGCCTTCGCCCGCTCCCTGGCGCCTCTGCCCAAGGGCCGTCACCCCGCCCTAGCGCACTTCCTGGACACTCTGGCGATGGAGGACGCCATCGATTTCGCCCGCGTGGAGGCCGAGCGCGGCCGGGTGTTGGAACGGCTCGCGCGGTCGCTCTCGCCCGAGGACACGGCGCGGTTGGTGGCCCAGGGGGTGGCCTATCGGTCGGGCGAGTTGAGCGCCGCGGATTTCTATCTTTCACTGGATGAACTGTGCCAAAAGGCCGGGGTGGCTCTGTCGGGCACCCCGGCCTTCGCCGATTACCTGCGCTACGTGTTGCACGCCCACCGGATCGACGCCGAGGCGTTGTTCGAGGATTTACGGGTGCGGGAAGAGGCGGTCGTCGAGGGGCTCTTGTCCACGCCCGTCGAACGCCGGCTTTGGGAGGAATCCGGACGCCTGGCCCTGGAGGAAAAACTCGCCGACTTCTCTTTGACGCCGGAGGAATGGGCCGGGCTGGCGGCGAAGGGGCCGGCGCGATCGGCCGTTTTGGCGTACGCCGAACGTTTTTACGTCGAAGCTCAATCCCGGGACGAGGCCATGGCCGCCGGGATGTTGAAAAAATTGGCCGATGCCCCCGAGGCCCTTTTGGTCACCGGGGGCTACCACGCCCGGGGATTGACCGAACGCCTGACGCGGGCGGGGTACGCCGTCGCCTCGGTCGTTCCCAAACTCACCAACATCGAAGGGCCCCAGGGCGCGGCCTATTTGGCGGTCTTCGCCGAGGAAAAGACCCCCCTGGACCGCTTGTTCGAAGGACCGAAACTTTTCCTCGCCGCGCCGCCGGCTTCGGACGAGAGTCTGGCGCGCACGGAATTGACCGCGGGCGCCGTCGCCGTCGGCGGCGAGCCGGACGGCGCGCTGCCCGGTCCGGTGCGCGACCACTTGAAGCGGACGTTCACGGTCATTGACGGCGGACGGAAGGGGGGGGTGTCTTCCGTCCGCGTCCGTCATCGGGGACGGACGATCGTCGCCTCCTTCGACCCCACGAAACCCGGGGGGCGCAAGGCCCGTTGGGGGCTTGTCGGGCGGGCGCGTCCCACCCGCGAAGATTTTCGCCGCTGGACCGGGCGGATCGGTTCCCGCGCGCGGAATCTCCTCCGGGGGGCGTGGGGGGCACCGCCGTCCGTGGCGGTCGTTTCCCCCGCCGCGGTGCGCCGTTTGGACCCCCGCGCGGTGTTCATTGATTTTGATTTGACCCTTTGGGCGGGTTACCCCTTCGACCCCCAGGCGAATTTGTTCGTGGACCGGTTGTTCAACGGCGACCCGGCGAAACGCGCGCCGATGGCGCGTTTCCTGAAACGGATCTCGGGTTTGGGCGAAGCGGATAAATTGGCCGCGCTTCGCAACGATCGCGCGCTCGGTTTCCCCCCGATGGACGCCGCGGCCTGGACGGCGGTTTATCGGGAGGTCCGGGCGCTGATCAAGGCCCGTATTGAATCCAATTTCGATCCCCGTTTGGTGCCCGGCGCGATGGAATTGCTCCAGGCGGTGAAAGCGTCGGGGCGGCCGGTGTTCGTCCTCACGGGCGGCAACGCCGCGGAATGCCGCGCCCGGGCGGAACGGCTGGGGCTGGCGCCGTTCCTGGACGGGTATTTCGGGGACGGGGACAAAGCCGCCCGTTTGGCCGAGGCCCTGAAGAAAGAAAATTTGGCGCCGCACCAGGCGCTGATGATCGGCGACGCCCCCTCGGACATGGAGGCCGCGCGGTCCCAGGGCGTTCTCGGGGTGGGGTTGGCCCTGGAGCCGGCCGATGACGTTCTATTGAAAGAGGCCGGCGCCGGGGTGCTGGTGCGCCGCGCGTTCAACGATCCGGGCGCCTTGCTCGGCGTTCTCAAACTCGAAACCCCGCCGACGGTCTTTCCCGCCCGCGCGGGGATGCGGACCGCCGTGGGCACCTACGCGCCGCTGTTCCAAATCCGGTCGGACCGGGATTGGGGCATCGGCGATTTCGGGACCGCCGCGCGGACGGCGGAACTGCACCGGGCCCTGGGTCTCACGCTTCTTCAAATCGAACCCTTGAACATGTCCTCCGCCGGAAACTCCCCCTATTCCGTGGCCAGCTCCCGGGCCATCGAGCCGAACCGGATTGACGTGGAGGCCGCCGTCGCGCGTTTCGCCCCCCAGGGCGAAACGGCCGCCTGGGTCGCCGCCGCGGAGATCCAGCGACGGATCGCGGCTCTCCGCGCTTCCCCGCGGGTGCGCTACGCGGAGGTGGACGCCCTTAAGCGCGAGGCCCTCTCCCGGCTTTGGGCGGAGGTGAAAGACACCCCCGCCGTGCGCGCCGCGCTGGCCGAATTTCGGGGCGCCAACGAAGCGTGGCTGACGGACCACTTGCTTTACGTGGTATTGAAAAGGCGCTTCCTGGCCGAACCCCCGGGCGCGGCGGCGGGCCCGATGTGGGACTGGCGCAACTGGCCGGCGGGCCTGCGGGACCGGGACCGCGGCGCCCTCCGCCGCGCCCGCATCGATAACCGCGAGGCGCTCGCTTTCGAAACGTTTCTCCAGTTCCTGGCCGCGGATCAACGCCGACGGTTCGTGGACCAGTCCCGCCGCCTGGGGGTCGAGGTGATGTTGGACATTCCCTTCGCGCTGGACGGGGCCGACCTGTGGATCCACCCGGAAGTTTTTGGGTTAAAAAAAAGCGACGGGTACCGGCGATCGGTCACCCAGGGGGTGCCGCCCGAGTCGGCCTACCCCGCGGGCCAATACTGGCAATTTTATCCCTTCGACTGGTCGAACCCCGCGAGCGCCGATTTTATAGACGAATTGCTGCGGTTCAACCAGCGGTGGGCCTCCTGCGTGCGCCTCGACCACGTGTTGGGCTACTATCGCTCGTACTTGTTCAGCGAAGACGCCCGGGGGCGATTGACGTTGGAGAGCCTTGGCCTTTACCGCGCCCTGCGGGAATTGCAGGAACGCGGCCGCGCGGCGGGGGACGACGTCAAGCGCGCCGCGGTGGACGAAGCGCGCCGGCTCCTGCTGGAAAAATTCCAAAGGTTGGACCGGGGGACGCCGGTCGAAGACAATTCCCTGCCGGCGGTGCTGCGGGGCCGGCTGTTCGGCGCGGACGGCGCGTTGACGCCGGACGCGGCCTTGATCGTGGCGCGGTCGGCGGACGGGACGCCCCCCGGCGGTTCCTGGAACCGACAATACGTCGTTGAAAAAGCCGTTTTTGAAGACCGGCCCTGGTGGGATTTCCTGCGGCTCACGCCCCGGTCCGACGGCGGGGACGGGGGATTCCTCTGGGAATACCTTTTCGGGTCCGGCGGCGACGTGCGCCCCACGGACAGCCTGCGCCCGGCCGCCTTCGTCCGCGCCCCCGGGGAAGAAATTCTTTCGCGCCTTCTGGCCACGGCCCAGGCGAACGGAACCCAGCTCGTTTGGGAGACCCTCGGCACCGTCCCGCCCGGCGTGCCCGAGTCCGTGCGGCGTTTGGGCGGCACCGACTATCTGCCGGTCATTTACGGCGAAAACCCCGGCAGCCTTTACCACCCCACCCGTCACACGGCCAACGCCTACGTGACGATGGGTCTGCACGATTCCACCACGCTCCGGCACCGCTGGGAAAACGAATGGTCCGAAGCCGACCGGCGCCATCTCTGGGGACTGATGCGACCGGACCGCGCGCCGCCGGAGGATTTGCGATCTTTCACCCCCGACGTCCGCGACGGGTTGATCGCCCTGGTGATGAAATCCCCGGCCCGCATCGCGGCGCTGACGTGGACGGATCTTTTGGGGCTGGGCGAAGAGCACCGCATCAACGCCCCGGGGGTTCAGGACGGCCAATGGACGGGCCGCTGGCCCTTCACCGTCGAGGAAATGGGCCGGGTCCTCGCGACGAACGACGCCGACCACCCCGCCCACGGCGCCCTCACGGCCCTGCCGCGTCTCGTCGCCGAAGGGGGGCGGCACCGCGGCGCGGCGCCGCCGACCGGGCTGCTGCGGACCGACCCGGAGACCGATGGGGTTATGGTTCAAATTCGGCCGTTCGGCCAACCCTTCGTGATCGACGCCTACGTGAACCGCCCGGGCGGGGTCCCCCGCTGGCGGGTTCAAGACCCGGAGGGCCGAACCCTGGCCGACCTCCCCCTGAAGGGGGGGGATTCTGTCGGGTCCCTTGTCGGGGGCACGCCGCCCGGTGTGACCCGGTGGCGAACCGAATGGCGGGCGCCCCGCCCCGGCGATTACACCTTCACCGTTGAAATCGACGGCGCGACGTCGGCGCCGGGGCGCCTGCGCGCGGTCCCCGTGGGCACCGATTTGAATCCGCTCTCCCCCGGCTACGGGCAACACAAACCCTCCCTATTGGCCCGATTGGGGCGGGGCGTGGTTTCGTTGTTGGTGGTTTTGTCCCTCGGGGTCGGGTCTTCGTTTCCCGTCGACGCCCGGGAGGAACGAATTTTCGCCGAACAGGGTTGGACGGTGTTGGGGGCTGAAGATTCGGGTCCCGGCGCGCGGGCCATTCGGACCCCGGCGGGGGCGTTCACCGAGCTTAAGATCCTGAAGGGGAAGGTGCAGGTGGGGTCTATCAAGGGGAATGGGTATTTTCGCTTGACCCCGCCCGACACCGTTTGGGGAACCAGTTTCGTGACCCCCGGTTATTGGGCCGACGGACGCCAGCACATCACCCTCATCACGGACGCGACCTATTCGACCGACGAAGAGGGCCGCCTGACGGTGAAGGGGCGGCTGGATTCCCCCCACGTGAGCGCCAACGATTGGACATGGACGTTTCGCCCATCGGACCCTTCGGGAGGGGTGGAGACCGGACTCGCCTTTACGTTGAAGGCGAACCGGGAATTCGCTCTGGACCCGGATCGCGCGGATTCGGGCGAGGCGATGAAAATCGCCCAATTCAGCTCCATGAACATCGGCAGCGACTGGGACGCCGACGGCGTGACCGCCGGCGACCGGTCCGGTTCGCTGGCCCGCGCCGACGCGCGGGTGTTCGATTGGCCCGTCCCGTTGGGGCGGGGCCAGGAGGTGGTGTTGGCCAACGACGGCCTCTCCCGTCCGCGCCAAACGCCCACCACTTTTTTCCGGGTTGATAAATCGCCCGGCCCCCTTCTGGTTCAAGGGTGGGTGACCCGTTCGAACGACCCCAACGATGACAACGTGGGCGTTTGGCTCGCCTGGGACGGACGGGGCCAAACCCGGTTCCGCCCGGGGGACGTCATTGGGGGTCCCGTTGAATTGATCGCGGGCGCCCGCCCGCCGGGGGACCCCCCAACCCTCCCGCCGGCCTCGGGTTTTTCATCCATCGACGAGGCGTCTTTCCGGCGCGCCCAAAAAAGCGTCGAAAGCATGGGGGAATTTCTGCGGGATTATTTCGCCGCCCGCGGTTTCGCGCCGCGCGCGGAACATGTCCTCCGGGGGATCGCCGAGCATTACACCGCTCCACGCGCCCCCCACCGTCCCTACGCCGACCTCGCCGCCGAATTTACGCCGGGCCGGCTGGATTCCATGGTCAAAGCGGGGGAACTCCGACGGCTTCCGCCGGGTGGGAGTTGGATTCCCCCGGACTGGGAATGGAAAGGTCGGCCGATCGGGCGGTGGTACGCCGTGTACGTCGCCGGGGCCTTGGAAGGCGCGGGGGTGTTGGCCCTGGCCGCAAAAGGATTCCCCCTTTTGTTGGCGGCCTTGGCCCCCGGCCTGGGCGATTCCCTGGTGTTTGATGTTTTGAGGACGGTGACCGCGGGGGGAGGGGCGTGGGCGCTTTTTCGTTATTTGCATTGGCCTCTCAATCGGGACGCCTTGTCGAACGCTTCCGTCGTAAAACTGGGGGCCGCGATGTTTCTCGCGGGCGTTTTGGCGGGGTTCCCGTGGTGGGAGCCATTGGCCGGGAACATCTTATTCGGCGCGTTGCTGGCCTTTGTTTCCATCGAGCATTACCGGGAAAATTTCAAGATCTTTTCGGAAGTGAAACCGGCAACCGGAGGCGCGGAGGAGTCCCCGGTCCCGCGGGTTCGGCCACGCGACCCCATGGAAGTCTTGCGGGGCCTGACCGAAACGGCCCCCCCCGGTTGGGGGTCCTGGCAGATCCTTCGGGGAAAGGATTCCGTGGTCTTGCACGCCTACGTCGAAGCCTTCGGGCGTGAGCCGGTCAATCAATTTGAAATGAAAGTCCGACTGGGCGCCGTGGACGATTGGGGCGGGACGTGGAACCGCGTCCAGGAATTTTCCATGACCGACCCCTTGAAGGGGGCCTATTGGCGGAACGGGGAGGCGTTTTTCTCGACCCGCCTCCAGGTCCCGCCCGGGAAATACGAATACGAATTCCTCCTTCGGAAATATCCGACGGGTCCCTGGATCAAGGAAAAAGGGAAAACGCGCGTCCACCGTCTGCTCGCCGACCCGGGCGGCGCCCGCTTCGCCCTGCGCCAAAAATTCGTGCCCATCCGCCAAGGCCAGGGCACGACCTGGCAGGCGCGGCGGTTGAGCGACCGCTTGGGCGCCGGTTTTGTCAACGCGGAACCGGAGCGGGGCGCGAAAATCATTCTCCACGCCTTAAAGGACATCGTGTATTACGCCGTGGAAAACACCCAACAGCACGGCCGGCCCGGGGCGGAGGCCTTCGTCGACGCCTGGGTGGAGGGGGACGCCCTATTCGTCGAGGTGGTCAACCCGAGCGATTTGCCGCTGCCCGCCGAGTTGGACGGGGAGTATTCGGTGACGTCCCCCAATCCCCCCGTCCCCAAGGAAAAACGCGGCCCGGGCTCCCGCCGCGGAGAGGCGGTGGCGCGGGTCCGATCCCTGGTTAATAAAGTTTATTCCGACGCGGCGGTCGCGTCGGTTCTCGCCCCCCGGGCCCGCTGGTCCTGGCGACGCGAACCCGCAACGGGGGCGGTCGTGTTTCGCCTGTCGATTCCATTGCCCGAAGTCGGGAAAGCGGCACTCGCCCCGTCCGCGCCCTTCGGGGCCGAGGAGGTGGAGATCGCGCCCTTGACGCCGGAGAGCGCGCGGCGGTTCGAGGCCGATTTGTTGGCCATGGAGCGAGGCCGCCCGGGCGGGTGGCGCACGCTTTCGCGCTTTTTGGAGGAAAAGCGCGCCGCCACCGGCACGCCGCTCGAGGGGAAATGGGAATTCAGTTTTCTCGCGGTCGTGAAGGGCCGCGCGGTGGGTTACCTGATCGGCGTTCGACCCAACGCCGACAAGCCCTACGCGCGCGAGGATTTGGCCCTGCGGGGCCTGCCCGTGTCCAAGGGCCTTGTGGTCTTCCGGGCCGGGGTTTTGGACTCCGCCCGCGGACAGGGGGTCGGGCGGCGCCTGTGGCGCGCGGCGGCGGAGGCGGCCGAAGCCGCCGGCATCGACTACATTTATCAGGACGCCCGCGTGGACAACACGCGCGCCCGGGATTTGTACCGGCGCTTGGGCTTCGTCGACATCGCCGGGTTCAACGATTCCTCCAAAGACATCGATTACATGGCCATGGTGGCGCGCACTCGCGATCTTCGATCGTCCACCGGCGGTCGCGCGCCGGGGATCGCCTCCCAAGTCCTGGGGTTATCGGGCCTCGTTTTCATGGCGGAAGCGCTGGAGCGGTATCTGTCCTGGATGGGCGGACTTCTGTGGATGGCCCCGCCCGGGGCCACGGGCCCTCCCGCGGCTTTGATCGCGCGGGCCGTGGAATCGGCGCGGTCGGTGGATCGGGCCATGAGCACCGGCGGTTACGACCGCTTGACGGGTCTCGCCGGGGATTTGAAAGCGGCTCTCCTCAATTTGGGAAAAGGCCCCGCCGGTCTTCGGTCCCTATTGGAAAACACTTTGGAAACCGCCGAATTGGCCGTTGCGCAACTGGGCCCTGAAGTGGCCCGCCGCAGCCTCGACGCCCCAAGGGTGTCGTTCCTCTTCGTCGCGGCGGAAACCGCCCTCTTGGCCAACGACGCCCCCGCCGCCGCGAAGGCCCTCGACGCCTTGGAATCCATCCGGCCCGGTCTGCTATTTAAGGAAGCCCAATACCACGGGACGCTCCGGTGGGCCCTGGCGGTGGTTCGGAACGAGCCGGACGCGGCGGCGCGTTTCCAATCCGCCGTCGCCCACCGTTTTGTGGACGGCCTCCTGGGCTGGACCGAAGAATCTTTCCACGCCCGGTTCCTCGGTCGGGACGGCGGGACCGCCGGGGGGGACGCCGCGCCGATGTCGCTGACGCTGGCGGCCGCCGCGCCCCGCGTCGCGCCGACGGATCTGCGCGCGTTGATTAAAGAAGCGGTCGGCGCCCCGGCGTCCGTTTCGACGGCGCGGGCGCGCCGGCTCGGGGTTCCCGCGGACGAATGGTCGCGATGGCTCGATCAATTGAAATCCCGGGGCTTGCTCACGGGCGACGGCGCGGGACCGTCCACGGCCCGGCCGCGGGGCGGAGCGGGGCGGCTGACCCTGTGGGTGTTGGCGGCGGGGTTGGGTCTGCTTTGGATGGCCTTCGGCCCCTTCCCCATCGGGGCTGCGGAATGGCACCAAACCGTTTTTTCGGCGGCCGGCGTCCTCCCGTGGTTGGCGCTCGGCACGAACCGCCCGGTTCCCCCGGACCGCCGCCGACCGGTCGAACAGGCCCCCCTCGGTCGCGTCGCCGCCGTCAACCTGATGGACGCGGGCAGCCGCATCGAAGGCGACGGCTTCACGACCGCGCGCGGGTTGGCCAAGGTCGCGCGGTTGTTCCCCACCCTGGCCCGCCGGGGGTTCACGCAGGTTTACCTTTACAACGGCCTCTACGCGATGAGCGCGTTGGGGGACATGATCCACCGCGACGGCGGCGCGTCGCCGCGGTTGGTGAAATCCGGGCCCGCCCAGGTTCGGGTCGAAGGTTACACTCCCAAGCGGATGGAACGCGACGGTCTCGTCTACCGGGACCACGGCAACAATTTCTCCATCGCCAGCATGGACCGTCTGAACCCCGCGGTCGTGGACGGGGTCACCAACGAAGAACGCTGGGCGCGGTTCGCCGAGGCGGTGGCGGCGGCGCGGCGCGCCGGGTTGGGCGTGGTGGTCGACTTCAACCCGTGGATCTCCCCCGACGCGTTGACGCCGGAGACCGCGCGCTGGGCCGAGGAGGTCCGGCCGGTTGTTGGCGCGGACCGCGACCGGTCGGACGAAGAATTGCTGGCACAACCCGACAACGCGGAATTTGCCCTGCTCACCTTCGGCGCCGAACGGCTTTTGGTGAAAAATTGTTTCCCCGGCAAAGACCAAATGAAACCGAACCCCCGCCACCCCGACTACGCCGCCTACCTGGACCGGAGCCTGCGGCGGTTGATCGACGCCGGGGTGACGGGCGTCCGCGTCGATATGGCGGGGGACTTGACGGTGTCCCAGGTCGGCGTGGATTGGGAGTTTTGGGGCCGTTTGATCGAGGACGCCCGTCGTTACGCCGAATCGAAAGGGCAAAAAATCCACTTCATCATGGAGGCGTTCAAAGACAATTGGCCCGAACGGTTCCTGGACCGCTACCCGGACAATTACGTCTACCACGCCGCGCCTTTTCACATTTTCCGCGCGCTCGCGAAGGGGGACCGGGCCGCCCTTCCCGAATTGCGCCGCGACTTGGACGACATCTTGAGCCGCCGCCGGGGGCAATACGTCGTTTACCCGACCAATTTCGACGAGCCGTCTCTCCGGGCCATGGGGGGGCCGACCGCGGCTTTCGTGGCGATGTTGCTGACTTACGAGCGGCTTGGCCTGCCTCTGTTGCTGGATCTGCGGGAATTGATGGGAGAGGAAGGGCAGAATATCCCCCAGGCCGGCGGCGAAACGCGAGACGAAGCGGGCCGGTTTCAGCACCCCTTTTCCAACCCGGCCCGTCGCGATTGGCGGGAATTCCGCCGGCGGTTGGAACGGGAAGATCCCCTGGGCGTCGGGCCCTGGGTCGCCGAGCTCGCCGCCGCCGACCGGGTGGAGGTGTTGGACACCTCCGACCCGACGCGTTATTTCGCCGTTCGACTGACGTGGGAGAACGGCGAAGAAGTCGTTCGGGTGTTCGATTTTTTCCCCGAGGACCCGACCGAGGAAAAAGACGTTCCGCTCCCCGCAAACCCGCCGAATATTCCTTCATTCCGCACCGCCATGGTCAACCTCATGGACGTGGGCAGCCATTTGCGCGCCGCCAAAATGGCCACGGACCGGGGGCTGGCCAAGGCCACCCGCCTTTTGCCCTTCCTCGCCGAGATCGGCATGAACGACATTTACATCCACAACGGGCTCTATGAACCCAGCGCCGCGGGCGTCGTGGTCCACACCGAAAGCACCGCGGCCCCGAACCTGCTCCGGTTCGGCCCCGCGACCGTTTTCGTCCAGGACTACACCCCCAAGCGCATGACCGTCACGGTCGATGGCCGGTCCATCGAATTGGGCGATGATTTCGGGAACAACTACGCCGTGGACGACATGAACCGTTTGAACCCCGCGGTCGTGGACGGCGACACCAACGAAGACCGTTGGTCGTCCCTGGCTTCCTTCACGGCGGCCGCCCGTCAAAAGGGCCTGACCGTGACCGTCGACCTCGTCCCCTGGTTGACGCCCCTCAACGTGACCTTCGACCGCCTTGGGTGGGCGAAGGAGGTCGTCAAGGTGGAGGGCGAACGGGCGGCGCTCTCGGACCGGGCCCTCCTTGAGGCGAACCGGGACCACGTTTTGTTGACGTTTCCCGAAGGCCGGTTTTTGGTTCGGCGGTACATGGGGGTGGACCAGATCGCTCCCGATTTCACCCACCCGCAATATTTCTCCTATTTGGAATCGCATCTCCGTCGGTTGATCGACGCCGGGGTGTCCCGGGTCCGGGTGGACATGGCCCACGACCTCATCGATCCCGCCCGGGATCCGCAATGGGACCTTTGGACCAAGTTGATCAACGGGGCCAAGGCCCACGCCGCGCGGCGGGGGCTATCGTTCCATTTCCTGATGGAAGCCTACGGCCCCTGGGCCGTAGAATTCCTGCGGCGCTTTCCGGAGGAACAGGTTTACCATGTCGATCCCCACCACAATTACCGCCGGGTGGCGGCGGGCAACGACCCCCGCGCCTTGCCGGACCTGTTGGCCGCCTTGAATTACGCCCGGGACGTCCAAAAAGGGCGGTTCGTCGCGTTCCCGACGAACTTTGACATGCCGTCCCTGGCGAACATCGGCGGCCCCACGGAGACGTTCCTCAAGTTGCTCCTCGTCTATGAACGCTTGGGCGTGCCTCTGATGGTGGACCTGCGGGAATTGTTGGGCGAAGAGGGGCAGAACATTCCCCAGGCGGGAGGCCAGGAGATCGTCAACGGAAATTTTGGCCATCCGTTCTTGCGGACACCGCGCCGGGGGTACCGGGGTCTCCTGCGGCTGATCGGCGCGCGTCCGTCCCCGGCGGCGGTCATTCGGGATTGGCGCGAAACCCTGCGCAACGCCGCCTCGGTCGAAATCTTGGAGTCCAACGACCCCGCGCGGTTCGTCACGGTGCGGATCACCAACCAAGAGGGGTGGCAGCGCATCGAGGATTTGGATTTCAACCCCCAGGCCGGGCCGCCCGTGAACGACCGTTGGGTCCGTTGGAGCGCCGGCACGGCCCGGGCCGCCGCTCTCCTGGCCCCCGCCGTGGGCGTTCTGTTGATCGGCGCGTTGACCCCCGGCGCCGCCTGGGCCGTCGACGCCGCCTCCGGAGCGACGGGAGTCCTCGAGATCGTCGGTTGGACCGCTTTGGCCTGGGTCGCTTTGTCGGTGGTGGTCGTGTCGCTCGTGGCCCGCGCGGTGGGTCGCGGCAAGCGGGGGGAATGGGTCGAGTCGGTCCAGGTGAGCCCGTTGCCCTGGGGGAAAATCGTTCGGACGCTTCTGCGGGGCGCGGCCTGGGTTCATGACGAGCGGTCGTCGCTTCGCTTTCTCGGCCGGGCCGCCGAGGTGATCCGAACGGTGGGGCCGGAGGGCCTCAGCGCGGCCGAGCGGCGCGAGGTCCATTTCGCGGTTCAGGATTTGCGGGACCTTTTTTCTGGGAAAATGGTGCGCGGGAAGGCCCTGGAGGAGTTCCACAAAACCTTCGTTCGCCCGGGCGCCCCCGCGACGCCGGCTTGGTTGGAACCCGCCGCCGGCCGGGACGGCGCCATTTTGTCCGCCGCGGTGTGGGGCTCGCCCATCAATTTTGAAACGGCGTTCCGGCTGGAGGAGCGGAATTTGGCCTTCAAGCTCAACGAATTCCTTCCCTTTGAGGGCCCGTTGGACGTCCAAAGCGTTGACGGGCGTTCGCGCGGTCACGAATTCCTCACACGGCTGGCCCCGGCCCTGGCTCGAAGCGATTACCGTCGGCCCTTTGAAGCCGCGCTTCGAAAGACGCCGCCCTTCGAGCGGGGCCCGCTTCCCCCCTGGGAGGTGGTGTTGCACCGCCTCCGCCAAATGGCCCTCGGTGAATCGACTTTGAGCGCGCTCCCCCCGGGCGCCCCGGCCCAATTGGAGATTTGCAACTGGAACGACCGGGAAACCGTCCGCGACACCGTGGAACGGGTGCGGGCTATTAACCGCGGGGCCGACACCCCGGTGCGGCTCATCCTGGCGGGGTCCGACGAATCCACCCGGGAGCGGTTGAACCGGTGGGCCGGGACGGATCCGTGGATCGCCGTGCTCGATCGGCCGGTGGCGCCCGCGGGGTCCTTGGACCTGAACGCCTTGGGCGAGAGCTACGCGCGCCTGATCGCCCGGCCGGACTGGGACAGGCCGTTGTCCCTGGCGGTCAGCGCCTCGGAGGGTTTGATCCAAAATGTGGGCACGGCCGCCGCGGCCGTCGCGGCTCTGCCCGCCGCCCTTGGGGAAGCCCTGCGTCGGTTCATGGAGGCCATGCCGCTCCGCCCCGTGGATTTTAACAGCCAAATCCAAGTTCTCCAAATTCTCGCCCAAAACGCTTAACCCGAAATCACCGTCGGCGTTGTGGGGTTCAGCGGAATCCCCCCCGGCGCCGTCGAAATCGATGGAACTGGTAAAATGCGCGGGTGCGACCCGCCCCCGCGACGTTTCAAAAGAAACTCCTCGCCTGGTACCGCGTCCACGGGCGGCACGATCTGCCCTGGCGGCGCTCCTGGGACCCCTACCCCGTCCTGGTCTCGGAACTCATGCTGCAACAAACGACCGTGGCGACGGTCATCCCCTACTTCGAGCGTTTCCTTCAACGCTTTCCGACCCTCGCCGCCCTGGCGTCGGCGCGGTTGGAAAGCGTTTTGGAATTGTGGTCGGGGTTGGGTTATTACGCCCGGGCCCGCAACCTCCACCGCGCCGCGCAAATTCTGGTGAACCGGCACGGCGGCCGCATGCCCCGCGACCGGGAAGCCGTGGATGCCCTGCCGGGCGTGGGGCCCTACACGGCGGGAGCGGTGTTGTCCTTCGCCTTCAATCAACCCGCGGCGCTGGTGGACGGCAACGTGATCCGGGTCTTGGCCCGGGTTTACGGCGTCCGGCAAAACACGAAAACCGCCCCGGTATCGAAACGGCTCTGGGCCTTGGCGAAAGCCTTGACGCCCCCCGGCGGGGCCCGGCACTACAATTCCGCCCTGATGGATTTGGGAGCCACCGTGTGCCGCCCCGCCGCGCCCGATTGCGCGCGGTGCCCCTTGTCGGGGGTTTGTTGGGCCCGTCGACAGGACCGCGTCGCCGACATCCCCGCCACCGGCGGCGAGCCCGCCAAAAAAACAATTTATTGGCACGCGGCGATGGTTGAGAAGGACGGCCGCTGGCTCCTTCGCCGGCGACCCTCCACCGGGCTCTACGCGGGTCTGTGGGAGTTCCCCGGATTGGAATTCGCGAGTCCGCCGTCCCGGACCGAGATCCCCCGCCTTTTTCGGGACCGCTTCGGCGTGCGCCCGCGCTCGGTCCGCGCGCCCACGCCTTTGCGGCATGTGTTGTCCCACCGGGAGATATTCATGTTCCCGTGGTTGTGCGAATCCGTGGCGCCGTTTGGGGGCGGGCGTTGGGTGGCGTCCCGGGATGTTCCGCGGCTTGCGATTTCCAGTTTGACCCGCAAGCTCTGGGGAGGGATCGGGCTGGATTTCACGAACACAGGGAGGATCCTATGAAACGATGGGTTTGGTTGGCGCTGACCGTGGGAATAGGGCTTGGAGCGGCGGGGGCGGCGAGCGTTCGCGCCTTTCGGCAGGGGGTCTATTATTCCAACGATGTCGCGGAGGAAAAATTGGATTTTGGGACCGTGGACAAAGGCGCGCGATTCAGCCAGGGGCGTTCCCTGGGGTTCGTGCCGGCCGGTTACGGTCGACTGGTGGGAATCACTTCGAGCGGGGCCAACGCCGTGCTTTGGTTTGAGGATGAGGGGAAAACGCTTCGGAACGTCTGGGTAGAGGACGGCCGGCTCGTCCGCGTTCACCGGGGAGGAACGTTTGAGGACCGGCCTTAAAGGGGAATAATAAAGGCCCGCCTTCGGGGCGGGCCTGGGGTGCCCTTCGGGTCAATCGGCCAGTTCGATTCCCTGAAGTCTCGCTCTCTCCTGCATGCGGAGGCGGTGTTCCATGCGCAACCGCGCCCGCTCCTCTTCGGTTTTGCATTCCTTCAACTGTTTGCGGTACTGCGCTCTTTCTTGTTTTGTCATCAACTCATCGCCGAAAACGCCCTCTTTTTGGCGTTTTTGCGTTCGCGCCTCCTCCCTTTCCTGGGTTCGGGTCTCTTGCCGAACCTCGGCTTCGGTCCTCGTTCGGTTGGACACCGGTGTTTTTGGAGGGTTGGCGGCGCTAAGCGACATCGTCCCCAGCCCCAACAAAACAACCGCCCACCTTGGCCACGCTCTCATGACACGCTCCTCACTGGCATTTATCTGACGCTTTAACGGACACAAAAGTTTAGTCCCCGGAACCAAACCGCGCCTTCGGTGTCGTACCAACAAGGGGACACTTCCCCCGGAGGCGTCTATGAAACGGATCTCAGCGGTGATTCTGTCTTTCTTTGTCGTGTCGGCCGGGGCTCATCCCGTCGATCCCCGGCCCGATCGGCCCCTGGTGCAATTGGCTCTTTTGCTCGACACGTCCAACAGCATGGACGGGTTGATCGACCAGGCCAAATCCCAGCTCTGGCGCATCGTGAACGACCTGGCCGGCTCCCGTTGCCGGGGGCACGCGCCCCGCATCGAAGTCGCGCTTTACGAATACGGCAATTCCGGCCTCTCGGCGGGGGAAAAATACCTGCGGCAGGTCTTGCCCTTCACCCGCGACCTGGACCGGGTGTCCGAGATGTTGTTCGGCCTGCGGACCAACGGGGGCGAAGAGTATTGCGGGGCGGTGATCAAGGACGCCGTCAAAAACCTTCAATGGGACGGCCGCGCGTCGACCTACAAAACCCTCTTCATCGCCGGCAACGAACCCTTCACCCAGGGGGATGTGAACTTCCGCGACGCCGTCCAAAAGGCCGTGGACAGGGGCGTGGTCGTCAACACGATCTTCTGCGGCGACCGACGCGAGGGCCTTGAAACCGGCTGGCGGGACGGGGCCGACCGCGGGCGGGGGGCGTTCCTGACCATCAACCAGGACCGGGACATCGTGGTGCGGCGCAGTCCCTACGACGACGAGATCGAACGACTGGGTCGGTTGTTCAACGACACCTTCGTCTATTTCGGCGCCCGGGCGGAAGAAACGGCCGCGCGGCAAAGCCGGGCCGACGCCGCGGCCCTCAAGGCCGCGCCGGCCGGGGCTTCCGTGGAGCGTTCGCTTTTCAAATCCAAACGGCAGTACAGCGAGTCCCTGGCGGCGGAAGACGCCGTGAGCGCCGTGGTCAGCGGTCGAATGAAAGCCGTCGAGCTCGAGGCCAAAGACCTGCCGGCCGAAATGCGCGGAAAGGACGCGAAGGAACTGGAGGGCGCGTTGAAGGCCAAACAGGCCGAACGAGAAAAGATTCAATCGGAATTGGACGCGCTGGGTAAGAAACGGGAAAAATTCCTGGCCGAGAAACCCGCGGACGCCAAAGACACCCTCGACCGAGCGATCCTCGACGCCGTCCGGGAACAGGCCCGGGGCCTGGGGTACGCCTTCGACAGCAAGTGAGGCAATAAACAAAAGGGGCGCGGGCCGTGGGCCCGCGCCCCTTTTTTATTTGGGATCGGCGAAGCGGTGGCGGATGTCTTTGCCCTGGACCATAAAGATGACGTCCTCGGCGATGTTGGTGGCGTGGTCGCCGATGCGTTCCATGTTCTTGGCCAGCAGGATCAAGTCCACGAATTGGGTGGAATGGGTCGGGTCTTTCTTGATCAAATCGATCAGGCTGGTGATCGCCTCGGCCTTGAGTTTGTCCTCTTCCTCGTCCTGGGGGAAGACGCCCTGGGCCAGATTTACGTCGCCCCGGGAGAAAGCGTCCAGGGCCTCGCGCAGCATTTTTTGGGAGATCTCCGCCATGCGGAAGACCAGGCTCACCTGGGGCACGGGTGTTTCCTTGAAGAGGTGGTAATAACAGGTCTGTGAGGCGTTCACGGCCTGGTCGGCGATCCGCTCCAAATCCGAATTGATTTTCATGGCCGCGGTGATGAGGCGCAGGTCCGCCGCCATGGGTTGGTGCAGGGCGATGAGCTTCAGGCAGCGGTCGTCGACCTCCACGTGCATGTGGTTGACCTGCTCCTCCAGGGTAAACACCTCCTGGGTGAGCTTTTCGTTCCGTTCGCGCAGGGCGCGAACGGCCTTCTGGATCATGTCCTCGGCGGTGGCGCCCATGCGGAGCAGGAGCTCCTTGAGGCGGTTGAGTTCTTCGTCGAAATGGCGTTCCACGGGGTTCTCCTTTTTATCCAAAACGGCCGGTGATGTATTGTTCGGTGCGCGGGTCCTGGGGGCTGGTGAAGATCTGCCCCGTCGGGCCGTATTCCACCAGGTCGCCCAGGAGGAAATAGGCCGTGCGCGAGGAAACGCGCGCGGCCTGTTGCATGTTGTGCGTCACGATCACGATGGCGTAGCGTTGTTTGAGGTCGATGATCATCTCCTCGATGCGCTGGGTCGCCAACGGGTCGAGGGCGGAGCAGGGCTCGTCCATGAGAAGGACTTCGGGCTCCACCGCCAACAAACGGGAAATGCACAACCGTTGCTGTTGCTCGGGGGAAAGCGCGAGGGCCGGGGCGTCGAGGCGGTCCTTCACCTCGTCCCACAACCCCGTGGACCTCAGGCATTTCTCCACCAGTTCCCGCAGCCCCGCGCCCTGCACGGCGTGGTGGACCCGGGGCCCGTAGGCCACGTTTTCGAAAACGCTGATGGGGAAGGGGTTGGGCCGCTGGAACACCATACCCACGCGTTTGCGCAGGCCGATGAGGTCGGCCTTGGGCGCGTAAATGTTCTTGCCGCGCAGAAGGACTTCGCCCTCGACGCGCGCGCCGTTGATTAAATCGTTCAGACGGTTCAGCGTTCGCAAAAGGGTCGATTTGCCGCAACCCGACGGACCGATGAAGGCCGTGATCGCCCGGTCCGGAATCGCGATGTGAATGTTTTGGAGGGCCTGGAAGTTGCCGTAAAAAAAGTTTAAATCCCGCGTCTCCAACACCGGGGTCTCGGTGGGCGCGTTCTGGGCCGCCGCGGGACGGTCCGGGGTTTTCTCGGGGGTTTTAACCAAAACGTCCGGAGACATAGTCGGCCGTCCTTTGTTCTTTGGGGCTGGTGAAAATTTGCCCGGTTTCGCCTTCTTCGATCAGTTGGCCCATCAGTAAAAAAGCCGTCCGGTCCGAGGTGCGCGACGCCTGTTTGACGTTGTTGGTCACCAGCACGATGGACATTTTTTCCTTGAGACCTTTCAAGGCCTCTTCGATCTTGGCGGTGGAGATGGGGTCCAGGCCCGAGCAGGGTTCGTCCAGAAGCAGGATGTCCGGCGCGAGCATGAGGCTGCGCGCGAGGCAAAGACGTTGTTGTTGGCCTCCCGACAGTTCCAAGGCCGACGCGCCCAGCCGGTCTTTGACCTCATCCCAAAGGAAGGCGGCGCGCAGGCTTTCCTCCACGCGGCCCCGGGGCGTTTGGGCCCCCTGAAAGCGAAGGCCCAGGCGCAAATTGTCTTCAATGGACATGGGCAAGGGCGTTGGCACGGCGAACATCATGCTGATCCGCCGTCGCAGCGACGCCACGTCGGTTTTGGGGTCCAAAAGGTCACGGTCGTCCAAAAGAATTTCGCCCCGCACCTCCAGGTTGTCCTCCAGGTCGGTGAGCCGGTTGAGGCACCGCAACAGCGTGGTTTTGCCGCCGCCGGCCGGGCCGATGATGGCGAGGATCTCGTTTTGAGACACGTCCAACGACACGTCGTTCAAGAGGGTTTTGCCCCCCGCCCGGACGGTGAGGTTCCGCACCCGGATTTTTTCGGCGGCGCCCAGGCGGCTCATCGTTGGATCCTCCGGCGGATGCGCGAGCGGATGATGATGGCGGTGAAATTGAGGCCGAAGGTCAACAGCAGCAGCACGAGCACCGTGGCGTAGAGGATGGGCAGGGTGGCGTCCACGTCCGGTGATTGGGTGGCCATGACGTAGACGTGATAGCCCAGCTCCATGAATTGGTGGTTGAGCCGCGTGGGCAGGTACGGGAGGAAGTAGGCCGCCCCGGTGAAAAGGATCGGCGCCACCTCGCCGGCGCCGCGGCTGATGGCCAGGATCGTTCCCGTCAAGATGCCGCCCACCGCCTGGGGCAGCAGGACGAACCGCACCATCTGCCAACGGGTGGCGCCCAGGGAATAGGCCACTTCCCGGTGGCTTCGCGGCACCACCCGCAGGGCCTCCTCGGTGGCGACCACGACCGTCGGTAAAGTGAGGAGCGCCAAGGTCAACGCCGCCCAAAGAATGGCGGGTTGGCCGAAGTAGAGCTTGTTGTCAAAGAAGAATTTGTCGAGACCCCGACCGACGAAATTGATGAAGAAGCCGAGCCCGAACAGGCCGAAAACGATCGCCGGCACGCCGGCGAGGTTTTGAATGGCCATCCGCACCAGGGGCACCCAGCGGGATTTTTTGGGCGCGTATTCCTGCAGATAGATGGCCGTCGACACGCCCAGGGGCACCACGGCGATGGTCATGAGGATCACCAGAAAAGCCGTGCCGAAAATAGCGGGGAAAATGCCGCCTTCCGTCATGCCGGACCGCGGCGCCGTCGAAAGGAAATCCCAATTGATGTGGCCGACGCCGTGGATCACGACGTTCCCCAGGATCAGGACCACCGCGAGGGTCAAGATCAGGCAGGCCAAACCCGTTAAGGCCTTGAAAAAAACGCTGGTGAGGTCGATCCAGCGGCGTTTCATTGTTCCCCCGTGAGCTTTTTACGGAACCGACCGACCCACATTTGGCCGGCGAGATTGATTAAAAAAGTGAAGACAAAGAGCAAAACCCCAATGAAGAAAAGCACGTGGTAATGGGGGCTGCCCGATACGACTTCGCCCAGTTCCGAGGCGATGGTGGCCGAGAGGCTGCGGAACCCGTACCCCAGATGCCAACTCGGGATGGCCTGGTTGCCCGAGGCCATGAGGACGATCATCGTCTCCCCGATGGCGCGGCCGAAGCCCAGAATGCCCGCGGCGAAGATGCCGGGAAAGGCGGCGGGGAACACCACCCGGCGGGCCGTTTGCCAGGGGGTGGCGCCCAGGGCCACCGAGCCCTGCCGGTAGCTTTGGGGAACGGCCGTCAGGGCGTCCTCGGCGACGGTGAACACGATCGGGATGACCGCCAGGCCGAGGGCGATGCCGGCGTTGATGGTGTTGAGGCGGTAGTCCAAACCGAACAGGTCCTGAACGGCGGTGGCCATCACGAGCAGGGCGAAAAACCCGAGCACCACCGAGGGAATGCCCGCCAGGAGTTCGATGACGGGTTTCACGATTTCCTTGAGCCAGGGGGGCGCGAACTCCGAGGTGAAGACCGCCGCCCCCAGGGCCAGGGGGAAGGCGAAGGCCAACGCCACAAAGGTGACTTTGAGAGTCCCGATGATGAGGGGCCAAAAGGAATATTTGGGAATTTCCGACACCGGTTGCCACATGTGCCCGGCGGGCTCGCCAGGTTCCGGGACCTGCGCCAGGAACAACTTAGACAGGCCCGCCTCCGCGCGGGCCTCCGGCGAGGTGAAAAGGGGCACGGCTTCTTTCCCGATAAAGACGAAGATGAGGACCAAACCCACGATGGCGATGGCGGCGCTGGCGTGGATCAATCCCTCGATGATCCGCTCCGAGAGTTTTTTCTGAATCATTTCTTTTTCCCCGCGATGGGATAAAACCCCACCTTGGCCACGATGGCCTGGCCTTCGGGGCTCAAGGCGAAATCGATGAAATCCTTGATGGGGCCTGCGGGGTCCCCGCGCAAGTAGTAATACAGGTCGCGACTGACCGGGTAGGTACCGTCCAAAATGTGTTTTTCATCGGGGAGGATGGCCGGCCGGGCGGGATCCGCCTGGAGCGCGGCGAACTTGATGCCCTTGGCGTAGGCGGCGCCGCCGAAGCCGATGCCACGCTTGTCCCGGGCGACGGCGTTGGCCACCGAGGCCGTTCCGGGCAGGCACTGGGCGAAGGGGGTGAAATCCTTTTTCTTCAACACGTGTTCTTTGAAGAATTCGTAGGTCCCCGAATTGTTTTCCCTGGAATAAAGGATGATTTTTTGGTCCGGCCCGCCCAGGTCTTTCCAATTGGTGATCTTGCCGCGGTACACCAGGGCCACCTGCTCGGTGGTGAGCGCGGAAAGGGGGTTGGCGCTGTTGAGATAGACCGCGATGCCGTCCTTGGCGACGGCGATTTCCACGGGGTCGCGCCCGGTCTTGGCCTTGAGGGCGACCCGCTCCTTTTCTTTCATGGGGCGGGAGGAAGCGCAGATGTCCGTCGATCCCGCAAGCAGGGAGGCGATCCCGGTGCCCGATCCACCCCCCGTCACCTGAACGATGGCTTTTCCGTGGGTGGCCATGTACCGTTCCGCCCAGCGCTGATTGAGGATGACCAGGGTGTCGGACCCTTTGATGGTGACGGTTTCCGCCGCCCGGTTCGGTCGGGGCGAGGCGAGGGACAGGAGAATCCCGCAAAGGACGGCGAATGTTCGGGCGGTCGGCATGGGTATCGCGAAAAGGAATTTAGCACTTTCGGCCGGATTGGCCTAGACCGCGGGCGCGCCGGACGGGACACGCGCGCCGCGCGGGGCCGTTTTCCCGTCGGGAATTAAATGCCGCGCCACGGCGCAAGTAAATTTTTGGGGGGCGGAAAAAATTTACAAAAACGCGCTTTTCCGCCGAGCGGCGGCCCGCGGATCGTCGGTAAAAAACGCGCTTGACACTCACTAGGGATGGTGGTGTAAGATACGCGCCGCCACAACCCGTGGCCGCCCGCCGCGTGGGGCGAAGAATCAATATGTGGTAGAATCCTGGGAGGGAGACCCCACCTGTTGTAGGGAAAGTCCATGAGATGCCCCGCGTGTGATCATCCGGAAGACCGCGTCATCGACAGCCGACCGTTGGAGTCGGCCTCGGTGATCCGTCGGCGCCGTCTGTGCCTGCACTGCAGCAAGCGCTTCACCACCTACGAGCGGGTCGAATCGACCCCGTTGATGGTCATCAAGCGCGACAACCGCCGGGAGCCCTTCAGCCGCGACAAGATGCGCGAAGGCATCGTCCGCGCCTGCCGCAAGAGGCCCGTGTCCCCCGCCGTCATCGAGAAGCTGGTCTCGGAAGTGGAATACAGCCTGCAAGACTACGTGCTGGAAGTGCCCACCGCGGAAATCGGGGAACGCATCCTCAAGCGGCTCTACGACATCGACACCGTGGCCTATGTGCGATTTGCTTCCGTCTACCGCTCCTTCGGCGACATCGACTCCTTCCTGACGGAAATCAAGCGGCTGAAGCAGGCCCACCGCCGACGCGTGACGCTCGGCGCGGCCCGCCTCGCCGTCCCGAAAGACCCGATGTTGAAATCACCCGCGTCGGGGGATGCCCTTTTGCCGGACGCCGCCCAGCCGGCGACGGTCTAACGAATCGTCTTGAAGAAGGATGGAGGAACGCCCATGAACCCCGTTGACGCCCCTGCTCGCCCGTCGGAAAAATCGCGCGCCCGCCCGGCCCTGCGCCTGTCGGAAAACCAGCGCAAAGTCATCACCGACAAATATCTTCGCACCGACCCTTCGCCCGAGGTGTGGTTGGAACGGGTCGCCGCCAACATCGCCCTGGGCGAACTCCTCCACGCCCCCGAGGCGGACGGCTGGCACCTCTGGGACGGCGTCAAGCGCAAGACCGTCGAGGCCCACACCCGCAAGGGCCAAAAAAGCCGCATGACGCTTCTCCACCACGGCCTGGCCACGTCCGATGAGCGGGACAAAAACTTTTTCGTCTATCTGGACAACCTGCGCAAGGCCGCCGCGGAGATCCCCGAGGCCCGCGATCTGGCCGAGGCCTGGCGGGACAAGTTCTACGCCATGATGGCGCGGTTCGACTTCCTGCCCAATTCCCCCACCCTCATGAACGCCGGCCGCGACCTCCAGCAGTTGTCGGCTTGCTACGTGCTGCCCGTGCCGGACAGCATGGAGGGCATCGCCGACGCCGTCAAAGCCCAGGCGCTCATCCACAAGTCCGGCGGCGGCACCGGGTTCTCCTTTCAGCGGCTGCGCCCCTCCGGGGACAACGTCAAGTCCACCAAAGGCACGGCTTCCGGCGCCATCAGCTTCATGCAGATCTTCGACAAGATGACCGACGTCGTCAAGCAGGGCGGCGCCCGCCGCGGCGCCAACATGGGGATCCTCCCCTATTGGCACCCGGAGATCGAAGACTTCATCACCATGAAGGACAAGCCCGGCGTCATGGAAAACTTCAACGTGTCCGTCACCGTGGACGAAAAATTCATGAACGCGGTGGAAAAGGGCGAGGAGTACGACCTGCTCAACCCCCGCACCCTCCAGCCCACCGGCAAGCGGCTCAACGCCCGCGACGTCTTCGAAAAAATGGTCGACGGCGCCTGGCGCACCGGCGACCCCGGCATCATCTTCATCGACCGGATCAACAACTCCGCCTCGAACCCCACGCCGCAACTGGGGCAGATCGAAAGCACGAACCCCTGCGGCGAACAACCGCTTCTCCCCAACGAGCCCTGCAACCTGGGGTCCATCAACCTCTCCAATTTCGTGGAGGGGGAGGTCACCCTGGGGCAAATGAACTGGGACCGGTTGGCCGAAACCGTGGCCCTGTGCGTGCGGTTCCTCGACAACGTCATCGAAGTCAACAACTACCCCCTGGCCCAAATCGAAGAGCTGTCCAAGGGCAACCGCCGCATCGGGTTGGGCGTCATGGGGTGGGCCGAAGCCCTCGTTAAAATGGGCGTGGCCTACGACTCCGAGGAATGCCTGGCGCTTTCCACCAAGGTCATGGGGTTCATCAACGAGAAAGCCCTGGAGGCTTCCGAGGCCCTGGCCGAGGAACGCGGCGCCTTCCCCAACTGGAAAGGCTCCATCTTCGATCCGGAGAGCCCGCACTTCCGCGGCGAGGCCCGCCTGCCGCGCCATTGCGCCCGCACGACCATCGCCCCCACCGGCACCATCGGGCTGGCCGCCGGCCTGCAGGGCGCGGGCATCGAGCCCTTCTTCGCCATCGCCTACACGCGCTACAACGCGAGGGCGCTGGACGCCCTCAAAAAAGGCGAGAAGCCCAACGAAGCCGACGTCTTCCACGAAGTCAACCCGCTCTTCCGCGAAGTCGCCCGCCGGAACAATTACTTCGGCATGGCGGAGAACGAGCTCTGGAAAAAAGTCGAAGGCAACCACAAATCGGCCCGCGGCGTCAAAGAGATTCCGGAAAAATTCCAGAAACTCTTCGCCTCGAGCCACGACGTGGCGGTCCCCTTCCACGTGCAGATCCAGGCGGCGTTCCAGACCCACACCGACAACGCCGTCTCCAAGACGATCAACATGCCCAACTCCGCCACCCGCGAGGACGTGAAGGCCGCCTACTGGCAGGCCTACAAGGCCGGCTGCAAAGGCACCACGATCTACCGGGACGGCTCCAAGAGCCAGCAGGTGCTGAACCTGGGAACGGGCGGCGCCGCCGCGCCGAAACCCAAGGCCCGCGACACGGCCCGGGGCATGTCCTCCGAGTACTACGAGATCCGCACGGGCCACGGCGGGCTGCACATCCACATCGACTACGACGAAACGGGCCCCTACCGCCTCTTCACGAGCCTTTCGCCCCTGGGGACGGACATCTCGGGTTTGACCTCGGTGGTGGGGATCATGATCTCCAAGTACCTCGAGGCCGGCGGGGATCCGAAGCGGATCCTGAAACACCTCAACTCCGTCAAGGGCGACCGCCCCTTCGGCTTCGGCGCCCAACGGGTGGACTCGATCCCGCACGCCATCGCCATCGCGTTGCGAACCCACTTGCAAAAGCACGGCCAGATGGAGACGCCCCCCGCGGCGCCGGCCGGCGAGGAGGCGAAGGGCGGCTTGGAATTGTGGAACCGTTCCGCCGCGCTCTATTGCCCGGATTGCTTCTCCTCCAACGTGGCCCAGCAGAGCGGCTGCACCGGCGTGACCTGCTTCGACTGCGGGCACTCGGAGTGCTCGTAAAAGCGCGTGCCGGTTAAAAACGACACGTGGATCCGGCGCATGGCGCTGGACCACGGGATGATCGATCCCTTCGCCGAGGGGGAAAAACGGCCGGGTGTGATCTCCTACGGGTTGTCGAGTTACGGCTACGACTTCCGCGTGGCGGGCGAGTTCCGGCTTTATTCCGCCGTCCCGGGGGCGGTCCTGGACCCGAAGGACGCGTCGCGCGCGCCGTTCCAGGAAATCCGCACCGAGACGTTCGTGGAGATCCCGCCCCACGGCATCGTCGTGGCGCGGTCGGTGGAGCGTTTCCGCATCCCGCGCAGCGTGGTGACGGTCACCTTCGGAAAAAGCACCTACGCGCGGATGGGCTTGGTGGTGAACATCACCCCCTTCGAACCGGAGTGGGAAGGGCACGTGACGCTGGAAATTTCGAACACCGCGCCCCTGCCGGCGCGGGTCTACGCGAACGAGGGCATCGCGCAAGTGTTGTTTTTGGAGTCCGACGAAGTCTGCGCGACGTCCTACGCCGACCGCCAGGGCAAGTACCAGGGTCAAAAGACCATCACCGCCCCGAAAGTCATTTAAAAATTTACCTTTCCCAGGAGGAACCATCGCATGGCGTTCTTTATTGGTCGTGACAGGGAGGCCCGCCGGGCCTACGGTTTTGACGAAGTGGCCTTGGTGCCGGGCACCGTGACGGTGAACCCCGAGGACGCCGACGTGTCCACGCGGTTGGGGCCCGTGAAACTGCAGATCCCGATTTTGGCGAGCGCCATGGACGGCGTCGTTGACGTCGAATTCGCCATCGCCATGGGGCAAATGGGCGGGCTGGCGGTGTTGAACCTGGACGGCATCCAAACCCGCTACGAAAAGACCAAGCCCCTTTTCAAAAAAATCGCCGAAGCCACACCGGAAGTCGCCACCAAGCTGGTTCAAGAGATTTATTCCAAAGAGCCGGTGAAAGAAAAACTCGTGGCCCAGCGGGTCAAAGAAATCAAGACCAAAGGCGTCCTCTGCGCGGTGTCCTCCATCCCGCAAAACGCCGAGCGCGTGGGCAAAATCGCCGCCGACGCCGGGGCCGACCTGTTCATCGTGCAGGGCACGGTGACGACGGCGCGCTTCAAATCCGCCAAAGGCCCCGTGGTGGACTTGTCGAAGCTTTGCGAAAAGCTCAAGATCCCCGTGATCATCGGCAACGTGGTCACCTATTCGGCCGCCCTGGAACTCATGGAAACAGGCGCCGCGGCCCTGTTGGTCGGCGTCGGCCCCGGCGCCGCTTGCACCAGCCGCGGCGTGCTCGGTTTGGGCGTCCCCCAGGTGACGGCCACGGTGGACTGCGCCGCCGCTCGGGATTTTTATTTCAAGAAAACCGGCCGCTACGTCTCGATCATCACCGACGGGGGCATGAGCACCGGCGGCGACGTCTGCAAGGCTTTCGCCTCCGGCGCCGACGCGGTCATGGTCGGCTCGGTGTTCGCCCGGGCCGAAGAGGCCCCGGGCCTGGGGTACCACTGGGGCATGGCCACCCCGCACCACAACCTGCCGCGCGGCACGCGCGTGCGGGTGGGCACCGTGGGCACCTTGAAGCAAATCCTGCACGGGCCGGCCTCCCTCGACGACGGCACCCAAAACATCGTCGGCGCCATCCGCACCTGCATGGGGGCCGTGGGCGCCACAAACATCAAAGAATTTCAACTGACGGAAATCATCATCGCGCCGGAAATCAAGCACGAAGGCAAGCTGTTCCAGCAGGCGCAGCGCGTCGGTATGGGCAAGAAATAGCCCCGTTCAAACAAAGGAGACCTCAATAATGCAATCGGGAAATGGCGTGTTCGGGTTGTTGGTGTGGTTGGGCATCCTGGTCCTGTTGTTGGTGGCCAGCTGGCGGATTTTCGTCAAAGCCGGTCGGCCGGGTTGGGCGTCGCTGATCCCGTTCTACAACCTCTATGTCCTCTGTGAAATCGTGAGTTGGCCGGGCTGGTATTTGGTGTTCTTCTTGATCCCGATCGTCAACATCGTCTTCATGTTCCTGCTTTACTTCAAGCTTTCCAAGGCCTTCGGCCAAGGGTTGGGTTTCGCGGTGGGCATGGTCCTGTTGCCCTTCGTGTTCCTGCCCATCTTGGGTTTCGGCAAGGCCGTTTACACCGCTCCGGCCAAGGGAATCGTTTAACACCGCCGCCGGCGGGCGCCCATGAACCTCGAGCTGTTCGCCCTTTGCGACGCCGCCACGGAGGCGGGGGGGAAGTTGAATTTGCTGGGCGCGTTCGACGCCATCGTGGCGCCGAACGCGCCGGCGGTTCATCCCTCCTGCGCCGTGGCGCTCCGGTTGCGCTTCCAGCGCATTGAGGCGGGGCCCCACCGGGTCAAGATCGCCGTGGTGGACGCCGACGGCAAGCACGCTCTGCCCCCCTTTGAAACCGAAATCCGCATCGGGGTGGCGCCGGGGGACGAGTCGGCGGTGGCGAACTTGATCCTCAATTTGCAGCAGCTTCGACTCGAAAAGTTTGGACGCTACTCCATCGACCTGGCCGTGGACGGTCGGCAGGAAGGCGCTCTCCCGTTGTATTTGAAGGCCGCGCCCCAAACCGTTCGGGAACAGTCGTGATGCGCCGCGTCCCTACGCGCAAAGGCTGTGTCTTGGGGGTTCCGCTGGTTCTTGGCGGGGTGTTGGTGATCGGGGGGCCCATTCCGAAATCGTCGCCCTCTGAAATTGCTGAAATCCGCGCCGTTTATAAGGAAGTGGAATCCCTTCGGGTTGAAAAAACAATCGAATCGAAGACGGTCCCCATCAGCGAGTTCGAAGACGCAACCCTCTATGCCGATTCGGAAGGCCGTGCCCGGCTGTACATTGAATCACTCGGGGGGCAGGATTCGGTGGTGACCGTGAACGCTTATTACGATCGGGGAGAACGCTTGCGATTTGTTTTTTGCCGGGCGGGGGCTGTGAACGAGACGATTTTGGAACGCCGCTACTACATGGGGAAAAACGGGAAAACGCTCAAGAAAAACATCTTGCTGGTCAAAGGGCCAGGGTATCCCTGGGATTGGGAAACACTGGAAAAAGAGGTGGTTTTCGGACGCGCTCGATCCCCCAAGGACTCCTTCAACCGATTCAAGGCGGCGGAAAAAAAGAAACAGGAGACGACAGCCCCATGATCCTCATCCTCGACTTCGGATCCCAATACACGCAACTCATCGCCCGCCGGGTGCGCGAGGCGAACGTGTTTTGCGAAATCCACCCCTACAACCACCCCATCGACAAAATCCGCGCCGCCAACCCGGCGGGGGTGATCCTCTCGGGGGGACCGTCGAGCGTGTACGCCAAGGGCGCGCCCAAACCCGACCCCGCGCTGTTCGACCTGAGCGTGCCGGTTTTGGGCATCTGTTACGGCCTACAAGTCATGGTGACCCACTTCGGCGGCCGGGTCAGCAAGGCCCCCCGGCGCGAATACGGGCCCGCGGACATTCGTGTGTCCGCCGACAACCCCCTCTTTACGGGTTTGGGCGCCCAGATCCCCGTCTGGATGAGCCACGGCGACCACGCCGAGGCGTTGCCCAAAGGTTTTGAAATCGTGGCCAAGACGACCAACGCGCCCTACGCGGCCATCGCCAACACCGCGCGCAACTTTTACGCCGTCCAGTTTCACCCCGAGGTGCACCACACGCCCCGGGGCAAGGAGCTGTTGGCGAACTTTTTGTTTGAAATTTGCGGGGAAAAGCCGAACTGGACCATGGCTTCCTTCGCCGAAGAACAGACCCGGATCGTGCGCGACCAGGTGGGCAAGGAGAAGGTCCTGTTGGCGCTCTCCGGCGGGGTCGACTCCTCCGTGGCGGCGGCCCTGTTGCACAACGCCCTCGGCAAGCAACTGGTCTGCGTTTTCGTCAACAACGGCCTGCTCCGCGCGGGGGAGGAGGAGCGCGTCCGCAAGGTTTTCGGAAAGGCCCAGGGGTACGTGACCCACATCGTCGACGCCCGGCAACGTTTCTTGCGCAAACTCAAAGGCGTCACCGACCCCGAACGCAAACGGAAGATTATCGGTCACGCGTTCATCGAGGTGTTCCAGGAATTCTCCAAAAAGTTCAAGGGCGTCAAATTCCTGGCCCAGGGCACGTTGTATCCCGATGTGATCGAAAGCGTTTCGGTGAAGGGCCCCTCGGCCGTCATCAAGACCCACCACAACGTGGGCGGCCTGCCGGATAAAATGAAGATGAAACTGGTCGAGCCCCTGCGATTCCTCTTCAAGGACGAGGTGCGCGCCCTGGGCAAAGAGCTCGGTTTGCCCGACGAAATATTGTTCCGCCAGCCTTTCCCGGGACCGGGCCTGGCGGTGCGGGTCCTGGGCGACATCACCGAGGACAAGCTGCGCAAGACCCGCGAGGCGGACCTGATCGTGGAACAAGAAATCCGCGAGGCGGGCCTGTACCACAAACTCTGGCAGGCCTTCGCGGTCCTTTTGCCCGTCAACAGCGTCGGGGTCATGGGCGACGAACGAACCTACGAGAACGCCATTGCCGTGCGGGCCGTGAACTCGGTGGACGCCATGACCGCCGATTGGGCGCGGCTCCCGGACGAGGTGTTGGCCAAAATGTCCACCCGGATCATCAACGAAGTGCGCGGCATCAACCGCGTCGTGTACGACATCTCCTCCAAACCCCCCGCCACCATCGAGTGGGAATAGGATTCGCCCCGCGACGCCCATGACCACGACCGACCTTTTGCCGTTTAAGCTGTGGACCCGAGGCAAGGTTCGGGACGTCTACGACCTGGGGGACCGTCTGTTGATCGTGGCCACGGACCGCATTTCGGCCTACGACTTCGTCCTGCCCACGCCGGTGCCCGACAAGGGCCGGATTCTTTGCCAGATGTCCAATTTTTGGTTCGCCAAGCTCGCGGCCGTCTGCCCGCACCACCTGATCGCCACCCGCGTCGCCGATTTCCCGCCCGAGGTCGCCCGGGCCTGCGCGGGCCTGGACGGGCGCGTCGTGTTGGTCAAGAAAACCCGGCGGGTGGACGTGGAATGCGTTGTGCGCGGTTATCTGGCGGGTTCCGGCTGGAAGGAGTACCAAGCCTCCCGGAGTGTCTGCGGTGTCTCTCTGCCGGCGGGGCTGGGGGAATCGGCACGCCTGCCCGAACCCATTTTTACGCCCGCCACCAAGGCCCCCGACGGGGAGCACGATGAAAACATTTCCTACGAGCGCATGGTCGCGCTGGTGGGGGCGGACCTGTCGGAACGCCTCCGGGCCGTCAGCCTCGCGATCTACGCCGCCGCCGCCCGCCACGCCGAAGAGCGGGGGTTTCTGCTGGCCGACACGAAGTTTGAATTCGGCCTTCGGGATGGTAAAATTGTCTGGATCGATGAAGCGTTGACCCCCGATTCCTCCCGCTTTTGGGACAAGATCCCCTACGCGCCCGGCCGTCCCCAGGACGGTTTTGACAAGCAATTCGTGCGTGATTATTTGAATCGGATTCAATGGGACCGCCGCCCGCCCGTTCCGGCCCTGCCGGCGGACGTCGTGGCCAAAACCCGGGAAAAATACGTCGCCGCCTACGAGAAATTGACGGGCGAGCGGTTCGTTTGATTTTGGAGACCCCATGAACTGGCGTGTGTTGGTCCACTTGAAACCCGCGGTCGTCGACCACCGGGGGGAGCACGTCCGGCGGGAAGGGCGGCTGGCGGGTCTCGCCGGCGTGACCCGCGTGCGCGCGGGGCAGGCCTACGAATTGGCGGGCGGCCTTTCGGAAAAAGACGCCCGGTTCCTGGCGGACAAGGTGTTGGCCGACCCGGTGACCCAGGAGGCGTCGGTGTTCCCCGCCGACCACGTGCGACGTCCGCAAGGGGGCCGGTTGGCGGAGATCTGGCTGAAACAAGGCGTGTCCGATCCCGTGGCCGACACGGTGCGGTTGGCCGCCCGGGACGCCGGCCTCACGAATCTCGAAGGCGTGCGGTCCGGCCAGGTGTTCGATTTCTTCGGCGCCGCGGCCCCCGCCGCCCTGCGCCGTTTTTGTGAGGACCATTTGATGAACCCCCTCGTGCAGACCGTGGAGATCCTGTGAGCGCCGATTTCCTGTCCCTGTCCCCCGAAGCCCTGGTCGCGTTGAGCAAAGCGCGCGGCCTCTCGTTGAACGCCGAAGAAATGACGGCGATCCAGGCCCACTTCAAAACCCAGGGCCGGCCGCCCTCCGACCCGGAACTCGAAACTCTGGCCCAGACCTGGTCCGAGCACTGCAAGCACAAAACCTTCCGGGCCGCCGTTCGCCATATTGAAAAAGACGAAAACGGGGTCGAACGCGGGCGGAACTACAAAGACCTTCTCAAAGACACCATCGTGAAAGTCACCGAGGACTTGAACAAACCCTGGTGCCTGTCGGTGTTCAAAGACAACGCGGGCATCGTGGACGCCTCCACGGACGGGGGCGAAGACGCCCTGGCGTTTAAAGTGGAAACCCACAACCACCCCTCGGCCCTGGAACCCTACGGCGGCGCGGGCACGGGGCTCGGCGGGGTGATCCGGGATATTTTGGGCGCCGGGTTGGGGGCCAAACCCATCGCCAATTCGGATGTGTTCTGTTTCGGCCCCCTGGACGAACAGGCCGAGAAAAAAACCGGGTCCGGCCTGTCCACCCGGCGCATCGTCAACGGCGTGGTCTCCGGCGTGCGCGACTACGGCAACCGCATGGGCATCCCCACCGTCAGCGGCGCCGTGGTCTTCGACGCCGACTTCGCCGAAAACCCCCTCGTGTTTTGCGGCACCCTGGGGCTCATGCCCAAATCCACCATCGAAAAAAGCGTGAAGCCGGGAGACAAAATCGTCATGGCCGGCGGCCGCGTGGGCCGGGACGGCATCCACGGGGCGACCTTTTCTTCGGACACCCTCACCACGGGCATCCCCTCGAGCGTGGTTCAGATCGGGAACCCCATCGTTCAGAAAAAAATGATGGACGTCCTCCTGGTGGCCCGGGACAAGGGCCTCTACCGCGGCATCACGGACTGCGGCGCCGGCGGGCTGTCCTCGGCCGTGGGCGAGATGGGCGAAAAAACCGGGGCCCTCGTGAATTTGGAAAAAGTGCCGCTCAAATACGCCGGCATCGTCCCCTGGGAGATTTGGTTGTCCGAGTCCCAGGAGCGCATGGTGATGGCCGTGCCGCCGGGGAACCTGGCGCCCCTGTTGAGACTGTTCGCGGACGAAGACGTGGACTGCGCCGAAATCGGGACGTTCTCTTCCGACGGCCGCTTGAAAGTGATGCACGGAAAGGACACCTTGGTCGACATGGACATGGCGTTCCTCCACGACGGGGTGCCCAAACGGTCCATGGAGTCCCGCTGGTCGCCGCCCCCGGCGGTGGCGTTCCCCAAGGGCGCGCCGGTCCCCAAGGCCCTGCTCGCGGTGCTGGCCCAGCCCACCGTCGCCTCCAAGGAATGGGTGGTCCGCCAGTACGACCACGAAGTCCAGGGCCGGACCGTGGTGAAACCTTTTGTGGGCCCCACCGGGGTCGGCCCGTCGGACGCGGCCGTTTTGCAATTGCACCCCCGGGAACGCCGCGGCGTGGCGCTCGCGGCCGGGCTCAACCCCCATTACAGCCGGTGGGACGCCTACTGGATGGCCGCGGCCGCCATCGACGAGGCGGTCCGCAACCTGATCGCGGTGGGCGCGCGGCCCGACCGCATCGCGATTCTGGACAACTTCTGCGGCGGCAACCCCTGGCGGCCCGAAATCCTCGGCGAACTCGTGCGCACCGCCCAGGCCTGCCACGACATCGCGAAGGTCTACGGAACGCCCTTCATCTCCGGGAAGGACAGCTTGTTCAACGAGTTTGAAGTCGAGGGCCACCGGCGCGCCATTCCCACGACGCTGTTGATCTCCGCTCTGTCCTTGGTGGACGACGTGGCCCAAACCGTCACCATGGATTTCAAAACCCCGGGGAACTGGATCTACGCCGTGGGCGAAACCCGGGACGAAATGGGGGGGTCGCGCTACGGGATCCATTTGGGCACGAAGGGCGGCGCCGTGCCGCGCCTCGAACCGGAGGCCACCTGGCCCGTCTACGAAAAATTGTCCGCCGCGATTCAGGCGGGTTGGGTGGCGTCCTGTCACGATTGCTCCGAGGGCGGTCTCGGCGTGGCCCTGGCCGAAATGTGTTTCGGCGGCGGCCGGGGCGCCCGGGTGGATTTGCGAAAACTGCCGATGGCCGCCGACCTGCGCGCCGAGGGCCGCACCGACAAAGCCTTTTTCTCCGAGTCCAACGGGCGTTTCCTGGTGGAAGTGGCCCCCCGCGCCCGGCGCGCGTTTTTGAGCGCGATGAAAGGGGCCCCCCTGGCGGCCATCGGCCAAGTGAGCGGGGCGGCGGATCTGCGCGTCGTGGGGCTGGACGGGAAAACGGCGGCGTGGCCGCTTCCGGCCCTGGAAAAAGCCTGGCGGAGCGGAGGTCCGGCGTGAGCGTCAAGGCGCTGGTGCTGCGGTCCCCCGGGAGCAATTGCGACGTGGAGTCGGCCTGGGCGTTGGAGGCGGCGGGCGCCGCCCCCGAGCGGGTGCACGTCAACGCCTTCCTCCGGGGCGAAGCGCGGCTCAAGGAGTACGGGCTCCTCATGTTCCCCGGCGGTTTCTCATTCGGGGACGACATCGCCTCCGGCAAGGTCCTGGCCAACCGCCTGGTGTTTCGGCTGCGCGAACAGTTGGAGGACTTTCTCCGGCTGGGCCGCCCCGTGCTCGGGGTGTGCAACGGGTTCCAGGTGTTGGTCAAGGCCGGCTTATTGCCCGACCCGTTGGCGCCCGAGGCCCTGGGCAACCCCAGCGTCACCCTGTCCGACAACGATTCCGGCCGCTTCGAGTGCCGTTGGATTTATTTGAAAACCACCGCCCGGAAAAGTTTCTGGACCCAGGGCCTGCCCGACGTGTTTCCTTTGCCCGTGGCCCACGGGGAAGGCAAGTTCATGACCTCGACGCCCGCCGGGATGAAAGCCCTGGAAAAAAACGGCCAGATCGCTTTCCGTTATGTCGATGCCCGGGGCCGCCGCGCCCCTTACCCCGGCAACCCGAACGGGTCGGTGGGCGACGTCGCGGGCATCACCAGCGTCGACGGGAACATCCTGGGGCTCATGCCCCACCCGGAGCGGAACGCTTTCCCCTTTCAGCACGCCCAATGGACGCGCCTCAAGCCCCGACCGAAAGACGGCGTGGGCCTTCAGATTTTCAAAAACGCCGTCCGTCGCGCGGCCCGGGGGTAATGTGTCCTTGATCCATCAGAAAAGCCCGCTCGATGTTTTGCACGAGGAGTGCGGTGTTTTCGGCATTTACAACCACGCCGAAGCTTCCCGCTTGGCCTACTTGGGTTTGCAGCAACTCCAACACCGGGGCCAGGAGTCGGCCGGGATCGTCAGTTCCGACGGAAAAAAATTCTTCGCCCACGTGGCCATGGGGCTCGTGTCGGACGTTTTCAAGCAAGACGTCCTGGATCGCCTCAAAGGGCGGATGGCCGTGGGCCACGTGCGCTACGCCACGGCGGGAGCCTCCTCGGTGGCCAACGCGCAACCCATCGTGGTCGCGACGGCCCGGGGCCCCATCGCCATCGGCCACAACGGCAACCTCACCAACGCCGGGGCGCTGCGCAAGCGGTTGGAAGGGCTGGGGTCCATTTTTCAAACCTCGTCGGACACGGAAGTCATTCTCCATTTGGTGGCCAAATCCCCGGCCCGCAACCTGGCGGCGGCGCTCAAGGACGCCCTGCAGCAGGTCACGGGCGCCTACTCCCTGGTGATCCAAACACCCACGACCCTGTACGCCGTCCGCGACCCCTGGGGGGTGCGGCCCCTGCATCTGGGCCGGCTGAACGGGTCCCACGTGATCGCCTCGGAAACCTGCGCGTTCGACATCATCGGCGCCCAATTCGTCCGGGAAGTGCGGCCCGGCGAGATTTTGGCCATGAACGGGGACGGCGCCCGGGTCGTCGGCCAACTGCCGAGCCCCGCCAAGGCCCATTGCGTGTTCGAGTTCGTCTATTTCGCCCGTCCGGACAGCCAAATTTTCGGACGCAGCGTCTACCAGGCGCGCAAGGCCCTGGGCCGCCGTTTGGCCCAGGAGGCGCCGGTGAGGGCCGACATCGTGGTCGCCGTCCCCGATTCCGCCACCTGCGCGGCGTTGGGGTTTTCCGAGGAGTCGGGCATTCCCATCGAGATGGGCCTCATCCGCAGCCACTACAAGGGACGCACCTTCATTGAGCCCAAACAATCCATCCGCGACTTCGGCGCGCGCATGAAATACGCCGCCGTGGCGGAAGCCCTCAAGGGCAAACGCGTCGTCTTGATCGACGATTCCATCGTGCGGGGCACCACCAGCCGCAAAATCGTCCGCATGTTGCGTAAAACCGGCGCCAAGGAAATTCACATGCGGATCAGTTCGCCCCCGATCATGGGACCTTGCTTTTACGGCATCGACACCCCCGAGGCGCGGGAACTCATCGCCACGCGCATGTCCGTTAAGCGTATTCGCGAGTACTTGAACGTCGACAGTTTGAGTTACCTGAGTCTGGAAGGCATGTTGGCGGCCGCGGGCGGATCCCCGTCGAGCTATTGCACGGCCTGTTTCAACCGGCGCTACCCCATCCCCGTCGAAGACGGCGGTCGTTGCCGATGAAAGTCCTGGTGTTGGGCGGGGGCGGGCGGGAGCACGCGCTGGCGTGGGCCCTGCGGCGAAGCGCCGCGGTGAGCGAAGTGTACTGCGCCCCGGGCAACGCCGGCATCGAAGGCGCCGCGACCTGCCTTCCCTTGTCGCCGAACAAGCCGGCGGAAATCCTCCGCTTTCTAAACGAAAAAGAAATCGGCCTCACGGTCATCGGCCCCGAAGCGCCCTTGGTGGACGGCCTCGCCGACGCCCTGCGCGCGGGGGGCCGCCTGGTGTTCGGTCCCAACGCCGCCGCCGCCCGCCTCGAGGGAAGCAAAATTCTCGCCAAGGAGTTCATGCGCGCCCACGGCTTGCCGACCGCGGATTTCCGCGTGTTCGTGAACGCCGGCGACGCCCTGTCCTTCGTTCGATCGGCGGAATGGAAAGACACTTTCCGCGTGGTGAAGGCCGACGGCCTGGCGGCGGGCAAGGGCGTGGTGGTGGCCCAGGACCGCGCCGAGGTCTTGGCCGCCGTGGAGTCCATGATGGTCGATCGGGCCCACGGGGCGGCGGGCGAGCGGATCCTGATCGAGGAGCTCCTCACCGGTGAAGAGCTTAGCGTCATGGCCCTCACCGACGGAAAAACCCTTCTGCCTCTGTTGCCCACCCAGGACCACAAAAGAGTTTTCGACAACGACCAGGGTCCCAACACCGGGGGCATGGGCGCCTACGGTCCTGTGCCCCAGGTGGGCGCCGACCTTTGGCGATCCATTGAAAAGGAAGTTTTCGACCGTTTTCTCGCCGGTATCGCCGCGGAGGCCTTGGACTACCGGGGCGTCATCTATTTCGGCCTGATGTTGACCCCCGACGGACCCCGCGTGCTGGAATTCAACGTGCGGTTCGGCGATCCGGAAACCCAGGTGATCCTCCCCATGGGCAAGGGCGACTGGTTGCCTCTTTTCCTGGCCACCGCCGAGGGGAACTTGGCCGGCAAGAAATTTAAAGCCCATCCCGGCGCCGCCGTCACGGTGGTTCTCGCCTCGGGGGGTTACCCCGGCAAGTTCGAGAAGGGCAAAGTCATTTCCGGCCTCGACGACGTGGAAAACGATAACGTCACGGTCTTCCACGCCGGAACCGCCCGCGACGCGCGGGGCCGCGTGGTGACGGCGGGGGGCCGCGTGTTGACGGTGACGGCCCGGGGCGCCGACCTCACGGCCGCCCGCCAAGCGACCTACGCGGCCGTGGGCAAAATCAAGTTCGACGGCGCCCATTTCCGCACCGACATCGGCGCCCGCGCCCTCGCCGCCCTGGCGAAGTCGTAAACTTTTCCCCTCTTCCGCCCGCGCTCCTTTCTCCTCAATAAAAACGCCCTTCCCCCGGGCGGGGGAAGGGCGTTTGCGTCGGCGGGAGGTGCCGCGCGGATGGCGTCGGGGGTTTTACCAGTGCCGGCCGGATCGATCCTCCGACCAGCGGCGGTGGGAGTCCCAATCGTTGGACCCCCGGCCATCGCGGCCGTCGTGACGCCCCCCGTGGCGGCGATGGGACCACCGCCCGTGATGATGCCGAGGGGGCGGCGCTTCGTAGCGGATCACCGTGCCATGCCCGCAGTGCGCGTCGTGATGGTGCGCGCCGCTCAAGGCGGCCAAGGCCAACAACGTCCCGACCCCCACGGCCACGACCACATGCTCCCCGCGAACATCCCTGTGTCCCGCCCGAGCGGACGGGGCCAACCCCAGGGTCGCCAAGCCGCCCACCATGAAGACCGCCAACCCGCGTTTCCATGTGTTTTTCATACCCGCCTCCTTTGTTTTCGTTCTTCCATTTCAATGTACCACGCGGGGGGGGACGGGGGTGTCACGGGGGCGCAAACCCTTTGTCGGGATTTGTCAAAAAATTGCATAGGGAAAAAGAAGGTTAAAAGGTGTAACCGAAGCGGAGGAAGGGAAAGAGAAGGTGCCTTGTTTTTCGTCGGGAAAACGGGTCGGTGGCCGATCGGCCGTTGTTGAATTCCCGCAGGAGCACCGCGAGGGAGCGCGCCCCCAGGCCCATCCAAAACCGGGGCGTGAGTCGCCGCTCCAACGCCGCCGACAGCGACACCGCGACGTCCGTGTTGCTGGACCCGGTTTCGCCGCGCTCGCCCGCGTTCGCCCCGGTCAGCACGCGGTGATCGATGCGCGTCCGCTGGACGCAGGGGCCGAACCCGGCGCTCCCCGCCACCACCCATCGTCGTCGGCGAAAAGACGCCAAAACCGTCGGGCCGAAATAGGTCGCCCGGGCGTCCACCCGTTGCGCCACCAGGTCCCCGGGGCCGATCAGGGCGTCGGCCTGCACCGCCCGCGCCGGACGGGGGAGGAATTCCCCCGCTTCCATCCCCACGGCCCAATGGGGCGAAAGTCGATAATGCCCCGACGCCCACAACGCCGTTTGATGGGGGGAGAACCCGGCCGAGGCGTAGGTGGCGTCGTTGCGTCCGTAAAGCCGCGCGGGGTAAAGGAGGGAATAGCCGCCGTCCAGGCGCACTTCCCACCGGGGACCGCGCAGGCGAGGGAGCGCGGCGGGGAGCGCCGCCGGCGTGGGGGAAGGGACGGTCAATCGGTCCCGGCGCCAGCGCGCGGTTTCCGCCACGCCGGGGTCGCTGATTTCGGCGTGGGCGATAGCGGCGTCGTAGGCGGCGCGCGCTTCATCGGTCCGCCCGAGGGTCTCCAGGCATTGGGCGCGGCGTAAAAGGGCTTTGGGGTGGGGCGGCGACGCGGCCGCGACCGCCCGTTCGTAGAGATCGATCGCCGCCGCGAAATCGCGATCCACGGTTTCGGCCAACAGGCCGTCCCGGTACAGCGCCGCCGGGTCGTCGGCCGCGGCCCGCGCCGATCCCGCGAAGACCGCGAGCAGGGCGACGGCGACGAAGGAGCGCAATTTCATAAACCCACGAATTTGTAACCCACGCCGTGCACCGTCACGATGTGGGCGTCCTTGTCCTTGCCGCCCAGTTTTTGCCGCAGGGTGAGGACCTGGTTGTCCACCGTGCGCGTGCTGGGCAACGCGTCGTACCCCCAAACGTCCTCGAGCAGTTTTTGCCGCGAAACCACCTCGCCTTTGTGGCGCACGAGGTGCTCTAGGATCTGAAATTCCTTCGGCGTCAACCCCAGGTCTTTTTTGCCCCGCACGGCTTCCATGCGTTTGAAATCCACCCGGACCCCGTCGAACTCCACGGCGGTCACTTTTTCGGCCTCCCGTTGGCGGCGGCGCAAAAGGGCCTTGATCCGGGCCATCAACTCCATGCCGCTGAAGGGTTTGACCACGTAATCGTCGGCCCCCAGGGAGAAGCCCACCACCTTTTCGCTCTCCTGCCCCTTGGCCGTCAAAAAGAGAATCGGGGTGTCCACGTCGTCCTTGCGGATCGCTCGGCAGACGTCGTAGCCGTTCATCTTGGGCAGCATGACGTCGAGAAGGATGATGTCCGGCTTTCCCCGTTTGGCTTTTTCCAGCCCTTCCAAGCCGTCCCGGGCCACGTCGACTTTGTACCCCTCCAGTTCCAAGTCGCCTTCGAGCAACTTGGCCAGCCGGGGGTCGTCCTCCACCACCAAAACGCGCGTCATGCCTTTGTGTCCTCCCGCGGAAACCACAACGTGAACACCGACCCCCGGCCCGGCGCGCTGTCGAGGCCGACACGTCCGCCGTGGGCGTCCATGATGTTTTTGACCATGGCCAGGCCCAACCCAACGCCCCCGTCCCGGGTGCGCTTCATGTGGTGCTCCAGCCGGACGAACTTTTCAAAAATCCGCTCGCGATCGGTGTCCGCGATGCCGACGCCGAAATCCCGCACCGCCACGCCCGCTTCCCGCCCGTCGGCCACGATCGCGAGTTCCCCCCGGCGGGTTTCGCCGGAATATTTGAGCGCGTTGTCCAGCAGGTTCATCACGGCGCGGACCACCGCCCGCCCATCGGCCCGCACGGGCGCGGGGTTCGGGGACGGCGCGAAAGCGATGACGAAGTCCCGGGCCCGGGCTTGGCCCTCAAAACGCCGAAGCGCCTCGGCCGCGAGATCCCCCAGATCCAGGGTTTGAAAATCATAGCCTTTTCCCTCGGTCAACGACCGGGAAAAGTCGAGGGCCTGGTCGACCAATTCTTTCAACCGATCGGTTTCCAGCCGCAACATGTCGTGCAACTCCCGCCGTTCGTCCTCCGATCGAACGCGCCCCGCCGCCAGCCGTTCCCCGATGTAGGCGATGGAGCTGAGGGGGGTCCGCAATTCATGGGAAACGTTGGCCACGAAGTCGGTCTTGAGCGCCGCCGTCTCCGATTCGCGCCGCAGCGCCCGGGCGGCCAAAACCAGGGCCGCCGCCAGGATGACCAGGGAAAGGGCGATCATCCCGGCAAAGGCCCGCGTCCGCTGGCGGAAGAGGCTCGCCCCGGCGTCGCCGGCCGGCGCCGAAAAGCGGAGCGTCAACGGGGGGTGGACCGTCCACAGGGTCCGGGTCACTCCGGTCCCGTCGGCGGGGCGTTCGCCCCCCCCGTCCCAGGTCGCCGGCGTGTTTTTCAGGCGGTCCGACACCCAGGCGGTCGTGTCCAAGTCCACGTTCCCGAACACGGCCCCGTCCTCCGCCGGCGCGGCCGCCACCCATCCCCCGGCGGACGCGAACAATCGGCCCGAACCCCACCGCGAACGCCACCCCGGCGCCTCGGCGCCGTGGGTTTTCCAAAAGCGCGCCGCGGCCGCGCGCCAGGCTTCCACCCGTCGCCGCTCCGCGCGGCGCCGGTCGGCCCCGTCCAGGCGGGCCTGAAGTTCGTCGAGGGTCTTCTCCCGGGCCGCCGCGGTCATCGGCCAACGCTGGTAGAGGACGTCCTCCCACAACGCGGCCCGCAGGGTTCTCGCGCGGGCGCGGTCGCCGCTTTCCTCCCACACGTCGGCGATTCGGGCCCGGGCCAACACCCCCAGGGGCCATCCCGCGGGGTCGGGCCGATCGCCGAACCGGTCGGCGAGGTCGGCGTAAACCGCCAGGGCCTCGGTGGGCCGCTGGAGTTTCCGATGGGCGGCCGCGACGGCTTTTAGAACGTGAATCTCCACAGCGGGAGGCGGTTTTTTGGAAAGGAGGGTTTGGTAGAGCGTCACCGCATCGCCCAGCCGTCCCGGCGTGAACTCCCATTTTTCGGCGGCGCGCAGATCGTCTTCGAAAGGCCCCGGCGCCCATTCGTCCGGAGGGGGCTCGGCGGCGAGCGGGGGCCGCGGCCACGCCGGGCGCCCCTCCGCCGACAAATAGAAAAAACCGGACTCCGCCAAACGCCGCACCGAAACGAGGTCGCCCCGCCAGGACTCGGCGGCGCGACGGACGGGGTCCAGCAGGGCTTCCAGGTCGGTCCGCAAACGCGCGGTGGTCGCGTCGGCGGTCGCCCCCAGGCGTTCCTCGGCCTGTTTTTTTAAAAGCCGGGCTTCGAACACGATCGAGCGCGCGCCCAGGGTGATCAACCCCGCGCTCGCGGCGATCAGCCCGGCCACCGCCAGGGCGAACCACCGGCGGGAGGGCACGCTTGATTTTTCTCGAGTCATGGCGTCATGGAATTAATTTGTCCGGGCGCGGCGATGTCCCTTGCGTGGGGGGATAAGGTTGGAAAACCGCGATCGCCTTGAGCGGCGTCCCCTCGAATTTGCCGCGGCTATCCGTTTTTCGGCAGCGCTTCAACCCACGGAATGAAAGAGAAATCTTCGTTCAAGACGTGGTCGGACCACCAATGGGAAAGGAATTCCCCGATCCGCCGCGGGTCCGTTTGTGATGGGGAGTGGAAATCCCTTACCATTTCAGTGACGTGCAACATCATTTGTTCATGGGCCCATCGGTGTTCCTCGACACGGGGGTAGTTGGCCCGCCTCATCAGGTTTTCCTCTTTGGAGAAATGATGCCGGGTGTAATCGGTGAGGAATTCCAAAAGGTTCGCCACAACGTCCCGCGAAGAGGCGTTCACGGTGGCCTCGCTGAGATTTTGGATTTGGCCGAAGAGTTCGTGATGGTCCCGGTCAATGCTTGCGATTCCCGTTTTGAATTGGTCCGACCATTGGAGGGGGTGCACGCTCCAAAGTATAGCGAGAGCGGTTGTTCGTCGCAACAGCGTGCGCGGAAGCTCCCCGATTTGTTTACGCTTTTCCTTCTCCCGCCTGTGGTTTTTAAAGAAAAGGGGATTGTAAACCAAGACATTCGAAGCGCGATCCTGCCGGCCAAATACCCCGACGATCTGTGGATCGGGGCAGGAAAACCCCTCGGCGGCAATGGGGGGTCCCCGTTGAAGGAAAAAAGAAGAAACACACAAAAATCTCCCCTATAAATAAATGGCTTCCGGAAAAGCCAAATACGTTGTGTCGCAACGATTTATCGATTGGAAAGGGCCGGCGGTTTTTTTTGTTTATCTCCTCGGAGAATTCAAAAAAAAATGAGATAATGCGCCCGATGGCGAACAAGCGCATCCTGAGCGAAGAGGACATCCGCGCGGCGGTGACCGCGATGGCGAAGGCGATTTTGGCCGGCCTGCCCGCGCCCCGGGGGGATTGGGCCGTGGTGGGCATCCATCGCCGCGGGGTGCCCCTGGCCCAACGTCTGGCCCGCGCCCTCGAAGAACTCGGCGCGCCGCCGTTGCCCGTGGGATCCCTCGACATCACCTTCTACCGCGACGACATGGCCGAAACCGCCCTCCACCCGGTCGTGCACGAAACGGAACTTCCCTTCGACATCGCGGGCAAGACCCTTTTGTTGGTCGACGACGTCCTTTTCACCGGGCGGACCATCCGGTCGGCCCTGGATGAGCTGATGGATTTCGGCCGCCCCGACCGAATCGCCCTGGCGGTGCTGATCGATCGGGGCCACCGCGAATTGCCGATCCAGGCGGATTTCGCCGGTCGGTTGGTGGCCACCCGGCGCGACGAGCGGGTGGACGTGCACCTGTCGGAACTGGACGGCGAGGACGCGGTGTGGCTCTCCGCGAAAACGGCGTGAAAGACCTTCTCGGGCTCGAATACCTTTCGGTGGCGCAGATCGAAACCGTGCTGGACGTCGCGCGGCCCATGAAGAACCTCTTCACCCGCTCCATCAAAAAAGTCCCCGCCCTGCGGGGCAAAACGGTCGCCCTGGTCTTCTTCGAGCCCTCCACCCGCACGCGGGGCTCCTTTGAATTGGCGGCCAAGCGCCTCTCCGCCGACACGTTGAACTTCACCGCGTCCACGAGTTCCGTCACCAAGGGCGAGTCCCTGATCGACACGGCCAAAACCTACGAGGCCATGAAAGTGGACTTCATGGTGGTCCGTCACGCGGCCTCGGGCGCGTCCGGGATCATCGCGAGCGCGGTCAAAGCGCGGGTCATCAACGCGGGCGACGGGTCGCACGAGCACCCCACCCAGGGGCTGCTCGACATCTTCACCATCCGCGAAAAAAAGAAAAAGATCGAAGGGCTCAAGGTGGTCATCCTGGGGGACATCCTCCATTCCCGCGTGGCCCGCTCGAACTTGTGGGCGCTCACCAAGCTGGGGGCCAAAGTCACCGTGTGCGGTCCGGCGACGCTGATCCCCGCCGGCCTGACCGATATTTTCGGGTCCCAGGTTTCCGTCTCCACCGATTTGGACGAGGCCCTGGGGGACGCGGACGTGGTCAACGTGTTGCGCCTCCAGCGGGAGCGCCAGCAGGGGGCCTATTTCCCGACGGTACGCGAATACACCGAACTGTTCGGACTCAACACCGAGCGCCTGCAAAAGGCCAAGCCCGATTGCCTCGTCCTCCATCCCGGCCCCATGAACCGCGGCGTTGAGATCTCCTCCGAGGTCGCCGACGGGCCGCAATCCCAAATTTTGGAGCAGGTCACCAACGGCATCGCGGTCCGCATGGCGGTCCTCTACCTCTTCGCGGGCCCCGAGGGCCTGCCCGTCAATCGGCCGGAGGCGCAAAAGGCCGCCAAGGCCGTGCAGACGTCCCTCAAGGCGATCACATGAACAAAAAAGAAACCACCACGTTCCTGTTTCAAAACGGCCGATTGATCGACCCCGCCCACCAGCGGGACGGCGCCTTCGATTTGTTGGTGGAAAACGGCAAGGTCGCGCGCGTCGGTAAAAACATTCCCGTGCCCGTCGGGGCGGAGGTGATCGACGCCAAAGGTTTGATCGTGGCCCCCGGACTGATCGACATCCACGTCCACCTGCGGGAGCCCGGCCACGAAGGGGCCGAAACCATCGCTTCCGGCACGCGGGCGGCCGCCGCGGGGGGCGTGACCAGCGTCGTGGCCATGCCCAACACGAACCCGCCCATCGACGACGTGTCGGGGATCCGGTTCCTTTTGCGCCGCGCCGCCGAAACGGCCTGCGTGCGGGTGTGGCCCTCCGGGGCGATCACGCTGGGGCGTTCCGGCGAAAAGCTGGCCGAAATCGGCGCCATGGCCGGCGCCGGCGCCGTCGCCGTCACCGACGACGGCAACTCGGTTCCCGACACCCAATTGCTGCGCCGCGCCCTCGACTACGCCAAGATGTTCGACATCACGGTCATCGAGCACGCCGAAGACAAATCCCTCATGGCCGACGGGGTGATGAACGAGGGGTCGTTGGCCACCCGGCTGGGGCACAAGGGCATTCCCCGCCAGGCCGAGAGCATCGCCGCCGGGCGGAACATCGCCCTGGCCGAGCTCACGGGCGCCCACCTCCACTTGACCCACATTTCGTCCCGGGAAACGGTGGAGCTTGTGCGGCAGGCGAAAAAGAAAGGCCTGCGTGTGACCGCCGATTGCACCCCCCACCATTTTACGTTGACGGAAGACGCCGTCCTGGCCCACGGCACCAACGCCAAGATGAACCCCCCGCTCCGCGCCGAGGCCGACCGCCGCGCCCTGATCGACGGCCTCGCGGACGGCACGATCGATTGCATCGCCACGGACCACGCCCCGCACTCCCGCGCGTCCAAAGAGCAGGAATTCTCGGCGGCGCCCTTCGGGGTGATCGGTCTGGAAACTTTGTTGCCCTTGGTCGTCACCCAATTGATCGAGCCGGGCCATTTGACGTGGCCGGAGGCCTTGCGCCGGCTCACGGCCAATCCGGCCCGAACGCTGGGGTTGCCGGTGGGCGATTTGGCCGAGGGCTCCCCGGCGGACGTCGTGTTGATCGACCCGGCCGAGGCGCACACCGTGGGGGATTTCGTCTCCAAAAGCCGGAACTCGCCGTTCATCGGCCAGACCCTGCGGGGCGCCGCGCGTTTGACGATGGTGGAGGGCCGCGTGGTATACTCCCCGGTCCCGTGAATAAGACACATTCTGGGAGCCCGCCTTTGTCCGGATTCGAGGCGCGACGAGGGCGCGATGCGGGCCATCGTAACCGAGGAGCAACGAAGAAGCCGGGCAAAGGGGGGCTCCCCCGAAGGGGCCGGGTGATTTTGCGCGGCGAGCGGCGTCACTCGTCAGTTGCATATTCCCGATATGCGCCTTCCTCGTTCCTTGTCGCCACACAAAATCACCCGGCCAGAATGCCTCTTATTCACAGGACCGGGGAGTGCCGCCGCGCGGCGCCCCGGGCGACCGCGGTTTCGTGATCGACGGTTTTTACCGGCGCGTCCTGCGCCCGGTCCTGTTTTCCCTTCCGCCCGAAGCCGCACACGCTGTGGGGATGGCCGCTTTAAGAATTTGGGGCCGTTGGGCCCGGCGCCGTCCCGTGGACGACCCGCGCCTGCGCGTCACGCTGGGCGCGGGGGCCGACGCGCTGGTTTTTGACACGCCCGTCGGTTTGGCGGCCGGTTTTGATAAAGACGGGGAAGCGGTCGCTGGCTTGGCCACCCTGGGCTTCGGTTTTTTGGAGGTCGGCACCGTGACCCCGCGTCCTCAGCCGGGCAACGCCGGGCCTCGGTTGTTCCGGTTCCCGGGGGTCCGGGCGTTGATCAACCGCATGGGGTTCAACAACGCCGGCGCGGAGGCCCTGTCCGCCCGGATCAACGGAAAATTCGCCGTGCCGATCGGCGTCAACATCGGCAAGAACAAAGACACGCCCAACGAGCGCGCGGCCGATGATTACATCGTTTGTTTGGAGCGGTTGTACGACCGGGCGGATTTTTTCGTGGTGAACGTCAGTTCGCCGAACACGCCGGGTCTGCGGGACCTGCAGGCGGGGGACACCCTCGCGGCCCTCCTGCGCGTATTGCGGGAAAGGGCCGACGCTCTGGGGTCCGCGCGGCCCGGCCGCAAGCGCCCGCTCTTGTTCGTCAAAGTGTCGCCGGACGAAACGGATTATCAAGGCATTGTGGACGCGGCCGTCGGGGCGCGTTTCGACGGGATCGTCGCGACCAACACCACCCGGGACCGATCGGGCCTGCCGCCCGGGGCCCCCGCGGAGGGGGGACTGAGCGGCGCGCCGCTCAAGGCGCGTTCGACGGAGGTGGTGCGGACGCTGTCGCGGCTCGGGGGCGGGCGCTTGGCGCTCATCGCCGCGGGGGGCGTTTTTACACCCGAGGACGCCTACGAAAAAATTTTGGCGGGCGCCTCTCTCGTGGAGGTGTACACCGGGTTCGTTTACGAAGGCCCCGGGATGGTCCGCCGCCTAAACCGCCGGCTGGGGAAATTGCTGGCCCGGGGCGGGTTCGGGAACGTCGCGGAAGCGCGGGGGTATTCGGCCCAATGAAAACCGGTTTTAAAAAAGAAGTGATCATCGCCCTGGATCTTTCCGGCCGAGCGGCCCGGCGGTTGGTCGCGCGCTTGGGCGCCGCGGTGGATTTTTATAAAGTGCCCCCGGCCCTGACGTTGGAAGACCCCGGCCTCGTGCCGTGGCTCCTCCGACGGAAAAAGCGGGTGTTCCTGGACTGCAAATGGTACGATATCCCTTCCCAAGTGAAACGCTCGGTGGAATCCGCGGGGCGGTTGGGCTTGACGGCCTGCACCATCCACGCGGGCGCCGGGTCGGCCGTGATGCGGGCCGCCCTCGCCGCCCGGCCCCGGCCGTTGGTTTGGGGTGTGTCGGTCCTGACGAGTTTGGGGGCGTCCGATTTGAAAGAGGTGGGCGTGTCCGCCCCGCCGGCCCGGCAGGTTCTGCGCTTGGCGCGCCTCGCGCAGAAAATGGGTTTGGACGGGTTGGTGTGTTCGGCCCAGGAAGTCACGCTCCTGCGGCGCGCGGGCATCCGCCTGCCGCTCGTGACCCCGGGCATTCAATTCGGCGACGCGGGGGGGGCGGACCAAAAACGGGTGGCCTCGCCCGAAGCGGCCTGGACCGCCGGGGCCAACGCCCTCGTGATCGGCCGCAGTGTCGTCGAGGCCCGGGACCCGGTCGCCGCCGCGCGGGACGTGTTGGCCATCAAGAACAAGAAAGGGCGTTCGTGAGCGAATTCAGCGATTTGGCGCGGGACGTCTATCGCGTCTGCAACATCAAGGGCACTTTCCGCCTGCGCAGCGGGCAGGTGTCCAACGAATATTTCGACAAATACCTTTTTGAATCCGACCCGCGCCTTTTGAAACGGATCGGGGCGGCCCTTAAAGTCCGCTTGCCCGCCGGTACGGAACTTTTGGCCGGTCTGGAACTGGGCGGGGTGCCGGTGGCGACCGCGATCGCCCTGGAAACGGGGTTGCCGCTCCTCTTCGTGCGCAAAAAGGCCAAGGAGTACGGCACGCGCAAATTGGCCGAGGGAACCGATTTCAAAGGGAAGCGCGTCACCGTCGTTGAGGACGTGGTGACCACGGGCGGCGCCATTCTGGACGGCGTGGCGGCCCTGCGGGCGCAGGGGGCCCAAATCGAGGACGTGCTGTGCGTCATCGACCGGGAGTCCGGCGGGCCCGAAAAATTGAAAGAGAAAGGCCTTCGTTTGATCCCCTTGTTTACGGCGTCGGAACTTCGAAAATCACTTCAGTCTCCCGCGGAGATTCTTTATGGAAAAGAAAAACAATAAAGGCTGGACCTATAAAAAAGCGGGGGTTGACATCGACGCCGGCGACGCGTTGGTGGACCGCATCAAGAAAAAATTGCCCGCCATCGGCGATTTCGCGGGGCTCTTCCCGTTCCCCAAGGGCTACAAGAAACCCTATCTGGTCGGCTGCACCGACGGCGTGGGCACGAAGCTCAAAATCGCCCAAGAACTCGGCGTCCACGACACCATCGGCATCGACCTGGTGGCCATGAACGTCAACGACCTCGTTTGCGGCGGCGCGCGGCCGCTTTTCTTCCTGGACTATTTCGCCACCGGCCACTTGGACGTCGACACCGCCGAGAAGGTCATCGGCGGCATGATCGAAGGCTGCCGCCAGGCGGGTTGCGCCCTGATCGGCGGGGAGACCGCGGAGATGCCCGGGTTCTACAAGCCCGAGGAATACGATTTGGCCGGTTTCGCCGTCGGCGTGGTGGACGAGAGCCAGCGGGTGCGCAACGACAAAATCAAGCCGGGGGACGTCCTGCTCGGCCTGCCTTCGTCGGGAGTCCACTCGAACGGTTACTCCCTCGTGCGCGTCCTTTTCCGCGGGCCGGACCTGAAAAAATGGGGAAAAGCCCTCTTGGCGCCCACCAAAATCTACGTGAAGCCGGTCCTGAACGCCCTTCAAAAACACCGGGGGGCCATCAAGGGCATCGCGCACATCACGGGCGGCGGGCTGTTGGAAAACGTGCCCCGCTTCCTTCCCAAGAACTGCGACGCCGTTTTTCACACGGCGAGCTGGCCCCTGCCCGAGGTGTTCGCCGAAATCCGAAAACGGGGCAACGTGTCCGACATCGAAATGTTCCGGACGTTCAACATGGGGCTGGGTCTCGTGCTGGCCGTGTCGCGGGAGAAGGCCGCGGCCGTGAAGAAGCTTTTGGAGCCCTGCTTCGAAGTGGGCCGGGTGGAAAAAGGCGCCCGGGCCGTCCGGCTGGACTGACCTGTGGACCCCGTCGGCATCGGGGTGTTGGTGTCCGGCGGCGGGTCGAATTTCGAGGCGCTGGTCGCGGCGGCGCGGCGGGGCGAAATCCCCCGCGCCGATTTCCGTCTCCTGATTTCCAACAAGCCGGGCGCGGGCGCCCTGGACCGGGCGGCGCGCCTCGGCGTTCCCGCCCGGGTGTTCGACCCCAAAACCTTCCCGGACCGCGGGGCCTGTTTCGACGCGGTGGCCGACGCCTTGCTGGAAAAAGGCGTGCGCGTCGTCTGCCTCGCGGGTTTCCTCCTCAAAGTCGAACCGAACTTCATCCGCCGCTTCCCCGGGCGGATCCTCAACATTCACCCGGCGCTACTGCCCAAGTTCGGCGGCAAGGGCATGTACGGCCGCCATGTGCACGAGGCGGTGTTGGCCGCCGGTGAAAAAGAGTCCGGATGCACGGTGCATCTGGTCGACGACGAATTCGACCACGGCCCCGCGATCGCGCGCGCGAAAGTTCCGGTGGTCCCCGGCGACACGGCCGAGGGGCTGGCCGCCCGTGTTCTGGAACAAGAACACCGCCTCTACCCGGCCGCCCTGCGGCAATTCCTCGAAAAACTTGATAAGGTAAACAAATGATCCCGCGCTACACCCGGCCCGAAATGGCCGCCCTGTGGACCGACGAATTCCGCTGGCAAACCATTCTGGACGTGGAGCTCTTGGCGGCGGAGGCCTACGCCCGCACACCCGAAGACCGCCGCGCGGTCAAAACCCTTCGCCGTCGGGCCAAGGTGGACGTGGCCCGCATTTTGGAAATCGAGAAAACCACGAAACACGACCTCATCGCTTTCTTGACCCAAATCGAGGAGAAAGCCGGTCCCGCCGCGAAAGTGTTGCACCGGGGACTGACCTCTTCCGATGTGTTGGACACGGCCCTGGCCGTGCAAATGGCGCGCGCGGCGGATCTCCTGATCGTCGGGATCGAGCGACTGCGGGCCGCTGTGAAGAAGCTCGCCCGCGCCCACGCCGCCACCCCCATGATGGGGCGCAGCCACGGCGTTCACGGGGAACCCATCACCTTCGGTTTTAAAGTCGCCGGGTGGTACACCGAATTGACACGGGGCGCCCGCCGCCTCGCTCAAACCCGCGCGGAAGTGGCTTTCGGCAAATTGTCCGGGGCCATGGGGAATTTCGCCCACCTGGATCCCTCGGTTGAAGCCGCTGTTTGCCGTCGCCTGGGCCTTCGGCCGGAGCCCGTCTCGACTCAGGTGGTGCCCCGGGACCGCCACGCGCATTTTGTTCAAACCCTGGCCCTGGTGGCCGCGGGCTTGGAGCGCATCGCCACCGAAATCCGGCACCTCCAGCGCACCGAGGTGCTGGAAGTCGAAGAGCCCTTTTCCAAAGGCCAAAAAGGCTCCAGCGCCATGCCCCACAAGCGCAACCCCATCGCTTCCGAAAACATTTGCGGCCTGGCGCGGCTCTTGCGCGCCCACAGTCTGGCCGCCCTGGAAAACGTCGCCCTCTGGCACGAGCGGGACATTTCCCATTCTTCCGTCGAGCGGGTGATCCTGCCCGACGCCACGATTTTGTTGGACTACATGCTCCACCGTTTGGCCGGGGTGATCGACGGGCTGCAGGTCCACCCGGAACGCATGGCCGCCAACATGGAGAAAACGGCCGACATCGTTTGCTCCCAGCGGATTGTGGTGGCTCTGGCGAAAAAAGGCCTGCCCAAGCAACAGGCCTACGAAATCGTGCAGGGGCACGCCCTGGCGGCCTGGACCGCGGGAACGCCCTTCCGGCCGGCCGTGTCCAACGACGCGCGGGTCCGCGAACGCCTTTCCCCCGGCGAGATCGCCGCCTGTTTTGATCGCGGATCCTTTTACAAGAACGCCGCCCGCGCCGTCGCCCGGGCCACGAAAGAGTAATGGGGTTCCATCTCCAATCCCGGGATTTCCGGGTCATCGACATCGACAAGGCGGTCCTCTTCGGTTTCACCGCCCTCCACGCCCGCCTGCCCCTGTGGTTGTTGTTGGGTGGGGGAATGGCGGCGATCCACGCGGGCCTCTTGCATTTCATCACCCAGGACGGCACGCCGGTCACCTTGCTGGAAAGGGTGGTCGTGGCCCTGTTGGCGGGGGTTTGGCCCATGCGCATCGCTTGCGACAACATGCCCTTTCAGGCCTCCCCGCCCCGACTGGGTTCCCCGCGCGTCCGCTTGTCGGGCGTGTTTTCACTGGCGCTGGTTTTCGTGGCCCTCTTCGGTCTGTCTCTGCTGGGGGGGTATGGGTTCAATCGCATGTTCAACGCTATGCTGGGCGGCTGGATCAAGCCTTTTTTCAGCCATTGGAAAGCCGTGGTTTCCCCCCAGGCGGCCATCGCGGTCTACCCGTTGACCAGCATGGGGGCGGTCGTCATGGCGCTCATTTTTTCCTTCGCGCCGCTCGCCGTCGCGCTGGAGGGCCACGGCCCTTTCGGCGCCCTCGGCCGCAGCCGGCAATTGGCCTACCAGGTTCTTTTTGAAATGGTGTTTCTTCACGGGGCCATGTTCGTCCTGGTGGGCCTGGCGTTTTTCCTCATCGCCAACCTGCCCGCGCAAGGGGGCCTTTCCTTCTTCCTGGAATCCGAAATCCTGTGCCTGTCCATGGTCTACGCCATGGGCGTGTGGACCAACGCCTACCGCCAGGTCATCGAGTACGAGAAGCCGGTGGAGCGACGGTATTTCTACGGGCCGTCCCAACGCCGGGTCCACCGCATTCGCTAGCCCGCCGGAAGGTCGCTCCCCGCTCCCGCGGCCTATTGACGCGACCGGAATCGTCCGTCATACTTGAACCGTGGAGGGAACTTCCCATGACCGTTGAGATCTACATCGCAATTTTGTTGACCGTGGTTGTTGTGGCCCTCGTGGCCGGCACGGTTTTCCTGGCCTTGGCGCTTTGGCAGGTGAGGCGCCTGGCCCGGCTGTTGGAATTCTTCACGCTCCGGCTGGGGGACAAGGTGTCCCGCGCCGGGGACGTGGTGAGCGCCCTCGGCGGCGCCGCTCTGGCGGCCTCCGGGGGGTTGGGCAAAACCGCCGCTTTCGGGGCGGGGCTTTTGTATTCGGTGATGCGCGGGTTCCGGCGCAAGCGCGCCGCCGCGCCTTCGGAAGACTCCGGAAAGGACGATTGACCCATGAGCGACAATACTTCCTCGCCGTCTCTAGCGGCGTTTCTGGTCGGCGCGGCGCTTGGCGCGGCCGCCGCGCTGCTCCTGGCCCCGCGGTCGGGCCGCGACACCCGCCGCCGTCTGGCCCGATGGTTGGAAGAATGGGAAGACGAAACGAAGGACCTGTTGGCCGAAGGCGGTGAGCTCCTCCGCGAACAGGCCGACAAAGTCCGCCGCCGCGTCAAGGACGCCGCCCAGGACGTGGCCAAAGAGTTCGGGGGCCGCGCGCCCTGACAGGCATGAGCGACGCCCCGGTCGCCCCGCTCCCCACCTCCCTGCCCGGCCGTTTGGCCGGCCGGGCGCGCCAATTCCTCGAAAGTTTTTTCGGGGATCCCGTTTTCCGCAAGAAACTCCGATTCCTCCGCTCGGTGGTCCTCTTCAAGGATCTGCCCAGCCGCGATTTGGCCCGCATCGTCAAGCAAATCATGGAAAAGACCTACGGCCCCGGCGATGTGGTGTTCCAGGAGGGCGACGTGGGCCGCGCTTTTTTCATCGTGGCCGAAGGGCGGGTGGAGGTGCTCCGCCGCAACACGGCGTCCGGCGAGATGGAGCCGGTGGCGCAGTTCGGGCCCGGCGATTTCCTGGCCGAGATGGTTTTGCTCGACGAATTGCCGCGCGCCTCGACCTGCCGCGCCGTGGAGACCGCCCACCTGTACGTGATGTACAAAGACATCTTCGACCACCTGCGGATTCATTTCCCGCGCGCCGCCGCGCCCATCCTCTACACCCTGGGCCGGCTTCTGAGCGCGCGCCTTCGACGGGAACACCGGGTCCTGCCCCGGGTCGCGGTCCCCAAACCGCCGGTCTCGTGAGCGCGCCGTTCGTCGATTTCCGTCCCGAAGAGCGCCGCGTCCACGGCGGGGTGATGCTGCTGGCGGTCGGGTTGATCTTGTGGTTTCTCTATGAAGTGCGCGTCGTGGTCATGCCGTTCCTCTTCGCGGCCGTTCTGGCCTACCTTCTCAACCCCCTTGTTTCCTTTTTAGAAATTCGCGGCGTCCGGCGCGAGAAGGCGGTCGTCATTCTTTTTGTGGGGTTCACGGTTTTGATGACGGGGCTCTCTTATTGGGCGCTCGTCGCCGTCGGTCAGGACATTCCCGACCTGCGGGCCAATTGGCCCGATTACATGCACCGCGCCGAAACCGCCATGCGCCGGGCCCAGGAGGTTCTGGAATTCGAATGGCCGGAACTGAAGCGCACCAAAATCCTCGAAAAAACCATCACCGACGCCATGGCGTGGATCCATTTCAACTGGTGGAAGTCCCAGGGTTTCGTGACCTCGGTGTTTGAGTTCGTCGTCAACCTCCTGCTGATCCCGTTTGTGGCTTTTTTCTTTTTGCGGGGCGGGCCCCGGGCCGCGCAGATCACCCTCGACGCCTGCCCCGGGGTGTGGGTCGAGCGGTTCCTCAGCCTCCTCAGCAAAATCAACGGTGTGTTCGGCAAATACGCCCGGGGCATGATTTTCGAGGCCTTTTTGGTGGGTGTGTTTTCCGTGGCCGGTCTGTGGTTTATTGGATTGGATTACGCCGCCTTGATCGGAATCGCGGCGGGGTTGGGGAACATGATTCCTTACCTCGGCCCGGTCGTCGGCGGAGCGGTGGGGATGATGGTGGCGATCTTCCAATTTTCGAATCTGGAAGGCCCGGCGCGGGTGCTGGTGGTGTTCCTCGCGGTGCATTACATCGACAGTTGGATCCTGCAACCGTTGATCATGAAACGCAGCGTCAATTTGAACCCGGTCACGGTCATCTTCGCTTTGATGGCCGGTTTGGCGTTGGGGGGTCTCTGGGGCCTGGTGTTCGCCGTCCCGGTGGCCAGCCTCGTCAAAGAGGCCGGCGTCGTCATCCACGAGTGGTACCGCTCCGAACGCGGCATGATCTCCACCTCCCGCGACATCGCCCAGGCGGCGGCCAAACCCTGGGTGTTTTAAGTTATAATAGCGCTCGCCTGTTGGGAAACGAAGAATTTTTCCTCTCCCTTTTGGGAGAAGGTGGGCTGAAAGCCCGGATGAGGGATTCAATTTTCGTTGGGAATTCCCGACTTTTTTCCTCCTTTCCCATTTGGTGGGTATAGCTCAGCGGTTAGAGCGTCCGGCTGTGGCCCGGAAGGTCGCGGGTTCAAATCCCGTTACTCACCCCAGTTTAAAAGCCGGTTCCATTTCCCTGCGGGGGAGAGGGAACCGGTTTCGTCTTTTACAACCCATAATAAACGATGGGAAGTCCCTATTCATGGTTTTTCAGGGACTGACTGGGAGAGTGTAAAAACCGTGCCGACAGGATCACAATGACCACAACACCAGAACAAATTGACCTTTGGCGGGCCTCCCCCTCCGAGCACCAAAACCTGGAATTCAAGGAAGCAAAGACCCAGTTCGATAACAATCGACTCTCCAAATATTGCGTCGCCCTGGCGAACGAAGGGGGCGGCCGACTCCTGCTCGGGGTGGCGGACAAGCCACCCCGTCCCGTGGTGGGGACGGCGGCGTTCGTCAATCCGGTGGAGATGGCGGAGAAGCTTTTTCAAATCCTTGGTTTTCGCGTGGATATCGAGGAAGTCGCTCATCCGTCCGGCCGGGTGTTGGTGTTCCATATCCCGTCGCGGCCCCGAGGGACAGCCTATCATCTGGATGGCGCCTATTTGATGCGGTCCGGTGAAGGACTCGTCCCTATGAGCGAGGATCAGCTCCGCCGCATCTTCGCGGAGGGCGAGCCCGGTTGGCTGGAGGAACCGTCCATGCGGGGTCTCGACGCCCAGAAGGTCGTTGACCTGTTGGATACCCAGACTTATTTTGAGTTGCTCAAGCGGCCTTATCCGACCGACCGTACGGGGGTTTTGGACCGGCTGGTCCAGGATCGCTTGGTGGACGCTCAAGGCGGAAGTTACGCAATACGAAGATTGGGGGCGATCCTTCTGGCGAAGCATCTCGAAGATTTCTCCGACATCGCGCGCAAAGCGCCCCGCGTCGTGGTCTATCACGGTATATCCAAGTTGGACACGAAGCTTGATCAGGTAGGCAAGAAAGGGTACGCCGTCGGATTCCAGGGGCTGGTGAAGTTCGTCATGGATCAGTTGCCGCAGAATGAAGTCATCGAAGACGCGTTGCGCAAAGAGGTCAAGCTGGTCCCTGAAATCACCATCCGCGAATTGATCGCTAACGCCCTGATCCACCAGGATTTCGCGGTTACCGGCGCGTCCGTGATGGTGGAGGTGTATTCCAATCGGATCGAAGTCTCCAACCCGGGGGAACCCGTGGTTCCCGTGGAGCGCTTCATTGACGGTTACCAGTCCCGTAACGAGCGATTGGCTGATTTCATGCGGCGCGTGGGAATTTGCGAGGAGAAGAGCAGCGGTATTGACAAGGTGGTCCACGCCGCCGAGGTCTTCCAACTCCCCGCGCCTGACTTCCGCGCCTTGCACCACCGCACCGTCGTCACGCTGTTCGGTCCCAAGGGATTTGACGAGATGAACCGGGACGACCGGGTTCGCGCTTGTTACCAGCACTGCGTCTTGAAGTGGGTCATGTCCGAGCGAATGACGAACCAGTCCCTGCGGGAGCGGTTCCATTTGCCCGAAAGCAAGAGTGCGATCGTGTCCCAAATCATTGCCCAGTCCACCGAGGCAAAGGTTATCAAGCTTGATGAGAAGGTCGGGGCCTCCCGAAAATATGCGCGGTATTTACCCTATTGGGCTTGATGTTTATTTAAAAGGTGCCTGCTTTTGACCCTTAAGTTTAACGAAAACGGCTAATTATCAATATTTTTGTTATTTAAGCGTATGCCGATTGTATGTTCAATCTCTGGAATTCAAGGGAGGGTGTATCGCCAGAGTTACCAATCCCCCTACCATCAATGCCCATGAAACCTTCACCCCACTCCTTCTTCCTGTCCCTCGCCGCCGCCCTGTTTCTTTCCGCCTCGGCCGCCGCGCGGCCGACCCCGGTCGAGTTCGTTCCCGGCGACCGCTATTTCGACACTCTCACGGGGCTGGTCGCCCGTTCCACCGCCTCGGTTGTCGCCTACGTCTACCTCTATTCCTTGACGCCCCTTCACGCCGAGTCGCTCCCCGTCCGCCTGGCCGACGCCCTCGGGGCCGCCGCCGCGCGGGGGGTGCGGGTCGAGGTGGTTTTCAACAGCCTCTCCGTCTTGGGCGGCGAAGAAGTCGACTCCTTGAACGACCGCAATCGCGCCGCCGCCGAGCGTTTGGCGCAAAAAGGCGTGCGCGTGTTCTTCGAAGACGCCCCCGCCCTTCTCCACGCCAAAGCCGTTTTGGTCGACGGCACGGCGGCCCTTCTCGGCTCCTCCAACTGGTCCGCCAAATCCTGGACCGAAAACATCGAAACCAACCTCCTCCTCCGCGAACCCGCCGTCCTGCGTCCCCTGGCGGCGTACCTGGGCCAAATCCCCCGCACGCCCTACGTGCCGGACGCCGCCGTGCGCCTTCCCGCGTCGCTGTTGGCGTCCCCCGCCGGCCTGGGGTTGATGAGCCGCCGCCGCGCCGAAAACGCCTTCGACCTTTACCTTTGGTTGCTTAAGGAATCCCAAGCCCCCGGCGCCACCGGCCCCGTTCGCGTCCCCTTGGAGGCCGTGGCCGACCGGATGGGGAAACCCCGCCTTCGTCCCCAACAAAAGCGGTTTTTCGTTTCAAGGACGCTGCGGGAACTGCAACACCGCTACGGTCTCCTCACCGTCGCGTTTCAAAAAGATTCCGACGCCCTGGTCACGCTCCTTCCCCTCGGCCCCGACACTTTTTCGCTCTCCCGGGACTACTGGTCCTTCGGGTGGGACCGCCGCCTCGCCTTCCCCGGCAAGCTCATGCTTGTTCTCGGGCGTTATTATTCGGAACGCTCCCCCGAGCGCCCCCGCTGGCGCCGGTCCAAGTTCACCCTCGAACGGGACCACGGCGTCTCCGAATCGACCCTGGATCGGGGCACGGTTGAGCTCAAACGCGCCGATCTCTTGGAAGTTCACCCCTCGCCGCTCTCCCCCGCGGGCGGCCCCCGCCCGCCCAACGAATACACCCCCAACCCGTTCCACGACCCCGCCCTCCGCGCCGCCGCCCGCCAAGCCCTTGTCGCGCTTCACGGCCCCGACAAAGTGTCCCGCGCCGCCCGCATCGCCGCCGCGTTCTACGAAGACGCCGACATCGGCGCCGTCGAAGCGCTGATCGCGCTCGAAAACGCCCACGGCCCCGAGCGCATCGCCCACGCCGTCGCGCGCGTCGGCGCCAAAGCGCCCGACAACCCCAAACGCAACCTCGGCTACCTCATCGCCGTCGTCCGCAACCCCGACCGCCCCGCCCCCGCGGTCGAACCCTAAAACCCCCGCTTCGATCGTTCAAATTGACGGGCGGCAATTGCTATATTATTCATCCGCATTGACGGAAATTAAGGAGGCTTTTATGGCCCTCGCACCCCTGCTCGTCGCCAAATCCACCCGCGATCTGACCCTTTTGCCCGGCATGGCCAACCGCCACGGCCTCGTGGCCGGAGCCACCGGCACCGGGAAAACCGTCACCCTCCAAGGGATGGCCGAGGGCTTCAGCCGCCTCGGCGTGCCGGTCTTCTTGGCCGACGTCAAGGGCGATCTCGCGGGCCTGGCCCAGCCGGGGAGCGAAAAACCCAAAATCGCCGAACGCATCCAACAGCTCGGGCTTGCCCCCTTCGCCTTCGAAGGGTTCCCCGTGACCTTTTGGGACGTTTTCGGCCAGCAGGGTCACCCCCTGCGCGCCACGGTCTCCGAGATGGGCCCTCTGCTATTGTCCCGTTTATTGAATCTAAACGAGGTCCAGGCCGGTGTTTTGACCATTGCTTTTCGCGTGGCCGACGACCAGGGCCTCCTGTTGTTGGATCTCAAGGATCTTCGCGCCCTTCTCCAGCACGTGGGCGACAACGCCGCCCAATTTCAAACCCAATACGGCCAGGTGTCGGCCGCCTCCATCGGCGCCATCCAGCGCGGGTTGCTCGAGCTGGAAAGCCAGGGGGGGGACAAGCTGTTCGGCGAGCCCGCCCTGGCCTTGGCGGATTTGATTCAGACCGATCTTTCCGGCCGCGGGCAGATCAATATTTTGGCGGCGGACCGGCTCATGACCGCCCCCAAAACCTACGCCACCCTTTTGTTGTGGATCCTCGCCGAGTTGTTCGAGCAATTGCCCGAGGTCGGCGACCCGGAAAAGCCCCGCCTCGTCTTCTTTTTCGACGAGGCCCATTTGCTCTTCAACGACGCCCCGCCCGCCCTGCTGGAAAAAATCGAGCAGGTCGTCCGTTTGATCCGCTCCAAAGGCATCGGGGTCTATTTTGTCACCCAAAACCCTCTCGACGTGCCCGCCCGGGTGCTCGCCCAATTGTCGAACCGGGTCCAGCACGCCCTGCGCGCCTTCACCCCGCAGGATCAGCGCGCCGTCAAAGCCGCCGCCGAAACCTTCGCCGCCAATCCCACCGTGGACGTCGAAACCGCCATCACCCAATTGGCCGTGGGCGAAGCCCTGGTCTCCTTTTTGGACGCGGCGGGCCGCCCCACCCCGGTGGAGCGGGCCTTCGTTTTGCCGCCCCGCAGCCAAATCGGCCCCCTCACGCCGGACCAGCGCCAGGCGGTCCTTCGCCAATCTCGCCTGCTCGGCCGCTACGAACAGCTTTTGGACCGCGAATCCGCCTTCGAAAAGCTCAAAACCCGCGCCGTTCAAACCCTCGGCCCCGCCCCGGCCGCCGAGCCCGCCCGGGGTCCCGGCCGTCCGGCGGACGGCCTGTTTGAGTCCATGGCCAAAAGCGCGGCGCGGGCCGCCGCCAGCCAGGCCGGTCGGCAGATCATGCGGGGCCTTTTGGGGTCTATTTTCGGTCGCCGCTGACCCGCCGTATTGTGGTTCCGCCCGCCGATTGGTATAATGAAGTCGCTTTGAAGGGCAATTCGGCCTTTCCTCATAAATACTCAACTCCATTCCCTCTTCGTTGACGACAGCGACGTCGGTACAACAACCCACGGGAACCACAGGCCGCCGCCAAGGAGAACATGATGTCTAAAAAAATGGTCACGATCGACGGCAACGAAGCGGTTTGCCACGTTGCCTACAAACTGAACGAAGTCATCGCGATTTATCCCATCACCCCGTCGTCCAGCCTCTCCGAACGGGCCGATTTGCTGGCGTCCATGAAGCAACCCAATTTGTGGGGCGAAGTCCCCAGCGTGGTCGAAATGCAGTCCGAAGGCGGCGCCGCCGGCGCCGTGCACGGCGCCCTCCAAACGGGTTCCCTCTCCACCACCTTCACCTCGTCGCAGGGGCTTCTGTTGATGATCCCCAACATGTACAAGATCGCCGGTGAGCTGACTTCCACGGTGTTCCACATCGCGGCCCGTTCCATCGCCGCCCAGGGCTTGTCCATTTTTAACGACCACCAAGACGTCATGGCGGTCCGCCAGACGGGCTGGGCCATCCTTTCGTCCAACGGCGTGCAAGAGGCCATGGACCTGTCCGCCATCGCCCAGGCCAGCACGCTCCGCTCGCGGGTGCCCTTCGTCCACTTCTTCGACGGGTTCCGCACCTCCCACGAAATCCAAAAAGTGGAGCTGGTCTCCGACGAGGTGTTGAACGGCATGATCGATATGGACCTCGTCAACGCGCACCGCCAGCGCGGCCTCTCGCCCGAGCACCCCTTCATCCGCGGCACGGCCCAAAACCCCGACGTCTACTTCCAGGCCCGCGAAACCGTGAATCCTTATTACGCCGCGGTCCCCGGCATCGTGCAGGGGGAGATGGACCGCTACGCCCGGCTCACGGGCCGTCCCTACAAGGTTTACGATTACTACGGCCACCCCGAAGCCGACCGCGTGGTCGTGATGATGGGCTCCGGCTGCGAGTCCGTCTCCGAAGTGGTGGATTATTTGAACGCGCGTGGCGAAAAAGTGGGCGTGCTCAAAGTCCGCCTGTTCCGCCCCTTCGCCGCGGACCTTTTCCTCAATGCCTTCCCCAAGACGGTGAAACAGATCGCCGTTCTGGACAAAACCAAAGAGCCGGGCGCCCAGGGCGAGCCGCTTTACCTCGACGTCTCCACCGCCGTCATGGAATCGCTCATCAACAACCAGCTGCCCTTCGCCCTGCCCCGCATCTACGGCGGCCGCTACGGGCTCTCCTCCAAAGAATTCAACGCCGGGATGATCAAAGGCCTCTACGACCACATGAAGGCCGGAACCATGAAGAACCACTTCACCCTGGGCATCAACGACGACGTCAGCCACACCAGCCTCACCTACGACCCGAACTTCATCGTCGAGGACAAAGACACCGTCCGCGCCGTGTTCTGGGGCTTGGGCGGCGACGGCACCGTGTCCGCCAACAAAAACTCCATCAAAATTATCGGCGAAGACACGCCCAATTTTGCCCAAGGGTTCTTCTTCTACGATTCCAAGAAAGCCGGCGCCATCACGATCAGCCACCTGCGCTTCGGCAAAAAGCCCATCCGTTCGTCCTACCTCATTCAAAAGGCCAACTTCGTGGCCTGCCACGACTACAACTTCATGGGCAAGTACGACGTCTTGAAATACGCCGAAGAGGGAGCGACGTTCCTGCTCAACAGCCCGTTCTCGGCGGACAAAGTGTGGGAAGACCTTCCCGCCACCGCCCAACATCGGATCATCGAGAAAAAAGTGAAATTCTACGTCCTGGACGGTTACGGCGTGGCCAAGAAAGTCGGCCTCGGCCGCCGCTTCAACATCCCGCTCCAGACGGCTTTCTTCGCCCTGGCCAACATCCTGCCCAAGGACGAAGCCGTCAAACACATCAAGGAATACATCGAAAAGACCTGGTCCAAGAAAGGCGAAGAGATCGTCCGCATGAACAAAGCCGCGGTCGACCAAGCCCTCGAGACGCTGGCCGAGGTGAAATACCCGCAGACGGTCTCCTCCGCCAAGGCCATGCAGCCGCCCGTCACCGCCGACGCGCCCGACTTCGTCCAAAACGTCACCGCCATGATGATCAAAGGCGAGGGCGACCTGCTGCCGGTCTCGGCGTTGCCCGCCGACGGCACTTACCCCTCGGGCACCACGCAGTACGAGAAGCGCAACCTCGCCCTCGAAATGCCGGTTTGGGACGAAAAGCTCTGCATCCAGTGCGGCAAGTGCGTGATCATCTGCCCCCACGCCTGCATCCGCGGCAAGCTGTACGACCAGGCCGCCGCCGACGCCGCCCCGGCCGAGTTCCTCAAGGCCAAGGCCATGTTCGGCCCGTCCTTCAAAGACAAGTTCTACACCATCCAGGTCGCCCCCGAAGATTGCACGGGCTGCACCCTCTGCGTGCAGGTCTGCCCCGCCAAATCCAAAACCGACCCCAGCTACCGCGCCATCAATATGGTGGAGCAGCCGCCCATCCGGGAGCGAGAAAAAGTCAAATGGGCCTATTTCGACGCCCTGCCGGACATCAATTCCTATTCCATGGACATGAAAGCCGTCAAAAACGTCCAACTGCGCGACCCGCTCTTTGAGTTCTCGGGCGCCTGCGCGGGCTGCGGCGAGACCCCGTACCTCAAGCTGGTCACCCAGCTCTACGGAGAGCGCGCCATCGTGGCCAACGCCACGGGCTGCTCCTCGATCTACGGCGGCAATCTGCCCACCACGCCCTGGTCCAAATCCCAACGCGGGTTCGGTCCGGCCTGGTCCAACAGCTTGTTCGAAGACGCGGCCGAGTTCGGGTTCGGCATGACCCTCTCCTACGTGAAAAAAGTGGGTTACGCCCGCAACCTGGTGAGCGGTCTACGCGACCAAATCGGCGCCGAGTTGGCCGACAGCGTGCTCAACGCGCAACAGATCACCGACACGCAGATCGAAGAGCAGCGTGACCGCGTGGCCAAAATTCAGGAAAAGCTGAAAACCCTGAGCGGCCCCAAGGTCAAAGACCTGCAGAACCTGGCCGAGAACCTGGTGCGTAAATCCCTCTGGATCGTCGGCGGCGACGGCTGGGCCTACGACATCGGTTACGGCGGGCTGGACCACGTCCTGGCCAGCGGCGAAAATGTCAACGTCTTGATCTTGGACACCGAGGTCTACTCCAACACGGGCGGCCAGTCGTCCAAATCAACCCCCTTCGGGGCGATCGCCAAATTCGCTTCCGGGGGCAAGGGCAAACCCAAGAAAGACCTGGGCCTCATCGCCATGACGTACCAAAACATCTACGTCGCCCAGGTCGCCATGGCCGCCAACGACAACCAGGCCCTCAAAGCCTTTATTGAGGCCGAGCAGTACGACGGCCCGTCGCTCATCATCGCCTACAGCCCCTGCATTGAGCACGGCTACGATCTTAGCGGCAGCATCAAGCAGACGAAAAGCGCGGTGGATTCCGGTTACTGGCCGCTCTTCCGCTACGATCCCCGTTTGGCCAAGCAGGGCAAAAACCCCTTCCAGTTGGACAGCAAAAAAACCCTCCCCTTGCGGGACCATTTGCTGGGGGAAAACCGCTTCGTCCCGCTGACCAAAGGGAAGGACGACCAAACCCTCCAATCGATGGATTTGGCGCAAAAAGCCATTGACGCCCGCTGGGCGTTCTACGAACGATTGGCCAATCAGGCGGCCCCCAGCGTTTCCACGGTGAACAGCGCGGAATCGCTGCCGCCCATGGCCGCGGCGGTGGTGACAAAGTAAGGCACCCCGTCGGACGATTCAAAAAAGCACCGCCGCCCCGGTCACCACGATCGGGGCGGCGGTTTGTTTTTGGGGGGTGTTGGCAAAGGCGAAGGCGCGATCCCGGCGCGTGGGGGGTTCTCTAGAAGCTGTACGTGACGCCCAAATCCGCCTTGTAGCCGTGCAACTCGTAGGTGCCGCTGGTGGTCTGGCCCTGGCCGAAGGCGTCCGTCCGTTCGCTGGTGACGCGCTGGCGGGGGGTGTAGAGGTAGGCCACCGCCGGGGAAACTTCAAACGCGCCTTTCCTCCAGCGCAAGCCCGTGGTGAACATGTGGTGGTCGGAGTCCGGGATCAGCGGGCTGTAGGTGCTCTCCCGCGTGGGTGTTTTGTCGAAGAAATAACCGCCGCCGACCGACAGGGTTTCCGATTTCTTGAAATCAAACCCCACCCGCAACGCGAAGGCGTTTTTCCAATAGATCGGAAGCGTGTTGTCCGGTAAAAAGGCGGGGTTGGACTCGAAATCGAAGTTGGCCCGGTCAAAATCCGTCCAATTGACCCAATGCCCGCCGAACTCCACAAGCCATTGGTTGGAAGGGCGGATGGCGTAGCCCACGTTGACGATGTCGGGGAACCGGAGCGTGGTCTTGCCTCCCGTGCGAAACGTTGTCCCGAAAAGCGGTTGGAGCGGGGCCGGCACATTGGCGATTTCGGTGTTTTTCCCTTCCAGGGTGACAACCACCTGGGATCGGTAGCTGAGACCGAAAGCGTGGCCTTCCCGGGGTTTCCAGGAAAGGGCCGTGTTCACGCCCCACCCGCTGCCCTCGCCCTTGATTTTCATGGACCCGTCCGGTGAACCGGGAACGACGGCGGCCCAACGGTATTGCTGGTTGAGCTCCGCTTGGGATTGGTAATAATTCGCCCCCAGGGCCAAGGAGAGTTTGTCGGTCGCTTTCCAGGCCACGTTCGGGTTGACAGCCGTCAAAAGGACTTCCCCGCCCGTCGTGATGTAGCGGAAAGGAGAGTCGTTGTCGTAGGCGGTCGCCACCCCGAAGGGGGAGTTCACACCGAGGCCCAGCGCCCAACGGCCCTTGGCGAAGGGGGTTGCGGCGTAGAACGCGGGCACCAGGAAGTGCCGGCGGCGGTCGGATTCCGCCTGCCCCAGGGGGTTGACGTAGGTCGCGTTGACGAACAAGTTGTCCATGTTGAGAGCCATGCCCGGTTTTTCCAGTTCCACCAAACGCGCCGGGTTGTACCAATTGGTCCCCGCGTCGGACCCGGACGCCACCACGGCTTCGGCCCGCACCTGGGCTTCCGGGGAGACACCGTAGACCCGGATGCCTTCGGCGGACGCACGCCCGGCGGTCAGCAACAAAGCGGCCGCCCCGAGTGACAACGATCGCACGACAGTTTTCATGATTCTCTCCTTAGCGGTATTTAAACGACAACACGGTTGCGGCCGGATTCTTTGGCTCGATAAAGTGCGGCGTCCGCTGTTTTGATCAGCGCGCTCAGCGATTCGGGACTTTGATCCCCCGCAAGGCCCAGGGAAATCGTCACCAGGATTCGCTCGCTTTCCGACGTGATCTTCAAATCGCTCACGGCGTGGCGGACCCGTTCGGCGACGAGGAGCGCTTGGGGGGGAAGCGTCTCCGGCAACAAGACCACGAACTCTTCGCCGCCGTATCGCCCGCCGATATCGACATCCCTCACGGACTTGCGCAGGCATTGCGCGACCTCCGCCAACACGCGGTCGCCGGCCTGATGCCCGTGGCGATCGTTGATCTTCTTGAAATGGTCGATGTCGGCCATCAGGACCGTGATCCCGCGTTTGTGGCGGCGGCCGCGGCGGATTTCCTGTTCGGCGAGCTGGAAAAAGTGATTCCGGTTGAAGAGGCCCGTCAACCCGTCGATGGTCGCCATCCGTTGCGTCTCTCCGAACAGGCGCGCGTTTTGCGCGGCCACCGCGGCCGCGCCCGTGAAAGTGGCGACCATGTCCGCGTCCCGTTCGTTGAACGGGTCGCCGGAAAAGCGGTCGATGGCCAGGAACCCCGTGACTTCCTCCCGGGCGCGGAGCGGGATGGCCAACCAAGACCCCACGGCCGCCAAACCCAGATAGTGCGCGTCGCGGAGCCCCGCGTCTTTCGAGGACAGCAAGGGTTCGCCCCCCCGCACGATTTTCTCGAGAAACCGGTAGGACGCCAAAGCGACGGGCTCCACGGGGAGTTCGTCGGCGCCGAACCCCCGGGAGGCCACCGGACGCGCCCGCTGCCCTTCCACCAAAAAGACGACCCCGCGGTCGTACGCCACAAAGCGGGCCACGTGGCCCAACAGCCGGGACAAGACATCGGGCAATTCAAGCGTGGAATTCAGGTCCGCGCTCACCCGGCGGACGGTTTCGCCGAGTTGGGCCTGCGCGTGTTCGCTCCGCAATTGAATTTCAAGTCGAAGCGCCCGGCTCGTCTCCATGGCGACGGCGATGTGATTCGCCAAGGCGTTCAGAATTCCCAAGTCCTCCTGGGCGAAGAGCCCCGAGGCCACCCGGCTGTCCGCGTAGATCACGCCGATCAAACGCGCGTGGTAAAGGATGGGCGCCACGATCAAGCTGCGCAGGCCGTGCGCCACCACGCTCTCCGCGGCGGAGACCGCGGTCCCGTCGCCGGTGTTGATGACCAGGGGGGCGCGGTGCGTCAACGCGTGGTCGAGCGCGGTGCGGCTGATCAACCCCGCGTCCGGAAGGTCCCGGCGATTTTGGTCCCGGCCCGCGGTGAAGGTCAGGTTTTTTCCATCGTCCGCGCTCAAGAAAAGGAAAGCCCGCTCGGCGCCGAGGATGCGCACAATTTCGTCCAAGACCCCCCGCGCTTGATCGTCCGGATCGATCCGGCTCATGGACGCGGTTGTGACATCGAGGAGGGCGTCGAAATGCCGCCGAAGAAGGACGGTCTGGGGGGTGTCGGACGAGGCCAGCATCTTGTGCGCCGCGCCGGGGAGCGCGTCCATCAACTGAAACTCCCCGGCAAGGGCCCGGGCGCGCCGGATCCACCCGTGGTCCTGGGCGTATTTGTGGCCCGCCAACGCCTCGCGCTGAGCGGCCTCCTGTTGGCCCCGCCGGGCGAGCGCCCGGGCGGTCTCGCCCAGGATTTCAAAGTGCACCCAGGGGTTGTCGGTGGCCAAAGCCAGGGCGCGGGCGCGGTCGAGGGCGCGATGCGCCGCCCCGGGTCGGCCGTCCATCCGTCGCGCCTTGGCCTCGATCACCCACCGGTGGGCCCGAAGGGTCGGATGGGCCCCCGCCCGCTTCAGTTCCGCCAAAGTCATTCGAAGAGCGTCCCGGGCGGCCTGACGGTCCGACTCCGGCGCCCGCTCCCGTTGCCGCGCGCGGGCGTAGGCCAGCGCGACATAGCATTGTTTCAGTTGAAGCGGGGTGCGCCGGGGGTTCAGGTTCAACGCGCGGAAAGACGACCACGTCCGTTCGAACTCCGCCCCCAGTTCGTTTTGTTCCAGAAAGAAGAGGAGGCGGTGCGATAAAAGTTGTCCACGGCGCCAGCGGTCCTGGGCGGAAGGATTAATCCTTTTTTCGAAAGTGTTTAAGTGCGCCACGCCCTCGGCGGGACGTCCGATCATGGCGAGGGCTGGGCCGGCGTAACAACGGTAAGTGTGGCCGAAGGTCAGGGGGTGCGCCTCGCCGGCACGGTCGGAGCGCTCGATGCCTTTTTGGATAATTTCCCAGGCCTCGGCCGCGTACCCGCGCATCAAAAGATTCCAAGAGAGGTCCGCCGTCCCGGTCAGGAAATCCATGTTTTCCAACAAAGCCCCCTTATCGGCGAGGAGCTGTCGCATCTTTTTTTCGGCGATCAGGGTTTCGCCGAGGAAATGGAGACCGATCGCGGCGAACAAGCGGCCCCGCGCCCCGCTGATGGGGTCATGAAGGATTTCGGCGGTCTCGATGGCTCGCCGGCCGGCGAAGCGACAGAGACGGGACAACCCCAGGGAACCGGTTGTCCCGGTCACCATGGAATAATGAGCGACTCTTTCCGAGCACAATCCCAGGCGGCGAATCATCGGCCAGTTTTCCCAAATCGACTGCAGCATGGTCAAAGGGTCAATGTTGAAATAGGAAGTGAAAACCAAGTGTTCGTGAAGTTTAACCATCAATCGCCAACGGGTGTATTGCTGGGGCGGCGCGATGGAGGTCGCGGCGAGCTCACGGAGAAGGCCCCACGCTCCCCGAAGCAGGGATATCAGCACTCCCAGAGGGCCGGGGCGGGGGGGAGTCGTCCCGAGGGCCTTGAACCCGCGCTCAATTTCCAACCGGGAGGCTCGGGTATCCAAGCGGCCCAAGGCGATTTTGGCCAGGCCGTAACGGACGCGGGCCGCTTCGGTGCCTTCGGCGCCTCCGACCAGGGCGGCCTTAAAACAAATGTCGGCCTCTTCCGTCCGACCGGTGGCGGCGAGCGCTTCGGCGTGGGCCCGGTCAAAGGCGGGTTCGGGTTTTTTGCCGGCGGCCCGCATCGCCTCCTTGGCCCGTTCAAAAAAAACGAGAGCGCGTTCGAAGGCATATTCCCGGATGGCGGCCTCGGCGGCCGCCCGGTTCGACGCCTCGGTTCGGGGGTATTCCCCATCGCCCCAATAAAGGTGTTCCGCCAGGGCGTAGAGATCCGTTCCCTCCCGCGGGGACCGTTCCAGTATGTCGGCGATTTTTCGGTGAAGACGTTTCTTCGCGTGGGACGCGAGGCCGCTGAGCAACGCCTCGCGCACGCGATCGTGGGCGAACGTCCAATCGCCGTAGGTCTCGGGTTCCACCAAATGGACCCGGCGGGCTTCTTCCAGGGCGGCGTTGACTTGGGAGGGGTCCACCCCGCACAACGCCGGCAACCAACGGACAGGGAAACGATTCCCCACGACCGCGGCGGCGGAAAGGATCGCGCTGGTCCCGGGTCCCAGATCCGTGATGCGCGACAACACCAGGTCCAATATGTTGGACGGCAACCGCGGGAGCCCTCTCCGGACTGTGTCCATCACCCAGCGGCCCCAGTCGAGGCGGAGGGCCCCGGTGTCCATCATGGACTGGAGAATTTCGTTCAACACAAAAGGATTCCCCTCGCACCGTTCCGTCACAAAGGCGACCACGCCGGGATCGGTCCCTTCCCCCCCCAGGAAAGAACGGGTCAATTGCTCAATCGCCTCTTGATTGAACGGCGCGAGCCTGATTTCATCCGGTGCGCTGTTGACGAACACCTGGCCCGCGGCGCCCGGCTCGCCCTCCCGCCGTGTGGCCACCACAAGGAGGGGGGCCCGGCGTAAATGGGGCAACAACCGTTCGAGCACCTTGGCGGAGGCGTCGTCCAAACAATGCACGTCTTCTATGACCAAAGCGGCCCGGCCGACGCCCCGGGCGAGGCGAAGGAAAAATTCGCTCACAATATCGAAAAACTGATCCGAAACGGGGGGCCGTGCCTGACCGCGGTCCTGAAGAATCCGCGCCAGGCGGGGCGAAAAGGTTCGCAGGACCGCGCCGGTGTCGCCGGCCGCCTCGCGGACCCGTTCGTCCGCACGCTGCCGCCATTCCCCGCCAAGGCGTTCGTTTCGAACCAACCAATCTTCCACCGCCTGGCGGAGCGGGCCCAGGGGCGTGGTGTCGGACGGCGCGCACTTTCCGTAAAGCAGGAGTTCGTTCACGTCCGGGGGCCGCAGGAACCACTCGCGCACGAGGCGGCTTTTTCCCGACCCCGCGGGCCCACGCACGAGCAGAACGCGGCCCTGCCCCTCCGCGACCTCTCCCCACAGCCGTTGCAAAAGTTCGTGTTCCTGTTCCCGCCCGATCAGGGGGAAACTGATCACGGTGGGATTTTTGTCCCTGTGGGTGGAAGGGAGGAACAGGCCGGGGGCGTCCGGGTGCAAGACGACTTCGAGATCCGCCGCCACGGCGTCGGAGGTTTGGTAGCGATCGTCGGGGTCTTTGGCCAGCAACCCCTTAAGGATGTGTGGAAACACCGGCCCGACATCGGCCCGGAGCGAGCGGATGTCGGGGATCGTTCCCGCCCCCAATAACGCGATGATTTCCGAGACGGTCTCCGCCGGAAAAGGGGCGCGCCCGGCCAGCAATTCAAAGAGAACCGAACCCAGGCTGTACAAGTCCGACCGGCCATCGACCGGACGGGACAGGAGACCGGCCTGTTCCGGCGAGGCGTAGCGCCAGGTGCCGGTGAACCCCGCCCTTTCTTTATCCGATTCGATGGAGGCGACGAAGCCCAAATCGATAAGCCGGGTTCGGCCGTTGTGGTCCAAAATAATGTTCGAAGGTTTTATGTCGCGGTGGACCAAGCCCCGGTTGTGCAGGGCGTTGAGCGCCCCCGCCACGTCGATCCCGATGCGCGCGACGGTGGGCACGGGAAGGGGACCGCCGGAAAGGAGGTCGGCCAGGGAATGCCCTTGGACAAGCTCCATCGCGATGTACACCCGCCCCTCCGTTTCGCCCACGTCCCGCACTTGGGCGAGACCGGCGTGGCGGACCCGGGCGAGCGCCAACGCCTCGCGACGGAGGCGAACGGATTCCTCCGGGTCGCGGTGCCGCTGGATTTTGATCGCAAGGTTCTCGTCCCCGTGCCGGCCGTGATAAACCACGCTGCCGGAGCCGCGGCCGATCTCCCCGAGAATGTCCACCCCCGGGATTGTGAAGTCCTGTCCCGGGCTCATCGCCGGCGTGTGTCCTCATGCATTCGATTCAAGCGGAAATTTCTCCCCTCATCCCGCCCCCTGTTCCACCGGGGGAGCGCCCGCCCCGCGGCCAATCACTCACGTTCCCCGCGGAGGGTCGGTGTGGTTGCTTGGGGAATCAGTTCCTGGCCGACCATCTTGATTTTTCCGAAGTTGAGGAGGTGTTTCTCAATCTCGTGGAAGTTCACCAGGTGCGCCGCGCGTGCCCCGACGGGCTCGTTGATGACGGGACCGATTTCATGCATAACCACGCCGTGTTTGGCGTAAACGGCCACCGCGTCGGGGTCGCCCATAAAACACCAGGCGCTCAAGCGGAGGCGTTTGCTGATGCGGTACAAAAGCCGGAACAGTCCCAGGAGGAGGATCGCCCCTTTTCGACGGTCGCCCGGCGCCAGAGGCCGTTCCTTGGTCGTCGCGGAAAAGGGGGGAATCTGGATTGACATAAGCGCCGACCAGATGTCGGCCGAGGCCCGGGCGTAGGGGTCGGCCAACGCCAAACGGGACAACTCGGCAATTTTTCGGGAGGCGGCCAGCTTTTTTTGTTGCTCTGGGCTCGCGGCCTCCAGGGTTTGGAACCCGATCTGGGAATTGAGCACCAGACGGAGGGTGCCCACGGCGTTGTTCTCCTTGTCCAGGGCCAAGCCGTGGATCGCCCAAGCGTCTTGGGGGTCGACGTGCCGCTCCCCCGGGAAGAGGGTCGGGTCGGCGACCTTGATGTCCTGAACGTAGGATTTGTATCGGAGACGATACACCTTGTCCAACAGTTCGCCTGATGTGGCGGCTGTGAATTGGAATCCGCCCAACCGAAAATCAAGACCTTTGACAAGGTCCCTCTCCTGCACCGCCGGGGGGGGGGCGGTCGGCTGTTTCATCAAGGCCGCCATGATTTTCTGACGGAATTGACCGACAGGTTCCTTGGCCTTGGCCATGATCAAGGCGTAGGGGGCGCGCCGTCCGTGGTAATCGGTTTCGGGCCCGATGGGAAGCCAAGGCAAGCCGAACCGCTTGAGGAGAAGCCACAGGGACCTTTCGCTCGCCATGATCAGGTGATCGATGCCGTTGGCGGCCGCTGTTTCGTATATCACGCTGATGAGCCCCAGGACGACGACCAAGCGCCGTGGCACCGCGTCGTTGTTGGCCGTGAAGAAGGGCGGCGGGGTTGTTTTTCGGGAACGGATCAAATGGCGAAAGAAATAATCCATTTCCCGTCGGAATTCGAGCGCCGCGCCCCGGAATTCCTTGTCCATGGCGAGACGGCTGACCTCGGCGACCCGCGCCGGGGCCTCGTAGGCGGCGCGCTTGTCGGCGTCCGCAAACCCCAGGGCCGGAAAGCCCAGGGGCGAACGACGAATCAAACGGGCCGTGCCGACCACTCGACCTTTGCGGTCCAAGGCGACCAACGGGATCGCGTGGGAATCGAGGGCGTCTTTTTCGAGTCCGTCGGGGTGGTCGGCCGCTTTTTCAAAGCCGTATTCCTCAACGTAGACCTGGTAGCGCAGGCGGTGGAGGGCCTCACGCAACGCGTCGGTGTCGGCGATTTGAAAGGTGTATTCCCCGAGTTGTATCATGTCGTTGTCGGCGGGTCCCGTGGGGACCCGTCTAAAGGTACCCCCGGCTTCCCCGCCTGTCAAGGCGGGCGCGACACGAAAGGACTTCCATGTTGACCGCCGTGTGGGGCCGGGCGTTCCGCGCCCTGCGCCATCGCAATTACCGTTTGTTTTTCGCCGGGCAAATCGTCTCCCTGGTCGGCACGTGGATGACGAGCACGGCCACGGTGTGGCTCGTCTACCGCCTGACGGGGTCGCCGCTTCTGTTGGGGGTCGTCGGCTTCGCCGGCCAAATTCCGGCGGCGGTGTTGACCCCCGTGGCCGGGGTCTACATCGACTCCTGGAACAAGCACCGCGTGCTGATCGCGACCCAGGTGGCTTCCATGCTGCAATCCTTCGCCTTGGCCGCGATGGTGTTTTCGGGCCTGGCCTCGATCCCGGTTTTGGTCGCGCTGAGCGTTTTGCAAGGCGTCATCAACGCCTTTGAGATGCCCTGCCGCCAATCCATCGTCATTTCCTTGATCGAAGACAAGAACGACCTGGGCAACGCCATCGCCCTCAATTCGTCGATGTTCAACGCCGCCCGGTTGGCGGGGCCGGCCCTGGGCGGCGCGGTCATTGCCGCGGTGGGGGAAGGGTGGTGCTATTTGATCGACGGGGTCAGTTTTTTTGCGGTCTTGGTCTCCCTCTTGTTGATGCGCGTGGCCCCCCTCGTCGCGGCGGTGCCGACGGAGGGTCCCTGGGCGCGGTTCCGGGAAGGGTGGCGTTACACGTTCCATTCGCCCCCCTTGCGGTCGCTCCTGTTGTTGTTGGCGGTCAGCAGTCTGGTGGGCGCGCCTTACACGGTGCTGATGCCCGTGTTCGCTAAATCGATCCTGGGCGGCGGACCGCAAACACTCGGACTCCTTATGGGGGCTGGGGGGGCGGGGGCCCTGGTGGCGGCCTTGACGCTCGCGGCGCGAACCTCCGTGCGGGGCCTCACGGGTTGGGTGCCCCGGGCCGGGGCGGTCTTCGGGGTGGGTTTGATTCTGTTTTCCTTCTCCCGCTCGGTTCCCCTCTCGGTCCTCTTGATATTTTTGGCAGCCGCCGGGTTCATGATCCAAGTGGCGGGCAGCAACACGGTCCTTCAAACCATCGTGGACGACGACAAACGGGGACGCGTGTTGAGCCTGTTCGTCCTTTCGTTTTTGGGCACCGCGCCCTTTGGCAGCTTGTTCGCCGGAGCCGTGGCCGAGCGTTGGGGCGCGCCTTTTGCCTTGCAGATTGGTGGGGTCTGCTGCCTGGTGGGGGCCCTGTGGTTTTTCCGCCAGTTGCCGTCCATTCGAGCCGCCATACGACCCATTTACGAACGATTGAATTTTTAGCGGGGGAAAGTGTGAGTTTTGACGGGAGGCAATCCATTACAACTCGTTTACAATTAATTAATGCAAATTTAACCCGAAGCCCTTAGAATACCTCCCTTGGCGTGACATTTATCGTTCGTTCCTTTCCCCGGAGGTTTAAGTGAAAAAAATTCCGAGTCTGTTGGGTGCGATGTTCGTGGGAGCGTTGTCCTGGGCGGCCGCGGATTTGGAAATGGTTTCCTTCGCCGCCGTGCCGGGCTACGGCGCGGCCAAGCCGGGGGAATCGATTCCCGTTAATGCCCAAATTCGGAACAACGGCGACGTTTCGGTCCCGAGCACCGTGATCCTTTTCAATTATTCCAACGGCACCTCGACCTCCACGGCGGTGGGGCCCGTCGCTCCCGGCCAAACGCGTGTCATCTCCCTCTTGCCCTTGCCCGGCGTCGCGGCCGAAGGAGACCACACGATCGCGGCGACCGTGGACGGGATCAACGCCATCGCCGAGGGGAACGAATCCAACAACACCCTCTCCGCCCCCTTCACCGTGGACGGGACCCCTCCCGCGTTGGCCTTCACGTCGCCCCTTAATAATCATGTGTCCACCGGTGCGGTCGCCTTTGACATCGCCGCCAACGACAACACGGGGATCGTCCGCGTGGATTTGCAAATCAACGGCGGTCCTTCGATGACTTTCACAACGCCGCCGTTTCAATACGTTTGGAACACCGCGGGCGTCACCGCGGGGAACCATTCGGCCGTCGCCATGGCTTTCGATAAGGCCTGGAACATCACCACATCGGTTGTGAATGTGTATGTCCCGCCGGCGGGATCCGCCCCCGATTTGGTGATTTCCACCGTCTCCCTCAGCCCCGCGGCGGTGTTGGCGGGTCAATCGGTCCCCTTGGCGATTCAGTTCACCGTGACCAACCAAGGCAATCTGCCGATTTCGGCCCCTTTCCACGTCCGTTCGGCGAACACCGTCGCCGGCCAGGTGCGAATCAGCAGCGTGTCCGTCCCCGCGCCGTTGGCCGCCGGGGCGTCGTACACCGGGATGTTGTATTCCCTAACGCCGTCGGTGTCGGGCTTGAACACCGTTTCGGTTTTCGCCGATCAAGGCAATCTTATCGCCGAAGGCGATGAAACGAACAACACCCGAAGGGCTTATTTGGCGGTCGACGGGTCGGGCCCCACGGTCCTCGTGTCCACCGACGCCCTGGTTTCCCCGGTCTCCGGGATCGTTGCGTTTCCCGTTCAATCCGCCGATGGGGAAAGCGGGTTGGACCGGGTTCAATTTCTTGTGGACGGCGTCGTGGTCAACACCGTCCCGGCGGCGGTGTACCCGATCCCGGGCGCGGAATTCCCGTATTACGTCGTGGACACGACCTTTACGTGGGATTCCCGAACCGTGCAAAACGGCGCCCACGCTCTCGGGGCGCGCGGCATCGATCGGTTGGGTTTGACAACGGACGTGACGTTGCCGATCACGGTGTCCAACCCGGACCAAAGCCAATTGATTTCCGTGTCCCCCGCTGTCGGGGCCACGGTGTTGGCCAGAAAGACATTTTCCACCGTCGTGACGGTGAAAAACACGGGCACCACCGCCTGGACCCGGTCCGGGGGATACCAATTGTCCGCCGTGAACGGAACCCCCGCGCTGTGGGGCCCCACCGGTGTGTTGTTGGGGGTTTCCGAAACCATCGTCCCCGCGGTCAATAAAGCGTTTTCATTGAGTTTGGTGGCGCCGTCCACGCCGGGGGTTTATGCGCTGCAGTACCAAATGACGCACAACGGTCCGTCGTTCGGCCAGCCCGGGTTGAATCAAACGGTCACGGTGTTGGCCGACACCGTTCCGCCGACGGTTCCGGGTTCGCCCGCGTTGTCGGCCGCGAGCACCACGACGCTGACATTGTCCTGGGGCGCGGCCTCCGACAACGTGCGGGTGGCCTCCTACGTGGTGGATGTTTCCACGAACCCCACGTTCGCCCCCGCCTGGCCGGGTTACAACGGCTTGAACGTGGGGAACGTGACCTCTCGCGTCCTCACCGGGTTGGCCACGGGCACAACGTACCACGCCCGGGTGAACGCCGTGGACGCCAACGCCCTTGTGGGCGCCAAATCCGCGACCGCTTCGCGCGCGACCTTGGCAACGGTGGACGTCACGCCGCCCGCGGTGCTCCTCTCCACCCCCACCGGCGGACAGGTGTTGACCAGCAACCTGACCGCCTCGGCGACGGCCAGCGACGACAATCAAGTCAAGTCCGTGGTGTTTGCGATGGACGGGGCGGTGAAGCTCACGGACACGGCGGCGCCCTATCAATACGCCATCCCGGTTTCCACTCTGGTGAACGGGTCGCACACGTTGACCGCGACCGCGACCGATTACGCCAACAACGCCTCCTCCCACACCATCGTGTTTGTGGCGTCCTACGACCGCACGCCCCCGGGCGACCCCGCGTCGGTGTTTATTAAATATCCAACGGTGAGCGGGTTCACCGTCACTTGGAGTGCGGCCACCGACAACGTGGGGGTCGCGGGCCACCGGCTGGATCTTTCTCTGACGCCGACCTTCGCCACCTATGTGTCGGGTTATCAGAATCTCAACGTGGGCAACGTTTTGAGCCGCGCCATCACGGGCCTCGCCGCCGGGACGACCTATCATGCCCGTGTTCGGGCCTACGACGCCAACGGGAATGTTTCCGTCAATAACATCACCGGCGTCGGCGCCACCTTGGCCACCCCCGACACGGTCAATCCGGTGGTGGCGATCTCCACCCCCTTCGCCGGAAGCACGGTGAGCGGGGTGGTCCCGGTGAGCGCCATCGCGTCGGACGCCAACGGGGTCACGCAGGTTCGGTTCAACGTGGACGGTTCTTGGAAGTTCACCGACACCGAAGCGCCCTACGCCTTTGTTTGGGACACGTCGCTGTTGGCCACGGGCAATCACAGCCTGCAGGCCGTGGCCCACGACCCCTCGGGGCGCACCGGAACCCACACCGTCACGGTGAACGTATCGCGCCCCGGCATGGCCGCGGCGGCCGTTGCGGCGCCCGAACCCGAGACGTTATTCGGTTTGAAGGAGGCCCTGGTGTTTCCCTCCCCGGTCCGTGGGTCCGCTGGGACGGTCCGGGTCGTGACGGGTTCGGCCGACCGGGTGCGGGCCGAAGTCGATAGCTTGCGTGGAGAACGGGTGTGGGAAATGACTTGGGAGGGGGGCTCCAACGCGGGCGGGGTCTACGAGGCCGCGATCCCCACGTCGGGCTTGACCACGGGGGTCTACGTTCTCCGGGTGGAATCCCAAAAAGGCGGGGAAATTCAAAAAACCACGCGCAAATTCGCCGTCGTTCGATAACAGGATCTTTACAACGGGGGTCGGGAATTTATTTCCCGACCCCCGTTTTTTTTGTGGTCCATTTGACAAAGCGATGGCGAAACCGGCATAATGGATCTGATTTCCGGCGAGGCTTTAATTTCCAACTTGCCCCGGCCGGCCCGAACGGGCGAACAGGGCGCTAAAGCGGTCGCGATCCCACCGGCTTATTCGATGGCCCGCGCCGCAATCTTCGGCGCGGGCTTTTTCGTTGCCGCCAGGCAACGTACCGGTTTGTAGGACGGGATCAAAGCCGCTCCAAAACGGAGTCTTCCATGACACAGTTCGACGCGAAGTTGAAACCCGAAACCATTGCCCTGCACGGCGGCCAAGAGTCGGACCCGACCACCGGGTCCCGGGCGGTGCCGATCTACCAAACCACCAGCTACCAGTTTAAAAGCACCGACCACGCGGCCGCCCTGTTCGGCCTGCGGGAGTTCGGCAACATCTACACCCGACTCATGAACCCCACCACCGACGTTCTGGAAAAACGGATCGCCGCCCTGGACGGCGGTGTCGGGGCGCTGGCGGTGGCCAGCGGCCAGTCGGCCATCACCCTGGCGATCTTGAACATCGCCCAGGCGGGCGACGAGATCGTCTCCGCCGACAACCTATACGGGGGCACCTACAACCTGTTCCACTACACCCTGCCCAAGTTCGGGGTCAATGTGAAGTTCGTAAAGTCCAACGACCTCGACGCTTTCCGCAAAGCCGTCACCCCCAAAACCAAGGCGTTCTACGCCGAATCCATTGGCAACCCGAAGCTGGATGTGGCCGATTTGGAAGGCATCGCGAAGGTGGCCCACGACGCGGGGGTTCCGTTCCTCCTCGATAATACCGTCTCGCCCTACCTCCTGCGTCCCTTCGATCACGGGGTCGACATCGCCGTCTATTCGGCCACCAAATTCATCGGCGGACACGGCACCTCCATCGGCGGGCTGATTGTGGACTCCGGCAAATTCAACTGGACCAACGGCAAGTTCCCCCTCATCGCCGACCCGGACCCGTCCTACCACGGCGTCAACTTCGTGGAGGCGTTGAAACCCATCGGCAACATCGCCTACATCATCAAAGCGCGGGTGATACTCTTGCGCGACGTGGGTCCGGCGATGTCGCCCTTCAACGCCTTCCAGTTTCTGCAGGGGTTTGAGACCTTGCACCTGCGCATGCCGCGCCATTCGGAAAACGCCTTGGCCGTGGCCACGTTCCTGAAAAAGCACCCCAAAGTCAGCTGGGTCAACTACCCCGGTTTGGCCGACAGCCCCGAACAGGCGCGGGTCAAAAAGTATTTGCCCAAGGGCGCCGGCGCCATCCTGGGTTTCGGTATCAAAGGGGGCCAAGAGGCGGGGGTGAAGTTCATTAACGGGCTCAAGCTCTTGTCCCATGTGGCCAACGTCGGCGACGCCAAATCCCTCGCCATCCACCCCGCCACCACGACCCATTCCCAGCTGTCCGCCGAAGAGCAAAAAGCCACCGGCGTGACGCCGGACTTCGTGCGCCTTTCCATCGGCATCGAGCACATCGACGACATCCTGGCGGACATCGACCAGGCTTTGAAGGGAGCTTAATCCCATGTCAGACCCCGCGCCGGTATCGGCGTTGGGCGTGGTGGAAACCCGAACGTTCACGTTCGGGGAAAGGGACCCCCTGGTCCTGGCCTCGGGCCAAACCCTGGGCCCGGTGACCCTGGCCTACGAAACCTACGGCGCGCTATCGCCGGACAAATCGAACGCGGTGCTCCTGCTCCACGCGCTCACGGGGGACGCCCACGCGGCGGGCCTGCACGCGGGCGAACCCCGCCCCGGCTGGTGGGACCCCCTGGTCGGGCCCGGCAAGGCCTTCGACACCGACAAGTATTTCGTGGTCTGCTCCAACGTCATCGGCGGCTGTCGCGGCTCGACCGGTCCCGGGGCGGCGTCCGCCGCTTTAGGAGGAAAACCTTACGGAATAACCTTCCCCGTCATCACCATCGCCGACATGGTGGAGGCCCAGCGACGGCTCATGGACCACCTCGGCGTCCCCGCCTGGCTCGCGGTGTCGGGCGGGTCCATGGGCGGTATGCAGGCCTTGCAGTGGGCGGCGTCCTACCCCGACCGGGTGCGGAGCGTCATCCCCATCGCGACCACGCTCAAACACTCGCCCCAACAAATCGCTTTCGATGAAGTGGGGCGCCAAGCCGTCATGGCCGACCCGGATTGGCTGGGGGGCAATTACTACGACCACGGCCAGCCCGAACGCGGCCTCGCCGTCGCCCGCATGATCGGCCACATCACCTACATGTCCGACCAATCCATGGAAGAGAAATTTTCACGCCGCCTCAAAAACGAGGGGTTTAAATTTTCTTTCGACGCCGAGTTCGAGGTCGAAGGCTACCTCCGCTACCGTGGGGCCAACTTCGTTCGCCGTTTCGACGCCAACAGCTATTTGTACGTCACCCGCGCCATGGACTATTTCGATCTCTCGGGCGAAAAGCTGTTCAAGCCCGGCGCGCCGGTGCCGCGCTATTTGGTGATCTCCTTCAAATCGGACTGGCTCTACCCGTCCTACCAATCCCGGGACATCGTCGCCGCTGTGCGGGCGCACCGGGGGGACGTCACCTACGTGGAAGTCCATTCCACCTACGGCCACGACGCCTTCCTGGTGGAATACGACGAGCAAACGCGCCTCATCAAATCCTTTCTGGCCAAAACCCGGGAGGGCGCGTGAACGTCCGCCCCGACCACGTCGCCATCGCCGGGCTGGTCACAGAGGGCGCCCGGGTGTTGGACCTGGGCTGCGGCACCGGCGACCTCCTGGCCGTGCTGGTGCGCGAGCGCGGCGTCCAGGCCCAGGGCATCGAGCTGCGCGAAGAGTCGATCTACCAGTGTGTGGAAAAAGGCCTGTCGGTCCACCACGGCGACATCGAAAGCGGCCTGGGGGAGTTCCCCGACGGGGATTTTGATTTCGTGATCTTGAACCAGACCATGCAGGAAACCCGCAACGTCGCCTTCGTCTTGAAAGAGGCCCTGCGGGTGGGCAAAAACGTGATCGTCGGCTTCCCCAACATGTGCCACTGGAAAGCCCGCGTCGACGTGTTCTTTCGCGGCCGCACCCCGGTCTCCCCCGCCCTGCCCCATCGGTGGTACAACACGCCCAACATGCACTTCTTGAGCCTGCGGGACTTCGAGGAGTTCTGCGCCGAAAAAGGGATCCGCGTCCTCGCGGCGCGGGGGCTCACGGCGCGCGGCCCCGTGGGCTGGGCCGCCAACCTGCGGGCGGAAACCGCGGTCTATCACATCGCCCGCGGGAACGATTTTTCGCTGTGACACCCGATCGGAGGCGATTCATGCGAAGACATTTTTGGCTGGGATTCCTGGCTCTGTCGGCGGCGGTTCTCCGCGCCGAGGAGCCCACGCTGGAACAACGGCTGAAAGCCCTGGAAGACCGCCTGGCGGCGTCTCCGGTCCTTGCGGTGGGCCCCGAGGGCGTGGCGGTGAAATCCGCGGATGGCCAGACCACCACCAAGCTGTCCGGTGACCTGCAGGCCGATGGGCGTTTTTATTTCAGCGACGACGCCCGGTCTTTCACGGACACGTTTTTGCTTCGCCGGGTTCGGCCGGCCTTGGACGTCGCCCTGCCGGGCGCCGTGGACCTGCGCGTCCAGGCCAATTTGGTCTCCGCGTCGCCGAGCCTGGACGACGCCTACCTGGATATCAAGCCCGCCCCCGGCTGGCGCGCGCGGTTCGGCCGATTCAAAGCGCCCTTCGCCCTGGAGACCATCCAGTCCAGCGCGCGGCTGGTGTTCGTGGAACGAAGCCTCGCGTCGGGGTTGGCGCCGGTGTACGAAAATGGCCTTGGACTCTATCGGGATTTCCCGGCGGGCCGCGGTTTGGCGGCGGTGTCCTACGGGAACGGCGCCGTCGACGGCGCCTCGGCCGACGCGGAAGGCGCTGAGCGAAAGGACGTTTCCGTCCGGCTGTGGGGGACGCCCTTCGCCGGGGGCTCTTTCAAGACGTTGTCGGTCGGCGTGGCCGCCACGCACGGCCGTGAAGACGGCACGACCGCGGCGCCGCGCCTCCCCTCGTTTCGGACCGAGGGGCAAAACGTTTTCTTTTCCTACAAGGCGGACCACGTGGCCGCCGGCGACCGTCGCCGTTTGTCGCCCCAACTGGCGTGGTGGATGGGGCCGATGGGCCTGTGGGCGGAGCACGTGACCGCCCGCCAGGTCGTCCGCTCCACGGTGACGGCCGTCGCCGTCGATTTAACGCACCGGGCCTGGCAGGTCACGACGGCCTGGGTGTTGACCGGGGAACCGCGGACCGATCGGGGCGTGAAACCCGCCCGACCTTTCGATCCCCGCCGCGGCGGGTGGGGCGCCTGGGAAGCCGCCGCGCGCGCCAGCGCTTTTCGCGCGGACAAAGCGACGTTTGATTCCGGCGCGGCCGACCCCGATCAATCCGCCGCCGCGGCCCGCGCTTGGACGGGAGGACTCACGTGGTACTGGAGCGCCAACGCCAAAGTCCAACTGAACCTCACCCGCACGTCTTTTGACGGCGGCGCCACCGCCGGCACCGACCGTCGAGTGGAACGGGCGTTCTTCACGCGGGCGCAAGTTTCTTTCTAAATGCTCCGCTGGACCTGGGTCGCGTTGGCGTTAACGGCGGGCGTCTTCCCCGCCGGGGCGGCGACGCCGTCCCGGGAGATCCTCAACGCCTCCTACGACGCGACCCGGGCTTTCTACCAAGACTACAACCGCTGGTTTGAAACCCACTGGCGGGAAAAAACCGGGGAAACCGTCGTCGTGCGCCAATCCCACGGGGGATCGGGCAAACAGGCCCGCGCCGTCATCGACGGCCTGGGGGCCGACGTCGTCACTCTCGCCCTGGCGGGTGACATCGACGCCATCGTGGAGCGCTCCGGCCACATCGCGCCCAATTGGCGCGAGCGCCTCCCGTCGGGGGGCGTGTCGTATTATTCCACCATCGTGTTCTTGACGCGGCGGGGCAATCCGAAAAACATTCGCGACTGGGAGGATCTTGCCCGTCCCGGGGTGTCGGTGATCACGCCCAACCCCAAAACCTCCGGCGGCGCCCGCTGGAATTTTCTGGCCGCCTGGGCCTTCGGCCTCGACCGCGCTCACACCGAGGCCGGCGCGCGGGAGTTCGTCGCGCGCCTCTACCGCAACGTGCCGGTGTTGGATTCCGGCGCTCGGGGCGCCGCCATGACTTTCGGCCGCCGTCGCCTGGGAGACGCTCTCATCGCCTGGGAAAGCGAAGCCCTCCTCTTGCAACGGGACTTCCCCGAAGAGGGGTGGGCACTGGTTCGGCCGTCGATCTCCGTCCGCGCGGAACCCTGCGCCGCTTGGGTGGACGACGTTGTGGCGCGCCGCGGCACGCGGGACCTGGCCGAAGCTTATTTGAAGGGCCTTCACTCTCCCGCCGCGGCGGACTTGGCGCGCCGGCATTATTTTCGCGTGGGGGAAGAAAAAACCGTCGACGGGACCCGCCTGGTGTCCATCGACGCCTGGGGCGGTTGGCGGGTGGCCCAGCGAACCCATTTTTCCGAAGGCGGCACCTTTGATGAAATTTTCGATCCCGGACGGCGTTGACCTGTGCTGAAGCAACGAACCCCCCTGCCCGGTTTCGGCCTTTCTCTCGGAATCACGGTTTTTTATCTGGGCGTGATGGTGTTGTTGCCTTTGGCCGCTCTTTTCGCCACCTCCGGCGCGTTGCCGTGGGAGTCCTTCGCCCGGGCGGCGGGGTCGCCCCGGGCCCTGGCCGCTTTTCGACTCACGGTGGGGACGTCCGCGCTGGCGGCCGCCCTGAACGTGTTTTTCGGCGGCCTGACGGCCTGGGCGTTGGTGCGCTACCGCTTCCCCGGGAAAAAAATCATCGATGGTTTGATCGATCTGCCCTTCGCCCTGCCCACCGCCGTGGCCGGCATCACCCTCACCGAGCTTTGCGCCCCGACGGGGTGGTTGGGCCGCCCTTTGGCGGCCTTGGGGTTGCCCGTCGCTTTCTCCCGCGCGGGCATCGTCATCGCGCTCGTGTTCATCGGGCTGCCCTTTGTCGTGCGCACGCTCCAGCCGGTCCTGGAGGACATGGACCGCGACATGGAGGAAGCCGCCTCCACCCTCGGCGCCGGGCGCTGGCAGATCTTTCGTCGGGTGGTGTTCCCGCCCTTGGTCCCCGCGCTCCTGACCGGTTTCGCGTTGACCTTGGCCCGGGGCATCGGCGAGTACGGCAGCGTGATCTTCATCGCCGGGAACATGCCGCTCAAAACCGAGATCGTCCCGCTCCTCATCATGACCCGGTTGGAGCAATACGACACCGGCGGCGCGGCCGCGCTCGCAACGGTGCTTCTCCTGGTGTCCTTCGTCCTGCTCTTTTCGATCAACGCGCTCCAGGCCTGGGCCCGGCGGCGGCAGGGGGCGTCCGCGTGAACGACAGCCATTGGGTCCGTCGTCTGGTGTTGGTTGTGGTGTTTGCCTTTTTGGGGCTTTTTCTGGCGCTGCCGCTGTTGGTCGTTTTCGCCAACGCTTTCGGCGGCGGGGCCGCGGTTTTTGTCGGGGCCCTGGTTCACCCGGACACGCGCGCGGCCCTCGGCTTGACCCTGGCCGCCGCGGCCGTGGCGGTGCCACTCAACACGCTGTTCGGCCTGGCCGCGGCCTGGGCCGTGACGCGGTTCCGCTTCCCCGGGAAAAACCTCCTGGTCACGCTCATTGATCTGCCTTTTTCGGTGTCGCCGGTCATCGCCGGCCTTTTGTTCGTGTTGTTGTTCGGCACCCATGGGTGGTTCGGCCCCTGGCTGGCGTCCCACGGCGTCAAGATCGTCTTCGCCGTGCCGGGGGTGATCCTGGTGACCGCGTTCGTCACCGCGCCCTTCGTCGCGCGCGAGCTCATCCCGCTCATGCAAACCCAAGGCATCGAGGAGGAGGAGGCCGCGCATGTCCTGGGGGCCAGCGGGGTTCAAATGTTTTGGCGCGTCACCTTGCCTAAAATCAAATGGGGCCTGCTCTACGGCGTGGTGTTGTCGGCGGCCCGGGCGGTGGGCGAGTTCGGCGCCGTCTCCGTCGTCAGCGGTCACATTCGGGGCAAGACCAACACCCTTTCCCTGCACATTGAATCGCTCTACGACGACTACCAGTTCGCCGCGGCCTTCGCTGTGGCGTCGTTGCTGGTGGCCGGGGCGTTGTTGTCCCTGGTTCTGAAGTCCTGGTTGGAGTATCGCGTCGAACGGCGGGGTCTCTCCCGATAGGTCCGAGGCGTTGAAAACCGACGCTTCGCCGTGTAGGCTTGAAGACCCTTTTCACACAGGAGGTTTCCGTGGGCAAGCTCGAAGATCGCGTGGCGGAGGCGGGGCAACTGCTGGGGCTGCCGCCCCGCTTGAACGCCCGAGTCCCTTTTGGCGTCAAAGATTCGTTCCCGGTTCAATTGTCCGTTGTAAAAAAAGGCGATTCCCAGGCGTTCCAGTTGATCGTCCGCTGGGACGCCCCGACCAAAGACGCTCTGGTCGTCGAACGGCTGAAAACCTCCTCCGCCCTCACGGAGGCGAAGGTCAAGGGGTCCGACGTCAAAGTGGAGAACGGTCTGTTGGTCTACACGTTGGGGTTGGCTTTCTCTTTTGGAACGCCTTCGGCCGAATCGCTCGTTCAGCGGGTGCGGGCCCTCCTGGACGAGGTGAAAGCCGCCGTGGGCGCGGCGGCGGTCGCCTGCCGCGCCTGCGGCCAGGGGACCCCCGAGGTCGCGCTGGTGAACGGCGTGGTGGACCGGATTTGCGCCGGGTGCCTGCAGAAGGCCGACACCGAGGCCCGGGCCCTGCAAGAGGCCTACGACGCCCTGCCCACGCGGTGGGGGCGGGCGATCCTGGTCGGGGGCGTTCTGGCCCTTGTCGGCGCGGTGTTGTGGGACGCCGTTCTCTTTTGGACCCAACGCATGTTTTGGCTTTTGGCCATCGCCATCGGCGGCGCCATCGGCTGGGGCACCACGAAGGCGGCGGGCAAGGGCGGCCGGGGGGTTCAATTCCTGGCGGGGGCCTTCACCTTAGTGTCCGTGGTCGGGGCGATGGTCGCCCTGTACGCGTTTGTCGCGATGGGGTCTTCCTTTGAAAACGGCCAATGGAACGCCGCCCTCTTTTGGGGCCAACTGCGGGAGGCGGTGGTCCAGGCCTGGGGCGATTTGGCCTTCACGGCCGCCGGCGCATTGATCGGCGCCTGGGTCGCCGCCGGCGCGGCGGGCAAACCGACGTTTCAAGTGACCGTGGAAAAATAATCCCGTCATCCCGCCCGGGGCCAAAGAGGTATGATAGAGGCATGCGGTCCTGGGTCCTCGCCCCGCTGTTGGTGTTGGCAAGCCCCGGGGTCTCCCGCGCCGAAATGTTTGTCGATGTTCTGGGCGGGGGTCTCAACACCGGCCGCGCCTCCGTCGATTGGGTCGAAGAGACCAACGGCGTCCCCACCGCGTCGGGTTCGTTACAAACCACGTTAAAAAAAGGAACTCTCGTCGGCTTCCGTGCCGGGGGCTGGGTCGAGACCGCTCCGAACTTCGGCCTCGGGATGGAGCTGTCCCACGGCAAGCTCGAGGGGGAAGGCGTCGAGGCCCTTGTCCTGCCCCTGTCGTTTTTTGTGGCCGGGCGCGCCCGCCTGTTTGCCAACGCCAAATACCCGCACGGGCGCCTGCAACCCTACGCTTTGGGGGGTCTAAGCATCACTTTCACCCGCCTTCAGCTCGATTCCAGCGCCTTGGGATGGAGCGGCATGGCCGGCGACGATTACGGGGAAAAACCGCCCACGGGCGCCTACTTCGCCTTGGGGGCCGCGGGGGCGCTGACACCGAACCTCTTCCTCTTCGCCGAAGTCCGCCCCGGCACGCTCTCGGGCGAGGACGACGAAGTCCTCAGCTACATTTTTCCGTCCATACACCGCCGAATTGATTTTTCCTTTCACGCCACCCGCTGGGTGGTGGGAATTTCCCGGCGCTTCACGGTGCCGACCGGCGGCCGCCCCGCGGTTCCGGCGGCCCCTCCTTCGCCAGCCCCGCCTCCATCGACGGAAGAATTGCGGTTTTAACGAAAGGGATGCATAATTAAGAGGATGAAACGATTCGCCGGGAGCGTCTTAACCGCTGTGTTCCTCGTGGGGGCCTTCGCCCTCCCGGGGAAGGTCTGCCCCAGCGCCCACGGTCGGCCCGTGGCCCGCGCGGCCGAAACCGACCTCCCGCCCTGTCATCGGGCCGCGCGACAAAACCCCTCCGCCACGCCCTGTGACCAAATGGTTTGTTGTCTGGTCCCCGAGGCGGAACGTTCCGCCGTTCTTCCTCCCGCGCTCCCGGCGCCCACCGCTCTGTGGGTGGGCCGGACTCTGGAAACGGTGGAGCCCGGACCGATCTTTGATCGGGTCGTTGACGCCGTTTTTTTTCACCCCCCGCCCGGCGTCTCCGCCGGGTTTCGTCTCGCCTTTTCCCTTCGCGCCCCGCCCGCCTCGGCCTAACGCCGGGGCCCGGGCTTTTCTTCCACATCCCTAAATAATTTTCGCCCGCCCCGCTGGGATCACCTTTTCCATAGGAGCGTGCGATGAAACATTGGATTTTCCTTTTTCTTTTCCTGCCGTGCGGGGTTCGGTCCCTAGGGGCTGTCCCGTTGGAGACCGTTCTGATCGAGGTCGAGGCGGCGAACCCGGGTCTGGCCGCCCTGCGGGCCGAAGCGCGGGCCCTGGCGGCGGAGGCGCGGGCCCGGGGGACGTGGCCCGATCCGGAGGTCGGGCGCGCCTGGGAGAAAACCCCCGCCGGCGACCGCATGACCCATTGGCGCACGTCGCAAACGGTGCCTTTCCCCGGAAAAAAGTCCCTGGAAGCGGCGGTGGCGCGGCAGGGGGCGCGGGCCGCCGACGCTGGGGTTCGTCAACAGGCCCTCGCGCTGCGGGCCGAAGCCCGGGCCCTGGCCGCACGGGTCGCCCGGGGGGACGCGGTCATCGCCCGTTGGACGGAACAGCGAGATCTTGTGAGCGGGCTTATGGCGTCCTTGCGGGGGCGGGTCGCGGGCGTTCGGGGCGGCATGGAAACCGGCGGCGGGCCGGTCCTGGACCTCTATGCGCTGGAGGCCGAACGCGGCCGCATGGACAACATGATCCGCATGGAACGGCTGGAACGGGACACGGCGTTGTTCCGATTGAACGCGCTTGCGGGGCGGCCGTGCACCGCGCCCTGGTCCATCGAGCCGAGCCCCCTGGCCGAACCGCCCGCCGTGGACGTTCTGTTGGAACGGGCCGGGCGCGAGAACCCCTCCCTGGCCGCGGCCCGCGCCCGGGCGCACGGCGGCGACCTCGAAAAAACGCGGGCCCGCCTCGATTGGGCGCCGGACATCGGTCTCATGTGGGACGAACAGCGCATGGACGACGCGCGGGGGCGGGAAGCCGGCGTCTCCTTGATGCTGCCGCTGTGGGGCGCGCCGCGGGGGGCAAACCGCGCGGCGGGCGCCCGGACCGCGGCGGCCGAGGCTGAGCGGGCGGCCATGCAAAACGAGGTTGCCCGGGATGTCCGGACGGAGCACACCGAAGTCCGGACGCGCCTGGACGCGGTCCGGTCCTACGAGCGGGACATTCTGCCCGCGTCCCGCAGCGCCCTCGCCTTGACCCGCCGTCAATACGAAGCCGGCCGCGCCGACTTTCTCCGCATGCTGGAGGCGTTGCGGAGCGCGTCGCAGGCGGAGGTGGAACACCAAGACGCGCTCCACGAATACGCGCGCCATTGGGGCATGTTGGAAGTCGCCGCGGGCGCCCCCTTGGACCCTTTACCGACAGGAGATCGACGATGAAAACCTTGATATTGGCGATGGGATTGCTGACGGGCGCCGTTCTTTTCACGGCCTGCGCGCCGGCGTCCGCCCCCAGCGACGTTAAAAAAGCGATGGTCCACTGCCCCATGCATCCGACGTACACGTCGGACCGGCCCGGGGAATGCCCCATCTGCCACATGAGCCTGGTGCCCATCGAACCGGCGGCCCCCGCGGCCGACGGCGCGCCGGCGATGGCGGACCGCGCCGAGGTCTTCGTTCCCGCCGACAAGGAACAGTGGATCGGCGTACGGACGGCCCCGGTGGAAACCCGGGACCTCGAATTGTGGGTGCGGGCCAGCGCCCGGGTCTCCCACGACCCGGATCTCTTCGCCGCTTTGGCGGAACACCGCGAGGTGCTCGCCACCCGGGAACGGGACGGCGCGCGCGCCGAGGAATTGTTGCGCTCATCGCGCCTGCGGCTGGCCCAATTCGGCCTGACCGAGGGACAAATGGACCGCATGGCCCGGGCGGGGGGCGCGGGTCTTCTGGCCGGCACGGGGCCGGGGCTCGTGTACGTCCAGGTTTACGAGGACGAGGCGGGGGTCGTCAAGCCCGGCCAATCCGTGGACTTGACCTCCCCCGCGCTGCCAGGCGAAACCTTGAGGGGCCGGGTGGAGTCCCTCGACCGGGTGGTGGACCCGGCGACGCGGACCTTGCGGGCGCGCGTGCGCGTCGCCGCGGGGGCGGAGCGCCTGCGGCCGGAAATGTTCCTCGAGGCGGTCCTCCATGTCTCCCTGGGAAAGCGCCGCGTCCTGCCCAAGGAGGCCGTGATCGACACGGGTCTGCGCCGCCTTGTCTACGTCAAGACCGCCCCGGGGCATTACAGGCCCCGCGAAGTCACGCTCGGCCGCGAGGGGGAGGACGCCTTCGAGGTGTTGGCGGGGGTGGCGGACGGGGACGAGGTGGTGGCGTCGGCCCAATTCCTGATCGACTCGGAATCGCGGCTCAAGGCGGTGGTGGGCCCGGCGACCGGCGGACACGCCCATGATTAATAAAATCATCGCTTTTTCGGCCCACAACAAGTTTCTGGTCCTTCTCCTGACCTTGATCGGGGCCCTGGCGGCCACCTGGTGCGTCAAGAACGTGCCCCTGGACGCGTTGCCCGATTTGTCGGACACACAGGTCATCGTCTATTCCCAATGGGACCGAAGCCCGGACATCATTGAGGACCAGGTCACCTACCCCATCGTGTCCTCCCTTTTGGGCGCCCCCCGGGTGAAGGCGGTGCGCGGGTTCTCGGATTTCGGGTTTTCCTACGTCTACGTGATCTTCCAAGACGGGACCGATCTCTATTGGGCGCGGAGCCGCGTGTTGGAATATTTGTCGAAGATCCAGTCGCGCCTGCCCGACGGGGTCAAGACGGAGCTGGGCCCCGACGCCACCGGCGTGGGGTGGGTGTACCAATACGCCCTCGTCGATAAAACCGGTCGGCACGACCTGGCCCAGCTGCGGGGTTTCCAGGACTGGACCCTCCGCTATTGGTTGCAATCGGTGCCGGGCGTGGCCGAGGTGGCGTCCCTGGGGGGCTTTCAAAAACAATACCAGGTGAACGTGAACCCCCACGCCCTGGCGGCCCACGGGGTGCCGCTCCTGAAGGTCGTCGAGGCCGTGCGCCAGGGCAACAACGATGTCGGGGCCCGGCTGGTGGAATTCGCCGGCGCGGAATACATGGTCCGCGGGCGGGGTTACGCCCGGGGGGTCGCCGACATTGAAAACATCGCGGTGGGGCGGGGCGCGGACGGCACGCCGGTGTTGGTGAAAAATGTCGCCCGCGTGGTCGTGGGGCCCGACATCCGCCGGGGGGTGGCCGACCTGGACGGTCTGGGGGAAACCGTGGGCGGGATCGTGGTCATGCGCTCGGGGGAAAACGCCCTCAACGTGATTGACCGGGTGAAGGCCAAGATCCGGGATGTGAAGGCGTCCCTCCCCGAAGGGATGGAGATCGTTCCCGTCTACGACCGGTCGGATCTCATTCACCGGGCCATCGACACCCTCACGCACGAATTGGTCCTGGCCATGATCGTCGTGAGCGTGGTGATCCTCCTGTTCCTCTGGCACATTCCGTCGGCGCTCGTGCCCATCCTCACCATCCCGGTGAGCGTGTTGCTGGCTTTCATCCCCATGTACGGCTTGGGGCTCACGACCAACATCATGTCCCTGGCCGGCATCGCCATCTCCATCGGGGTCCTCGTGGACGGGGCCATCGTCGAGGTGGAAAACGCCTACAAGCGTCTCGAGGAATGGGAGGCCGGAGGACGGAAGGGGGACTTTCACGCCGTGCGTTTGGCCGCGCTCCAGGAAGTGGGTCCGTCGGTGTTCTTTTCCCTGCTCGTGATCGCGGTGGCCTTCCTCCCCATCTTCACCTTGGTGGACCAGGAGGGGCGGCTCTTTAAACCCCTGGCCACCACGAAGAACCTGACGATGTTCCTGGCGGCGGTCCTGGCGATCACTCTCGACCCGGCCATGCGCATGCTCTTCACGCGCATGAACCCCTGGCGGTTCAAACCGGCCTGGGCCGCCCGGATCGCGAACGCCGTGACGGTCGGGACCTATTACCCGGAGGAGAAACACCCCGTCAGCCGGCGCCTCTTCGCCCTTTACGACCCCGTCTGCCGATGGACCCTGCGGCATCCCATGCGCACGCTCGGGGCCGCGCTCCTGTTGATGGCGGCGACGGCGCCGGTTTTTTTCAAGCTCGGGTCCGAGTTCATGCCGCCCTTGAATGAGGGCGTCCTGCTTTACATGCCGACCACGATGCCGGGGATTTCCGTCACCGAGGCCCAGCGGCTGCTGCAGACCCAGGACAAAATCCTCAAAAGCTTTCCCGAAGTCGACCGGGTGCTCGGCAAGGCGGGGCGCGCCGAGACCGCCACGGACCCCGCGCCCTTTTCCATGATGGAGACGACGGTGGTCCTCCAGCCCAAGGGAAAATGGCGAAAGGAATTCGGCGGGGAATTGGATCGGTTGGTCGCCGCGCTGGACAAGGCCCTCAAGTTGCCCGGGGTGGTCAACGCCTGGACGATGCCGATCAAGGCCCGCATCGACATGCTCACCACCGGCGTTCGCACGCCCGTGGGGATCAAGGTGTTCGGCGACGACCTGGGAAAAATCGAAAAAGTGGGGGCCGAACTCGAGCGGTTGCTGCCCGCCGTCCCGGGCACGCGCAGCGTCTACGCCGAGCGGGCCGCGGGCGGTTACTTCCTCGATGTGGACCTGCGGCGGGACCGGCTGGCCCGTTTCGGGCTCACCGTGGAGGAGGCGCAAAGGGTGTTGATGTCGGCGGTCGGTGGGGAGACCGTCACGACGACCATCGAGGGCCGCGAACGTTACGGGGTGAGCGTGCGCTACGCCCGGGAATTCCGCGATGATTTGCCCAAATTGAAGAGGGTGCTCGTGACCGCGATGTCCGGGGCCCAGGTGCCCCTGGGCCAATTGGCGGAGTTCCGCCTGGTGGCGGGACCCGCCATGATCCGCGACGAGGACGGGCAATTGGCGGGCTACGTTTACGTCGATATCGAGGGCCGCGACGTGGGCGGGTACGTCGAGGCCGCGAAGAAACGGGTGGACGAGGGGCTGTCCTTGCCCCCGGGGATCGCCTTGGTTTGGAGCGGGCAATACGAAAATATGTTGCGGGTGCGACAACGGCTCAAAATCGTGGTCCCCGTGACGCTCTTCCTGATTTTCGTCCTGCTCTACATGAACACGGGTTCCGCCGCCAAGACCTGGATCGTTCTGTTGGCCGTGCCGTTTTCCATGGTCGGCGCGGTGTGGTTGCTTTGGGCGTTGGATTACAACCTGTCCATCGCCGTGGGAGTGGGGCTCATCGCGCTGTTGGGCCTGGACGCCGAAACCGGGGTTTTCATGCTCCTTTACTTGGACCTTTCGTACGAAGACGCCAAAAAGCGCGGGGGCCTGGGACGCCCCGGCGCTCTGGAGGAGGCCCTCGTGCACGGCGCCGTCAAGCGCATCCGCCCCAAACTCATGACGGTCCTGACGTCCATGGTCGGTCTGTTGCCCATCATGTTCAGTTCCGGCACCGGGGCCGATATGATGAAGCGCGTCGCCGCGCCGCTCGTCGGTGGCCTCGCGACGAGTTTCGTCCTGGAATTGTTGGTGTACCCGCCGCTTTACCTGCTGTGGAAACGACGCAAAGGAGACAACGCATGAAAAAGCGCGTTCTGTGGGGAACGTTGTTGTTGGGGGGGATGACCGCCGTCGCGGCGCCCGTGAAAAAAGCGGCGCCGCTCGCGCCGGGGGAATACGGGGCGACGCTCCCCGCCTTCGTCTGCGGCGGGTGCGCCGAATGGGTCCAAAGCCGTCTGGAAAAAGACAAGCGCCTGACGGCCGTGGCCGTCGACCCGATCCCCCGGGCGTTGCGGTTTCGGGTCAAGCCCGGCCCCGGTGTGACGTCCGCCGAACTTCAAGAGGTCCTCGACGGGGCCGCGACCCAAATGGGCATGGGGGCGGATTACACGATGAAGAATTTGAAACCGCGGGGGCGCTGAGAGGGGGTCAGGGCGCCGGTTCGGGGAGCCGGTCCTGATCCTTAAGCCAATCGGTGAACTGGGTGTCCTGCTCGATGATGTGGTGGGTGATCCAATCCGAGACGAAAAGCGTCAGCTCCGTCGTCAGGATGATCAGCCCTTCGGCGTGCAGCTCGATGAAACGCTGGACGCGCTCGGCGAAATCGTTGTGGAGCGCGCGGTGGGCCTCGAGTCCGGGATAGCCGGCCGCGCGCATCTGTTTTTCCTCTTCGTGGAAGTGGATGCGGGTGTAGGAGGCCAAAAACGCCAGGGTTTTCGGGACAACCTCCTTCTCCGCGGGATCCACCAGCGCGTCGTGAAGGGCGTTAAGGCGGCGGAATAATTCCTGGTGTTGAGCGTCGATGGTCTTGTAACCCGTGGCGAATTTGTCCGACCAGGCGATCAATGGCATGGATTTCCTCTCAGCCGCGAAAAATAAAGTAGACGGCGCCCAGAACGCAAAGGCCGGCCCACACGTAATTCCATTTGAGGGGCTGGCCCATGTAATAGACCGTGAAGGGGACAAAGACCGTCAAACTCACGACTTCCTGGAGGATTTTGAGTTGGGGAAGGGGCATCGCCCCGTGGCCGATTCGATTGGCGGGCACTTGCAGGCAGTATTCAAAAAACGCGACGCCCCAACTGACCAGGGCGACGAAAAACCAAGGGCGGTGGGCCATGTCCTTCAAATGGGCGTACCACGCGAAGGTCATGAACAGGTTGGAGCCGATCAAAAGGCCCGTGGTCTTGAGGAACACCGGATTCATCGTGCCTCCCTGGGGCGACGCGGCGCCATTATATCTTTTGTTGTTTGCGAAACGCCCTCCGCTTTGTTTAAAATCATGGATACGATCGATTGAAGGAGGACCCATGGCGCCCCAAAAGAAAAAAACGGTTCGACGTTCGGCCCCGAAGAAAAAAGCGGTGAAAAAGGCCGTCGCCCGCGCGAAAAAGCCCGCGGCGAAGAAGACGAAGAAAACCCCGGCGAAAAAGACCGCGGCCCGCGCCGCGAAGCCGGCGCGCAAGACCGCCGTGGCGGAGGCCGCCGTTCTGCCCTGGCGCCAACCCTTGGCCGGCGAAACATGGATCGGCGTGGTCGAAGACTATTTTTCCCATGTCGGGGTGATCGCGGCCACGCTCAAGGCCGCGCTCGCCGTGGGGGACAAGATTCACGTGCGCGGCCACACCACCGACATGGCCGAAACCGTGGAATCCCTCCAGATCGACCACGCGCCCGTGGCGGCGGCGGCCGCCGGGGATTCCGTGGGCATCAAGGCGATCGGCAAATGCCGTGCGGGGGATTACATTTACAAGGCCAAGGCGTGACCCCGCGCGTTCGCCGCGCCGCGACCGCGGCGGGGCTCTTGACCACCCTGGCCGTCGCCGTGGCGATCGGGCGGCAGACCCCGTCCGTCGCCTCGGGCGCGCCCCCCTACCGTTGGTTGGGCCCCCCCAACGCGACGGTCGTCTTGGAGGAGTTCTCGGATTTCGAGTGCCCCAAGTGCGCCCAAGCCCAGACCGATATTAAAAATCTCCAGAACGCCGCCCCCGACCGGATCGCCCTGGTGTTTCACCACGCGCCGCTCCGCCAGCACGCGCACGCGGTTCCCGCGGCCCGGGCCGCCGAGGCGGCCGGGCTCCAGGGCAAGTTTTGGGAATACGCGGAGCGGTTGTTTGAACGCCAAAAAGAGTGGGCGCCCCACCCGCCGGTGGCGGGGCACGACCCGCGCCCTTTTCTGTTGGCCTACGCCCGGGACCTCGGCCTCGACGCGGCGCGCTTCACGGCGGACATGGACGGGACGTTGACCGCCGACCGCGTCCGTCAGGACCGGGAAACCGCCGACCGGATCGCCATCCCCGCCACGCCGACGGTGTTTGTGAAAGACCGGATGCTGGTGGGGTCCTCCCAAATCGCTTCCCTGGGCCCCCGGTTCGTGCAGTGGGCGCTGGACCAATGACCCCGCGCGTCCGCACCGGGGTGGGTTTGGCGGCGGCCGTCCTTCGGATTTTGCCGGGAGCCGTTCTGGTGTTTTCCGGATTTCTGAAGGCCATCCGGCCCCCCGAGGAATTCGCCGCCCTGCTGTCCGATTATTGGATCCTGCCGCCGGCCTTGCTTGTGCCCTTGGCCCGGGGGGTGCCCTGGGTGGAAATGTGGGTCGGTCTTTGCCTGTTGACGGGGTTCGGCGTGCGTCGCGCGGCGACGGCCGCGGCGGTCCTGTACGGGGCCTTCATCGTTTTCCTGGCGCAGTCCTTGCTCCGCCAATTGCCCATGAACGACTGCGGCTGTTTCGGTCGCCTCGGCCCGGCCCTGCGGCCGGCGCAAACCCTGGTCATGGACATCGTTCTGGGGGCCCTGTGCGTTTTGGCGGCCTGGGACCGCGAGGCGCGCTTCAGCCTCGACCGTTGGATCGATCCCGCGCGGTTCAATAAAAATTGAACCGCCCCCGTTTCGCCCTGCGCCTCCTCGTCGTGGGGACGCTCGCCCTTTCCGCCTGCGCCCGCAACCCCGTCACCAACCGGGCGCAAACCAAACTCATTTCCGAAGCCACCGAGCGGCAAATCGGCGCGGAGACCAAAAAAAACCTTCTCAAGGAATACGGCGAAATCAAAGACCCGGTGGTGCGCCAATACGTCGCCAACCTGGGCCGCCGTCTCGTGGCCGTCAGCGATCGACCGCGCCTTCCCTACGAGTTCACGGTGCTCGACGCCGATTTGGTCAACGCCTTCGCCGCCCCCGGCGGCTACATTTTCGTGACGCGGGGTTTGTTGGAGGAGGTTGAAAACGAGGCGGAGTTGGCGTCGGTGCTGGCCCACGAGATCGTGCACGTGGCGGGTTGGCATTCCATCGGGATGATCCAACGCCAAATGGGGATGGGCACCCTGACGACCCTCGGGGCCATCGCCTCGGGGGTGAGCCTCGGCCCCGAAGCCATGCTCCTGGTGATGCAGACCGGGCAACTGTTCACCGGCCTTTACTTGTTGGGGTACAGTCGGGAGCACGAGTTGGAGGCCGACCGGGTGGGGCTGCGTTACATGCTTTCGGCGCGCTACGACCCGGAGGCGGCCCTGAGTTTCTTTGAGCGTTTGGCGACCCTGGAGAAAAAAGAAGGGCCCGATGAGTGGGAACCCTACCTGCGCTCCCACCCGCCCACCGAACAACGCATTCGGGAAGCCAAAGCCTATCTCAACAGGCCGTATTTTTTCAGGCGGGAAACCGAGCGCGGCGAGCGCGTTTACCGGGAGCTCAAGAGCCGCTTGCCCCGCTTGAAGCCCGAAGAACGGGGGGAAATCAAGGGGCGACGGTTCGAGCTGGCGCAACAGGGCGTGGTGCTGACGATCCCGGAGGGGTTTTCCTGGGAACCGGTGGGCGCGACCACCCTGGTGGCGTTCCGTCGGGACGGCGGCGAGGCCTTTGGCGAGCTCCGACGGGAGGTCCTGACCGAGACCTTGACCCCCGAAGAATTCGCAAAAAAATTCTCCGAAGACCGGAAGTGGCGGTTCCTCCAGGGGCGTCCCGTCCTTTACCCCGCCGGGTACGGTTACCTGGGCCAATTCGCCGGACCGAGCGCCCTGGGCGGCCTTTACGTGTTCCGGGGCCTCTTTTTGGTCCGGGACGGGGCCGGGTGGGCGGTTTTGTTCGCCGCCAAACCGGACCGGGCCTTTGAATCCCTCGTTCCCGCCGAACAAATTTTCCGCGGTTTCGAGCTTCGTTAGAGGGAGTCCCGGCCCGGGGCGGGGGCCTTGGGTGTCGGCGGAACCGGCCCGGCTTTGCTATAATGCGATCGCGGCCGAGGTAGCTCAGTCGGTAGAGCACAGGTCTGAAAAACCTGGTGTCGTCAGTTCGATTCTGACCCTCGGCACATTTTAAAACAAGTCGGCTTCGGACCGCGGACCGCGTCCTCCGGGCCGACTTTTCCATTTTTATGGCTTGGCCCCCGCACGTTTTTGAATCGGCGTTCCTTTTGCCCCGGCCCCGGTCGGAGGTCTTTCCCTTTTTCGCCAACGCCGAAAATCTTGAGCGCCTGACTCCCCGGGAACTCCGTTTCAAAATCCTCACCCCCACGCCCATCACGATTCAAACGGGGGCCCTCATCGATTACCGGATACGGCTTTTTGGTTTTCCGCTTCGCTGGCGGACCGGAATCTCCCTCTGGAACCCGCCTTTTGAATTCGTCGACACCCAATTGAAGGGGCCCTACGCCCAATGGGTCCACCATCATGTGTTCGATGAAAAAGGGCCCCGCGAAACCCGGATAAGGGACCGCGTGACGTACCGGCTGCCTTTGGATCCCTTGGGACGTGTGGGCCTGCCCTTGGTGCGCCGCGAATTGAAGCGCATTTTCGAATTCCGCCGCCGCGCGGTGGCCGATGCCTTCGGGGTCGATGCGCGCCCGTGTTGAAACCCTTTCCCGCCTCGCGACGGGTCCGCGCCCTCAACGCCGCGCCTCCCGGTCCCGGGCCGGTGGTCTATTGGATGAGTCGTGACCAACGCGTGGCCGCCAATTGGGCCCTGTTGCACGCGCGGGCGCTGGCGGGGGAGCGGGGCGTGCCCCTGGGGGTCGTCTTTTGCTTGACCGAAAACTTCCCCGGCGCCACCCGCCGGGCCTACGATTTTATGCTGGGCGGCCTGGAGGCGTTGGAGGCGCGTCTCGCCGCCCTTAAAATCCCGTTTTTCCTTTTGATCGGGGACCCGCCGGCGACGTTGGCCGCCTTTGTCGTCAAAAACAAAATCGGCGCCGTGGTGACGGATTTCGATCCCCTTCGAATCAAACGACGATGGAAATCGCGTTTGGCGGAAACCCTTCCTGTGGCCTTCATCGAGGTGGACGCCCACAACGTCGTGCCCGCTTGGGTGGCGTCCCCCAAACGGGAATACGGGGCCCACACCCTGCGGCCCAAAATCCATAAGTTGTTGGAGGAATTCCTGACGGATTTTCCGCCGTTGGCGGCGGCGACCGTTCCCTGGACGACGCCGGTTCCCCGGGTGAATTGGGCGCGCGTGAAGGTCGCCCCGCGGGTGGACGAGCGGGTGGGCCCGGTGGCGCGCTGGACGCCGGGGGAGGCGGCGGGCGCAAAAAAGATGGGGCGGTTCCTGACCGATGGTCTGTCCGCCTACGCGGAACAACGCAACGACCCGACGCGCGCGGGCCCATCGGATCTGTCGCCCTATTTGCACTTCGGTCAGGTTTCGGCGCAAAAATTGGCTTGGGAGGTTCGCCGCCGGGCGCTCGACACCCCGTCGGGGGGCGCCTTTCTGGAGGAGTTGATCGTTCGCCGGGAGTTGGCGGACAATTTTTGTTGGTACAACGAGCGCTACGACGCCTTCGAGGGGTTCCCCGATTGGGCGAAAAAAACCCTCAACGCCCACCGGCGCGACAAGCGGGCTTGGCTCTACACCCGCGCGCAATTTGAAAACGCGGCGACCCACGACGCCCTTTGGAACGCCGCCCAACGGGAAATGGTCGTCAAGGGGAAAACCCACGGCTATATGCGGATGTACTGGGCGAAGAAAATCTTGGAATGGTCGGAGAGTCCTGAAGAGGCCCTGGCGACCGCCATTGAGCTCAACGACCGCTACGAACTTGACGGGCGGGACCCCAACGGGTACGCGGGCGTGGCCTGGTCCATCGGCGGCGTCCACGACCGGCCCTGGTTCGACCGCCCGGTATACGGCCAAATTCGTTACATGAGCGAAGGGGGATGCCGCTCGAAATTCAATGTCGACCGTTACATCGCGACCGTCGATGAATAGTCCTTTGTTTCTTGGGGCCCCTGTCTGATCCGGTTTCCGAACAGAAGAACCATTGAAAATACCCCCTCCCGGGGGTAGGCTTTAATAGGGGTTTCCATGGCGGCAACGGTCGGAAAAAACTGTTGGTTTCTGAGGGGATTATGAGCCAGAATCGCGGCGTTTTGGGACAAAAGAATCACGGAGTTACCCTCTTCGAAGTGGTTATTTCCATGGCCGTGATCGGCATTATGATTATTGTCTTCGTGGGATCGTTGCGTGTCGCCTCGACCAGCATGGTGAAAAGTCGAGAACTCATTCGGCGCAGCCGCGTGGCCAAACACACCTACACCCAAGTAAAAGCCATGAATTTTTTTGACCTCTTTTCGTGCGATTCTTCGCTCCCTCAATACGGGTTTCTCTCCATCGCCGATGGCGGTCTCCATTCCCGGGCGTACAACGGCATTAACGCGACGTCTTTCGCCGATTTTAAGAGCTCCGCTTCCCTGTTGGCCGTTCAGGCATCGGTGGAAGAAAACGGCTTCGGCCATTTTGATCTGACCGTTGAGCACATGCGCAGAGACAAAACAGCGAGTGTGACGCCCGGCGTCGTCACGAATTTGGTCCCCTTCGCGGACTCTCTGCTCACCATTGTCCCCATTCCCCCCGCCGCCCTGACCAATTACACGACCGGGGACGGCTACGACGACTTGGACGCCGGCATCCGATACAATGATTGGAACGGCGACGGTGATTATTACGACAGTTGGTTGGTGTTTTATGTTAATCCGCCCATAGGCGCTCTGCCGCCCGACACGTTCGTCGTTCCCCCGGCTTTTATGGGTGTGGGCCCTCAGATTTACGCCTTGCACTCGAAGGACGAGATTCCCGGGGGCAGCGTTTTCCTCAATATAGTGCCGTCGCGGATCGTCGAGATGCCGGACACGCGCTTGAAACGGGTGACCTTTCGTTTGTGGAACAGGAAGGGGGGGCTGGTGTCGACGGAAGTCTGGTTGATCTCCGAAAAGGACATCACCGGGGAAACCACGGACGACATGGAGTCCCCGCTGCTCTTGGACGTCACGAACCCGCTCCCCGGCATTTTCCTCTTTGAAAGGATGAATCTTCTCCAAATCAACGCCCTGGATCTGCCGATCAACAACAGTTACGCGGCGAGCAATATTTCCGTGCGGGCCGATGCGGGCCAACCTCTGGTTGTCACGGGGAAAACCGGACCTTTGGCGAACGTTTTCCTCAGCAGCGCGCCCTATTGGACTCCGGGGTTTATCCTTTCTGTCTTGGACAACGGGTCCGCGGACGTTTTGGGGGCCTTTTCCATCCCCGCCAACAACATCTCTTTGAACATTGTCGAAGGCACCAACACTCTGGGCGGAATCGCCCAAAACCCCGTCAGCGGGGCTCTTTCGCCCTTTTGGAAGGTGAACGTCACTTATGACCGCCGGGCTCCGGTTTTTGATCCGGGGGCCGAAATCCCCACCGACAACACCGCGGTCGTAACACGAACGCCCTTTGTCGGCGTTCGTTTTTTTGATGACACCGCGTTCACCCCCGCGGTCGCGGGAATCGCGCGCGAAACGGTATGGGTCGGGACCGGTCCCGCGGCCGTCTCCATCAGCACGACGACGGGGCTGTACATGGACAACTGGGCCGTTTACAGCGACAGCTGGGTGGTTGTGGCCAGCTCCGTGTCGGGATTGATTGAGCCGCTTCCGAACGGGGCCTGGGTTTATGTCAAGGCGGAAGGCGGGGACCGGGCCGGGTACAAGGCCGACAAGTCCTGGAGGTTTTTTGTCAACAGCAACCCGGCCGATGTAACACCGCCGGACATTGACACCATCAACATCGCGCCCGGATATCCAACGGAGATCTCCTGCCACATCTACGACAATCAATCCGGCGTGGACTGGCGGACGGTGGATTTGACGGTGCGCGATTCGGCGCTGAATGTGAAAGCACGGGTCAACAGGGTGTCCACCCCGCGCATGGCCGATTATTTCAACCCGATGACGGTGCCCAACGGGGGGGTCCTGGTCTTTCGGTCAACGGAGCCCTGGAGCGCCGGGAATTACACGGCGACGATCTCCGCGGAAAATTTTAACGGGATCAGTTTCAGCGTCTCCCCGGGTTTTGTGGTGCCATAAAAGGAGCGACGATTGAAACCGACCAACCGAGGCGTCACTTTGGTGGAATTGACAATCGTATCCGCCCTCGTCGCCGTATTGGCCGTTTTCGCCGGTCGGATCCTCACCGGGGGCACGCGGACCACGGTGCGGTGGACCTTGAGCGCCGACGCCATGGAAAAAACCCAGGTGGCCTTAACCAAAATTGAATTTGACCTGGAGGAAATGACGGTGGTGTCTTCCAGCACCCCCCGGTTCCTTGAATTTCAATTGGATTCGAACCGATTGCCCGGGTATAACCCAACCGGGGACTTCGACGCCGACGGATTGACCAACGAATTCGACGTGGACGACGACGCCGATATGATCGGGGTGGGGGGCGTTCCCATCCCCGCCACCGACATGAACGGGAACGACCTCTGGGACCAAGACGACGACAACGATGGGAACATCGATGTCCAATGCCGTTATTACATCGACGCGAACCAAAATTTGGTTCGGGATTTCAATTACCAGGAATCGGGATGGGGCAACAACGTTGAAATTCTGTTGGATTCAATTTCCGGTTCCATTTTCAAATATTTTGGATCCGTCAACCAAATTCCCGGGCCCAGCGCGGACAGCAATCGAGACAACATCGTGACCTGGCAGGAAATCGATCAAAACCCCGCGACCGGCAACAGCAACGGAGTGATCGACACCACCGCGGAGCGGCTTTACATCAATTCAATCAGCGTCCACTTGGTTATAGATAAAAACAACGACACGCTCCCCGATTTTTCGACGGAGCTTCGGATTCGTCCGCCGTTGTTGATGGTCAACCGGAGGGTGTGATGAGGAAATTCCAGGTAAAGGGTTTCGCCCTGGGAATGGTCGCCCTGTTTATGCTGTTCCTCATCCCCATGGCCTTCACTTTGATTCAGCGCACCGTTCGTTTAAACCGGACGGTCTGGCGGGAGCAGGCCTCCGGCGTGGGTCGCCGTTTGGCCAGCGAGGTCATGGTGGACTACATGAGCCAATTCTCCAAAGGGTCCGGGTACTATGAAGACCACTTCAGCGCCTCGAGTTTGGCCCGGACGGCCTCGATTTTCTCGGCCGGGGGCTCGACGGCCACCGTGATCCCGAACCCGGCGGCGCGGACAATTCTGATCCGCGCCCAAGGGAAGGCGAGGACAACGGGCCAATCCACCCCGGAAAAAAACATCGAGGCGCTGATCCGTTTCATCCCCCTGGTGGGACAATTTGCCTTTGAGTTTCCCTTTAATTTTACGGACAACGTTCCCGGGGATGTTTACGACGGTCCGGTCCGGGTGGGCATGAATTTTAATGTCGCCGGGGCGAACATTATTTTCAATCAGCCCGTGCTGGTGGGGCAAAACTTGAACGCGCGGATGGACACTCGATTCAATTCCCAGGTGTATCACGGCGGGACCCTCAACCCCGCGTACACCCCCGTGGTCTACACGGCCGGAGTTCCGATCCCCGATGTCTCTCCGACAAAATATTTCTCCATCGATCCCGTCTACTACGCCAACATATGCACGACGAGCTCCTTGGTCACGACCTGGTGGGAGTTTCAGGACAACGCGGGCGTGGGGGAATTCCGGTCCACCATGGATCAAAACGGGGATTTTAATATTGATGGGGCCGATGGGCTCCCAGGGCCTTGGACCCCCGTTCCCGCGTCCGGCGGCGTGTTTTTCACGTGGAACGTGAAAACCTTCGTGTCGGGCACCGTTCGGGGGAGAGTGACCATCGTTTCGGGATGCAGCGGGGGGGCCCCCAACGACGGTGTGCGCGGGGCCATCGAGGTTGTCGGGGCGTTTGGGTATCCCGGGGCCCAACTTTACGCCAACCCGCAGAGTTCTATTTTTCTCCTTGCGGGTCGACGGTTCATCTTGGACATCGTGGTGAATGGTCCGACAACCATGGCGGGGGCTTTCTATGTGGAAAACCCGATTTACAACAGCCCGGAATGCGGGGGGGGGGGCGACGCCAGCCTTATAAGAAGGCGGGGGGTGGGGGCTGTGGGGGGCGACCAAATCAATATTTACGGTTCTTGGAACAACTCAGGCTCATGCGAGGCCTTTAATTGGAGGGTTTTCCACGATCCCAGTTTAACCCTTTATCCCGCTCCCGGCGTCCCCGAATACCCGGCCCTCATGAGCTGGCGGCGTTACAGGAATTAGATCGGCCGAATCGCCCGTCGGGGATCTCCACCGGTCGACGCTTTCCCTGTGTTTAATCGCCCAGAATCGGTTCACGGCGCTCCCCCTTTGGCTTGGGTTAGAGCCCGGATTTTTCAATAGAACGCGGGATTCGACGAACGACGTCGGACATTTTCTTCCTCAAAAAGCTCGTCCGATGTCCCTGTGACCGCGCTAGCGGAAGTGCCGTAGGGGAACGGCCGTCGACCTCGCTTTTTTCGTCGAAAATGCCACAGCCTCGTTCGTCTCGGTCCACACGCCTATTGCAAAGTCCGGGTTAGAACGCTCCGGGGAATTTGGGTTTCCCGGGCGGGTCGCAACCAGCGCGGCGGGGGCCGACGGGTCCAGGTGGCGAACCCCAATTTTTCTCCCCGGTAAAAAGCGCGATAGGCGGCCACCGCGTCCCCCGGGACCCGGTATTTTTCGGGCATGGCCTGGGCGAAGGGCGTCAATCCGCGCCGCGGGAAACGCGCCCCGGCGATGGCCTTTAACACCGCGATGGATTTGTGATCGGTGCTTTTAGGATATCGGTGCCGGTATTCCTCGTTCAGCGCCAGGGCCAAGGACCGCAACCAACAAAAGTTGTCGTGGGATTCACCCGCCCAGAGCACGCAGGGGTGGTTGACGTGGGTGGAACGGTAGGGGGTTTTGAATCCCTTCCCATTGAGGACGGTGCAGAGAATCTGCACGCTCTCCAAGATCATCTTGATCACGTGCTGGTCGCAGTGGGCGCGCGCGCAGCGGGCAATGGCGCGATCCAAAATAAAAATGTTCAGAGTGCCCCCGTTTAGGCTTGGGTGAGGAGGGTCCGGAGGTTCTCGATTTCCCGGGCGATGGCCGCGGACAGCCGGGCCACACCGATGATAACAAAACCCTCGAGCGGGACGACCGCCTCGTCGTTGCGCGCGATGACGCGCGAACCCCGACCGATGGGGTTCTCGGCGCCCGCGGCGTTCCAGCGGTCAATCCAATCCACCAACGCCGTGAGCACCAACCGACCCGCGCCGTCCGCCAGGCCCGGGGCTTCGCCGGGGGTGACGAAACGGACGCGCGCGCCACGCCGCGCCGCTTCGGTCCAAAGGTCCCCCAGGGGGCCCGGTCGGTCCGCCGGCACCACCAGCGTCGTCCCCGGTTGGAGGGCGCCGACGAGGCCGGAGAGATAACGCCGGGTTCGATCCCGTTCTTCCGCTTCCCAGGAGTCAAACCCCAAGAGGTTCACGTGCAGAGTGGTTTCATTGCGCCTCTCCGCTTCCCGCGCGGCGGCGGCGCCGGTTTCCCGCAGGGCCGACCCTTCCAGGGCCGCCGCGGTCACCCGGCCGTCGAGAATCGCCCGGGCGGTGGGCGCGTCCGCCGCCAAAAGGCGGACGGTGGGGACAAATCCTTCTTCCAGTTGATCATCGGAAGCCCCGACGACGCGCCGGCGCAGGTCCTCCAGACCGGTGGCCCCCCAATAATTGTCCCCGTTCTTAAAGACGGCGGGGGGCACGTCGAAACGGACGGGCCCGGCCTCGCCCAAAAGCAAGGATCGCAACAGCGCCGCGCGCGCGGCGCTGTCGTCCGTCAGTCGGCCGGTCCCGCGCCGCAGGAAAACGACGCCTCCCAGCATGGCCAAAGCCGTGGCGGGCGTCCCCGGGGCCTCGGACACCCGTTGCGGTTTGACGTCCACCACGATTTCCGCCCCGCTGTAGGGCACCCGGAAACGGACTTCGTACCGCCCCCCGCCCAGATTTTTCGAACTCAGATAGACAACGCCCGGGTAACGCCGCTGTTCGGCCAGGCGAACGGCCGCCCGCAGGGGGGCCGTGAGCAGGTCCACCTCCTTGGGGGAGAGGACGTGGGGAGCCGCGGTAATACTTCCATCGAGAAAACGGTGGGCCATCCAGCGTTGTGCGTTGATTTGATTTTGGTCGTAGGCGATCCGAACCACGGACAAACCCGCGTAAAACTCCATGGCGCGGGCGGTGTCTTCAAGCGCCATGCCCTCGTCCTGGGTGGGTGTGATTTTCTTGGAGCGGAGCCGCTCGCTCCGTTCCAAATGGGACAGTTCGTGAACCAGGGCCACAAACACATACGCCGGTTGAGCGTCCGCCCCCCCGATGTAAATAACAGAACGTCCGTTTCTTAATTCGGCCGCGGCCGCGGCCTCCGGCCCTTTCGGCGCCACGACGATGTGGGGGCGCGTCTTTTCCAGGACGTGGCGAAAACGTCCCTTTTCGAATCTCCCCAAATGTTCGATGGTGGAGGCCAGGACGGAGGCGCTGGTGGCGTCGTTCGCGTTCCTCAGGAGGGCCGCGAGGTCGGTCCCGGCCGGAAGCGACCTGGCCAACTCCTTTTTTAAAGCCGGAGCAATTTTTTGCGTCACCAGGGCTTCGTTGAGGGACCAGGCCGGGGGGGGCGTCCCTTGGGCAACGACCAAAAGGGGAAGAACGAACAACGCCGCGGCCAGCATCAATGGAGCGACGGCGCGCGCCAACGGGCCGCCCAGCCGGGGCATGTTCTCGATAACGTTTCGTGCGGCCCGGGACCAACGACGCATCCCGGCCAACACCGCCCCCGCCGGTGGAATGGCGGGGGGGATCGTTGCCTCCGCGGTGGGGACCCGACGCGGCGCCCGGGCGATCGTCTCGCTGAGCGCCATCCGGACCGAAACGATTTGGGGAACCAGCCGGGCGCGGGTTTCAGGGCCCGCGTCCGTTCCCGCCATCTTCCAGGACAGGGCCAAACTCATTTCAAGGCCGACAGCGGCGGGCGCGCCCAGGGAGAGGGCCCGCGCCGCCGCGGAGGCGTGGGCGGCGGTGACTTTTTCACGAATCTCCTCTCGAAGCTTCGCGATCAATTCGGCGCGCGACTCCTCCGGGGAGCGGTCGGGGCGGTCGGCCAGGCCCGCCAGTTCCGCGGGTGCGAAATGCAACAACACATAGTCCGCCACGGCATCCAGACTTCCCAGATGGATGTTCTCCGAACGGAGGGATTCGCCAATTCCCCAGGCGACTTCCACCTGGGTCACCAGGGGCTCCCCGGAGGGAAACCGCAGGGTTTCCCCTCCAAAAAAAGCCTGTTCCTCCCGGGGCGATAAACCGACGCCGCGGGGGTAGCCCTCGCGGGTCCCACGCCACCACATCTTGAAGAAGAAGGGCCACGCCGCCCACGCGGGGATGTTGACCAGCAATTTTTCGGCGGAGGGATCGTGCATGACACCCCCGGTGATTTTGTCCCTCAACAGAGCCGCGAGGCGAACGGGGAACCGATCGGGGGTGTTCGCGCCCCGCGCTTCCCCCGGAAGGCGCAGCCAACCCTCGTTGTTCAGAAAAGTCAGAGCGTAGCCCAAATCTTTTCCCAGGGGCACGCCCAGCCAACGGCGCGCGGCCAACCGGAGTCGAATCGCCCGAACGGCCGCGCGGGGGAAAGGGATTTCAATCAACACATTTTCGCCGTCGCCGTAGGTCATGAGGGACGGCGGCACGTCGAACAATCCCTCCTCTTGCCATTTCTCGGCCAGACGGCCGCTTTGCCCGTTCAAGGCCCGGTCCATGGAGGACAACGACCCCAGCGGGGCGGGGGTCGCGTCGGGCATGGCTTCGAGGGCCCCCAGGGTGAGGTCGGGGGCGATGGCCAAGGCCTCGCGGCCCCCGGCGGGGACGGCCGGGGGGCGGCGGTTTATCCAGCCATACAATGTCGCGGCAAACCGGCTCATTCGCGTGGGTTCCACGGCCGGGGACGGCCCGGCCGGATCGCCAAAGCCGGTGCGGGTGTGGGCGAAGAAGGTGGACGGGTCCTCGTAACCGGCCCGGTGTTTTTCATACCGGGTTTTCAATCGGTGGGGGGTGTCGAAGAGCCAGTGAATTCCATTGCCCAAGAACGTCCCCAATCCCAGGGCCCCTCGAATGGGGGCGCGCCATAAAGCGTTGAACGCATGGGGCAGAGCGCGCCTCGCCCAACGGGCCGCGACGACGGCCGTTAACGCCCACGGAAGGGGGGACCCAATTTGGTGTGGAGCGGGTGGGCCCGCCGGCGGGGTCGCCGGCGAGTCGCCAAAGTCCGCCACGCTTTCCCAATGGATCTGGGAATCCAAGAAGGTTGTGTCCGATGGGGGGCGGGGTTTTTGCCGCGCCCACCGCGCCACGATCGCGCCGGCCAACCCCAATCCTGTCACCGCCATCAAAATCGGGTTGGTCAGGCGGAAAGTCGCCGCTGCCAGGCCGCCTGTTTCAGAAACGGGGGCGACCGCGAGGGAGCCGACCGACGGGACCAAGGGAACCGCCGCGCCCGCCGCGGCGGTTTCAACGGCCGCCGGCGCCCCCTCGATCGCCGCGCGCAGGAAGATTTCCTGGCCGGGGAAGATCAAATTGGGATCGACCAAACCGTTTAAGCGGGCCACGTCCATCACGCGGGCGACGAGTTCCGCGTTGTTGCCCCCCTCCGCGAATTGGAGGATGCGCCACAGGGAATCGCCCTGTTCGACGAGAGCTTTCAGACCGCCTCCTTCCAACGGGATCAGAGTGGCGGCGCCGGCGACGTCAACGGGCGCCAAAAACAGGGCGGTCAGGAGGAGGGCGCCTAAAGCGACGCCCCAAAGGCTCCCTCGCCGCGTCGGCAAAGGATCGAAAACGGTGGCCTCCCGGGTCTCGGCAAAGTCCCGCCGGGCGGGGGTCAGAGTGCCGTTGGTGGAAAAATCATGGATGATGATGTCGTTGCCGTCGCGAACCACCTCAAAGTGGAGCCGGGACACCCCCCCCAACATCGCGGGGGCGAGGCCCAGGCGACGTTCCATCACCCCCCGACCCATCACAAGGGGGCGTTGACCGTCCCCTCCCGTCGGCGCGTCGCGGCGCGCCCCGTTGGGCGCGAGGAGGAAAAGCGCTCCGTTCGTCGGATCGATGTCGAGTACGAAAGTCGGGCCGGCGACCACGGGAACCGGCAAATCCGATATGGGCAATCGCGAGACGCGGCGCTCGCTGTTTCGCAAAAGACGGACGGTTTGGGTCGCATGGCCCCAGGCTTCAACGACCCGGGTCTCATAAAGCGTGGGGTCGGCTGTGGTTTTGAAAGCGTTCCGCAACCGGACCACCCCGGGTTTGAGGGCCTCCGGGCTCAGGGGTTCCCGGGCCAAATCGAGGAGGGCCGCGGTCAAATGGTCCTGGGCGGGGACGGTGGGGGGACGCGGGGTCTCGAGGCCGGGGTTCGCCGGGGCCCGCCGGTCCTGAAAAAGCGCGTTCGGGGAAGGCGCAAGCACGGTGGGCTCGAAGGATGGCCCCACGGGGGGCCGGGCCCCATCGGGGGAGGGCGATCCCGCGAATGGGTTCCATCGCGTTTCTTCCACGCCCTCCATCAACCAACGGAAAAAGGCGGACCCCCGCAACGCCGCGGGCAGCGGACGCGCCCCAAACCAGGTCGTGACGGGGGCCGCCAACCAGGTCACCAAGAGAAAAATCACCAAAGGGGTAAAGGAGATGTTGTACGCCCAGAAGGCGACGATCCAAGCGGTTGCGGCCAATGCGACGATGCCGGTGGATCGAAAAGCGTCCGCGAGCGTGAGCCCCCGGGAGGCCCTTTCGGCCTCGGATTGAACTTTCCAGGTCAATCGGTTTCCAAGGATTCGAGCCGTTGCTCGGAAAGCGCGCAAGGGCCCGAAAACGATTTCCGGGAAATACATGAAGGGGGATGTCACTATTTCCATCCCGCCGATCAAGAGGTCCCGGGCCGCGTTGGTCCCCGCCCGAGCGGCGGTTGACCGGTCGCCCGCCCACAACGCTCGAAGCGCGTCGATCGCGGAGCGGGCGGGCTGGTACAGTTTGGGCAAGAGAACCAACCCCACCCCGACGATCAAGAACGAAGCCCACATTAAAACGGGGTTGGAGTGCACGATCGGGGAGCCGGGAAAAGCCGACAGCATTGTCATGGATGTCCAGACAATGAAAAGGGGCGCTTGCACGAAAATGCGCGTGGAGTAATGGGCGATATAAAGCGCCTCAAAAGAGAAAGGAACGACCTCCTTGGACCACGACCAACTCCAGGGCGCCTTTTGCCCCGCGGTGCGGGCGGTTCCGCGAGCGAAGAGGTCGAACAGGCGCCCGAAAATCCCCGGCGATAAGTAGGCGGCGTTCAACAGGTCGCCGACGGTCCATCGAAGGGCCTGTTCTTGTCGACTGATCGGGTTGGCCGGGGTGTCCTCGTAGAACGCAACATCTCCGGTGTACGCCGGGTTGAGAAACAGAGCTTCAATCGTGTCGTGGCTGAGCAGGGCGGGGGGCAAAACCTCCCGGGGGGAGGCGGGGGTCCCGACAAATTGGTCCAAAAAGGTTTCGTTGCGGGCGAGTCCTTTGCCGTAGGCCCCTCCCCGCCCGAGAAGTTGAAACTGGGTTTCCGGGATGCGGGACATCCACCGGTGGGTCAGGGTGCTGCGGAATTGGGTCCACGTTTCGAGGCGGGCCGGAAGAAGGCCGGGTTGAATGAACCCACGGTCCGGGTTGGCGGCGCCGATTTCAACCAAACGGCGAATTGTTCCCGGTGGCGCTCGGTTGTCGGCGTCCATTAAAATGCTGAAGACAACGGGACGGGGGTTTTCCCCGAACGAGGAGCGCCCTTCCCGCAGGCCGGCAATGTCCGCGGCCATTCGTTGGTCCAACGCGTCGATTTCGGGGTCGTTGGGGCCGGGGGGCGGTTCAATGTTGCCGCGCGCGCCGAACGTCGGTTTCTCCGCGCTGCGATCGCCCCGGTCCAAATAGTTGATCGGGCGTTCTTGGCCCCGCGTCGCCAACGCCATGAAATCAAGGTACTGACCGGGTTTCTTTAATACGGTCGAGGCGCGGTGGAGGTATTTGAGACCTTGGGCGGTCCGCTCGATCAGATCGAGAACGGCGGCGTCCCGCGCGCCTCCCGTCAGACCCGCGGCCTCCCAGCGGGTCTCATGGAACAACCAAAAATCGTCCCGCGGTCCGGGGACGGCCCGACCCGCGCGTCGTGCCCCGGCTTCTTCGGATAAAATCCGCCGTATCTGTTCACGCGCGTTTTCGATCGAATCCAATTCGTGGGTCACGATGCCCCGGGGCGCGGAGGCGCTGACGAGCACGGCGATCACGTTCCCCCGGGGATCCAGATTGTCGAGGTACGACCGCGTCATATTGTCCACGGCTTCCGCCGAGCTTTCCCGGTGGGTCGACCGGAGCATGTACGTCAACGCCGTCCGGGCACCGTCGGGGACACCGTCGCTGAAATTCGAACGCCGCAACACCGCGGCGCCCTTCACGGGGAAAGCGGAACGAAGCGTGAGGAGAATCAAATCGGCCACGCCCCCGTTCAAAACGAAGGTGATGGCCAAATACAGCGCGGCGATCGGGGTCGAGGAGGCCGACCAATCGAGCGTCAGCGCGAAGAGCCCGGTCAAGGCCGTTGCGAGAACGAGGACTTCTCCCAGATAACGACGCGTCGCGGGCAATGCGGGAGCCGTCCGGCGGCCCGGCTCCATCGGTTGGTTTCGAAAATCCGCCCCCCGCCCTTCGCCGTCCCGGCCGCGCAGGCCATCCACAAAGCCCGCCCAGGCCGCCGTTAGCACGCGGGGATTCCGGGTCCGGACCGCCACCCGGAGGACTCGGAGAATGGTTAACGTTGTTTCGACCAGTCGCAACAGGGGTTTGGAAGCGAGGGGGGAATTGTAAGTGAAGATCAAAACCATAGATCGGACAATGTAGTAAGTGCGCGCGGGAGAAAAATTGCCATAAAGGTCCCCGTCCAAACTCTGATGGACGTTGTGTAAAATTTTTTCCCGCACGGGCGCCATGGCGATTTGGTCGCCGCCTTGTCGCACACGGGAAAACCAATCGCGGTCTTCGTTGCCGAAAAAGTAGCCTGATTTAAAAAGCCCGTGTTTGGAAAAAGCCTCCAAACGGACCAGGACCGCCGCTGTGGCCACCCCATCCACAGCGGCCTTCTCCCCGGTGGGGACGCCGTTGCCCCGGTCCGAGGCCCATTGCCCGGGCCAGCGCCACACGTTGTGGTACCAGTTTCGCCACACCCGATCGGGACGGTTTTCAAAGTGGAGGGGCGGCGCCCAGGCCACCCGGTCCGGGGAATCGGACTCCGCCGCCACGACCATATCCTCCAAGCTGGACGCCGTGAGGCGCACATCGCTGTCGACCAGGAAAACATAATCCGGTCTGTCGGCGGGCGCCCGTTCGAGGAGGCGCCTCAGTCCGACGTTGCGACCCTCCGCGGCCCCGGTGTTCCGGTCGTTGACGATCAATGTGCTCCGGGGGACTTGCGCCACGGCCCGGGCCAGGGTTTCGGCCGGCGCGTCGGTCGAGGCGTTGTCGACCACGATCAACTCCCAAGGGGTTTTCCCAGCGGGCCAGGCGGCCATTCGTTCGATGGCGCGCACCGTGTCGCCGGTGTCGTTGTGGGTCAATATCAGGATCGCCGCCCGGGGGACGGTGCCAACGGGGCGCGCGGGTCGGGGGGTGGGAGGCGTGGGTCGTCCCGCGCGGGGGAATCGAATGACGAGAAGGTTCACGGTCGCGTGCAGGCCGAGAAAAACGAGATAGGCCACTTGGGCGGGGGTCAAACCCACGACGGCCGTTCCATCGGCGGGCAGGCCCAACAGGAGACCCGCCACCGCGACGAGCCCCGCCGCCAAGGCGGCGTTGCCCTTGGCACGGCGGCGATCGCGGGTGAGGAAATCCCCGAGGTGGAGCACGGCGTAAGCGGCGAGGGACAGACGGACGAACAAATCGAAATCCCCCGGCAGGCCGACGGCCGCGCCGATCCCGGCGGCGATGAGCCCGGCGAGACCGGCTTCCGTCGGCACCGAAAGGCCTCGGTAGCGGGCCGCGGTGACATGCAACGCCTTGGGGGTGGACGCGTTCCACAATCGCGGGAGCCAGAACATCATTCCGCCGACCGTGTTTGGTCCCGGGTCGAAGTTGTTTCGCCAGCGGGCCGCCCAGGTTTCGGCGGCGTCGTTGAACCGGGCGTGGAGGTCGTTGGTGCCGATGCGGAACGACACGCCGCCCCGCAGGGGGTCGCGGGACACCGTCACGCCGGGTTCGGCGACGGTGGTCCGTCCGGTTTGCATCAGGTGCTGGAGGGCCAAGTAAAAACGCTGAACCACGCCCGGCCCCGCCAGCGCGATGGGGCGCGAGAGGTAAACCCGCTCGCCCGAGACCAGCTTTTCGATGGGCAGGGGGTCCTGGGCGAGGAGGTCCAGATAGGGGTTGTCGGCGGGGATCTCGCGCATCGCGGGAGCGACCACCACGTAGGACACCTGTTGGCGCCGCCAGAGGGCCATCAAACCGTCGGTGTGGAAGCCCCCCGCCACCAGCACGCCCCGGTCGGCGCCGCGGGCGGCGATGGCGTCGAGGAGGTTTTGGGACAGGGCCGCGTTCCGGCTCAAGGCCAATTCGCAGAAATCCTCAAAGGGTTTTAATTCCGCGGCCGTGAAGTCCGTCGCGTCCGCGGCCGGGTCAAGGCCCTGGTACCGGGCGTTCAGGGCGAGGAGCCCGTCGCGCCGCGCCGTGTAATCGCGCCAGTCCGTCGGGGCCAGCGTGTGGGCGAAGGCTTTTTCCAAAAGCGCCAGGTCCCGCGCGATTCCGACCAGCGCCCGTTCCCGGGGGGTCCGGGCCAAGGCGTTTTGGACGCGATTTCGACGGACGGCGATTTCCTCCAAAAGGGCCGCGCGATCGATGGCGTCGGCCGAGGACACGTAATCGATGTAAGCGGAAAGGGGGGCGAAGGCGCGGAGGTCGACGCCGTGGGCGCGCGCCACGGACCGGAGGCGCGCGTGGTATCGACCCACGCTCATCCGGCCCGCCCGCACGTCGAGGCCGCTGGAAACGAGGTCCGCCAAGGCGGGCCTTGGCAGACGGTCCACCAGGGCGTTGACCAGTCGGCGCCGCTCGACTTCCACCGCCTTGAAATCCAGCGTTCTTTCGAGTCGGGCGATTTTATTCAGCGCCTCGATGTTGGGCGCCTTCGGTAACGCGCGCGCCGGAACCGCTCCGTTCAAATACTCCAAATACGCCGTGAGCGACAATCGACCTTCGTCGTGGTCGCGCGTCCGCCGGTGAAACGCCCGCAGGGCCGGCGAAGCGTGGGCGAGCTCCGCGCGGTCGAGGCGGTCTTGGAATCGCCGGAGACGGTCCCGAAGCGGGGCCGCGTTGGCCCGCGCGGCGCGGAGCGCGGCCACGTTTTGGTGGTAAAGGTCGTCGTCCTCGGCGCCGATGACGAGAGGGCTTCGGGGCGCGGTGAGCGCCGCGTGTTCCGGGCCGGCGATGAGGCCCCGCTGAAGGAGAAAATCGGCGATGGTTCCGGTTGTCGCGCTGTCGGGAAAACGCCGCAGGGCTTCGACATCGATGGGGCCCGAAGCCCCTTCGAGCGCCACGGGGCCCGCGGGATCGGCGTCGGCCAGGCGGCCCACCAAGGCGGCGATGTGCCGTTGGGCGTCCTCAACGCCGTGGGCGTCTTGAATGTGGACGATGAGCGGCGCTCCGGAACGCGGGGAAATGTGTGCTTCGCGCACCCAGCCGTGTTCGGCCACCAGGGCCGAGAGCCAATCGGACGGCGAAGCCGGTGGGGCGGCTGGTCGGTCGAAAGCGAGGGGAGCCGCGCCCGGGAGGGCCGCCAGAAGGGGGGAAGGATTCACACTCGGGGCGTGTGTCGATTCTTGTGATCGCAACCGGCGGGAAATCTCCCGCCGGGAATCCCAAAGAGAGCTTTCTTGGGCGTAGAGGCCCACCCCTTGAACCGCGAAAACAACGGCGGCCAGGGCGAAACGCAAAACAGGGGCGGGGCGGGGAATCAAAGTAAAGTTCATTCCTAATAGCTTAATGACCCTAGGCGAATGTCGCATTAAGTGGATGTAAATTGCTTGTAACAGTGAGCCGGCGGGGAAATCGGAAAAATTTCGTGTATGATTCCCTGGAAAGGAGGAAATCAATGCTTTGGCGATTGGCGGCCGATGGGGTCGCCCTCATTCACGGTTTGTGGGTGCTGGCGGTGGTCCTGGGACCCTTTTGGGCTTTGCGGCGACCGGTGGGTCGGACCTGGGTGGTGACTCTCTTGCTCGCGACGGCTTTTTTTTGGGCGTTTTATTGCCCTCTGACCGTCCTTGAAAATTTCCTCCGTTCAAATTACGATCCCGCCGGGGTGTACACCGAGGGTTTCCTGGCCCGTTACGTGCGGCCCTGCGCCGACGCCCGCCGCTGCGGTCCCGCCCTGGCGTGGGGGGTTCGTTTGTGGGCGGGCCTGTGGGTGGTCGTGTACGCTTTTTTGTGGGGGCGGGAACGCCGCCGAGCGTTGCGGAATTAATTCGCCGTTTTCGGTTGTTGGACTTTGGCCTTCCGGGGGACCCCCGCGTTCACCCGGTCCAACACCTTTTGCCGGTGGGTGGGCACAAGCCATTCGAGGATCAGCCAAATCTCCCTTTTGTCGGTGGATTGAAGCACCAGGGCGGCGTTGCTTTGGTCGGGGGCCCGGTCGTCGAAACGGACCGAGGCCACCTCCGACCAGGCCATTTTGGCCGGCCCGTTCAAGCTTTGAATCGCAAGGCCGTCCTTGGTAAAACGCCACTCGATCACCGGCCGGGCGGGTCGAGCGAATAACAATCCCACCCCGCAAAGGATGGACAGCGTCGGGGCCAAAAACCCCAGGGCGCGCGCGCTCAATCCCCAATGCAAATGACGGACCGTCCAAGGCGCCACCCGCGCGCGGAAGAAAAACGCCAAAGGCATCAACACCAACCCGACCATGGCCAGCACCGTGAAAAACAACGGCAGGGTGGGGCTCATCCAAATCAGGGTCAAATCCGCCCCTTTTTCCATCAAAGTGTAACCGGTGGAAAGCGTCATGGGTCTCCTATCCTAGCATAGCCGCCGTCAAAACACGTGCCCGGTGGCGAACGTGAAAACCGGGGAACGGTTTCCGTCGTCGTGCGCCCGCGTTGGCCAGGCCAAATCGAACCGCAGGACGTTGCCCAGGCTCGCCCGGGACAGGTGAAGGCGGAGCCCCACGCCGTAATCGCCCCGCAGATCGGCGGCTTTGACGGGCTCGCCCCGGGCCCAGGCGTATCCCACGTCGGCGAAGGCCGCCGCGCCCAGACCGAAGAAGTTCAAAATGTCGTCGACAATGAAAATCCGGTTTTCCAGGTTGGCGACAAACAGGCGGTTGCCCTCGAACGCGCTCACGGGGTAACCGCGCAGGCCCCGGTCCCCGCCCAGAAGAAGTTGGGTGTCCACCGAGGGGTTCAGCACGTTCTCCCAGGCCGCGTGGGCCGCCCAGGTCGTCCATTTTTTCGCGTGATTGTAATATTCGAGGTCCCACCGCTGTTGGGCGTTTTCCCACCCGTTTTCGTAGCGGCCGCGCCCGGCGACGGTCAGCAACGCGAACGCGTGGCGGGACCGGGCGATCCCCCGGCTCCAGACGCCTTCAACGGAGGTCGCGTTGCGGGATCCCGTGACCCATCGTTGGCTTGAGAAGCCCGCGCGCAGGTCCAGCGTGGGGCCCATGTTGTAGTCCTCCTCGCGGCTGAACAATCGGATGTGGTCGGTCGTGATGAACCGGTTGCGGCTCCATTCCAGGGTCGGGCCGAAATAATGGTAGACCCGGTCGGTCTCCAGGCCGGGGACGGGGACCGGGGTTTCCAGCCGTTCGTGTTCGTACCGGTAGGCCACGCCCAGGCGGCGGATCCGACGGGGGGTGGACCAGAGGGACACGCCCACGCCGCCGCCCAAGGACCGGTCCTCGTTGGTGAACCGGGCGACTTCGTCCCCGTCGGCGTAGAGGAGGGTGTCTTTTTTATTGTAGTCGCCGGAACCCTTGAAAGCGAAAGGGGTCAAGCTGGAAAAGAAGGGCCGCTCCAGTTTGAGCGCCCGCGCGGAGCCCTCGTCGGTGTCCTCGTAGACCCCGGCCAGGCGCAGGCGCGTGCCGAACAAGCCGGGGTCGTCGTAGGAAAGCCCGCGGCTGATGTTGTCGAGGTCTTTTTTGTACGACACGTTGATCTGCTTGCCGAGCCCGAAGAGGTTGCGTTCGCGCACCCCGAACCGGTACTTGGTTTCCCCGCCCGTGCTCGAGACCGAGGCGTAGGGTTCCGTGGTCCAGGTGTCCTGGGTTTCCACCACCACATCCACCCGCCGGTTGCCGACCGGCATCGGGCGGACGTGCACGTCGCGCAAGCGGAGGATCCGCCGCAACGCGCGTTCGGTCTCCTCCGCGAGATCCGGGTCGTAAGGGTCGCCCGGTTTGAAAAGCAATTGATTGCGAATGGTGTTGTCCCGGGTGGAAAAATGCAGATGGTTGACGAACCGGTACAAACGCTTGTTTTCCGAGGGGACGCTCGTGTCGAAAATGGCCCGCCGCAAAATATAGACCCGGGCGATGCGGTGGCCCCGGAAGGACGGGGGCGCGGCGGTCGCGGCGGGGGGGAAAGCCAGCGCCAGGCCCAAAAGAGAGGCCAGAGCGGGGCGGGGGAGGGCCCAACGGGGTTTCATGGCCTTTCAGTATAATGGATTTGGTCGCCTCGGCGAGGGGTTTTCCGGGGCCGACGCATCTGTTAAAATGCCCCATTCGCTTTTAAAGGAGCCGCGCATGTCGGGCCACAGCCGTTGGGCAGGGATCAAGCACAAAAAAGGCGCCGCGGACGCTAAACGAGGGAAGGTGTTCACGCGCATCGTCCGCGAATTGACCATCGCCGCCAAAACGGGGGGCGGTTTACCGGAAAACAACCCCCGCCTGCGCAAGGCGATCGAGGACGCCAAGGCGGCGAATATGCCGTCGGACAACGTCAAAAAGGCCATTCAACGCGGCACCGGGGAAATCCCCGGCGTGGTGTTCGAAGAGGTCTCCTACGAAGGCTACGGCCCCGGCGGGGCCGCCGTCCTGGTGACGGGCACGACCGACAACAAAAACCGGACCACCTCGGAGTTCCGCAAAATGTTTTCCACCCACGGGGGCAATCTCGGGGAATCGGGTTGCGTGGGCTGGATGTTTCAGGCCAAGGGCCAGATCGTGGTGGAAAAAAGCGCTTGGAAGGACGAGGACAAATTGATGACCGTGGCCCTGGACGCCGGCGCCGAGGACATGAAGTCCGACGACCCCGAAGTCTACGAAGTGCTGTCGGCGCCCGCCGATTTTGAAAAAGTCCGGTCCGCCGTGGCCGCCGCCGGGATCCCGACCGCGGTCGCCGCGGTCACGTTGGTGCCCTCCACGCGGGTGGCGTTGGCGGGCGCCGACGGCGGCAAGATGGCGCAACTGCTGGAGGATTTGGAAAACCACGACGACGTCAAGGACGTTTACGCCAACGCCGATGTCGAGGACCGGGACTGAGCCGCCGGCCGACGGCATGAAAGTTCTCGGCATCGACCCCGGCATGGCCACCACCGGCTGGGCCGTGGTCGAGCGGGCCGGGGACGGCTACCGCGCTCACGGGTACGGCGCCATCGTCACCGGCCCCCGGACCCCCTGGCCCCAGCGCCTTCAGGAAATCGCCCGGGCCCTGCGCGACGTGGTCGCTCGGGAAGCCCCCGCCGTGGCCGCCATCGAAGATTTGTTCATCGCCAAGGACAGCCGCACCGCCAGCTCCGTGGGCCACGGGCGCGGCGTCCTCTTGTACACCCTGGCCGAACTGGGTCTGCCCATCCACGAATACAACCCCCGCCAGGTGAAGGTCGCCTTGACCGGCTACGGCGCGGCCGACAAATCCCAAATGCAAAACATGGTGCAAAGGCTGCTGCGCCTGCCCGCCCCGCCCAAACCCGACGACGCGGCCGACGCCTTGGCCATCGCTCTCTGCCACTTGAACACGGCGGCGGTGCTCGTTCGATGATCGCCCGACTGCGGGGCGCCGTGGTGGAACGCCGCGACGGGGGGGTCGTGCTGGACGTCGCCGGCGTGGGGTACGAGGTCGCGCTCGGCGCCTCGGCCGTCGCGCGGCTGCCCCCCGACGGGCAGGAGGTCCGGCTTTTTGTCGTGGAGTCCACCGCCATGTACGGCGGGGGCACCACCCTCTACGGTTTCCTGTCCGAGGACGAGCGCCGCCTCTTCGACGTTTTTCGGGACCACATCCCCAACACCGGCGCCAAAAAAGCCCTGGAACTGCTCGACAAAGCCGTCAAATCCCTGCCCGATTTTCACCGCGCGGTGTCCACCAAGACCCCCGCCGCGCTCGTGGGCCTGTTCGGCTTCACGGCCAAAACGGCCGAAAAATTGGTGGTCGCCCTGCAGGGCAAGCTGGACGCCGCCCTCCCCGCCGCGCCGGGCGCCCCGCTCCTCGACAGCGCTTTTGAGGAAGCCGTCGCCGGCCTGGTCGCGCTCGGCTACCGCGAACCCAGCGCCCGCGCCGCCGCCGAGGCGGCCCGCGCCGCCCGGGGCACCGAGGGATCCCCGCAGGACTTGATTCGCGACGCCCTCGGTCGGCTGGTGGGTCGGTCGTGACGGAGGCGATCCGGCCCGTCGGGCCCGAGCTCCTCGGCGGCGAGGAACCGGTGGACACGGCCCTCCGCCCGAAACGCCTCGCGGATTTCGTGGGCCAGGACAAACTCAAGAAAAATCTCTCCGTGTTCATCCAGGCGGCCCGTCAGCGGAACGAACCCCTGGACCATTGCCTTTTTTCCGCGCCGCCGGGCCTGGGGAAGACCACCCTGGCCCACATCATCGCCCAGGAAATGGGCGTCGGGCTTCGGCAAACCTCCGGGCCAGTGCTCGAGCGCGTCGGCGATCTGGCCGCGATTTTGACGGGCCTCAAAGAGGGGGACGTTTTTTTCATCGACGAGATCCACCGCCTGAACCACGCGGTCGAGGAGGCCCTCTACCCCGCCATGGAGGATTTTGCCCTCGACATCATCATCGGGCAGGGGCCCTCGGCCAAGACGATCAAACTGCCCCTGCCGCGGTTCACCCTCGTGGGGGCCACCACCCGGGCCGGGCTTTTGACCGGCCCCCTGCGGGACCGGTTCGGCATCGTGGCGCACCTGGATTTTTATGACGAGGCGGACCTCGGCGTCATCGTCGAGCGGTCGAGCGCGCTTCTGAACGCGCCCATCGACGGCGAGGCCGCCCGGGAAATCGCCCACCGCGCCCGGGGCACGCCCCGCGTCGCCAACCGCCTGCTTCGCCGGGTCCGGGATTTCGCGACCGTTGAAACCGGCGGTCGGATCGTGCCGGCCGTGGCCCGCCAGGCGCTCGACGCCCTGGAGGTGGACCGCGTGGGGCTTGACGCCATCGATCGGAAAATCCTTTCGACCCTGATCACGAAATTCGCGGGCGGGCCCGTGGGGGCGGACACCCTCTCCGTCGCCGTCAGCGAGCAGCGGGACACCCTGGAGGACGTGTACGAGCCGTTTTTAATCAAGGCGGGGTTCCTGCTGCGCACCCCCCGCGGTCGAGTGGCCACCCCCGCGGCCTGCGCCCACCTGGGCCTCAAGCCTCCGCCCTCCGTCCAGGGCGCTCTTTTTCCCTCCGCCGAGCCCGAAACCCCCACGGCGTGAACCCATCGACGCGCATCGCCGCGGCGCTGGTCGTCTCCCTCGCCGTGGCCGGAACAAGTCCCCTCGCCGCGCCGTCGGCGGATCTGCGGGCGCCCGATCCCCGGCGCGACCGGTCCACGGTCCTGCGGGTCGGCCTGGCCGACGCCGCTCCCGAAATCGTCCTGGGTCCCGGGGCCTATCGCGTTCGGGCCAAGGGCCTGGACCGCGTCCACCGATGGAAAGACGAGCAACGCCTGCGTTTGACCGACCGGGGTTTCTCCCTGGGGAAAGTCCTCTGGTCCTCTCCCGTCGTCCTGAGCGCCCCAAAGGAGGACGACCCCGTCTTGATCAACCGGCGCCCCTACCGGGGAAAAGTGGAATTGGAACGGGTGGGGCGCGCGGTGCGAATCGTCAATGTCGTGGGGGTGGAGACCTATTTGCGGGGGGTTCTCCACATGGAAACCAACGAGGCCTGGCCCACCGAAGCGCTGAAAGCCCAGGCCGTCATCAGTCGGACCTATGCCGTTTTGAACCGCGGCCGACACGGGAGCCGCGGCTACGATTTGTGCGCCACCCCCCATTGCCAGGCCTACGGCGGCGCGGCGGCGGAACGGCCCGCCACCGACGCGGTCCTTCGCCGCACGCGCGGCGAGGTGGTCATGGACCGCAAAAAACGGTTGGTCAGCACGGTCTATCATTCCTGTTGCGGAGGCTCGACCGAATCCGCCCAGAACGTCTGGCGGCACGCGGGGCAACCCCATCTCAAAGCGGCCCGTTGCGGCTGGTGCCGGGGTTCGCCCCACTATTTTTGGAAGGCGCGCGTTCCGACGGAACTGGTGACCGCTCGCCTGAACGCCGCCGGTTACGATTTGGGCGAGGTGCGCGCCATCGGCGTCCTCAGCCGGACCGGGACGGGGCGCGTGCACCGCTTTCGCGTGTACGGGCAAAAAAGGTCCCGGGACATTCCCGCCAACGAATTCCGCAACATCGTCGACCCGCGCCGAATCCGCAGCACGCTCATCGCCGGAATCTCCAAGCTCGACGGGGCGTGGCAGTTTCACGGGCGCGGCTGGGGGCACGGTGTGGGGCTGTGCCAGTGGGGCATGAAGGAATTGGCCGACCAAAGCATGGCCTACGGGCAGATTTTGCGCATTTATTACCGCGCGGTCGAGGTGCGCGATTGGAAGGATTGACCCCCCCCGCCGCGGACTTGGGTTTTCCCGCTTTGCCCGAGGACTTGATCGCCCAGACCCCGTTGGCGGAGCGGGACGCGGCGCGCCTGTTGGTGGTCGATCGATCCACCGGGCGGCTGGACCACCGCGTGTTCCGTGACCTGCCCGACTGGTTGGCCCCCGGCGACGCTTTGGTTTTGAACGACGTGCGCGTGGCGCCCGTTCGGTTGCGGGGACGCAAGGGCACGGGCGGGAAAATCCAGTTTTTGCTGCTCGCGCGGTTTCCCGGGGGGGACGCGCGGTGGACGTCCCTGGTCACGCCGCGGCCGAAAGTCGGTCAAGCGGCCACCCTGTCCGACGGAACGACCGTTCGTGTCGCCGCCGCGCGCCCCGAGGGGGAATACGAGCTGGTGTTCGATCGTCCCCCGGACCTGGAGCGGTGCGGGGAAGTCCCCCTGCCGCCCTACATCAAGCGGCCGACGGGCGACGCCCCCGGCGATCGGGAGTACTATCAAAACGTTTACGCCCGGGCGACGGCCGCGGAGTATCCCGCCGCCGGACCGGCGGCGCCGCTCCCCCCGGGGGCCGTGGCCGCGCCGACCGCGGGGCTCCATTTCACCCCGGCTTTGTTGAAAAAAATTGAGGACGCCGGGGTCGATGTGGTCCGTGTGACCCTGTGGGTCGGCTGGGGCACCTTCCGCCCGGTGACCGCTTCCGATTACCGGGCCCACCCAATGCTGCCCGAACTTTACCGAGTGACCGAGGACGCCGCCCGGCGGATCAACGCCGCCCGGTCCGCCGGGCGCCGCGTTTGGGCGGTGGGCACCACCGTGGTCCGCACGTTGGAATCGGCGTTCCGGGGCGGGGCGGTTGTTCCCGAAACGGCCGAAGCGCGCCTTTTTATCACCCCCGGCCACAGGTTTCGATCCGTCGATCGATTGGTGACCAACTTCCACATGCCGGGGCACACCCCGTTGCTGTTGACCGCGGCTTTCACGGGCGTTCCCCTCCTCCGTTCCGCCTACCAAGAAGCCATGGACCGTCGCTACCGTTTCCTTTCTTACGGCGACGCCATGGCCGTCCTTTAAACAAACGCGTTCTTTTTAACGGCACGCTCGCCCACACCGGCGGGAATATTGTTTACAACTTATTTACATTTCCAAAAGGTCATCTTAAGGGCGGTTGGGTTTAATAGGGGTGTCGGGAAGGCGTCCAAGGAGGCCTTTATGGGAAACACCACGATCGAAAATACCTCTTGCAAAGAACCCCAAATCGCTTATCTTTGGATCAACGGTCCTCGACGGCGAATCCATCCGGTGGACGCCGACCTGCCCCTTCCGTTGGGGCGCGGCGTCGGCGGGAGCGGGATCTGTCGCCTTTGTGAAAAATTATTGACACCTTTTTATGCGGACAAACGAGACAAAAACCAAGTCCATTAACCTTCATCGGCGTATAACGGCGGGCGGCCTGGCGGTCGCCTACGTTTTTAGCAACGTCGTTGGCGCCCACGCCGCGGAAGCGAGCGTGTGGAAGGAGCGCCGCGCGGCCGCCGTTCGGCAGCGCGCCGCCGGGGCCCAATACGCCCGTCTGCCCGGGGGATTGGCCTCCCCGGCGACCGACGCCATTTTCCCCACCCGACCCTCAACCCTGTTCCCGACCGACAACCCGCCCGGGACGGAAGAAAACGCCCCCCTGTCTCCGGCGGCGACCCGGGCCTTCGGCTGGTTGCCGGCGGCGGTGACTGCCCACGGCGAAATCCGGCGGTTGCATGTGGCCCCCGGGGCGAACACGCCGGTGGTCATTCACCTGCAGGACGTGCACGAAATCGAAGAGGCGCAGCGCCACCTCGGGGGATTGGTGGAAGCGTTGTCCGCCGCGCGGCGCGCCGACGTGGTGGGCCTCGAAGGCGCCGTCGGCGCATTCAATTTAACCCCCTATCGCGCCGCGTCCCCCGACGTGGCCCGCGCCCTGGCCGGTGAATTTGTCCGCCTGGGTTACCTCACGGGACCCGAAGCCGCCGCCGTCGCGGCCCCCCGGTCCCCGACCCTTTGGGGGGTGGAGGACGCCGCCCTCTACAAAAAACACGTGGATGCTTTCGTCGCGTCGGAGCGGACGCGCGCCGTTTTCCTCAAACGCCTTGAGGCGCTGGACGCCTCGGCCGCGGCCTTGCGCGGCCGGGTTTACCCCCCGGCCCTGCGCGCCTTGGACGACCGTCGCCTGGCCCACCTTGCGAAAAAGGAATCCCTGGGGGAATACACCCAATCCCTCTGGGCGGTCGCGGCCGACAAGGCCCGATTTCCGAACGTCGAGCGGTTGGTGAAGGTTTTGATGGAGGAAAAACGCCTCGATTTTAAACGGGTGGAAGCGGAGCGGCAGGTCCTTATAGAGGCGTTGGTGCGGGTTCTTTCCCCGGCCGCCCTCGACCGCCTCATCAACCAAAGCCTGCGTTTCCGGGCCGGCGCGATGACCCACGGCCGATACTTCGCGTTTCTCCAGAATTTCTGCCGGGATCACGGCCTGCGCCTCGCCGCTTACCCGGCCCTTAACGCCTACATCGCCTACAGCCTATCGGCCGAAACGATTCACCGCGAACGGCTTTTGGAGGAGTTGGACGCCCTGGAACGGACCGCCCTGAAGGGTCTTGCCACCACGGACGAGGCCCGGCGTCTTGTGGCGGCCCGCCGCGGTTTGGTTTTGCTTGAGAAACTCGCCCGCCACACCCTGACGCCCGCGGAGTGGGACGCCTATCGCGGGGACCGCGACGCCCTGCGTCAAATTCCAACCATCCTGGCCGGGTTGACGGGGAAAGGCGCCGAGGCCGAATTGCCCGAGGACTTGCTGGCCCCCTTCGAAGGTTTTTGCGCCGCCGCGTTGGAGCGCAACCGCGCCCTGGCCGAGAACCTCTTGAATAAAATGAAGGTTGAAAAAGCCTCGACCGGGGTGTTGGTCACGGGAGGGTTTCACACGGCGGGCTTGTCCGAGATTTTGCGTGAAAAAGGCGTGTCGTTCGCCGTGGTCGCGCCGCGCTTGTCCCGTGTTCCCGAGGCGTCCCGCCCGCTGGACGTCTTCGCCCGCGCGCCGCTCCCCATCGAGACGCTGCTCGCCGGGGACGTCATCAATTTGGCCTACGCGCCGCTCACCCAAGTGGAGGGGACGCTGGCCGACGTCCCCCAGGGGGACGCCCGGCGGCAGGCGGCGGAAGCCCTGTGGGACACGCTTGATTCATTCCTTGGCGAAGTCAAAACCGGTTTCCAAGGCGAAGACCAAGCCCGGTTTGAGACCTGGGCCTCGGGGTTCAAGTCCATCAAGGCCGTGACCGCCCGGCCCGTAAAATTCCGCGAAACGCTCGACGCCGTTTCCATCTATCTTGAGACGCGGTCGGGGGTGCAAAAACCCTTTGTTGTGCTGGCGGCGCCTTTGGGGGGCGAAGAAAGTTTTCCCGCCGCGACCCCGGTCTACAGCGGTCGGTTCGCGCTGGATGGAATGGAGGCGAACGTCCGGGTTTACGATGCGCAAGACATTCCCCGCGGCGATTTGGGCGCGGTCGCCTGGGTGGACGCGGCGTCCGCTCTGCCCCGCCGTTTGTTTGCCGCGCTGCGGCGTCAGATCAACCTTCGCCGTTTGACGTCGGAGGAGCGCCGCATCGAAAGGGCCCACCGCGTCGCGATCGAAGAGGTTTCGAGGAAGAACGGCATCCCCGTCGAGAAATTGAGTCCTATTTTGGGCCACATCCGGCGCACGCGGGACCTGGTTTTGCGTTTGGGGGAAGAGCAAAACCTCCCCCTCGTGGACCGACAAATTCTTGCCGTGGCGGCCGCCGCCCACGACATGGGCAAGTTTCACGAAGATTGCGCGGAAAGTATATTGGAAAAGCGGTACCACGAGCGCGGGTCGGCGGCGCACAGGGCGCTCGCCGCCCACGAGGAAGCGGTGTTTGAAATGTTGGCCCGGCACCAATTGAATCTGGGGCCGGACGCTGAATTGGTCCTTCGCGCCCACAGCGCCATCGGACCGCTGGGCCAACACCCGCCGAACGCCATCGAGGGCATGACCGAACGCCACGTCCGAATGGCGTTGATCCTCGCCATGGCCGACGTCGGGGACGGTTACCGGGACATGAACCGCGATTATTTGAGAACCCGAATTGAGACGGCCGGCTTCCCGGACACGACGGCCCTTTCGACGGAATTTCAAAAGTACGTCCGGGGAGCGGACCGCGGCGGGTTCGGCGGCGCCGCTTCCACCGCCCAGGCCGCCTTCCAAGAAACGCTGGGTCGCGGCTGGTTCGGCGTGGCCACGGAGCGGACCCTGATCGATCACGCGGTGCGCACGGTCGAAGAGGGGTTGGCCGCGGGGACCGATCCAAGCGACGCTCGTCGGTTGGCGCTGACGGTCGCGGCCGTTCAGAAATACAATCTCCCCGGTCTCGCCACGCCCCCGGATGTTTGGTGGCCACGGCTCGTGGAGTCCCTTTGGCTGCGGGGCGCCACGGGAGCCCCCCGCGGGGAACGTCTCGGGGCCCTGCGGGAAGAGATCAAAAAAGTCGTTGAGGGGAATCCTTCTCTGGACGCCCTGGGGTTGGACCTGCTGACTCTTTCCCTCCTGTCGCCCGACCGCGTCATCGGGTCCGCCCTCTGGAAAACCCGCGCCGAAGCGGAATCCTCCGAGACCGGGTTTGTTGAGTCGGTGCGGGGGGAACTTTCGGACGCGGAATACGAACAGATCCGATTCGTTTTAACTTTGACGATTCAAAACATCCTTCAACACGGGGCTTTTGATCCCCGAACACCGGTGGCCTTGACGGTCTCGCGCAAGGCCGGGTATCTCGTGATCGAGGCGTCCAACGGTTCTTTCTCCGAATTGCCGCTCCATCCCGACGCGGGCGCGCGAAAGACTCCGTCGGATACGATCACCTTGCCCGGCCGCGTCTACACCAAAACATCCTCCTTGCTTTTTGGGTTAATGGCCGATGAAAATCTACGGGGGCCCAGCACCAACGACGGGGAAGGGACGTCTTACGTGATCGGCGAGGTTCGTCAAAGCCCGGGGCCGGTCTCCCGGAAAGCCCTGTGGAGCGATTCCGGTCCCGTGATTAAACGTGCGGAGGGGGCGCCGCTGCGCAAAGTGTCATTCACTTACGTGGCTCCGGTGATAGAGGCGGACACGCCGACGGCGGTCTCTCTTTTAATGGCGGACGAAGCGTGGAAAAGCGCCGAGAACGCCGCGATCGCTTGGCGGACCGCGCTGGACAACCAATTTTTGAAGAATCTGAGCGATCGGGACCGGGAAATGCGAATCGAGGAAATCTTCAACACGCTAACGTCTCTGCGGTCGCGTTTCCCCGACATCGATCGGTTCAACCTGGAAGCGGAAACGTTGTCTTTGGCCCGTGGGCCCGTGACTCTGTTGGAATGGACGGGCGCGGGTCATGCCGTGGCGGCCAAACGCGGTGAAATGGAAAACGCCCCCGACCTGGCGCGCCTCGCCCGCGTGGTGCCGACTTTGAACCTGTACCGGTTTTCCAAAATCTTGGAACAGCCCCTGGACAATATCGCCCAGCACGGGGACCCCAATGGACCGGCGGCGGTCCGTCTGGTGTTCAATCGCGGCGCCCTCTCTTTGACGGTGTCCAACAGGACCTCGGAACCCCTTCCGGCGGAATTGGCGGCCGTTCTGTTAAAAACGCACACGCCGGCCGATGAGACCCCCCGTTTTCCCCGGGGACCGCGGTCCGGCCACGGCATCGGGGCGGCGAGCATGATCATCATGGCCAAGGGACTTTTCGCGCCCGAGGCGCAAGAGCGGCACGCGCGGGACATCCGCATCCGGTTCGCCCGGGAGGAACAGGGGGACCAGGCCCTGTTTACAACCGCGGTGGATATTCCGGCCCTGCCCCTCGGGGATTCCCAAACAAACACCAACGACGGCCAATCCGGCGCCGCGGCGGTGGCCCGTTGGTTGAACGATCACCGCGCCGAATTCCGTTTGGTGGCCACGGTCGCCAAAGCGAGCCGTGACACGGACGCGGCCATAACCACCGAGCGGGGGTCCCAAGGCTACACCGCCGTTGCGCTCCATCCTTATCCGGTGTGGCGCCACCGCGCCAAACTCGATGAACTGGTGGCCGGTTTGGAAGCGGCCGCCCCGGCCTTAACGGAACCCGGCCTTTTGCGGAACGAATGGCGGGCGCTTCTCTGGCGGGAGTTGGGGCACGCGCGCGCCGCGATCGGACCCGCCGAACCGACCGCGCCCGGGGCCGCCATCCGACTGGTGGGGGGCGACCTGTCGTCCGCGGAACACGCGCGGGTCAACCGGGCCATCCAGGCCCTCATCAAAGCGGGAAAAGCGGCGGCCGTTTACGGGGATCGCCCCGGGGTTCAAGAAAACGACAAAGCCCTCGCGACCTTGTCCCCCGCCGAGGCGACCGACGGTTTCGTCCTGGGGTTGCGCGGGATTTTGCGCCACGCTTTCGACACCGGGGAATGGCCCTCGGATTTCGATTTGATCGTGGTGGAGGGGGACATCCCGGCGGATGTGGCTTTGCACCCCGGCCATCGTCGCCACCAGGCCTATTTGCCCCGGGCCCTCTTTGACGGGTTGAGGAACCTGCTCCCCACGCTTTCCGGGCGTGCCGACCGAGAGAGCTTCTGGGAATTGATCCGGGAAATGATTCGCCACGAAATGGAACACATCCGCCACTTTGAAAAAACGGGGAAACCGGGGGGGGAGTCCGCGGTCGACGCGGTGGCCGCGTCCTCGCGGCCGCGGGCGCTCTTCCGGGTTTTGCACAGCGCGGTGGCCGCGCGGGCGGCGGGGGCCGCGCCGCGGTGGGACAATTTTTTTGACCGTTTTCGCGGAGAACGGACTTCTTATTTGCACGCCTACCTCCACCTGACGCCGGACCAACACCTGGCCATGGCCACGACCCTGGTCCGGCGGCAATACACCCGGGAAGACCGGGTCTTGGCGCAGCTTCACCTGGGGGCTGTGTTCGGCGGGTCCGACCCCTGGTCCGTCGTGTTCAAGAAAGCGCTCGCCCTGCTTAAAAAGAAGAACCTCGTCGACCAGGACCCCGAAACGGGAGACGCGTTCCCTCTCTGGAAGTTCGTTCAAGAATTGACCCGCCAGCACGCCCTGATCCGCGATCCGCGTCCGATCGGTGAAATCAACGTGATCGCGCAATCCCTGGACCAGTTCGACCCCTGGACACGGGGGGACGACGCCCGCGTCGGCGATTCCCTGCGGTTCCCCGGCCCCGGTCAATCGATGGCTTTGCCGTTGACGCGGGAGCAATTTGAAAAGCTCTTGGCGGACGGATGGTCGTCGATGAAAACCGCCGACCGGGCGGCGTTGTTGGCCCGGGTGTCGTACAACGAGGAAGGCCATTTACGAATAACGCGGGAGGATCTGGATCTGCTGGGCCGGCCGCTCGAGAAATTGAGCCTGGCGTCCCGGAGCGCGGCCGGTAAAGGCACGCGCTACGCGCGGGAAGATTTCGATGAGACGGGCCAAAAAATCATCCTCGACATCGCCAAGGGTGTTTACACCGTGCCGGTCGAAGAAGGCTCGCCCCGGGGGATCCTGGAGATCGTTTTGGCCCAGGCGCGGGCCCGCAACCTCGAGACCGGGGCGGGTTTCGAGGTGGATGTCCACACCAGCCATTTGACCGACCAACAAATCCGCTTAGAGCTCATCCGGCTCGGCTACGAGCCCAATTTCATGGAACGCTTCATGCCCGGATTTGTTCTCGAAAACCTGCCGGAATGGTTGTACACGCCCGGACTGTACACGCACCCCGCCGAAGGCTCCGCGCCGGTGAAAGTGCTTCGGGTGCGGGAAGCCCATCTCTTGGACGCGCGGTCCGGCGACTTTTACAAACACAGCGTGCCGGACCTCGATCTGTTGGAGGTGATGTGGCCCGACGCCCACGACACATCCTTCATCGACTTCATCGTCAGCGGACGGGCTTACGAGGTGTTCAAGCAAGGCAAACGTTTTCAGTTCATCGCCAACATCGACAACTTGGCGGCGGTCCCCTCCCCGGCGTTGCTCGCGGTGATGCGCCTGACCGGCGCCCCGCTCATCAACGAAGTCGCCCAAAAGCCGAAAGGCGCCAAGGGCGGTTCGGCCATCAAGTTTAGAGCGGGGCGGGTCCCGGGACCGGTCAATTTCGGCCAGCGGCGGGGTTTGGCCGAAGAGTTCCAGTTCGACGCGGCCTTCTTAAAGGGGTTGTCCCCCGATGAGGCTTCGGCCTATTTCCCGATGTTCAATACGGCCAACTACGTGGTCGACATCGCGCAATTCTCACGACGGTTCTTCAACGCCCCGGACGCCACGGAATCGGATGTCGAAGGGATGCTCAAGCGGTTTTACGACGCGCGCAACGACCCGGAGGAACTGCTGGCGATGCGGTTTGATTTGATCAACGATTACCGCCGCCAGACCCAGTTGTGGGAAAAAGACAAAACCCACCCCGCCCTCCAACCGGCGAGCTTGGCGGGCATGGTGACCTGGCGGGTTCCGACGCTCTTTGTGGAGGTGCCGGCGGGCGTGGCCGGGGGCTCGGATTCGCGTTTCGAACCCTTAAAAGAGAACATCGATAATTTCACCGCGAACCTCGCCCTGGTGGAACGTTTGGCGGGGGCCGGGCTTTCCGCCGGGACCCCGGTCGAGACCCTGCGCCCCGACGGCCTCTCCCCGGCCGACGCCGCCCGGTGGAAAAGTCTGGTGACGAAATTCAAAGGCAAGACGTTGACGCAGGCGCAAGCGGATTTGGCGTCCAACGTCCGCTCGATTCGGGATTCCTTGGCCCGGGTCGCCGGCAAGCAAGCGCGGGACTACGCGGTCGGGCCCCCTCCCGCGGCGCCAAAGCCCCGGGCTCCCCCGATCGAACCGATCATCCCGGATTTGGGGGCCGTGAGCGCGGACATCGACCCTCTCGGCAAACTGAACCAGAGCATTCACAGCCTGAAGAGCATCGGGGACGTGGTTCTTCCCTCCGATCACCCGCTTTACGACCGGGGCGTTCCCCGGGACTTCGAAGTCCACCTGATCGGCGGCAAGGGCAATTTTCAATATGTGTTCAACGGTCCCTTCGGCCGCGTCCGCGCCCACGCCAGCGGTTTGACGTCCAAGAACAGCGACGATCCCCGGAAAATCCTTTACGTCGCCCAGGCTTATTTTGATGAGAACTTCGTCCAAGTCCCGGACCGCGTGGCCGCCGATCTGATCCGGGAGACGGACCGGTTTGATAAGTGGTGGCAAGCGACCCACCCTCCGTTGGAAGGCGCCGGTGATTTCGTCGGCTGGCTGGGGGCCTGGGCGCGAAAATTGCTCACCAACGTCGATTCCGGTCTCGAAGGCGGCGTCCAGGTGGCGCGTCCACAAGACGCGGCCATCCACGGGGAGGTCGTGCACATTTCCTACGAGGGCCCCTTTTGGGGGGCGGGGGGGGTGCAGGACGTCGTCACGGAACTGTTGCCGGAATTATCGCGGCAAGGGGTCAAAACCCGTCTTTTCGTTCCTCTTCATCAATTGGGTGTTTCGCGGGAGGTTCGTGACCTCTTCTTGAGCCGGGGGGTGGAGGGGGTGTCCCAATTCCCCTTGACCCGGGGCAAACACACCCACACCGCCCTGCGGGTAACGACGGTGGTTGTGGACGGAAAAACTTTTGGCGTTTACGAAACGGAATTCGAGGGCGTGACCGTGAATTTCATCGCCCACCCCGAAATGTTCTCGAATGGCTACGAGGGCCAGGAAGCCTTTTGGTCGAACGTCCCCGCGGACGTGCGCGAGCGGGTGGCGAACGGGGAAGCGGTGGAATCCTTCCGGTGGGCCTACGCCGGGAAAGAATACGACGCCCGCCTTCTTCGAACGGCCACGGTGGACGGTCGGGGGTCCTTTGTGTACCGGACCAACTACGGCGGGAAGGAAATCGATTTCGCCGGATCCGTCGAGATGTTCCGGGCGCAGCGCACCACACGGGACCTTTATTGGGAAGCCACGTTGTTCTCGGCGGTTTCCGTCCGAGCGATGGAGGCCTTGAATCTGAAGCCCAGCGTCGTCCAGGCCCACGATTGGCAAGCCGCACAGGCCCTGGCGTACGTTCGAGGACACGCCCCGACCCGGGCGATTCCCGGGCGACGGGCGTTCCGGGTGGCGGTCAGTGACCGGTACGGGCACGAGCTTTTGACGGAACTGGGCAGCGGGGAGCTGGTCGGGGTTTTCCGCGAAGACGAAGAGGGCCTTTTGGGCATCACCAACGGGATCAGCCACAAAGGTTGGGACCCCGCCCAGCCCAAGCCCCGTCGGCAACAGCCGGCCCCGGAGGAGAACAAGCCGGTCTTGCTCGATTACGACTACGCCCCCTTCAGCGCGGAGAGCCCCGGCGGGAAGGTCAAGAACAAAACACAATTTCAGGAGGCGTCCGGGTTGACGGTGGATCCCACCGCCCCCCTGTTCGCGAGCGCGTTTCGCATCACCGGTCAAAAAGGCATCGAGGAAATCCTCGGCGCCGCGGCGCGGATCCTCGACAGCGGTGGGCAGATCGCCATTCAAGGGGTCGCCCACCCCGAAGAGGAGAAGCAGTACAAATACGTCGCGCGGCTGAAGGAATTGCAGAACCGGTTCCCCGGGAAGATGGTGTTCCGCGAGACCTTCGATAAAGACGCCGTCCCCTATTTGCTCGCGGCCGCGGATTTCTCCCTTTGGCCCTCGGAGTTCGAGCCCTGCGGGGTGGCCCACCAACAAGCCATGCGCTACGGGGCGGTGCCCATCGGTCGACGCGTTGGCGGTCTGGACACGACGATCATCGATGAGCGGGAGTACCCGGGGCACGGGACGGGATTCAAATTTAATTTAAAAACGGCGGATTCCCTTTGGTCCGCGGTGGAGCACGCTCTGGCCGTTTACCAAACCGACCCCGCCGCTTACGGGGATATTCAAAAGCGGGCCATGGTCGGCCCCCGGGATTGGTCGGAGGTCGCGCCGGAATATCTTGACGCCTACACGGCCCTGGACCGGGGCGAAATCCGCGAGACGGACGGGTTGGGGGACGCCGCCTTGATCACCGTGATTCACAACGCGGGCGCCGGTTACCAAGGGCGTTTGCCGCCGGGCGAGGCCGCGGGCCGGTTCGCCTGGGCCAAAAGTTTGACCGGGGGGTTCCCCCCGGGATTGAATTTCGACCCGCAGGGCGGGGAGTTTTATGGGTACTTGAACGCGTTGAAAATCGGCCTGGTCGCGCAGAACCACCAGCGCCCGGTGCAGTCCGACGCGCTCATCGGCCACCTGCCCGTCGGGGTGGACTTGGCCGCCATCCCCCTTCAACGGGCGGCCGAGGTCCGGTCTGTCTATTCGGCCTTGGAGGGTTGGTTGGCGACCAAACTGGCCGGCCCCCCGCCCGCCACGGGAAAACAGAACCGGGCGGACACCGTCTGGAACAAGGCGGCCCTGTTGCGGGACGAGGTCGCCGGGCTGCTTCAAAACACCGATGTGGGCGTCTTCGACGCCGATGGAATTCAACGCCATTCCCAGGCCCGTGTTTTGGGGTATGGGTTCTCTCAGGATCCGACGGGCGGCGCCCGCGGTCGGTTGGGCCTGAGCGATGAGTTCTTTGAAAGAAACTCCGTCTTGCACCCCCACCTTTTGGAAGCCGCTTTTCACGAAGCGTACCACGTTCTTTTTGGTCTCGACGCCAAAACCACCCATCACCGCGACGCCCTGCGTCTGCAAGCCGTGCTTTTCTGGGGGCTTTCGGTCGAGGAGGCCTTCGCCCTTTCTTTAGACCAACTCGAAAACCACCCCAAAAACGCCCTGGGCCGCGCCCTCCGCATTCGCCGGCTCATGCGGGATTTCCGGGGCGAAGACATTTACGCCCTCCGCGCGCTCCTGCGCGAAAAAATGGTCCAGGGGCGGTTGATCGAGTTTTTGTCCGAAGCCGACGACGCCCTGTTCGCACCGCTCGCCCTGTCGCCCACCTCCCTGGAACGGCGCGTCCAGGAGCGGATTGATTTGATGCGCCGGGTGGAGGGGGAGGCCCCCCGTTCCCCTGGACAGGACGACCCCCGTTACGCCGAAGCCCGGCGCACCGAAGAGGATTGGGCCAAGCCCCTCATGGATACGGGCCCCGTGGAGGCGATCCATCCTGTTTTGAAAGCCATCGCGCTTTTGGACGATGTTGAGGAAACCCAATTGCTGGACGCCCTGGGCGCCGCGGTTGTCAAAGACGCGAAACTCGCGGATCGCCCCCTGGTGGACAGCGTTTTGTTGATGACCGGCCGCGTCCCCGCCAAATGGGCGAAGTTGCACGGCATCGCTTACCAACGCGTCTACCACCTATCGGCCGAAGGTCGGAAAGTGTGGGCCGGGGGCCTGGGTCCGGTGCAGGTGTTTCACAGCGACGCGGAGCGCGAAATCACCCGGGATTCTTCGGTCGATATTGCCGACATCGAGCCCGATTACACCCATCGGCGCACGGCGGAGGGGTTGGTGCCCGCGGACGGCGTGGCCCCTTCGACCCCGCTCCTGCCCTCCGACGAACCGGTTTTTGATCTGGAAGTGGTGTTCGAGGACCGTCCGGTGAAAATCCGGGTGCGGCCCATGAAAGGCCCCGAGGGCAACCCGGTGTACCTCTTCCGCGACAACCCGGACGGAGAGGCGTTTTTCACGAAACAACTCTACGATTACCGCGGCGGGGGGGACAACCCCGCCAGTTGGGAGGATTTCACCGCTTTTTTCAGCGTCGCCTCCTTGGCCATCATCGCGCATTTGGAAGAGGCCCGGCTCCGCGTGTTGGGGGCGGCCTGGCGTCCCCCGGTCATCCACGGCAACGACGCCCAGACGGCCATGGTCAACGTGCTGGTGTCCGAAGCCGTGGCGGGCGGCAACCCGCGGGCCGAGGCCCTGGCGAAAAAAATCCCATTTTTTAAACCCTTGGCCCGGTGGATCGCGCCCAGTTTTAAAACCCACACCTACGGCAACCGGCAGGGTTACACCTGGGGCCGCCCCACGGATCATTTCGGACTCCTCTCGTTTTTGAGCGGCATTCCGGCTTGGGACCACAATCGATTGATGGGTTATTTCGCGCGCAGGGGTCCCGAACAGAACGGGTACCCCGACGTCACCTCGGCGGGTATCGCCGCGACCCCCGGCCACGTGCAGGGTGTGGCCCGCAAGCACGCCTGGGACGTGGCCCGGAAATACGACGATCCCCATCGGGTGGTCGGTATCACCAACGGCGCCAATTTGGAATGGTCGGCCGGCTTGTTTCGCCGTCTATTGAAACAGGTGGGGGGAGAGAGCGTCGACCAGAACCGGCCCACCGCCGCCCAGGTGAAGGACGCCAAACGGTTCGCCAAACAGGAATTTTTCACGGAGCTTTTGGCCGTCAACGACCAAGGCCAACCCAAACATTTGGAATCGGAAGTCTTCAACCGGTTCCAGGATGTCCTGCGGGACCGCACCACCGGCACCCCCGCGCGGGTGGACCCCGCGATTTTGGCCCAGCCGACCGTCGGTTTTGTCGGTCGTTTGGTGGTTGAAAAGTTCAACATGGGCCGGGCCTGGGCGCGTTTTGTGATCCGCGCGTTGGTTCGCGCGGGGGTCAACGTGGTTCTTTTCGCGCCGATTCAGCAAAAAAGCGACCCCTCGAGCCCCAGCTCGACCATCGCTCTCGCGCTCACGCAATTGGCCGCCAACCTTGACCGCGAATGGAAACCGGGGCACGGTCGCCTTTTGTTTATCGATTCCCGGGATTCGGAATTGAAAAAGAAGGCGTTGACCTCGCTCGATATCCTCGTTTTGGATTCCGACAAAGACACCGAAGCGAACGGCTACACCGAAGTGGCGGCCTCCGCGTCGGGCGCTTTGGTGATGGCCCCGCCGTTCCACAACGGCGAGGGGCTGATCCGCGGGCAGGGGATTCCCATCGACTGGTCGGCGCCGGGGCACGGCAACACCATTTTGCCCGAAAATCAAAAATCCGAAGCCTACTTGCAATCCCTGCTCCAGGCGACGGAAGTGTATTTTGATCGACCCGACGATTTTGCCGCCCATCAGGCCACCTCGGTGCGTTTGAGTCGGCCCCTGGAAGCCCGGTTGACGGCGGCGGCCTCCCTGCGCGATTTCAACTTGAGCTACCAACTGCCGGTGGATGTTCGCAGCGACGGGCGGTGGCGGACGGGCGTTGTGGCCCCCGCGGGCGTCCCGGTCAAGATCGACGCCGTCGTGCGGCTCCGACCGGGAGTGGACACACGCCACGTGGAGACCCGCGTTCGCCTGGCCCCGGTGCGGGCCTGGGGCATGGACTGGGGCGCGGTCCAGGAAATAACCCTCCAGCCCACGAATTGGGTGGTGACGGGCGAACTCGGGTCCCAAAACGTCACCTACGCCGTGGAAGTGGAATTGGCGCCCGGGCAATATGAATTTATCGTGGAAACCCGCGACCGACGCGAACGGGAATGGCTGGTGCAGGAGGGGATTTCCTGGGGACAAAACAATCGTTTGACGATCGGGGCGCCCTCGGACCCCGCGGGGCTTCTGCCCTTCTGGCGTCCCGTGATTCAACAGCTCCGCTTCCTGGGGTGGTCGGATCGGCGGATCGGCGCGGGTCTGGGTTTCCTGGAGGAAGTGCTCCTGATGGGGGGCGTTTCCTTGATCGCCGGGGCGATGGGGGGCCTGTTCGGCCTGGGGGCGACGGCGGGTTTCTTGTCCGCCTCCGCGGCCGCGGCGGTCCTCTTCCCGTTGGGGCACGTCGGCCGTATTTTCTATTACGATTATTCCGGACGGTTGAAGACGCGGCAAACGTCCGCGCGCGAGCTTGTCCGTCTTTTGACGGTGGGCGGGCTGTTGCGCGCGATCCACGCCGGGCTCTTTTTCGCTTTGCCGTGGGTGTTGACTCTCCTGGCCGGGGCGCCGTTGGCGGGTCCGCCGAGCGGGGTGGTGATCTGGGCCGCTCAAATCCTTCCTTTCCTGGTTGTTCCCGCTCTCCACGCGCGTTACGATTTCCGCCCCCCGGCCGGCTGGCCGCTCGCCGTTTTCGACCCCCTCGCCCCTGTAAAAAAATTGGTCCCTGTTCTTCGAGCCATTCGATTCATCCCGACGACAGGCGCGCCGGTAGACGGCGGCGCCTACAACGCGAACCCCCAACGCACGCGAATTTTGGACAAGGCCTTCGCCCGCTTGGTCAAAGCCGATCCGGCGGCTTTGGCCCAGGTGAACATGACCGCCTTGCGCGCCATCGCCGAATTGGTCCTCGAAAACACGGAACAACACGGGACACCGGGGGCGGAGGCCTCCCTCGGGCTCCGAATCCAGGATGGCCTAATCCGACTGGAAATATTTAACGAATCGGCCGAAGCGCTTCCGACGGCGTTGAACGGGGAATTTTCGGTGGAGCGCCCGAACGGCGCCGTTCCTGAAGCCGAACGGGGCGTCGGCACGCGCTGGGGACAAGGCGTGTCAAAAATCCCCACGCTCGCCGGGGTTCTTTACCGCGACGCGGAATCGGACCTTTCTTCAAAAATTCGTTGGTCTTGGCGGCGGGACCCGTCGGACGGAAAAATTGCCTTTGTCTTCACGGCCCCCGTCCCCGCCGCTCGACCCCAACGGCCGTCCCCCACCGAGTTCGCGACCGAATGGCAGATGTCCGGTCCCGCGTGGCGACAGGCCAAAACCGCCGCCCGGTCCGTGGTCTTGGTTCTGTTCCTTTCACTGGCCGGTTGGGGCCTGCCGGTGGAATCACCCCGGGCCCAACCCCCCATCGCCGCGCCCGCGGCGAGCGCAGACCACTACATTGACGCCGAGGCGTACCAGGCCTTCCTGCTCCAGCGCCCCGCCACGCCGGCGATCCCGCGGGAATACGCCCGGGCGATTTTGTTGGGTCTTTTGCAGGACCTGATCCCGAATCTTCTGGATAAATCAACGCCCGAGAGCTCCACGCCCTCGATCGAAGAATCCCTTTATTTCTATTCCAACGCCCGGCAGGCCATCGAGGCCATCTTGGATTCCCCGGCCCTCTTGAAGAACATCCAAGCGCCCGAAATCGTGGACGCGCTGAAAGCGTTGCGCGCGGATCTTTACGACGAATTCGTTAATAAAGAGGTGGGAGCTCCGGACATCGTTTACTGGAAGAAACGCTTCGCGGCGGTGCGCGGTCTCCTCGAATTGAGCGCCCCGTTGGTCCGGGAGTTCCTGCGACGGCAACCGGCCGTTCCATCCACCGCCGGCACACGATTGGGGTCTTTGTCGCCCCTTCGGTCGGAGCGGGAAACCTTGCTGGCCATGGTCGGGGTGCTTGCGGCGGCTCCGCGACCGCGGCGGCGCAGCCTCTGGGAGAAAGCGGGGGCGATAGACGAGGATCGGCCGGCCGAATGGTTGGGTTGGGAAGTGCGGTCCATTCAGTTGCCGGACGGGCAGACCCTGCGCGTGGCCCTGCGGCCGGGCAACCCGGCGGTCCCCGGCGTGGTTTACATATACGGAGGGGGGGAAGCGGCGTTCAACCCCGCCTTGGATTTTGGCGAAGCCACCGTCGTGATCATCGAGCGGCGCACCGAGGTGAAAGCCCAAGAACTGATTCTGAAAGCCGCCGCGGATATTCGTCTGGTCCTTCCCCGACTCGAAAGCCAGAACATCCATTTCCCGCAGGGATTTTTCCTGGTGGGCCACTCCTTGGGGGGGCACATCGCGGCGGAACTGGCCACCGCGTCGCCGACGGCCTTCGCCCGGAAAATCCGCGGGATTGCCACCATCAATTGGGCGGTGCCGCAGCCGGCTTTCATCGGGCAAATGAACGCGGTGATCGGGTGGATGAATCAGTCGGTGCGGGTCTTCTCGCTGTTCACTTTCTGGCCTTTCGTGCCCGCCCAATGGGCGAAGTTCCGTGAAACCGCCATCAAAAATCTCGACCGTTTGATTGTTCCCCTCACGGCGCACGCCTATCAAATCGTGACAGGCCGTACCCTGGTGTTCGACAAACACTTCGCGCCCCTCAGCCAGGCCGCGGCGGAATCGGAAGCTCTGCAGCACTATTTGCGGGACCGATTTTCTCAAACTTGGGCAACTTTTGAACGGGAAAACACCCTCCCCATCCTCCTCATTCGGAACACAAACGATCCCTTGACCTACGGATTGGCGGCCCGCGTTCGCGACCTCCACGTTTCCGATGAATTCTCCGACCAACGTCCGGTCCGTTGGGCGGTCAATTTGATGACGGGCGACCACCCGGCGGAGTGGCACAGTCCTCACATGGACGCGAGCCAAGTGGCGCTGGTGGCGGACGCCCTAAAGCAGTTTATGAAGCACGCGACGGCGCCGGCGGGGGAAAACGTGCTCGACTTCCCGCCCGCGGTGGCCCGCGCTCCCCGCGTTGAATTTCGCCAATGGGGCCTCTTGGGTTCCCTGGGTTTTGCGGTGGGGCTCGCGACCCTGTCGATGGTCTATTTGGCCGGTGTGACCGTGGGACAGGCTTCCCCGGCGCTGGCCGCGTTGGGCACGGCGGGAACGGCGTTGCTTGGGTCGGGTCTGTGGAGCGCGTTGGTCCGCGTTCGCCGTCTGAACCGTTGGGGCGGGGTTTTGGGCGGGGAGCCCACCGCCGTGAGCGTGGGCGGCGCCGCCGCGGCCGATTTCGTCGGCGAGACCTATTTAAACATGGGCGATGAAAAACCCCTTTTCGCCCTCGTTAGCCCCCTCAACGACAGCGGTTTGTCCTTTGAAATGCAGACCGCTGTTCGGGACGACTGGGCGGCGCGGCGGGGGTTCTTCGCGCGGGTGTTGGCGGTTTTACCGCGGTCTTGGCAGGTCGCCCTGGGGTGGGTGTCCGTGTCCACCGTGACTTTCATGGGTTACATGGGCCGCGCGCTGGAGTCCGGCCTGCGGGACCCCTGGAAAACAAAGATGTTGGAGGTGGAAATCGATCCCACGCTCCCTGTCTCGGAATGGAGGAGCGCCGCCTTGACGCCCAAAGTTCGCGCGAAAATGCGCGCGGCCGGGGCGAGTGAGGCGGCCATCGATGATTTTTCGAATTGGGTTGGCGCGACGCTGGCTGTGTGGGAGGGGCGGCCGGAACGCAACGTCCTACGGCAAACCCAAACGGTGCGAAACCTCTTGATCGCGGGGGTGTTGTTCCGCGCGGGGGCTTACCCGCGTCCCGGCGTGCTCCGCCTGGCCGCCTTCCACAACGGCTTGGCCGATTTGGCCCTGGGTTTGGGGAGTCGGGTGATCCCGGTGCCGGTCACCGTCGACACCGCGGCCGATTTCACCTTGACCGCCCTGGACGGGGAAGGCCGCGCGCTGATGGGAGAAAAGGAAATCGGTTACGCCACGCGCGGGGGCGTCCGCCGCTTCGGCCTGCGGCGCGCCAAGGGCCTTTCGGCGCGGCCCGTGGCCGACCCCCTGGCGCTCGATATCCTTCGACGGGACGCGCCGATCTTCCTCGGTCCCGGGAGCCCCCAGAGCCTGTGGGGGTGTTTGGTCACCGCGGGCGTTCCCGAAGCCCTGGCGGCGGCCAAGGCCGGTGGACGCCGCGTCACCTGGGTGTTCAACGCCACGCAGAACACCACCACGGCCGGGCGCTCCCCGGAGCAATTCGCCGAAACCCTCGAGCGGTCGCTCGCGTCCCTGCTGAACGCGCCGGTCTCTGTGGGGGATTATTTCACCCACGTTCTCGTGAACCGGGCGGTCCTTGACCCGTCTTTAGTGGACCACCTCCGTCGCGAGGAAGACGACACCCGTCGCTTCGCCCGGGACCCTCGCCAACTTCACAACGTGGGCCGGACCGACCGCGGTTTCTGGACCCAAGCCACGGCGGAAGAAACCCAACAATTTTTTGAAAGCCGGGGCGTTCGCCCCTACGTGATGCCGCTGGCGGAGCTGTCGTCCGAGGGATACCGGTACGTCGCGCCGTTCATCGAGGGGATTTTGGCCCTTCAGAAATTGGGGTTCCGCCCGCAAATCTACGATCTCGACGACACGCTGACCGACGCCAACCGGCCGCTGGAACCCGCCATGGCTCAGGCCCTGTGGCGGCTTTTGCGGGCGGGCGGTTTATTCGCCGTGCATTCCAAATCGAATTTCGATGAAGTCAAAGAGCGGGTGGCCGACGTCCTGCGGGTCATGGCGAACCCACACGAACGTTACCTCCTGCGAATGCTTTTAAGCGCAAGCCTGGCCGACATTCGGCGGGTGGAGGCCGACGGACGCGTGGACGCTTTGCGCGGTTACGATTTCATGGAAGTGGTCACCCAGGCCGCTGTTCAGGAAAGGTCGCCGAGCGCCGTGAAGACGCTGTTGATTGACCGGGTGGGGCCCCTGATGGAGGGTCTGTCCGAGACCGACCAAGCCGCGGTTCGCGCCGTGGCTCTGGGCGCCGACGCCGAGCGGCATCTCGGGGAGCAACCGATCAAAGCCCTCGTGGGCCTTTGGTTGGAAACCGTCATCGCCCGGGTGGCCGCCAGCCCGCGCGCCGCGGGGGCCGTGCTGGAGCGACGCCCCCTCGACCGGGACGACAAGGTGATGTACGCCCTGCGCAAGATTCCCAACGACGCCAACGGACGCCACCGCCGCCGGTGGGCGGCGTGGATGAACGCGCAAGCCGCGGCGGCCGGACTGGCGTTCCGTTTTGAGGTCGGCGGCAAAACCTCGATTGACATCAGCGACGCGTTTTTGACCAAGGCGCGGGCCCTGGAAATTTTCGCCCGGTATTTCGGTTACGACCTGAGCGACTTGATTTACGGTGGGGACAAGTTGGAAATCGGCGAACCGGACCGACCCGCCGCCGAGCGCGCCGCGGCCTACCTGGCCGCTGCCGGTCGATTGCCTGAGACGCCGATCCCGGGCCGTTTGGGCATCGTGCCCCGACGCGCCGGATGGGAAGGCATGGCCGAAATGATTGATTTGTTCGCGCGGGTGCTCGAGGCGGAGAACCCGCCCATCGTTTTCCAGTCCGACCGCTTCCCCTCCTCTTGGTCGGACGACATGCGCCGTTTGGCGACGTTCGGTGGGACGGGCTTTTTGGATATGGTATCGGGCGGTCGGCGGGCGTTGATTGAGGCGATGGATTTGACCACCGACCAGACCGATGATTTGGTTCGTCGCCACCACGCCATCCGCACCGCTCTGCAACACCCCGCCGCCTTGGACGAGATCACGGGCTACGCCAACCGCTTGATGGACGCCGAAGGCGTCCGCCACGTTGTTTGGGCGGGCGTGGGCGCCACCGGGCCCTATGGGCGCCTCTTGGCGCGTTGGCCCAGCGGTCGCCGCGCCGCCGGCGTCTTCGGGGTCGATCAGGCCGCGCCCGAGGCCGTCGCCGATTTGGAATCCCGACTGATCGCGGCCGAAGCGAGCCTTCGGGAGCGGTTCCTCCTTCGTGTCGGCGCGCGGGGCGTGGCGGCGCGGGTCCTGGCTCGCGCTTATCGGCACGCGGCCGTCGTGATCGTGACCAAGGGCGGGGAGAGCGACCTCCACGCGCTCACCCAATATTTCGACGCCGCCCTGCGGGGCGCCGGGGCCCCGGCCGGGCATCTCCTGATTTTGACGGACAACGACGGCGCCGAACTCAAGGCCGAAGCCGTGGGTCGCAATTGGGAAACAAAACCCATTTCGCTGCAACCCGGCGAATCCGTCCAGCAACGCCACTTTTATTCGACGACGTGGGTGTCGCTCTTGCCCTTGGCGTTTAAGCGCTACGCGTTGAAGGATCTCCTGGCGCGCGTGGCCCCTTATACGCGGGCGCGGGGGGAAGGATTGGACGGGTTCGTTAAACTGGGGGCGTGGCTTCGCGGCTGGTCGACCGAGGGAAAGAACCGCGTCGCCCTGTTGTTGCCCGCCGCTTTGGAGGGGGTGGGCCCGCTCGTGAGCCGCTTGGTGGAGCCGAGCTTGCTGCACGGCGATCAAAGCATTTTGGTGAGTTATTATGACGGTCGCGCCCCGCCCGTGCCCGTCACGGGCGCTGAAGACATCGTGTATGTCCGCCTGGCCATCCAGGGGCAAGACGATCCGTCGACATCCCGCGCCCGGTTTTTGGAAACGCAGGGCCAGCCGGTGGCAACCATCGTGCTTCCCGAGGGGCGGAGCGGGGACCCGTTGTCCGGCCGGGGAACGGAAGCTTTCTTGGCCTTGATGGACGGTTTGGAAAAAACCATCAACGCCATCTCCCTCTTGCGGGGCGATAACCCCGTGGCGCCCATCGCCCTTCCGGAATTCGACCGTCTCCGGGCGATGTACGCCGCCGAGAAAAGCGGGGCCGAGCGGAGCGAACCCCTGGCGCGTTTTGGTCGCGTGGCCCTGCGGGGCGAAGCCCTTCGCGATGCGGGGTTGGAAAGCTTTGTGGCCGAGGCCCGTCGCCGCGCCGCGGACGATTCCGCGCCGGCCCTTTACGCGGCCCTGTTGGATGTTCTGATGAACGACCGCGTTTTGGATTTGGATGTCCAGGAAGTCCGCTATTACGGTTATCCCAATCCGCGTCTTAAAGCCGCTTTGGTGGAATTGCAGTCCCGTTTGTGGGGTGCCTTCGGGCGGTTGGTGAAATACGGGGACGGCGCCCACCTGGGTCTGGTGAGCGGTCTTAAACGCGCCGTGGACACCCGGGGCCTTTCGACCCTGGTGATGGCGGTGCGCCATCCCGCCCATACGTCCGCGTTTGGCCCCCTGTCCGGGGAAGGCGTGCAAAGCGCGCAAGAGGCGGCTTACCGGCTCCTCCGCGACAGAAAAAAAGCCGTCCTTTTGCTGGAGGTGGATGAAATGACGCCCGCCGCCCAGGCGGATCTGGAAAAGTTTCTCTCCGAGGCGGCGCGCCACTTGCCCCGCCCGGCGATGCCGCGGGCCCGGACGGGCCTGCGCGGGTTCTGGCCCCGCGCCCTGGCGGTGCTTTTGGTGGGGGGCGCGATCACCTTTTTGGCCCCCGCGGTGGGCCTGGTGTCCACGGCGTGGGCGGCCGAAGGCAACGCGGTTTCCGTGGCGGGCGTCTTTGTGCAACCCGTGTTCCTGGCCGCGGTGACGGGCGCCCTGCTGTTGGCCGTTCTGTTGTCCCGTTGGACCCCGGCTTGGTTGGGCCGTTGGGAGGCGGTTCGGGATTTCGTCTTCATGATGGCCTCCGGAAAGGGCCCCGGGGCCGGCGGGGGGGGGGCGGGCCGTGGGGCATGGAATTTGACGCGGGAACAAAGTATCCGTCTTCGGGAAATTGGAGACATGGACGCCCGGGCGCGGCGGGCGGGGGATTTTGAGACGTTGCGGCGCATTTCCTCTTGGGGTCGTGAGCGGTTGTCCTGGATGAACGACCCCGCACTGGCCCCGGCTTTTCGGTCTCTGATTGAGCGGCACGACGCGCAACGGGCCTATTTATGGAACCGAATCATAGGGAATGGCGAATCGGTGGCGGTGCCTGTTGATCAAATCCACGCTCTCCTGATGGAGAGGGTCGGAGGGAACGCCCCCGCGGTGTCCGAAAGAGCGCACCGCCTGGCGCGCGACATTTTCGATCGAGATCCCCGCGGTTCCCGGGATCTGAACGAATGGCTCGCGGGGGCCACAACGGAATTGCGGGCTTTCGCGGAGGCCGCCGCCCCGTCTCTGCGCCAATGGGTGGTCGGATCTTCGGAGGACATCCAACCCATGGCCCATCGCTCCGGTATTGTGTTGGGCCTGCTAAATCGCGTGGAAATTTCCCTCCCGGGAAATCGGTGGTTGTTGGTGACGGACGATGAACAGCACGTGCTCACTTTCTGGTGGAAGATGTGGCGCGCGGGCCGGTGGCCGGCGAACCCCGTGTTTGTGCACGTGGACGATCACAACGACACGACCCCCTGGCGGGACGCCGACGTGGCCATCCCTGAGACCGCGAGCGTTTCGGACGTCGCGGCGTTGACGGACAAAACCCGAGAATCCGGTTTCCTCGTCCCCGCGTTCCGAACGGGTCTCCTCGCTTTCGGACGCAGTTATTTCGTCGGACCGGGGTCGGGGTGGCGCCCCGGGCCCTACGCGCCCAAGGACGCGGCGAACGGCCAATTGTTCCCCGCCCGCATTGTTGACGCGGACGCGACCGAGCCCGTCCGCCCGAACGTGCTCAGCATCGATTTGGACGCCTTTTTGCGCTTGACTCCTGAGGAAAGGGAGGCAAAGTTCAACGCGGTGTCGGTGTGGGCGGAAGGTGCCCAGCTCATCACCCTGGCGACAAGTCCGGGTTATATGGAGGACGAACGGCAGGCCGAGGTGGTTCGCTGGGCCAAGGATCTCGCCGGTCGATTTGAAAAATTTCCCGCGGCGCGTCCGAGCGCGAGGCTCGACCGCCCGCGCGCGGAAGGGGGGGTCACAACCCCGGCCCTGGTGACCGGTCTTCTGGTTGGAGTCTTGGCGGCGCTGCCCGTGGCCACATTGGGTCCGTTGGTCGCGGGGCTCACCGGGGGCCTAGTCACCGTCGTCGCAGCTTTTGTCATTGAAAACCTCTTGACCCTTCCCGGGATTCGCTACGCCCCCGCGCGCGCGGCGCTCGCCCGGTTGAAGACCGCGGTCCGTGTGGCATCCCCGCGGCCGACGACGCCGTCGTTTATCGAAAATTGAACGAAGCCTTCCTGGCTTTTAAGGCGGATCTAAAAACCGCGGCCGACGCCATGAAAGACACGGCCCATTACCGGTCGTTGATGTGGACCTATTCGGAAGGCATCGACGCCGTCGCGGCCGAAGTGTTTGAACGCACCGCGGCCCGGTGGCCGGTGTTGCGGTCCGCCGCGCTCATGGCCTACGGCAGCTACGGTTCGCGCCGCCCGGGTCTGGCCTCGGACATCGATTTGAACCTGGTCATCCCCGACGGGTTGCCGGTTTCGAAGGACGAGATCCGCGCCGCCGTGGCGGCGTTGGGCGAAGCTTTGTCGGAGGCCCTGCGGTCGCCCCAGGACGAGAAACCGCTCAAGTCGGTCGAGACCGTTCAGGAAATCAAACGCCACATGGAATTTTGGGAAAAAGATCCCGTCCACGCCGGCGACCCGAACACGGGCATTCACGCCCTGCGTGTGCACGGGTTGACCGCTCGGCCGGTGGCCGGGAACACCGTCCTCTATTCCAGGGAAATCAGGCCCTTCTACGCCGTCACGGTTAAAAAGCGGCGCATGGAATTGTTGCGGCGCTTGACCCTGGAGCGGGACTTTAAACTAAAACAACCGGCCACCCCCGTGCTGGAGCCCGATTACAAGGCGGGGTTGGGCGGCGTCAGGGAATACGACAACATCACCTGGCTGAGCCGATTCATCTACCCGTGGGGTTCCCAGGGGCTCGTGGGCCTTTTGGGCGGGTGGGCCGCCATGGCCCTCGAGGGGCGCGTGACCCTCAAGCAATTGTTGCTGGCGCGGCGGGCCTACCTCCGCCAAGCCCGTCTCCGCGACCGGGACATTCCATACGCTTCGCTGTCCCGCGAGGAAAAGATTCAGTACGTTCAAGACGCGGGCGCCCTCTTCGACACCCTGGTGTCGCTGTTGCAGTCTTATTGGATCCAACCCCGCCGATCCGTGGAAGCCCGCCGGGGCGAGGACCCCGAGTACGTGCCGCTCTTTCTTGCGAGCGCCGGCTGGCGGCCCGCGCCCGGACACCCCAACGAGTCCATCACGGCCTGGCGCGGACAAAAAATCGTTGTCCAGGTTCGTCGGCCGAAAGTCGAGAACATGGCCGAAATAACCATCGAGGCCGAATCGGATCAACCGGGGGTTCTGGCCGTTTTGTCCGGCCTGCTGGCCGCCCAGGGTTTGAGCATTCAAGCGGCGGAAGCCACCTACGAGTGGGGCAAGGTGTCCGATCGCTTTTTCGTGATCCTGCCGGCCTTGAATATGGCGGAAACCGCCGAGTACGCGACCCAACGGATTGAGGATCTCGGGCGTCGCGTCGGGCAGCGGGCGGAAGAACTCTTTTCGGAGGGCGTGAACATCGCGGCGGTGGCGGAGGACTTTAAGAAGAAGGGACTCGAGTACCGCTTCGTTCTTCCCGAAGGCGCGGAGGCCGGCCAGTCCCTCGCGTTTTTCCACAACGTGGACGGAAACCGGGCCTTGACGATCATGACGCGGGACCGGGCCGTGGGGCGCGGCAAGAATCTAAAAAATGGAACGGGGACCCTCCACGTCATTTCCCGCTGGTTGGCGGAAAACGGCTATTCGATCCAAGGCAACCCGAGCATCCGCACCCAGGAAGGCGTTGTGCTCAATTCCTTCCGTCTTCAGCGGGTGGACGGGCGAACGATGGGGTCGACCGAGGAACGCGGGGTGGAAACCGCCCTCGAGGAATTCCTGGATCGGCCCGTGATCGAGGAAAAGGATTTCGGGTCGGGAATCCTGATTCCGGGGGCTTCGCCCCTGTCAAACGTTTTGGCCCCCTGGAATGATTTCCCCGCGTTGCGGATCGCCTGGAATCCCGTGGGCCGGGCGGCGCTTGTTGGGCTCGGGGCCCTGCTGCTTTTGGCGGTGCCCGACGCGGCCTGGGCAGCCCAGGCCGTGGCCGAAGGCGCCGCCTCTTTGGAAACGTGGGCGGCGGGGTTCGTCGGGGCGGCGATGATGGCCGGCCGCCCGCGCGGCGGCATCAATTCCGAAAAAGTCGAAGCCCTGTTCCGGTCCGGTGGTTGGGGGGACATTCAAGCGTTTTTGAAGGAAATGAAATCCGCCGCGGGCCGGGACCCGGTGGCCTACGTCGACGGCGCGTGCATTCTTCTTTTGCGCCTGATCGCATTAACGCCGGGACTTCCGGAAGAGCAACGCGAAGACCAGCGGAAGGATTTGGAGGAAAAATTCTGGGCTCTGACGGGGACCTTGGCGGGCGACGCCGTGGCCGGACCGTCGGCCGACGCTTTCACGCGAAACTACGTCGCAACGGTCATGCTCGACAATTTGGCCGCCCGGGCCGTTGATATGGAAAATTTCGATATGGCGGCCGCGCTCATCGGAAAAGCCGGCGGCCATCTGGAAACAGCCGCCGGGGCCGCCGTCGCGTCGGCCGCCGGCAAACGCCACAACCCGGTGGTCAAGGCGGCCGAAGCCCGCACGGCCTTGGCCCACACGCGGACCCGTTTGGCGTTCCGACGCGGGGATTTCGCGGCGGCGCGGAACCTGGCCGCGGCGGCCTTGGCGGATCCCAACGGGGCTTTCCATCACCCCATTCAATCCGCGCGGGATCTGGGTTTTGATCTCGAGTTTTACATCGCCGAGTCCCACGCCGCCGAAGGGAACGCCGAGGAATCCATCGCGGCTTACCGGCGCGCCCGGGCGCGCGTCCCAGAAGATCCCCGCGCGGTCACCGGCGAGGCGACCGTTCGATTGGAAATGGCGGTCCGGGCCGAGACACCCGCCGATCGCCTCGCCCTGGCCCGGGAAGCCCTGGATCTGCTTGAGACGGCCGCCGTCCAGGGCGACGACACGGTGCGCTTCCTTCGCACCCGAGTGTCGGCCTTCCTTTTCCTCCACGAATTGGCCCCGAGCGAAGGCCACTTGGCCGCGGCGGAAGCGGTGTTGCCCAAGGCGATCGCCGCCCACCCCGGCGAGTCCGACGTCGCGCGTGTGTGGCTCAACCGATGGCTCGGCGCGGGGGCCTTCGGGGAAGGTTTCGCCCGTTTGATCGCGGCCCGCGACGCGGTGCTGAACGATAAGAAAACGCAAAAACCCGAGCGCGTCGACTACCAATTCCTCGGGGCCATGAACGACGCCCTGCGGCAATTGGAGGACCGGGGCGAAGACGTGTCCGCGCCCCTCGCCGAAGTCGCCTTGAACGTCAAGGAGGGGGCCACAGCCCCGGCGGCGGACGCCGCGTTTCTGCTCAATTTGCGGGGGGACAAGGGCGCTTTTGCCCGGGGCGTGGCGGCCCTGCGGGCCCACGTGTCGGCCACGGCCGAGGTGGCCTTGGCAAAAAAGACCGGGGCCGAGGAAACCAAAGCCTTTGAAAAAGCCCTGGAAACTCTGCAGCGGGTGAGCGACGTCGATTGGGTGGTCCGCACTCTGGTTCCCCGTGCGGCCGCCTCGGAGAACAAAACGGCGCAAAACGCCCTGGTCGAATTCCTCAAGAACAACGCCGAAGATGTGTCCGTCGTCGGTTTGAAAAGCCTCCGAGACCACGCCGCCGTGATGGCCGTTCGCGCGTTTGCCAACTTCGCGAACTTGAATTGGAAACGCTCCCAGGAACAATTCCCCAAGCGAATTGGCCAACTCGCCGACGCCCCCATCACCGATTGGGATTTTGCCGAGGCCTTGCTGGCCGACGCCCGCCTGCTCGGGGTGGAGGACAAGCCCGGCGTTCAAAAGTTGCGCGCCCTGTGGGACGTGCGGGAGGCGGAGCGCGCCGCTCAAGAAGCCGATCGGGCCGCTGTCGTTGCCCGACAGAGACAGCAATCCCTGGCCGAAGCGCGGCCCGAAAACTTGAGGGCTTTGCGCGACCTCCGGCAGCGGTTGAGCGAGCGGCGGAACCGGATCATCGCGAGCCAAAACCCGGCGCTCGCTCTGGAACATTGGGAGAAAAGCCAGGAGCTCTTTGCTCAATTCGAGGCCCTGTCGGTGCGGGTGGAGGGCGATAGCGATTTGGAGATCCGCAGGGTGGTCGAGGACATCCGCGCCGGCGTGCGGGGTGTTAAAACCTTTTACGCTCTGCAAGTGGGCGGGCCCTGGCGGGACGCCGTGACCGATCAGCTGGAATGGGAAGGCAACGCGATTTTGAACGATTGGCGCACGGCGGTCCTTAATGAATCCGTGATCAAGCGGTTGACCCGGGAGTCGTTGGAGTGGATCCGCCTCGCCCGGGCGTTCCTTGTGCGGGGCAGGGAGGACGGTGAAATTGTCCGGGAAGAATCCCGCAAGCTTTTGGAGCAGGCGCGGATTTACCGCCCCCGCAAAGAACGCGGCGCGGTCTCCCATGAACTCCTGTGGGGGGTCGCCGGCCTCTTGGCGTTGACGGCCCTGGCCCTGCCCATGGACCGGATGTGGATCCTGATCGGCGTGGAAATCACCCTGGCGGCCGCGGCCCTCAGGACCGCCGGAAGGGCTTCACGGCGGATGCGCCGGGCGGTGGAAGGTCTGTCCGCCGCGGCCGGGGGCTTGCCCTCGGCGGGTCCCGGGCCCCTCCTGAACCCGGCGATCGCCGCGCGGGAGCTGGCCGACTGGCTTGACGCCGTCTTGAGCGCCGGTGAAAATCCGATCCATCCTTTCGACGCCCAGGACATCTACGAGGGCGTGAAAACAGCGATCGACGAGCTCCACCGTCGGTGGGACCCCGGCCTGGCCGATTTGGAAAAGGCCCACCGCGCGGCCCTCGCCCGGCGGACCGAGGACAGCCCCTCCCCGGCCGCGGTGTTGGCTTTCGCACCGGAAGCGCAACGGACGGCGACCGATGCGGTAAATCCTTTCGCGTCCCTCACCCCTGACGAGCGCACCGCTTTTGCGGGGGATTGGGTCCAACGGTTGAATGAGACGATCGGGGTTTATATGCCCCGGCCGGGCCCCCACGCCTTCGCCCTCGCGCCCCCCGACGGGACGTGGGCGACGGCGCACCCCGAGGGCATTCTGGCCTCGGCCGACCTTCCGGCCCTGGGGAGCGGGGAAGCGCCGGTGGGTTCGGCCGCGGCCGTGGCCCGGGAAGGCGTATTGGCCGCGTTCATGGCGTATCAATTGCGGGGTCTGGCCAAAGTGTATTGGAATCCTGGGACACACCGGGTGCACGCGGCGTTCCCAACGGAAATAAAAGGCCGGCCCGTCACGGAGCAACGCGCGCTGGATTGGTTGGGCACCGCCGTGTTGCGCGCCCGTGGCAGCGAAGAAGGCAAGGAAATTTTGCGCCTCACGACCCGGTGGACGGTCACGCCTTCGCCCGAGGATTTGGCCCGGCTGAACCGCGCGCTGCGGGTTCTGTTCGGCAACGGACAGGGTTTTGTCGAGGCGCGGACCCTGTTCGCCCCCCAATATTGGGAAGGTCCCGCCTATTCCCGGGACACCGTGATGGCCGCGGTGAACGAAATTGCCGGCGCCTGGGGCTGGGCGGCCCGCGCGTCGGTCGTTGACGGCGCCGCGCCGGTGGTCTTGCGCGGGACGCCCTTCGCGTTTCGAATCGAGCGTTCGGTCCCCACGGCCTCCACCGCCGCGGGTCGGGTGGTGGAATGGCTTAACGCCCATTTCGATGAATTCGCCCCCCACAACATTTTGGGGGTGAAGACCGATCCCCTGAGCGACTATTTCTGGAGATTGATCTATCGCGACCTGTTCGGCCGCCGAACGCCCCTGGCGGCCGCGAACGCCGTCACGGTGGACCGTCGCGCCGAACTGGACCGGGCCCTTTTGGGCGGGCCCGCGGGCCCGGTGGCGGTGGGAGGTTTGACAGCTGAAATTTCCCGCGTGCGGGCTTTCGTCGAAACCGAGCGTTGGCGGTCCAAAGCCGCCCGCGCGGCCTTGACCGAAGCGTTGGGGGGCTGGACTTTGACCGACCCCAGCGGTCTTTTGTCGACGGATCAAGTGCGGCGCGCCGGTGCCATCACGGCCGCCGCGACGCGGCGCGACGATCCCTCGGGTTCCGCCGAACGCGTTTTCCTCGCCCTTTCGACCCTCGGCGAACACCATTTAACCGAGGACCAGTGGAATTTTTGGGCGGGCGAGTTCGCCGTCGGGTTCAACGCGGGCCTCTCCCCCGCCGGGGAACAAATCAACGCCGCCTTGGACGCGCGTCGGCCCTTGGTGGTGGAGATCCCCGAATCGATGTTGGGCGAATCGCCCAGCGCCCAGGACGAAACCCGGCTGGCGGAATTGCAGGTGCTGTTGAGCCGGAAAAACGATTTAAACGCGGGGCAGCTCACCTGGGTTCTGCCGAGCGGGATCGGGGATTTGGACCGACTGCCCCGTCGCCTCGCGGGACTGCGGGACATTCGGGCCGCCGTTCGTGTCAAATCCCAAATACCGTTGACGGATGGGAAACGCTCCGTCAAAGCCCTCTTGTTGGACCTGCAGGGCCGTTCCCGCGTGACCGATTTGGCCCCCACCGATCTCTTCCTCATGGACCGGAGCGAGTGGGTGGTCGAGGCCGACCTGCCCCAAGACGTCGTTCGCTTGCTGATCGCCCTGGCGGGCGGGTTGGTGGTCGACGCCACCAACCTCCTGGCCAACGAAATCAAGAATCTCTTCTACCTCCAGACCAACGCCTAAACGGCATTTGCTATTCTGCCGTTCGTGAAACCCCTCTACACATTGGAATCCTCGGATGGCGCCGCTCGCGCCGGCCGTCTTCGGCTTGCCCACGCGGAAGTCGAAACCCCCGTCTTCATGCCCGTGGGCACCCAGGCCTCCGTCAAAACCCTGATTTCAGAGGATTTGGAAGACCTGGGGTACAACCTTATATTGGGCAACACCTACCACCTCGGGTTGCGGCCGGGCATCGATTTGTTGGAATCCGCCGGCGGGCTTCACGCCTTTATGTCCTGGAAGGGGGGCCTTCTCACCGATTCGGGCGGGTTCCAGGTGTTTTCCCTGGCGAACCGACGGGAGATTTCCGAGGAGGGAGTCGTGTTCACCTCCCACGTGGACGGCGCGCGCCACCGCTTGACCCCGGAGACCGTTGTGGACGCCCAACTCCGCATGGGCGTGGACATCGCCATGTGCCTGGACGAATGCCCGCCCTACCCCTGCGGGGAATCCGAGGCCCGGGACATGATGGAGCGCACCCTGCGCTGGGAGGCGCGCGCCAAAGAGCGGTGGCTCGCCTCCGGCGCGATGGAAAAAACGAATTTGTTCCCCATCGCCCAGGGGTCGACCTTCCCGGCGCTGCGGCGGGAAAGCGCCCGACAAACGGCGGAGTTGGACCTCCCCGGCCACGCCCTCGGGGGGCTGTCCGTGGGTGAACCCCGGGAGATGTTGGGGGAATTGATCGAGGCGAGCGTGGCCGAGCTGCCGGCCGATAGGCCCCGCTATTTAATGGGGGTGGGACGGCCCGAGGACATGCTGACGGCCGTGGAACGAGGGGTCGACATGTTCGATTGCGTCTGGCCCACGCGGAACGGCCGCAACGGCCAGGCCATGACCTGGGATGGCCCCTTCAATCTTAAGACCAACGCCTGCCGCACCGACCCTCGCCCCCTGGATGAAAACTGCCGCTGTCCGGTCTGCCGCCGTTACACCCGCCGTTACCTGGCCCACCTTTTCCGGGCGGGGGAATACGCGGCCCTGCGGCTCCTGACTTTACACAATTTGGCCTTTATGTTAGACTTCACGCGTTCGATCCGACGGGCGATCGTCCGTCGGGAATTCTCCACATTTAAGAAGGATTTTGAAGCGCGCCAAGGCCGATCGCGGTCCGCGCGCGAGGGGGTTGCGTGAAGACGTTTTTCCTTGTGATGGCAATGTTCGCGGGCGCGCCGGCGTGGGCGGAACCGGCCAAGGCCGCCTCCGGCGGCATGACGATGTTGATCCCCTGGATCGCGATTTTGGGCATCTTCTACTTCCTTTTGATCCGCCCTCAACAAAAAGAGCGGCAGAAACACCAGACGATGCTGGACGCGCTCAAACGGGGCGACCAGGTCCTCACCCAGGGCGGTCTCTACGGGACCGTCCAAGCCATCAAGGGCAAAGTGGTGGAAGTGAAAATTTCCGACGACGTCAAGGTCCAGGTCAACCGCGGGTACATCGCGCAGGTGGTCCAGGGCGACCCGTCGGCCGTGGAGCCCGAGGTCGTCGGGAACGGCACGGCCCGATAAAATGCACCGCGCCTACTGGAAGTCCCTGGTCATCCTGGCGGTGGCCCTTTTGGCCGCCTGGACCCTGTTCCCCTCCTTCTCTTTTTACCGCCAACCCCGGACCCAGCAGGAAGAAATGCGCCAACGGCGCAACCCCCTGGTCAACAAAATCCTCAATCTCGGCCTGGACCTGCAGGGCGGCAGCCATTTGTTGCTGGAATTGCAAACCGCCAAACTGCCCGACGATCGGATGGAAACCGTCAACGAAGCCATGGACCGGGCCATTGAGGTCATTCGCAACCGCATCGATCAATACGGGTTGTCGGAACCGCTGATCGTTCGCCAAGGGCAAAAATGGATCGTCGTTCAACTGCCCGGCGTGAAGGACCGCAACCAGGCGAAGGATCTGATCGGCCGCACGGCCCTGTTGGAGTTTCGTTTGGTCGACAGCGCCCCCCTGCCGGACGGGTTGATCAACAAGGCGCGCGAGTTGAACCTGGGCCCCCTCAATTTGAGGCCCGGCCAAATGCCCAAGGAGATCAAGTCCCTCCTCCTGGCGGGCATGGAGTTGCTCCCCGGCAAGGAATCCGCTTTTTACGTCGTGAAGACCACCGCCGAGATGACCGGCGCCGGTTTGAAAAACGCGCGCGTCGAAATGGGCAGCGATTACTCCGGCGCGGCCCCCCACGTCGCCCTGGAGTTCAACGACGAAGGAACCAAGTTGTTCGCCGCCGTGACCGGCGCCAACGTGGGTCGCAACCTGGCGATCGTGCTGGACGGGACGGTGATGTCCGCGCCGGTGATCCGCAGTTCCATTCCCGACGGCCGCGCGATCATCGAGGGGCAGTTCACCCCCGAGGACGCCAAATTCTTGAAATCGGTCCTCCAAGCCGGCGCCCTGCCCGCGCCCTTGGAGATCGTGGAAGAACGCACCGTCGGCGCGACGTTGGGCGACGACTCGATTCGGGCGGGCCTCGCGGCCGGCGCCCTCGGGCTGGCCATCATTTTCTTGTTCATGGCGGTGTATTACAAGTGGTCCGGCGTGCTCGCCAACTTGGCGTTGGTCCTGAACCTTGTTTTGCTTTTGGCCCTGATGGCCATGTTCAAGGCCACCCTCACCATGCCGGGCATCGCGGGCATCATTTTGACGATCGGCATGGCGGTGGACGCCAACGTGCTCATTCTGGAGCGCATCCGCGAAGAGATCCGCCTGGGCAAAACCCCCCGGCTCGCCGTCGACCAAGGCTACGAGAAGGCCTTTTCGGCCATCTTTGACGGCAACCTCACCACCATCATTGCGGCGGTCTTTTTGTTCCAATTCGGGACGGGCCCGGTGAAGGGCTTCGGCATCAGCTTGATGCTCGGGTTGACGGTGTCGATGTTCACCGCGATCGTGGTGACGCGCACCGCCTACGACCTTTTGCTGTTAAACCGCAACGTCCAAAAGTTGAGCGTCTAATGGAATTCTTCAAAACCCCCAAGTTCGATTACATCAAGCACTACAAGTTTTTCTTCGGCCTGTCGGCGGTGTTGGCGGTGGTCAGTGTCGGCGCCATCGTCGTCCGCGGTAAGTCCTTGCTCAGCATTGACTTCACCGGCGGGACCTTGATCCAAGGGTACTTTGAAAAAACCCCCGTGCCCTTGGCGGACGTGCGGTCCGCGCTGTCCAAGGCGGGTCTGGGCGGGGCGGAGCTTCAAAGCGTGCCCGAACACAACGCCGTCATTCTGCGTTTCAAAACGAAACAATCGGAAGAAGAACGCCGGACCATCGAAAGCCGGGTCAAGAACGCCTTCGCGGCGGCCCACCCGGACAACCCGTTCATCGAAGAACGCGCCGAATTCGTGGGGCCGGTGGTGGGCGCCCATTTAAAAGTGAAAGCCGGTTTGGCGATCTTGTTTTCCCTTTTGGGCATCGTGGTCTACGTGGCGTTCCGGTTCCGGAATTGGATTTGGGGCGTCTCCGGCGTTTTGGCCCTGGCCCACGACGTCTTTTTGGCGTTGGGGTTCATGGCGGTCATGAACCGGGAAATTTCCATTACCGTGATCGCGGCGCTCCTCACCCTCGCGGGCTATTCGATCAACGACACCATCGTCATCTTCGACCGGATTCGTGAAAACATCCGCCTGCGGGGCCGAACGGGCAAGGAGGGGTTGGACGCCCTTATCAACCGTTCCTTGAACGAAACCCTCTCCCGGACGATCATCACGTCCCTGACGGTCTTCATTGTTTTGATTTCCCTCCTGTTGTTCGGCGGCGAGGTGATCCGTGATTTCGCCCTGGCGCTGACTTTCGGCGTTGTGGTCGGGTCCTACTCGACGCTCTTCATCGCCACGCCCCTGGTCTACCTCTGGCAGTCCAAGAGCGGTCGTTCCCTGCGGTGATGAGCCCCGCGGCGGTCGCGACGAAGAAAATCCGAAAGTTTCGCCTTCACGCGCGCCCGAGCGCCGTCCTCCGCAACCTCAAAGTCCTGTTGGACAACCCCCAGGAAACCCCCGAGCTCTCAAGCGACATTGAAGCCGAGGCGAAAGCCGCCCAGGCCCTCCTGGACACGGCCGCCCTTTACACCACGGTCGTTCGCGGCTCCGCCCCCGGGGAATTGGAAACTTTTTGGGAGCCCGTTGCCGGCGATCCCGCCCCCGTGGCCTTGACCCTGTTCGCCGCCACCATCGGCGGCGGTCTGGAAACCGAACTGTCCGGCGCCCTCTCCCGGGGGGAGACCTTCCGCGGCCGTGTTTTGACGGCTCTGGGGGAAGAGTTGGCCGACCAGGCCGCCGTGTTCATCGAGCGGTTGGTGGGTGAAGAAGCCCAGTCCGACGCCTGCGAACTGTTGAGCCGGCGCCTGTGCACCGAGGACAACCCCCAACGCGCCGTCCTCACTTTTTTGGACGCCGGCCGGATCGGCATCGGCCAGGATTCCGCGGGGCACCGTTTCCCGCGGTTCACCCGGGTGGGCGTCATCCCCTGGGGTCCGCCTTCCAAAAAACGGAAGTAACCCCCTCGGGGAGGGCTGTCCCCGCCGCCATGACCCCCCACCTTTCCCTTCGCGACCGTTTTTTGGCCGCCCTGATTTCCGGGGTCGGGGCCCTTTATTTGCGCGGGGTCGGAATCTCCTCCCGCCTGACCGTCCATCGGTCCCCCGGGGTTCTCGAACGGGAGGGGAAGAACCTTCCGATCGTCTACGCGTTTTGGCACCGCCACCAGCTCCTCTTGTTGTACGTGCACCGCGGGCGGGGGGTGCGGGTTTTGGTCAGCCGGAGCCGCGACGGGGAATTCGTCGCCCGGGCGCTCCACCGGCTCGGTTTTCGCACCGCGCGGGGCTCCTCCTCGCGCGGGGGGGGCGGGGCCTTTCGGGATTTGCTGGACACGGTCCAAGCCGGCGGGAGCGTCGCGTTCACGCCTGACGGGCCGCGGGGCCCGTTGCGGTCCGTTCAGCCGGGCGTCGTCGCCCTGGCCGCGCGGACCGGGGCCCCTGTCGTTCCCGTCGCCTGGGCGGGCACCCGCGTCAAGGAGTTGAACAGTTGGGACCGCTTTCTGGTCCCGCTTCCCTTGGGCCGCTACGCCGTGGTATACGGAGAGCCCGTGTTTCTGGCGGAAGAGGGGCCCGCCGCGGAAGGCCGGGTCCGCGACGCCATCGACGCCGCGGTTCGCGAAGCGGAAAAACGATTGGGGGATGCCACGTGTTGCTGATTTACTCCATTCTTTTCTTTCTCGCCTGGCCCCTGGTGTTCCTGGCCTTTGTTTGGAAATACGGCCTTCGAAAAAGTCTTCGCGGTCTGCCGGAACGGTTCGGGTGGGGCGGTCCGTGGCCGGAAAAAACGGGGGCCCTGTGGGTTCACGCGGCCTCCGTGGGTGAAGTGCGCGCCGCCGAACAATTGTTGCGGGCCCTGCCCGCGCGCTTCCAGGGCGTGCCCCGGTTCCTCACCACGACGACCGTCAATGGGAAAGACCTCGCCGTCCGGCTCGCCCTGGCGGAAACCGTGCGGTTGGCCCCGGTCGATCGGCCCGGCGTTTTCCGCGCGGCCCTGCGGCGCGTTCAACCCCGGTGCGTCGTCCTGGTGGAAACCGAACTTTGGCCCCACTGGCTCGATGTCCTGGCCCGGGAGAAAATCCCGGCCGCGGTGGTCAACGGGCGCGTGTCCGACGGCGCCTACCCCCTCTACCGCGCGTTGAAAAAACTCTGGTCGCCCCTCCTGTCCACGCTGGCCCGGGTGGGCGTCCAAAGCCCCCGCAACGCGGCGCGTTTTCTCGCCCTGGGGGCCGACGCCCGGCGCGTCGTCATCACCGGCAATTTGAAAAACGACGTGCCCTTGCCCGACCCCGCACGGATCCCGGCTCTGAAAAAAGCCTACGGGTTTGCCGACGGGGACCCCGTGTGGGTGATGGGGAGCACCCAGCCCGCCGAGGAACCCCTCCTCCGCGACGTCCTGACGGCGTTGCGGAAGAACCACCCCGCGCTCAAGGCGGTTGTCGCGCCCCGTCGAATCGAACGGGCGGCGGAAACCCGCCGCCGGTTTGAGGAAGCCGGTTATTCCTGCGCGTTGCGCTCCCAATTGTCTTCGGTCGTCCCCGCGCCCGAGGTTTTGGTGTTGGACACGGTGGGCGAGTTGGCCGAAATTTACGGGGTCGCGACGGTCGCCTTCGTGGGGGGCAGCCTGGTGCGGCGCGGGGGCCAGAACCCCCTTGAGCCGGCCCGCTGGGGTGTGCCCGTGGTGTACGGTCCGTCCATGGAGAATTTCCGCGAAATTGACGACGCCCTGCGGGCCGCCGGAGGCGCGCGCGTCGCCGCCGACGGCGAGGCCCTGCGCGCCGTTGTCGATCGCTGGCTCGCAACACCGCTGGAGCGGGGGGGAGCGGGCGCGGCGGCCCGGTCGGTCGCCGACGGAGAACGGGGGGCTTTGGAGGACAACCTGCGGCTGATTGAGGAAACCCTGACGTTTTCTCCCGACGAAATCCGCCCGCGGCGCGCTCCGTGCGCGGGGTGCCCGTCGTGAAGAGCGTTCTCCTGATCCGGTTGTCGTCGCTGGGGGACGTCGTGCTCACGACGCCGGTGGCCGCCAACCTGAAGCGCGCGGGCCTGCGGGTGGCGGTCCTCACGCGGCGCGCCTTCGCCCCGTTGTTCGAAGGGAACCCCACGGTGGACGAGGTTTTTGTTTTTGAGGACCGCGGGGTCTGGGGCTGGGCCCGGGCGATCCGCGCGCGGCGATTCGACGCCGTGATCGACTTGCACGGCACCGGACGGTCCCGCCTGTGGTCCATGGTTTCGGGGGCGACCCGGCGCGTTCGTTACGACAAGCGGGCCGCCGCCCGCCGCCGTCTGGTCTGGACGAAAAAAGCCGCCCCGACGCTGGCGGGGGGCGTCGTGGACCGTTATTTGGAAACCTTGGCCGCGCTGGGGGTGCCCGCCGTCGAACGCACGCCGCGCCTATATCCCTCGCGGGAAGACCGGCCGTCCGCGGATTTCGCCGAGGCCCTGGGGGACTCTCCCTTCTTGGTTTTGGCCCCGGGGGCCCAGCACGCCACCAAACGCTGGCCGGCCGAGCGGTTCGCCGCCGTGGCCGATCGTTGGTTGTCGGAGCGCCCGAACGCGCGGGCGGTCCTGCTGGGGGCCGCGACCGACATTCCGGCGGGGGCGGCCGTTCGAGCCGCGATGGACCGACCGGTCGTGGATTGGGTCGGCCGGACGTCGTTGGCCGAAATGCTTCGGATCCTGAACCGCGCGGCGCTGGTCGTCACCAACGATTCGGGCGCCACGCACGTCGCGGCGGCGTTGGGGCGGCCCACCGTGGCGGTCTTCGGTCCCACCGTGCGCGAATTCGGCTTTTTCCCGGTCGGCCCCCGCGTCGCGGTCGTCGAGGGCGGCCCGTTGCCCTGCCGCCCCTGCGCCTTGCACGGCAAACCCCGCTGTCCCGAGGGGCATTTCCGCTGCATGACGGACATCCCGGTCGAACACGTCCTGGCCGCGGCCCGCGTCGCCGCGGGGGAGCCGCGCCCGTGAAGATCCTCCAAATCCTCGACGAACGATGGGATTCCGGGCTCACGGCCTACGGGCTCACTCTGGCGCGCGCCTTGGCGGCGCGGGGCCATTCGGTGACCATCGCCGCGCGACCGGGCCAGGCCGCCGAAAAACGGGCGGCGGCGCTTGGGTTCCCGGTCCTCCCTTTGGGGTCGTTCTTGGCTTCGGCCCGGGCCGTCCGGGCCGGGGAGTTTGACGTGGTCAACGCCCACACGGGCGCCGGCCACACCCTGGGTTTCGCCGCCACGCGTTTTTCGCGCGCGGCGCTCGTGCGCACGCGCGGCGAGGCCCGGCGGCTATCGGTCCGCCCCGGCCAGGCGGCTCTTTTTCGGCGGACCGAGGCGGTGGTGGCGGCGTCCCGCGCTTTGGCGGAGGCCTACGCCCAGCGTTTTCCTTTTTTGGGGGACCGCCTCCGGGTGGTGGAACCGGCGGTGGACTTGCCCGTCCATCCGGCCCCTTTTCCGACGGGGCCCTTCCGGGCCGGGATCGTCGGTCGGTTGGACCCGGTCAAAGGGCACCGTTTCTTCATCGAGGCGGTGGCCCAATTGAAGGGCCGTCTGGCGGACCAGGAATTTTGGATCGCGGGGGAGGACAAAAACCTGTCCCGCAAGGAACTCGCCGCCCTGGCGGAGTCGGCGGGGGTGGGCCGCTGGATTTGGTTCCACGGGCGCGTGCCCGACGTCGGGGCGTTCATGGCCCAATGCCGCGTCGGCGTGGTCGCCTCCGTCGAAAGCGAAGCCGTGTCCCGCGCCGGTCTCGAGTGGTTGGCCCAGGGCCGCCCGCTGGTCGCCACGGACGTGGGGGCTTTGCCCGAAATCGTTTTGAACGGCGACAACGGGTTTTTGGTCCCTCCCAAAAGCGCGGGGGGGCTGGCGCGCACCCTGGGTCTATTGATGGACGACCCGGCGCGCTGTGAAAAAATGGGGGCGCGGGCGCGCCGCGTGGCGGAGGAGCGGTTTTCCTTAGACCGCCTGGGCGCCGAAACCGAAAAAATTTACCAGGCCGCCCGGGCCCGGCGGGAATCGGCGTGAAACCCCTCTCGATCCTGCACCTCAACACCGAGCGCGGTTGGCGCGGCGGGGAGCGGCAGACCTTTCTCCTGGCGCGGGAGTTGGCGCGGCGCGGGCATCGGAACGTCGTCGCCTGCCGTCCGGGGGAAGCGCTCGATCAAAAATGCCGCGACGCCGGCCTTGAAACCTTCCCGGTCTCCCCCTGGAGCGAATTGGCGATTTGGGAAGCGGGACGGCTCCGTCGGTTCCTCCGGTCGAACCGGGTTGAAATTCTGCACGCCCACACGGGCCACGCGGTCGGGCTCGGCGCTCTGGCCTTTCCGGGCGGCGGGGCCCGCCTGGTCGCCACCCGCCGGGTGGATTTCCCCGTTCGCGGCGGGCCGGGCCGCTGGAAATACGGCCGACCCGCGGCCTGGGCGGCGGTGTCCCAAAGCGTGGCGTCCCGCCTGATCGCGGCCGGCGTCGCGCCGGCCCGGGTCCGGGTGATTCCCAGCGGGGTGGATTCGGCGGCCTATCCGTCCCGTCGGGATCGCGACCGCCTGCGCCGAGACAGGGGCATTGATTCCGCCACGCGCGTAATTCTCCACGTCGGGGCCCTCGATGAGAGCAAGGACCAAGCCACCCTCCTCCGTGCCTTCGCGCGGATCGCCCCCCGATTGGCCGACGCGCGGCTTTTGATTCTGGGGGACGGCCCCCTGCGGGGCGCGTTGGCGGAGATCGCCCGAAAAGAGGGGGTGGCCGAGCGCGTCTCTTTTCTAGGACACCGAGCGGATGTTTTAGAATATATGGCGTTGGCCGATCTGGTGGCGTTTCCATCCCGAAAAGAAGGGCTGGGCACGGTGCTGTTGGACGCGCTGGCCATCGGTGTGCCCACCGCCGCCACGGCGACCGGGGGGATTCCGGACATCTACGGCAGTCCCACCGCTCCGGAATTGTCGCCGGTCGGGGACGCGACGGCCTTCGCCGCCAACCTGGAGCGCGGGTTGGACCCCGACGAGGGGGCGCGCCGCGTGGCCCGCGGTCGCGAACGGGTGGGGGGTTTCACCGTCACCGCCATGGCGGACGCTTACGAACGATTTTACGACGAGGTGATATGCCGCGACTCTCCGCGATTCTGATCGTCCGCAACGAGGAACGCGACCTCCCGGGCTGTTTGGACAGCCTGCGGGGGGTCGCCGATGAAATCGTCGTGGTGGACAGCCGGTCGACCGACCGGACGCGGGAGATCGCCGCGTCACGCGGCGCGCGGGTCATTGAAAAAGACTTCGCCGGGTTCGGGCCTCAAAAGCAATTCGCTTTGGAACAGGCCACGGGCGATTGGGTGTTGAACATCGACGCCGACGAGCGCCTGACGCCGGAGCTGGGAGGCGAGATCCGCGCCGCCCTCGACGCCGGCCCGGCGGTGAACGGGTTCCTCCTGCCGTTCCACAATATCTTTCTGGGCCGGCGATTGCGCTTCGGGAGTCACTGGAGCGAGAGCCATTTGCGGCTGTTTCGGCGGGACAAGGCCCGTTACGCCGGGCGGGAGATCCACGAAGGCATCGACGTGGCCCCGCCGCACGGACGCCTGCGCGGCGCGGTGCGCCACGAAAGCTACCGCAATTTTTCGGAATATCTTGATAAATGCAACCGTTACACCGGGCTGATCGCCCGGGACAAGCGCCGCCGGGGGAAACGGTTCCGTTGGTGGCACCACCTGCGGTTGCCATGGGAGTTCTTTATCCGCTATTTCCTGAAATTGGGTTTTCTGGACGGTCACCCGGGTTTTGTGTACGCGGCGTTGAGCGCTTTCTACGCCTGGCTCAAGTTTGTTCGAATGACGGAGGACACGGATGCTGCCTGAGCTCTTGTCGGGGATCGGCCTGTTGGCGGCGGGGGGGTTTTCGGCGCGGTGGAATTGGTGGCGCCCCCGGGCGAAGGGACTGCCGGTGCTCATGTACCACAAAGTCGGCGTTCCGCCGGCGGGGTCCAAGCTTAAGAAATTGTGGGTGTCGGTGGAGCAACTGCGCCGGCAAATGGAGTACTTGAAACGCCGGGGTTACGCGCCGCTCACGCTCCGGCGCGTGGCGGAGTTGTTGGACGCCGGCGACGCGGTCCCCGCCAACGCGGCGGTCATCACTTTCGACGACGGCTACCAAAACAACCTCACGGAAGGGTTGCCGGTGTTGCGGGAGTTCGGGTTCCCGGCGACGATCTTCGTGGTGGTCAACGCCATCGGCCGCGACAACTTCTGGCACGACCCGGCCACGGAAACGCGCGTCCCCATGTTGACCTGGGACGAGGTCCGCGCGTTGCGCGACGCGGGGTGGGACATCGGGTCCCACACCCTCAACCACCCGCGGCTGGCCCGCTTGACGCCGGAAGACGCCCGGAAAGAGCTTGAGGAGAGCCACGCGACCCTGGCCCGGGAAATGGGCGTCCCGCCCGTTTCTTTCGCCCATCCCTACGGGAACGGCGCCGACGATTTGCCCCTTCGGCTGTTGATCCAAAACGCGGGCTACAGGACCGCTTGCACCGTCCACCAGGGTCTGGCCGACCCCGTCGGCGCGCCCCTGGCCCTCCGACGGATCTTCGTCCGGGGGGACGACACCCGTTGGGATTTTCATTTGAACATCACGCGCGGCCGCGCGCGTTTGTAATGCGGATCCTGATCGTCCAGCCCCGCCGCATCGGCGACGTCATTTTGACGACGCCGATGATCGACGCGCTCCGCCAAAAGTTTCCCGAAGCGCGCATCGAGTTCCTGGCGGAGGGCGCGGCGGCCCCCGTTCTCGAAGGCTACCCCGGCCTGGACGAAACGCTTCTCTTTGATAAAAACCTCCTTCGCTGGATTCCGGAAATCCGCCGCCGCCGTTACGATTGGGTGGTGGATTTCATGTGCAACCCGCGCACCGCGCAACTGACCGCCTTGAGCGGGGCTCCCGTGCGGGCGGGTTTCGATGTCCCCTTTTGGGGACGGGTCTACAACCGCCGCGTCCCGCGCGGCGGCCCCGACCGGTATGTGGTCGCCTACAAGCACCAATTGTTGGAAGCCCTCGGTGTTCCCCCCGCCCGCCCCCTGCCCCGCTTGACGCACCTGGCCGGCCGCGACGAAGGCGCGCGCGCCTGGTGGGACAAGGAAGGCGTGGGTCGGTGGGGCCAGCGGGTGGCCCTCTTGCCCATGCACCGCCACCCCGTGCGCCAATGGCCCCTTGAAAAGTGGGCGGAATTGCTTCCCCTTTTGCTGGCCCGCTCCGACCGGGCGGTTCTTCTGTTCGGAAGCCCGGAGGAACGCCCGGACCTGGAACGCTTGGCGGCGCCGCACCCCGGCCGCGCGCACGTCATCCCCGTCGGACCCCTGGCCCAAGCGGCGGCCCTGTTGGCCCGTTGCCGCGTCGCGGTGTCGAACGATTCGGGCCTCATGCATTTGGCCGTGGCCATGGACGTTCCGACGGTGACGATTTACGGCCCGACCTCGCCCGTGGCCTGCAGCCCCGCCACGCCCCGGCACCGGGCCCTGCGTGTCGATGGGTTGTCGTGCATCAATTGCGAACGGAGCCGTTGCCCCTTCAACCACGAGTGCATGGCGTGGCTGGGGGCCGCGCGGGTGGCGCGGGAGACCGAAGACCTGCTGGAGCGCACCGCGTGAGTTGGCCGAGCCACCCCCTCTGGCGGGCGTCCCTGGCCCTCCCGGCGGCGATTTTCGGCGCGGCCGCGCGCGCCCGACGGCGGCTTTACGCGGACGGGTATTTTGAAAAGACCCGCTGGCCCTTTCCGATTTTTTGCGTCGGGAACTTGACCGTGGGCGGGTCGGGGAAAACCCCCGTGACGCTTTGGCTCACCGAGCGGCTGAAGGCGGCGGGCCGCCGCCCGGTGATTTTAAGCCGGGGCCACGGCCGGCGGGGCGGGCCCGTCTACGTTCCCAATCAAGGAGAGGCCCTTCCGGGGGCCGCGCTTTTGGGGGACGAGCCCCGCCTGTTGGCGGCGCGCCTGCCGGGCGTTCCGGTCTCCATCGACGCCGATCGCTCGGCGGCGGCCGGCCGGGCCTGGGCCGCCGGGACCGTGGATTGCGCGGTGATGGACGACGGTCACCAGCACGAGCGCCTGCACCGGGACCGAAGTCTGTTGTGTATGGACGCCCGAACGGCCCACGGGGTTTTTGTGGCGGGCCGGCCGACCCCCCTCTTGCCCGCGGGGCCCTGGCGGGAAAAACCCGCGGCGGGCGCCCGGGCCGACGGGTGGGTTTTCACCCGGGCGGAACGCTTGAGCGGCGCGGAGCGCGCGGCCCTGCGGTCGGCGGGCCTCCCCGGCGCCGTCCCCACTTTTTTCGCGGATTACGTCCTCTCGTTTTACGAAGGGCGGACGGGCCGCCCGGTTCCCGCGGCCGAATGGAACGGCGCGTCGGTGCTGGCCCTGACCGGGGTGGCGGACCCCGCCGGGTTCGAGGCGGGCCTTGAACGCTTGGGCGCGCGGGTTCGCGGTTTGCGGTTCGCCGACCACCACGTGTTCTCGCGCAAGGAGAGGGCGCGCGCGACGGACGAGGCCGGGCGGGACCGCCGGCGCCTGATTGTGACGGAAAAGGATTGGCAACGGTTGCCGCCGGATTTCCCGGCGGTGGTCGCGCGGTTGGATTTGAAGTGGGACGGGGAGGACCCGTGGGATTCGGTGATCGCGTCCGCTTTGCGATAGAACATCTGGCGGCCCGGTTGTTGTTCGGGGCGTTGGGTCGAATGCCCGCCGCGCTGGGGCGCCCGCTGGGACGCGCGCTCGGCCGGGGCGTCGGACTCCTGCGTCCCCGGCAGTCCCGCGTCGGCGTGGCCAATTGGACCGCCGCCTTTCCCGGCACGTCGCCGGAAGAGGCGCGCCGCCGCGTGGGCGGCGTCTGGGCCCATTTTGGGGAATGGTTTTGGGAGTACGCCCGGTTGGGGCGCAGTTCCCCCGCGGACTACGCCGACGCCATCGCCCTCACGGGTTTGGAGGGCCTGCGGGATTCCGTCAAGAAAGGGAAGGGGGTGCTCCTTTTTACGGGTCATTTGGGCAACTGGGAATACGCGACCCCGTTCATGAGCCTCGACGGCATGCCGCTCGCGATGATCGCCCGTCGGGCCAAAAACCCCTCGGTCAACGATTTCATCACCCGCGTTCGGGAACGTTTTGGGGCGCGGGTTTTCATGCACAAGAACGCCGCCCGCGAATCCCTGCGCTGGCTCCGCGAAGGGAAGGTTTTGGGCCTCCTTTTCGATCAGCGCATCACCGACGGAGCGATCGCGGTGCCTTTCTTCGGCCGTCCGGCCTTGACCACCGGGTTGCCCGCTTTGTTGGCCCTGCGCCTTGGTTGCGCGGTGCACCCCATGAGGTCCTGGCGCGAAGGGGAAAAAATCCGCGTGGACATCGAGCCCGCCATGGAAGTTCCCGCCGGTGGACCCACGCCGGAAAACATGTTTGAATTGACGCGGCGCATGACGGAGCGGGTGGAAGCCTGGGTGCGCGCCGCCCCCGACCAATGGTTGTGGATCCACAACCGCTGGAAACCGTGAAAGGAAAATAATCCATGCTGGGTTCGCCGATCGGCTTGGTGGTCAAGGATCTGTCCCCGGACAACGACGCGGGCCGCGCCGCCCTGGCCCTGGCCCCGCGGCTCTTGTCGCGCGGGTTCATCCCCCGATTGACCGCCCATCGGTTGGCCGTCGCGCCCCCCCAGGACATGTTGGGCCCCACCCTGGACATGGACACCGTCGGGGCGTGGCCCTTTCCCGCGGCCTGGGCCGCCGCGTCGTTCGATCGGGCGGCCCGCCGGCGGCAAGGGAAATTGCAGGTGGTCTTGACCCACGGGTTCGGCGACCTGTCCAGCCAGGACGTGTTGACGTTGCTCGACGGGGAGCCCGACCTTCGGAAAACCCCCGGGTGGCGGGCGGGCCTGACGCGCCGCCAATTGGCGCCCGATGGGTCGCGGGTGATCACGGTGCCCTCCGAACTGATGAGGGGCTGGGTGGCCGAGCGGGGGGTCGCCGGGACGAGGGTCCGCCTGGTCCGCCCCGGGGTCGACGGGAAAGAATTTTCGCCCGCGCTGCGCGGTCCGGGGCGATTCACGTTGCGGCAATCGGCGGGATGGACCGATGACCTCAAAATCGTTTTTGCGCCGGTCTGGGCCGAGGCCGAGCGGCGGCACCTGACGCTGGTGGTGCGGGCGGTGGACCGCCTGTTGGCGCGTTGGCCGGTCGCTCTGTGCGTGGTGGGCAAGGCGGACTTCCGCGGGGACGCCGCGGCCTATCGATTGATCTCCCGGGGTCGTCTCTTTCAGGTGGAGAGAACCCCTTATCTCTCGAGGTACCTCGCCGCCGCCGACGCGATGACCCTGCCGTCACGCTTTGAGGGGTTTGGCATTGTCGTGTTGGAGTCCCTGGCCTGTGGGACCCCGGCCGTTGTCAGCGACCGGGTGGGCGCGGGGGAAATCTTGACCCCCGGGGTGGATGGGGAAATCGTCCACGATTTGAATTCGCCCGACGAATTGGCGGCGGCCATCGAAAAGGCTTTGGGGTTCGATCGGGCCGCTTGCCGGCGGAAAGCGGAAGCCCACCCCTGGGACGGCGTCGCCGACGCCCACGCAAAAATTTACCGGGAACTGATATGACAACGCCCGGCGGCGCGCGTCTCGAGACGGCGCGCGACGGCCTTTTGATCGCCCTGGGCCTCGCCCTGCCCCTGTCTCTCGCCGCGGCCAACGTGTTTTGGGGCTTGGCCGCCGCCTTCGCCCTGCCTTTGCTTTTTCGTCTCCCCCGGGTTTGGCGTCCCACGGGGCTGGAACTTCCCTGGTTGGCCGGCCTGGTTTGGACGGCGGCGTCGGCGGGCCTGACCTCGACGACGGCGGGTTTGGGTCACGCCCTCCGCTCCGAAGTGTTGATATTGGTTTTTGTTTTGGCGGCGGTCCTCGGCGGCCGGGCGGGTCTTTCCGCCCGATGGCGCTTTTGGGGAATCGCGGCGGCGGTGGCCGGGGTTCTGGGCGCTTTCCAATGGTTGAACGTTTGGGATCGCGGGGTTCCATCGACGGTGGAGGGCCTTCCTTCTTTTCTCGTGCGCGCCTTCTCGAACAAAGGCGGTCGGGCGGTCGGCCTGTACAGCAACGCGATCACCTTTGCGGAGGTCATGGCGTTGGCGGGTCTGGCCGCCCTGGGGGGCCTCCCGCGCGAAAAAAAAGCCGCCCGTTGGCTCACCGCCCTGGCGGCCGGGGCGGGGCTGTTTTTCAGTCAAACCCGGGGCGTTTGGTTGGCGGTCTTCCTCACCCTTGTTCTTTGGGCGGCGCTCCGGCGGGATAAAAAAATCGCCCGGGTCCTGGGGATCGGCGTGGTCTTGGCGGGGTTGGCCGTCGTCGCCAGCCCGGCGTTGCGGCACCGGGCGGCCAGCATCGGGGACCGCCATCGGGACAGCTCGAACCGCATTCGCCTCGGTCTTTGGGTCCGGTCCCTTGAATTGATGCGGGGGCGGCCCCTTTGCGGCGTCGGCCCGGGGCAGGCCCGGATCCCCGCGGCGGAACTCCGTTGGGGGGGGTCGGTGCCCGGCGAAGTGTGGACGGAAATGCACAATATCTATTTGCAGGTCGGGGTGGAAAAGGGACTCATCGGGCTGGGGTTGTTTTTGTGGTTTTTGGCGGCGCTCGGGCGGGTCCTCTGGCGCGCCCAGGAGCGGGACCCGACCCTGGCCGGTGTGTTTTGGGGTTTCGTGGCTTTGTTGCTGGCCGGATTGACCGAATCCTGGTTCAACGATTCGGAAGTTGTCATGAACCTGTTTTTTGCCGCCGGAACGGCCTGGCGCGCGGCCGAAACAAAAATATGAGAAAATACCCCATCCCCTTGGAAAGGATTCTATCGTGATCGCACGCTGGCGTGTTTTTTTGGGTTTTGTGGCCGGAGGCCTTTTCGCCCTTTTTTCCCATGTCGGAAGTTGGCCCCGGGCTTTGCTGGGCCTCCTTTTGGCGCTCGCGGGCCTTTGGATTCGCGGTTGGGCGGCGGGTTATTTGGAGAAAGGAAAGCGTCTGGCCCAGGACGGGCCCTACGCCTGGGTCCGCCATCCTTTGTACACGGGAAGTTTCCTGATGGCGCTGGGGTTTGTCATCGCGGGCACCGCCTCCCGGTTCCCGGTTCACGCCGCCGTCCTCTGGTTTGTTTTCCTCTTCCTTTTCCTGTGGATCTACCCCCGCCGCATCGTGGACGAAGAGCGCGCGTTGGAGAAGACGTTCGGCGACGCCTGGCGGGCTTTCACCTCAAAGAACCACCGTTTTATCCCCCGCGGATCGCCGGCACGGCGGGAAAACCCCGACCGGTTTGAACGCGCGCGGTATTTGAAAAACCGGGAATACAACGCCGCCATCGGTTGGGCCGCCGGCGCGGCGCTGGTGATCTTCAAGGGGATCGCCGGCCTGTGATCTTTTCCCGGCGCGCCCTTTTGGTGGCCGCGCTGGGGGGGTGTCTCTCCGGGGTCCGCGCCGCCGAGCCGATGCCGGCCGCGTCCCCGGTCTTGTCCACGGCGCCCGCCGCGATCGCCTTCGCCTGGCGCACCGAAGCCCAAACGGCCTTCGCCCCCGGGGAAACCATCCGCTACGTCATTAAATACGGCATCCTGCCCTCGGGCGTGGCCACGCTCGAAATCCGCTCCACCGACACCGTCCGTGGGCGCCCGGTCTATTACCTCCATTCCGAGGCCCGCACCAACAAAACCATCGACGCTTTTTTTAAGGTTCGCGACAAAAACGAGTCCTGGATGGACGTGCAGAGCCTGGCGTCCCTGCGGTTCCGCCAAAGCATGCGCGAGGGCGGGTACATGCGCGAGGTGGAGACCGATTACGACCACGCCGCCCGGTCGTTCACGTACCGGAAACGCCGGAAGGGCAAAGAAACCGTCGTCGAAGGTCCCATCCCGCCCTTCGTCCAGGACGTCCTTTCCAGCCTGTATTTCATCCGGACGCGTCCGCTTGTCGTCGGCCAAACCTACACCCTCGACGCCAACTCGGGCGCGGTGAACTGGCCTTTGCGGGTGCACGTGCTCCGCAAAGAAAAAGTTCGCGTGCCCGCCGGGGTGTTCCAGTGTCTGCGTTTGGACCCGATCCTCGCGGGCGAGGGCATATTTCAAGCCAAAGGGAAGTTGCTCGTTTGGGTCACCGACGACGAACGGCGGGTGCCCGTGCTGTTGCGGTCCAAAGTGGCGGTGGGCGCCTTCGACGCCGAAATGCGCGAATACATTCCCGGGGGATCCCCCGCGGCCGCGGTCCTTCCCGCCCCGCCCCCGAAAAAGCCGCGGCGTGTCGTCGATCCCTTCGCCGGGGACGATTTTTGATTTTGTTATAATGCCCTCGTTTTTATGATCCCCCGCTCCCCCGCTCTCCCCGTTGTCCCGAAAGGCCTCCGATGAGCCCCGCCGTCCGTTCCGCCCGTGTGGACCGTTTTCGCGGGTTGCCGGTGCTTGTGGTCGGCGACCTCATGGTGGACCGCTATATCCGCGGCGGCGTCCATCGGCTTTCGCCCGAAGCGCCCGTTCCGGTGGTCGACGTCCACCACGAGGATTTCATGCCCGGCGGCGCCGGCAACGTGGCCTGCAACATCGCCGCGCTGGGCGGCCGTCCCCGGCTGGTTTCGGTGGTGGGGGAAGACCCCGACGCCGACCGCCTGTTGGCCGCTCTCAAGGACCGCGGGGTTGACGTGAGCGGCGTTGTGGCTGATGGGTCCCGCCCCACCATCCTCAAAACCCGGGTTCTCGCCGGCCACCAGCAGGTCGTGCGGTTCGACCGGGAAAGCCGCGCGCCCCTTTCGTCCGCCGTGATCGGCCGTTTGCTCGAGGCCGCGAAGGAACGTTTGAAAACGGCGCGGGGGGTCGTGGTGTCCGATTACGGCAAAGGCGTGGTCAATGTTCGCCTTCTCAAAAGCGTTTTGTCGGGGGCCCACCGCCAGGGCCAATTCGTGACCGTGGACCCCAAGATCGAACATTTCCTCCGATACCGCGGCGTGGACTGCATCACCCCGAACTTGAAAGAAGCCACCGAGGGCGTCCGCGCCCAGCCGCCCCGCACCGACGCGGAGGTCGACGCCCTGGGCGCGCGCATCCTGCGCCGGTTGCGTTGCCGGTCGGTCTTGATCACCCGCAGCGAGCGGGGCATGAGCCTCTACCGCGAGGGGAAAAAACCCCTGCACATCCCTTCCCAGGCCCGCGAGGTCTTTGATGTCACGGGCGCCGGGGACACCGTCATCGCCACCTTGAGCCTGGCCCTCGCGGCCGGCGTGCCCCTGGACGAAGCCTGCCGCGTGTCCAACGCGGCCGCCGGCGTCGTGGTCGCCAAGCTGGGGACCGCCACGGTCAGCCCCGCCGAACTGGAAAAAGCGTTGTGAAGGTTTTGGGCGTCATTCCGGCGCGGTACGCCGCCCAACGGTTCCCGGGTAAGCCCCTCGCTCCCATCGCCGGTAAACCCATGATTTGGTGGGTGTGGAACGCCGCGCGCCGGGCGCTGCCCCGGGTGGTCGTCGCCACGGACCACCGGGCGATCGTCGATGCCGTGACGGCGTTCGGCGGCGAGGCGGTCCTCACCTCCGATCGCTGCCAAAGTGGCACCGACCGGGTGGCCGAGGTGGCGCGCAAAATCCGCGCGGACCTTTACCTCAACGTGCAGGGGGACGAGCCCCTCATGACGGCCCGCACCCTGAAGAACGTGCTCGCGCTGCACCGCGATCGAAACGTTCAAATCGGCACCGCCGCCACCACGCTCGCGGCCGCGGACTGGGACAACCCCCATTCCGTCAAGGTGTTGGTCGACAAAGAGGGGTATTCCCTTTACTTTTCCCGGGCGGCTCTGCCCTTCTACCGGGACGGACGCCCCCGGACGCCCCCGCCCACGCCGCTTCTGTTGAAACATTTGGGGGTTTATTCCTACCGGGCCGACGCGCTGCGGCGGTTCATCCGTTGGCCCGCCGGGACCTTTGAAACGGCGGAAAAGCTCGAACAATTGCGCGCGCTGGAGAACGGCGTGCGCCTCAAGGTCGCTTTCACGCCCGACGATTCCGTCGGGGTGGACCGCCCGGCGGACGTGGCCCGGGTGGAACGCGCGTTGGCGGGGGACAAAAGGAGAAACCATGGCCGGGGCTAAATTCATTTTCGTGACGGGTGGGGTCGTGAGTTCGCTGGGGAAGGGCATCGCCGCGGCGTCGTTGGGGCGCCTCTTGAAGGCGCGGGGCTTGAACGTCACGATGATCAAGCTCGACCCCTACCTCAATGTGGACCCGGGCACCATGAGCCCCTACCAGCACGGCGAAGTCTACGTCACCGAGGACGGCGCCGAGACCGACCTCGACCTGGGCCATTACGAACGCTTCATCGACGTGGACATGAGCCGCGACAACAATTGCACCTCGGGCCAAATTTACGAGACCGTCCTGGCCCAGGAGCGGCGCGGCGAGTTCCTCGGGAAAACCGTCCAAGTCATTCCCCACATCACCAACGAAATCAAAAACCGCCTCTGGCGCGTGGCCAAGGGCCGCGACATCATCATCGCGGAAGTCGGCGGCACCGTCGGCGACATTGAGTCCCTGCCCTTCCTCGAAGCCATCCGCCAAATGCGCATCGACGCCGGGCGCGACAACGTGCTCTACATCCATTTGACCTTGGTGCCCTACATCAAGGCCGCCGAGGAACTGAAAACGAAGCCCACCCAGCACTCCGTCGGAAAGCTTCGGGAGATCGGCATCGAGCCCGACATCATCGTCTGCCGTTCCGACCGCCCCCTCGGCGACGAACTGCGCGCCAAAATCGCCCTTTTTTCCAGCGTGTCCAAGGAAGCCGTGATCGAGGCGGTCGACGCGAACTCGATCTACGACGTGCCCGTCCTGTTTGAAAAACAGGGGTTGGACGAGCTCGTGTTGATGCTGTTGCGCCAGCGTTCCCCCACCAAGGACCTCTCCGCGTGGAACGCCATGGTCGAAAAGATCCACAACCCCCAACACCAGGTGACCATCGGCGTGACCGGCAAATACGTCGATCTCAAGGACGCCTACAAATCCATCAGCGAAGCGCTGTTGCACGGCGGCCTCGCCAACAACACCCGGGTGATCGTCAAATACATCGACGTCGAAGACAAGAACCTGGAGGCCCAATTGATGCAAATGGACGGGATTCTCATCCCGGGCGGGTTCGGGGACCGGGGCGTGGAGGGGAAAATCGCGGTGGCCCGCTTCGCGCGCGAGCGACGCATTCCGTTTTTCGGCATTTGCCTGGGCATGCAGTGCGCCGTGATCGAGGTGGCCCGCCACCTGGCCAAGATGCCCAAGGCCCATTCCACCGAGTTCGCGCCGCGCACGCCCCACCCGGTCGTGTGCAAAATGGAGGAGCAAAAGAACGTGGTCAATCTGGGCGGCACCATGCGGCTCGGGGTCTACCCCTGCCGCGTCGCTTCCGGCGCCCTGGCCCGTCGGGCCTACGGCCACGAGATGATTTCGGAACGTCACCGGCACCGGTTCGAACTGAACAACAAATATCGTCCCGCCCTCGAAAAGGCGGGCCTCCGGGTGGTGGGGGAAAACCCCAAACACCGGTTGGCGGAGATCGTCGAGTTCAAAGACCACCCCTGGTACGTGGCCGTGCAGTTCCATCCCGAGTTGAAATCCCGCCCGTTGCGGCCGCACCCGCTGTTCCGCGAGTTCGTGGCCGCCGCGTTGCGGCGGCTGTCCCCCCGCGCCCTCTGACCGTGCCGCCCCGGGCGCGCATCGCGATCGGCGCCGGGGCCCTCCTGATTTTCATCGGTTTCTATTTCGCCGCGGTGGAACGCCATCGGCGCGACGAGGGCCGCCGTTTCTTCGCGGCCGAAGGGCGCCGTTTGGCCGACCTGTGGGCCGCCCGGTTGGCGGACCGGTGGGACGATCCGTCCGCCCGGGACACCCTGGTTCGCCGCCTCCGGGCGGAAACCGACAGCCGCGCCGCCGGCTTGGGCGACGCCGAAGGGGTTTTGGTCGTTTTGCACGGGGACATGGCGGGCGATCCGCCCCCGGGGTCCGGCGACGCCCCGCGGGACCGCCCTTTGTCCGACGGTGCCTGGGGGTTTTGGTCCCCGGTTTTTGTTTCCGGCGAACGGGTCGCCACTCTGTTTTGGGCGCGGGACACCGCCGTCCTTCAGCGGGCCGACCGGTCCGCGCGACGGGCCGGCATCGCCGCCTTCCTCTGGGGCGCGGGGGTCATCCTCTGGTCCCTCTTTCCCCTTTTCCGAACCTCCCCCTCCCCCCGCTGATCCCCCTGGACATTTCCCGATTTCGGGGCTAAATATCTAGGGATCGCACCACGATGGGGAGGACGTCTTGATGCAACGCAGCAACCCCGGACGCAAAACCACCAAAGAAATTCTCCTGGAAGCCCGGTTGGTCACGCCCGAAGGCATTCTCCAGGCCGAAAAAGAATCGGTCAAAACGGGTCGCCCCCTTCAACAAACCGTCATCGATCTGAAACTCTCCGACAAGGTGGACGTCCTGCAAATCCTGTCCCGGGAGTTCCGCACCAAAGCGGTCGATTTGGCCGAAATGGAAATCGATCCCGACGTGGTGAAAATTTTGCCGGAAGGCGACGCCCGCCGCCACATCGTTTTGCCCTTCGCCAAGGAGGACCAGGTCCTTCTTGTCGCCATGGCGGATCCCCGCGATTTCCTTGTTTCCGAAGACATACACATCCGCACGGGCCTGGAAGTGCAACGTTACATGGCCATGCCCGAAGACATCATGAAAGAGCTCGACAAGGTGTACGGTCTGGCCGGGGGCGGGAAAGGGGAGGAACTCCTCAAGTCCGTCGCCGAAACGGCCCTTAACATCGGCTCGGATGAAAAACTTGAAAAGTTGGAGACAAAGACCGACGTCACCGAAGTCGACGCCTCCGCCCCCGAGGTGGAAAAAATCGCCAACGGCGTGATCCTTTCCGCTTTGGGCCAAAAGGCGTCGGACATCCACATCGAACCCTTCGAAGACCCGACCGGGCGGACCTCGCGGGTTTTGGTCCGTTACCGCGTCGATGGGTTCCTTCGGGCGGCCCCCTTCCAAATCCCTTGGTCTTTCCGTAACGCGGTTATGGCGAAAATAAAAATCATGACCAATTCCATGAACATCACCGAGCGGCGGATTCCCCAATCGGGCCGTATCCAGGTGATGGCCAAGGGCAGTCCCATCGAATTCCGCGTCGAGATCATTCCCACCGTCTACGGGGAATCCTGCGTCATGCGTATTTTGGACCGGAAGGCCGTCCAGGTGGACATCCAAAAGTTGGGCTTTTTGCCGGACACGCTCGATCGCTTCCTCGGCCTGCTCAAAGGCGTCGGCGGAAAAAAGAATTTCGGCATCGTGTTGGTTTGCGGGCCGACCGGTTCCGGTAAATCGACGACCCTCTACGCCGCGCTCAACCACATCAACCGGCCGGACATCAAGATCTTGACGGCCGAGAACCCCGTCGAATACAACCTCGACGGCATCGTCCAAGTGCAGGTCAACCCCGACCTCAAGATGGGCGAGGACAAGTGTTTTGATTTCTCCCTCGCCCTGCGGTCTTTTTTGCGGCTCGACCCCGACGTCATCATGGTGGGCGAAATCCGCGACCAGGAAACCTCCCACATCGCCATGGAGGCCGCCATGACCGGTCACTTGGTGTTTTCCACCATTCACACCAACGACGCCCCGTCGACCATCACCCGGTTGATGGACATGGGCATTCCCGGGTTCATGGTGGCGAGCACTCTGAAATGCGTGCTTGCTCAGCGGTTGTGCCGACGGATTTGCCCGCAGTGCCGCGCCCCCCGGGCGCCGAATCCCGAAGAAGTCGAGGTGTTCCGCAACAACAACGTGTCCCTGCCGCCGGGCGCCCAGCTTTTTCAGGGCGCGGGGTGCGCCAATTGCAACGGGTCCGGCTACAAGGGCCGGATGGGCATCCACGAGTTGCTCGTGATCGACGAGACCGTGCGCAACGTGGTCTTGAAGGATGTCACGGCCGACATGGTGCGGGACGCGGCCGTCAACAAATCCCCCCAAAAAATGCGGACCATCATCATGGACGGCCTGCAGAAAGTCCTGGAAGGGGGAACCTCCGTCCGCGAGGTTTTGGGCGGCGCTTCCGACGAGGTCGAACCGGTCAAGCCCGCCCACTGACGTTGAGCGTCCGGGTCCGACCGCCCTTCTTGCGGGGGCTGTCCGGGGCGTCCCTCCGGGAAGGTCTCTTTCCCCGGTTCGACCCGCCCGGACCCTCGGATTCACTGAACCGATTAAACCGCGAGTTGTGTCGACCGAAATAACCAAGTAATCTCCCGGGTGGGTTTTCATTCGTTCAAGGAGCCATCACGCATGCCCCGTCTGACCCGGGCCATTTTTAGCGGCCTGTTAACCGTTGGCCTCCTGGCGGGACTCGAAGGGGGAGCCCGTCTCGCGCACTGGGGGCCCACCTACGCGGCAGGAGTGCTTGCCGCGCGCGGGGTGTCGAAAAAGAAAAAGCCCGGGGAGCGTCGCGTCTTTTTTTTCGGGGGATCGCAACTGGTCGGGTATCACCACCAAGGCCAAAGCAGCGTTCCCGGGGCTTGGGACTATGAAGCGCGCCGCCGCGCCCCCGACCGTCCCACACAGATCGTTAATTTTGGCCGGCCGGGGGAGGGTGTCGAATTCGCCGTTCGGACGGCGTTGGACTCCTTGGATCACGCGCCGGACGTGGTTTTCCTTTTCACGGGAGAAAACGAATTCGTACCGACCAACATCCTTCGCGGGGGTCTCCGCTTTGGGGTCGAAAGACTCGTCTTGAGCACGGCGTTGGGACGGGGTGTGTGGGCCCGGGTCGGGCGGGAACCTGTCTTGTCCGTGCCGGACTTTACGCGTTACAGTTGGAACGACGTGATTGAGACGGCGGAGTCCCGCCGCGGATCCATTCGGCGATCTTTCCGGCGGCGCATCGCCGGCCTGGCCCGGCGCATGCCCCCCGGAACGGTTCTGGTGATCGTCGAGCCTTCCCTCAACATGGTCTGGGGGCCGTTGTGGCACGAAGATTTGGAAAAACTTTGGATTGACCCCGAAGAGACGGGCGCCCGGTTCTTTGTTTCGGGAATTCTGGCCGAGGAAGAAGGAAAATGGGAATTGGCCGCCGCGCATCACGCCCGGGCCTATGAACGCTCCCCCCGCTTCGCGGACGCGGCGTTTCGGTGCGCGGGGGCCCTGGATCGATTGAACCGCTGGCAAGAGGCCAACGCCCTCTACCGGGAAGCCCTCGCCGCCGGGCCGCTTCCGCGCCACCTTCTTTTGCCGCCCGGGGATCCCCTGCGGCGGACCCCCGGGCTTGTCTTCCTATCGGCTTTGGATCTCTTGGCGCGGGATCACCCGCGGGCGCGGGTTGATTTTGGGCAAACCGAAGACGATATCCATCTTCGTCCCCAAAGCGAATGGGCCTTGGCCAATCGTCTCGTCCAACTTCCCGAGGTGTCCGGGGTATTGGGGTTTCGCCCTTCCCCCGGCGATTGGGAGGGGTATCGGCGCGCCGCGGGCTTGGACGCCGAGTTTGAATACCGGACGGCCCTCAGCGTGGCCAAATACCACGCCGGGCGGACGAGCGCGGAACCCTTTTTGGCCAGGGCCGCCGCGCTGTTCCCCAATCGCCCGGATCTGGCGGCCACCGCGCGGGTCCACAACAATATTTCGACGCGGCGCCAGGGTCGGGTGGCTTGGTTGACCCATATGTGGCGGTCGCGGGGGTATTCCTCCGAAGTCACCGAAACCCCTCACTGAGGCGGACCCCGCCTTGGGTTCGCCGTAAGGACTCAGACCCGTCGCGCCATTGCCAAGGGGCGGTGAACCCGCTAAAATACCCCTTCATCCCCTCGAACGATTTTAACCACCCGGGCCCTGCCCGGCGGTGGACGGGATGCGGAGGCTTTATGCGGCACAAACTGACCGTGATTGGCGCCGGCAACGTCGGCGCGACCCTGGCCCAACGCCTCGCCGAGGCCGAACTGGGCGACGTCGTGCTGGTCGACATTCCCCAAACCGAAGGAATGCCCGCGGGCAAGGCGCTCGACATCGCCCAATCGGGGCCTGTGTACGGCTACGACAGTCGCGTGACGGGGACCACCGAGTACGGCCCCACGGCGGATTCGGACATCGTGGTCATCACGGCCGGGGTCCCCCGCAAGCCCGGCATGAGCCGCGACGACCTTTTGAACATCAACGCCGGGATCGTAAAAAACGTTTCCGAGCAAATCGCCAAAACCTCCCCGAAAGCGATCGTGATCGTTGTCTCCAACCCTTTGGACGCCATGGCCCACGTGGCCCTGCGGGTCACCGGGTTCCCGAAGGAACGGGTGATCGGCATGGCGGGCGTGTTGGACTCGGCGCGCCTGGCGACCTTCCTGGCCGAGGCGGCCCAGGTCTCCGTCGAGGACGTCCAGCCCATGGTGTTGGGCGGCCACGGCGACACCATGGTGCCCGTCGCGCGTTGCACGACCATCGCGGGCATCCCCGTCGGGGAGATCCTGCCTCCGGAAACCGTGGAAGCCATCTTCCAGCGCACCCGCGATGGCGGCGCCGAAATCGTGAAGCTCTTGAAAACCGGGTCGGCCTATTACGCCCCCTCCGCGAGCGTGGTCGCCATGGTCAAGGCCATTTTGATGGACAAGAAGCGCGTGTTGCCCTGCGCCGCCTACCTGGACGGTGAATACGGGATGCGGGGAATTTTCTTGGGCGTTCCGGTCAAATTGGGCGCCCGGGGCATTGAACAGGTGTTGGAAGTTCGCCTTGACCCGGCGGAAAAGGCCGCTTTGGAAAAATCGGCCGCCGCCGTCCGTGAACTGGTCGACGCCCTCAAAAGGATGAACGTTGTCGCGAATTAGTTTTGTCAAGTCGCTTTTCGGTTTGGGGAGGAAAAACGACATGAGCACCGAGACACTGCAATGCGGGAAACGGACGTACATTCTCGAATCCCGCGTCACCAAGAACGGCCACCGCTACGTGATGTTGACGGAGAAAAGCTTCGGCCGGATGTCGAAGGTCATGGTCTTCCACGACCATTTGGCCGAGTTCCGCGCCGCTCTGGAGCGGATCGCCGCGGCGGAGCCGCTCCTGACCGAAACGAACGTCAATTGAGGGAGGAAAGGGGCGGGTCGCCCTGGGTGTTGGCGATCGACATCGGCAACACCAACATCACCCTCGGCGCCTTCCCGGCCCGGCCCCCCGCCGGGGGCGGGGTCCCGCGCGCGTTCGCGACCGGGCGCCTGTCGACCCACCGCCACACCACCGCCGATGAATACGGCCTTTCCCTCCGGCAGGTCCTCGACCACGCGGGTCTTTCTTTAAAAGCCCTCGGGGGCGTTGTGGTGGCCAGTGTCGTGCCGCCCTTGGACGAGGTCTTCCGGGATTTGTGCCCCCGTTATCTGGGTTGCCCCGCCCTCTTCGTGGGGCCCGAGACCCGAACCGGGGTGGAAATCCGTTACGACCGTCCGGCGGAAGTCGGCGCGGATCGGATCGTCAACGCCGCGGCCGCCTTTGCCCGCTTTCGCCGCGCTTGCATCGTGATCGACTTCGGGACGGCCACGACCTTCGATTGCGTCGACGACCGGGGGGCCTATTTGGGCGGGGCCATCGCCCCGGGTCCCCAAATGGCGGCCGAGAGCCTCTCCCAACGCACCGCCAAGCTCCCGCTCATGGGGGCCTTTCGAAAACCAGCCCGCGCCATCGGGAAAAACACGCTCGACAGCATGGCCTCGGGTCTTTATCACGGCTACGTGGGGCTGTCCGAAGGCATCCTCGCGCGGCTCAAGGCTGAAATGGGCGGCGCGCCCCTCGTTTTGGCCACGGGGGGCCTTTCCCCCTTGCTGGGCAAGGAAATCGGGGGTATAAAAGAGATAGTCCCGGACCTCACTCTGGAAGGCCTGTGGCTCATTTGGCGGTTAAATCAGGGCAAAAAGTGAGTTCTGTGGATAACTTTGTGGACAACCCTCGGGAGGAAAACCCATGAAATTTCTTCGTTTTTCCATTTTGGCGTTCCTGTTGACGTCGACCGTGGCCGTCCGCGCCGACGTGACCAGCGACGCCGCGGCCCTGTCTCGATGGTTTAGCGAGGAACTGGCCAACGCCACCGCGTTCAACGCGGCCGCTTCGCCCCAACTGCCCGGGGACGTGCACAGTTTGTTGGGCGTGGAAATCGGGGTGTCCCTGGCGGTGAGCTCCTCCAAGCTGGATATCGACGCCTTGGACAGCCTGCCCTTGACCGATTTGAACGTGGACACCGTGGATATGATGTCCCAATTGCCCATCCCCTTGCCGGTGATCCACGCCAAAATCGGCCTGCCTTGGGGCCTCGACGCCGGGGTGAAATTCGGGAAGTTCAAATTCGACAACACCGACGGCGCCAAGAAAACCGAAGTGGCCAATCAGGTGTTCGGTGTGGAAGTCCGCCGACGACTGATGGGGGAGGGCGTGACCGGCGTTCTATTGCCGGACGTCAGCGTGGGTCTCGCCTACGACACGGCCAACGGTCACGTGTCCCTGGATGACCGCTACGACGCCAACTTGAACCTTCCCGGCGGCTTGGCCCCAACGGCCGACCTGGCCTGGGACACCGATTGGCGTACGAGCGCGCTGACGCTCCGTGTCGTGGCCAGCAAGCAAATGGCCATCGTCACCCCCTACGCGGGGTTGGGCTACACCCGGCTCATGGGGGACGCGAAGACCCGGCTGGCCATTCAGGAAACGGGCAACGCCGCCAACGCCACCGAAGGCGTGGCCTCGGCCGACGCGGACGGGAACCTCGTCCAAGTGACGGGCGGCCTGCAATTCACGTTCTTCCCGACGTTGAAGCTCAACCTCGGCGGCATGTGGGCCCCGGACAATTTCGCCGGCACCCTGGGCCTGCAGTTTAATTTCCGATAACAGGGTCTAGGTTTTCGCCGGGGCGGTTTTTCGGCGGAAGAGGTCGGTTTTGATGTTGGCCACCCGGTCGAGGAATAATACCCCGTCCAGGTGATCGATCTCGTGCTGGAGGGCCACGGCTTCGAAGCCCTCGGTTTCAATGGCGGTGGCTTGACCGTCGCGGCCGAGCCCCTCGACCCGCACCCAACGGGCGCGTTTCACGTCCGCCAAAAATTCCGGAATCGACAAACACCCCTCGCGAAAAGTCATTTCCCCTTCGGCTTTGACGACCACCGGGTTTAACAGCGCGATGAGCCCGTGGCCTTTGGGCGGTTCTTTGCCTTTGCGCGGGGGCAGCCAGGTCACGTCCACCACGACGGCGCGTTTCACGGCGCCGATTTGGGGCGCGGCCAACCCGACCCCCGGGGTCGAATAGAGGGTGTCGGCCAGATCGGTCAGCAGGCGGGCCGCGTCCGCGTCGGCCTGGGCCACGGGGGGGCAGACTTGTTTTAGCCCCTCGTCGGGGAACAGCAGGATCGGTTGGACGGCCATTACAACGCTTGGGTGGCCAGGGGTTTGACGTTCAGGGTCACGCCCAACTCCGCCACCCCGGCGCGCAGGCTCGTTTCGAGCGCCGCGGGCGCGAGACCCGTCGGCGCTTCGCCCTCCACATAAAGAATATAGCCCGAGGGGGTTCCCGGCGCGGCGGTGCGGTGGGTCGTGAGATCCGTGATGTTGACCTTGGCCTTGGCCAAAAGGGCCGTCACGCGGTGGACGATGCCCGGCCGGTCGACACCGTAAACGGTCACGAGCACCCCGTTGTCGGCGTTTCGGGGCGAGCGCGCCTCCCGCGCGGTGAGGGGTTTAAGGTGGATCGCCAAGCCCGTCTTTTTGCCCAACGCCCGCAGCGCGCGCTCCACCCCGGCGACCTTGGCCGGGCCCGAAAAAATCACGAGCACCGCAAACTCGCCCTGCAGCCGCGTCATGGCGCTGTCCTCCAGGTTGCAGCCGTTGTCAAAAAGGGTCTTCGACACCGCCGCCACCAGCCCCGCCCGGTCCCGCCCCGCCGCCGTCAGAAGATATCGTTTCATAGGATCTCCTCCCCGCCGACTTTGTTTTTGGATGTGTTTAGGCAGCCGCGCGCGGGAATCACAGGTTTTCTAAAGCGAATTCCCAATTGATCAGGTGGTCGAGCACCGCGGTCACGTAGTCGGCCCGGCGGTTCTGATGGTCCAGGTAGTAGGCGTGTTCCCAAACGTCGATGGTGAGCAGGGGTCGAACCCCCAGGGTCAACGGCGTGTCGGCGTTGGATGTTTTTAGGATATTTAAGCGGCCGCTGTTTTCGACCAGCCAGGCCCAACCGGAACCGAATTGCGCCAAAGCGGCCGCGGCGAATTCCCGGCGGCAGGTTTCCACGTCGCCGAACGACGATTGCATCTTGTCCCGCAGGGCCGCCGGCGGCACGCCCCCGCCGCGGGGGCGAAGGCTCTTCCAATAAAACGCGTGGTTCCACGCTTGGGCGGCGTTGTTGAACACCGCGGTGTCCGCCGCTGATCCGGCCGCGTCGCGCACGACCTTTTCCAGCGGCCCGTCGCCCCGTTCGGTGCCGGCGAGCAGTTTGTTTAAATTGTCGACGTAGGCGCGATGGTGTTTCCCGTGGTGGAAAGACAGCGTGTTTTTCGAAATATACGGGGCCAGGCCGTCGTCGGGGTAGGGCAACGGCGGCAAGGCGAGCGGGGTCGATGCGGACGAACGGGACGTGTTCATAAAGCCCTCCTCAATAGTCGGGACCGTGTGTCCCCAAAACCAACCCCGCCCCAGGGCGAGGAAGCCAATTTTACTATTTCCCCCCTCGCGGATACGGTAAAATGGGCTCATGCCCGACCCTTTCGACGAGCTGATGCGTCAAAGCTTGGGGGCCGACCGCGTTCTCTCGGCCCCGGGGGATCTTTTTTCCTACGCCTACGACGCCGCCCTGGAAAAGCGCTTGCCCGGACTGGTGGTCCTGCCCCGCACGGCCGAGGAGGTCGCCTTGGCCATTCGTGCCGCCGTCTCCCGGGGAATCCCCTTCGTGGCGCGGGGCGCCGGCACGAACCTCTGCGGGGGCACCGTGGCGCCCACCGGCGGGATGGTGATCCACCTGTCGCGTCTCAACCGCGTGTTGTCGATCGACGAAAAACGCCGCCGCGCCTGGGTCGAGCCCGGCGTGGTCAACCTTCATCTGCAAAAGATCCTCGCCCCCCGGGGGCTCTTTTACGCGCCCGACCCGGCCAGCCAAAAGGCCTGCACCCTGGGCGGCAACGTGGGCACGAACGCCGGGGGCCCGCACTGCCTTAAATACGGCGTCACCTCGACGCATGTCCTGGGACTGGAGGTCGCCCTGCCCGACGGCACTCTCCGCCGGTTCTCCGTGGACGACCCGGGTCCCGACCTGACGGCCCTCTGGGTCGGCTCCGAGGGCACGCTCGGGGTGGTGACCAAAATCGAAATCAACCTTCTGCCCCAGCCCCCGGTGGTGGAGACCTTTTTGGCGGCGTTCCCGTCCATGGAGGCCGCCGCCCAGACGGTGACGGACACCATCGCGGCGGGGGTCGTGCCGGCCACCCTCGAGGTCATGGACCGCCTGACGGTGGAGGCCGTGGAAGCCTTCGTCAAAGCGGGGTACCCCCGGGACGCCGAAGCGGTGCTCCTGGTGGAGGTGGACGGGGACCCCGCGCGGGTCGCCGAGGAAGGAGAACGGGCCCGGGCCTTCTGCCGAAAAAACGGCGCCCGGGACCTGCGGGTGGCCACCAACGACCGGGAGCGGGAAAAACTATGGGAAGGGCGCCGCGGGGCCTACCCGGCCATGGCGCGGCTGGCGCCCAACGTGCTCGTGGAGGACGGCGTCGTGCCCCGCACCAAACTGCCCGAGGCGGTCCGCGCCATGCGCGCCATCGCCGACCGCGCGGGGGTGCGCATGGGCCTTATTGCCCACGCGGGGGACGGCAACTTGCATCCCAACATGGTTTTCGACGAGCGCGACGCCGGGGAGACCGCCCGCGTCAAGGCCGCCGGGCAAGAGATGTTGCGCGCCTGCGTTGACTTGGGCGGGTCCATTTCCGGCGAACACGGCATCGGCTCCGACAAGCGGGCCGCCATGACCTGGCTCTTTTCGCCCGAGACCCTGGGGCTTTTCGGGCGCATCAAAGCGGCCGTGGACCCCGCCCACCTGTCCAACCCCCACAAGATATTGCCGACGACAACGACCGTGATCCCCGCGGCCGCCGTTCCGGCGGGGCCCGTCTGGCGGCCAACCTCCGCGGCCGAGGCTGAACTCACCGTCCGTTGGGCGGCCCGGGAAAAACAAGCCTTCGTCATCGGTGGGACCGGCCATCGCCTGGCGGGGGAGGCGTCCTTGCCGTGCCTCGACACCACGGCCTTGAACCGCGTCCTCCGCCACGACCCGGGAAACCTGGTCCTCACCGTTGAGGCCGGCGCCACCCTCGCGGATGTCGACCGAGCCCTGACCCACACCGGCCAACACCTGCACGCGGCGGGCGAAGGCACCCTGGGAGGGATCCTGTCGCGGAACGCTTGCCGGTCGCCCCGCTTGCGGGATCAGATCCTGGCCATGACGGTTTTGCTGGCGGACGGGACCGTGGTCCGCTTCGGCGCGCCCGTCATGAAAAACGTGGCCGGCTACGACGCCGCAAAACTTTTCATCGGGGCCTGGGGCGCCCTGGGCGTGATTTTGGACGTCACTTTCCGTCTCCACGCCGCGCCGGCGGTCGGCGAAGCCGTGCCCGCCCCCCGCCCCGAATTTTGGAACCGGGACGACCTCGCGCCCATCAAAAAAGCCTTCGACCCCGAGAACCGGATCAACCCGGTTCTTTTTGAGCGGCCATGAAAAATCCCGACCTGGAATCCCGCCCCGCGACGGGGCTCTCGCCGGAGGAGCAACGGGCCTACGACGCGGCCATGCACTGCAACCGGTGCGGGTTCTGCACGTCTTTCTGCCCCACCTATCTGGCCACGGGCGACGAGAGCCTTTCCCCCCGGGGCCGCAACCAAGCTTGGCGGGCGTTCCTGGAAGGGCGGCTTGATCCGGCCGATGGACAGCGGGCCTTCGACACCTGCCTCCTGTGCGGCGTTTGCACCTCGGTCTGCTTCGCCGAGGTGCCCACGGCGAAACTCATGGGGTCGGCGCGGCAGAAAACCCACGACGCCCTTGGCCGCTCGCCTTTGGCGACTCTTGTGCTGCGCGTGCTCCTGCCGCGCCCCCGGTTCTTTGAAACTTTTCTTAAGATTCTTTTTTGGGGAAAGCGGTTGGGGATTTCGGGTTTGTTGAACCGGGCGGGGTTCCTCGGCTGGATTCACCCCCGCCTCGCCGCCGCCGAATCCCTGGTCGAAACGCCCCCGCGGCGGTTTCTGCGGGGGGAATTGCCGTCCGCGCCGTCCGACGCCGCCGTGTTGCAATTTTTGGCCTGCGGGCCCAATTGCGTCTCGCCCGAAATCGGCCGCGCGACCGCGCGCATTTTAAAAGTTCAGGGTGTGAAAGCCGGGGGGGCGGACAACGTGTGTTGCGGTTTGCCCGGAATCAGCTTCGGGGACCGCGCGGCCGCCCGCCGGTTGGCGCGTATCAACATCGCGCTGTTGGAAAAACACCCGTCCGCCACCGTTCTGGTGGACGATTCGTCCTGTGCCGCGACGGTCAAGGATTGGCCGACGTTGTTCGAAGATGACACCGCCTGGAAATCGCGCGCGGAGGCCGTGGCCCGACGGACCCGCGATCTTCTGGAGTGGTTGAACGCGCACCCGATTCCCGCCCCAAGCACGGAGGGGGCCGTCACTTACCATGACGCTTGCAAGGCCCGCTACGCCCAGGGGCTGATCGAGGAGCCCCGCCGCCTGCTGCGGGGGGCGCCGGGGGTGGACTACCGGGAACTGCCCGAGGCGGACCAGTGTTGCGGCGGCGGGGGGACCTACCAATTCATGCAGCCGACCGTGTCGCGGGCCGTGGGGGAGCGCAAAACGGCGCACATCCTCGCGACGGGAGCGGCCGTGGTCCTGACCTCCAGCGTGTCCTGCCTGCTTCAATTGCGGGCGGGCCTGCGCCGCGCCGGGGGGGCCGTCCGCGCCCTGCACGTGGCGGAGTTTTTCGCCCGGGCCCTTGACAAACAATCCAAGTTGAAATAATATTTCAATTATGAAAACCGAGCTCGTCTTCTTTCCCCGCTGGGCGGCGGGGCGCGGCGGCTTCGCGGAAAAAATCCGCGAGGTCTTTCACGCGCACGTCCGTAAAAAGGGGCTCGTCCAGACGCACCAGCGGGACGACATCCTCGACCATCTCCTCGCCGCCGACCGCCACCTGACCCAGGAAGAAATCTACGCCGCCCTCAAAGCGAAGGGGATCGGCAAGGTCACGGTGTTCCGCACCTTGAAACTGTTGGAAGAGGCCGAGTTGGTCGACCGCGTTTACGACACAGACGGCCGGCCGCGGTACGAAATCAAGATGGAGCGGCCCCACCACGACCACTTGGTGTGCGTGGATTGCGGCGTCATCCAAGAGGTCCAGTGGCCCGAAATCGAAAAGGTGCAGGAACGGGAATGCCGCCGTTTGGGTTTTGTGCCCCTGCGCCACCGCCACGAGGTGTTCGGCCGATGCGCTCCCTGCGCGGGGAAAGCGTAAATTTTTTTTGTCGATGCATTGAAATTTTATTTCAATTATGGGGGAATGACCGTATGAAACTGTTCAAAATGGGATTGGCCGCCCTGTGCCTCGGCGCGGCGTTGTCGACGGTGCGCGCGGAGGAGGCCGATCGGCTGTCCGTTTTGGAATCAAAGTACGACGCGCTGGTGCGCGAATTTGAAACTTTAAAAAACGGAAAAGAGGGCGCGGTGCACAAGCCCGTTTTCGGCCTGGCCCCCGCGGCCTCCAAGGTCTACCACCTCAAAGAGGGCGTGACCCTGGGCGGTTACGGCGAGATGGTGTATCAGAATTTCGAAGCCCGTAAAGACAACGGGACGGCTTCCGGTAAAACCGACCAGTTGGACTTCCTGCGCTACGTCCTCTATGTGGGCTACCGATTCTCCGACAAGTTCCTGATCAATTCCGAAGTCGAGATCGAGCACGCCGCCGAGGACAAGCGCGGCGAGGTCTCCGTCGAGATGGTCAACGTGGACTACCTCCACAGCCCCGCCTTGAATTTTCGCGCCGGTCTGTTGCTCCTCCCCGTGGGCTTTTTGAACGAACTGCACGAGCCGCCGATCTACCACGGCACTCTGCGGCCGAACGTGGAACGAAACATCATCCCCACCACCTGGCGGGAAAACGGGTTTGGGGTGTTCGGCCAGGCGGGCCCCCTGTCTTACCGGGCCTACTTGGTGAACGGCCTGCAGGCGCTGAAAGACACCGCCCTCGGCGGAACGACCGACAAGGTCAAGGGATTCTCGGCGTCCAGCGGTTTCCGCGACGGACGACAGAAAGGCTCGAGCGCCTTGGCCGAGGATATGGCCCTGGTGGGTCGCCTGGATTACACGGGCGTGCCCGGCCTGTTGGTGGGCGGTTCCTGTTACACGGGTCCGTCCGGTCAGAACGCCGTGGTGGGCGGTGAAAAGCTTGACGCCCGAACCACGCTGTGGGAAACCCACGGGGAATGGAATCGCTCCGGCTGGGAACTGCGGGCCCTCTACAGCCGCGCGACCCTCGACGACGCCGACCGGGTGAACGCGGCCCAGGGCCTCGCGGGCAACAATTCGATCGGCGAAGCGCTGTGGGGCGCCTACGGCCAGGTGGCCTTCAACGTGTTGTCCCGCACGGAGGCGAGGGCGAGCCTGTCGCCCTTCGTGCGCTACGAGCGTTACAACACCCAGGCGCGGGTCCCGTCGGGATTTTCGGCCAACCCGGCCAACGACCGCACGGAGATCGTCTACGGCCTGACGTACAAGCCGATCTCGACGGTGGTCCTGAAGGGCGAGTTTATAGACAACAAAAACCGCGCCGGCACCGGGGTGGACCAGTGGAACGCCGCGATGGGATACTTGTTCTGAAATCCAAGACCTGGGCCGCGCTTCCCTTCCTGGCCGCGCCGGCGGGTGTGGTCGTGGCCGCCGATTATTTGACGGCCGAGGAAGCCGGCCGCGTCCTCTTCCCCGACGCCCGGGGGTTCGAGCCCCGGGCGATGGACGAGGCCGCGCTCGCGGCGGCGCCGCGCCGCGCGGGCGCGCCCGCCTGGCCGGCCCCGCCCGCGGTGTGGACGGTCCAGGGCGGCCGGGGCGCGCTGGGCCATGTGGTGGTGGACCGCGTGATCGGCAAACACGAGTTCCTCACCTACGCCGTCGGCGTTTCAACCGACGGGGTGGTTCAAGGGGTGGAAATTTTGAGCTACAAAGAATCCTACGGGGGCGAAGTGCGCAACCCCCGCTGGCGGCGCCAGTTCGCCGGACGCCGCCGCGATCCCCTTCCGCGCTTCACGGTGGACATCAAGAACATCACCGGGGCCACCCTCTCCTGCCGCCACCTCACCGAGGGCGTGCGGCGGGTTTTGGCGTTAACGGAGAGTTTCCGTGATTGAACAAACGCGCGCGCGTCCCCTGCTGGGCACCTTCGTCGTGATTTCGGCCGCGGGGCCCCGCCGCGCGGTGGAGGCGGGACTGCGGCGGGCCTTCGACGCCGTCGAGCGCCTCGAGCGGCGGATGAGCTATTTCGAACCGGCCAGCGACGTGGCGCGGTTGAACCGCGCGGCGCACCGGATCCCCGTGCGGGTCCACCCCCAAACCCACCGCCTTTTGCGCGCGGCGGCGCGGCTGACGCGCGCGTCGGGGGGCGTGTTCGATATCGCCACCGGCGGTGCTCTGTGGCGCGCGGGGTTTCGGCCCCCCGCGCCCGGCGCGCCCCGCCCCGATCCCCGGGCCTCCGGCCGGGACGTGCGGTTGTTGTCCGGAGGCCGCGTCCGTTTTCGGCGTCCGCTGTGGATCGATCTGGGCGGTATCGCCAAGGGCCAGGCGGTGGACCGGGCCCTGGCCGTTTTGCGCGACGCGGGGGTCCGCCGCGCCCGGGTGAACGCCGGGGGCGACACGGCCTCTTTTGGCGAAACCGCCCCCCTGTGGCGGCGCGACGACCGTCGCCGGGGGGCGGTCCGCCCGTTCGGCGCGACGGCGTCCGGCGCGGTGGCGACCTCGGCGCCGCTCCTCCACGCCCGGGCCCGCCGCGCCCCCTACGTTCGCCGCGGTCGTTGCGTGCCCGGGGGACGGGGCGTGACGGTGGCGGCGCCCCGGGCCCTGTGGGCCGACGCCCTGACCAAAGTGGCCCTCCTGGCGCCCTCCCGGGCGCGGCGGGTGTTGGCGATTTTTAACGCCCGGGTGATCCCGTGAAACACGGCCGCGGTTCCCACGCCGCCAAACTCCCGGTCGTCCACCGGGCGCTGGTGCACGCCGTCTTTGCGCTGTCTTGGGTTTCGGGGGCGGTCGTGTTGGGGGCGCGTTATTGGGGGCGGAGCGAAGGCGCCTTTGGGTTGGAGCGCCATTGGATCGAATCCCCCGCGCGGTCCCTCCACGGACTGTCCGCCGGTCTTTGTTTGCTGGCCGTCGGATCCCTGTTGACGCGCCACGTGCCCGCGGGCTGGGCCACGGGCCAACGGCGCCCCTCGGCCATTTTACTCCTGGCCCCCGTGGCCGGGTTGGCGCTTTCGGGCTGGGGCTTGTATTACGCCGGTCACGAAGGTCTGCGCCGCGTGCTCGAAATCGCCCACGCGGCCCTGGGTTTTCTTCTGCCCCTGCCGCTTCTCGTCCACGCCCGCCGGGCGGCGGTTGCCGGGCGGCCGGGCGTGTAGTAAAATGCGATCCGGCGATTCCGGCGTTCGGGAACTTTCCCGTGTCCCCCGTGTTGCAATACAAAGACGCCTCATCGAAAGGAGTTTGACCCATGGAAGTTCAACTGTCCGACAGCGGTTTTGAAAAAGACGTCCTGAAATCGTCGAAACCCGTTTTGGTGGATTTTTGGGCCCCCTGGTGCGGCCCTTGCCGCATGCTGGGCCCCATCGTCGAAGAGGTTGCGAAAGAATACGCCGGCAAGGTCGTCGTGGGCAAGATGAACACCGACGAAAACCCCGACACCGCCTCGCGCTACAACATCTCCGCCATCCCGACCATGTTGCTCTTCAAGGGCGGCCAGGTGGTCGAGCAGATGGTGGGCGTCCACTCCAAAAAAGACATCAAAGAAAAACTCGACGCGCTGTTGAAATAGGCGCCGGTGCCCTTCCCGCTTCGATCGGTCCGACGGGGGCCCGCTTTGTGGGCGGCGGCCCTGCTGTTGGCCGCCTGCCGTCCGTCGGCGGCCGACCGCGCTCCCGCGGCCGCCCCAACGGAAGCGACGCCAACCGCCCCCGGCGCGGCCCCGGCCTTCGCTCTTAAGTCCCTGACGGGCGAAACCGTCTCCCTGGCCTCCCTCAAAGGAAACGTCGTGTTCATCGACTTCTGGGCCACCTGGTGCCCGCCCTGCCGCATTTCCATGCCCTCGGTGGAGCGCCTGCACGCGGACTACAAAGGCAAACCGGTGCGGGTGATCGGCGTGAGTGTCGACGAAGACATCGACGCCCTGCGCGCCTTCCTGAAGAAAAAAAAGACCGCCCACCCCGTTTTGATGGATCCCGACTCCGCCACGGCCTCGGCCTACGGGGCCGAGGGCATTCCCCACTTCGTGGTGGTCGACCGGGAGGGCCGCTTGGTCGACCAATGGTCCGGGTTCGCCCCGGGTTTCAGCGACGACTGGCGCAAAACCATCGACCGCCTGCTGAAAAGCTAAACCGCCATGACCGCCGAACGCGGTCCTCTTATTTTGGTCGACGCCCACGGTTATCTTCACCGGGCGTACCACGCCCTGCCGCCCCTCAACAACTCCCGGGGCGAACCCGTCGGCGCCCTCTACGGTTTCGCCCGCATGCTTTTGAAAATCCTCAAGCAAGAAAAGCCCGCGCGGCTGGTGGTCTGTTTCGACTCCCCCGGCCCGACCTTCCGCCACAAGGCTTACCCCGAATACAAAGCCCACCGCAAACCCATCGAGGACGCTTTGAAGTTCCAACTGCCCCTGGCGCGGGATTTGGTGGAGGCCTGGGGATTGGCCCAGGCGGCGGTGCCCGGACACGAGGCCGACGACCTCATCGCGACGCTCGCCCACCGGGGCGCCCAAAAAAAATGGCCGGTCGTGATCGTCACGGCGGACAAGGACGCCCTGCAACTGGTGGGCGGTCCCGTGACGGTGTTTAACGAATCGCGGGGCGTGCGCTACGACCCGGCGGCGGTGGAGCAAAAGTACGGCCTGACGCCCGGCCAGCTCCTCGATTTCTTCGCGCTCACGGGCGACGCGTCGGACAACGTGCCCGGGGTGCCCGGGGTGGGGGAGAAAACCGCCACGGCGCTCCTTCAAAAATACAAGACCCTCGATGGGATCTACAAACACCTCGACGAGGTCAAAGGCGCGCTCCGGGACAAATTGCGCGACCACGAAAGAGACGCCCGGATGAGCCGCGACCTGGTGACCTTGGACACCGACGCCCCGGTGGAATTGGATCTGGACGCGGCGCGGCCCCCGGCCGTCCCCCCGCCGTCCCTGACGGATTTCCTTCGACGGTGGGAGTTCAACAGCCTTTTGCCGGAATTGAACACCGCGCCCGTTCCCTCGACGCCCGAGGCTCCTCCCGCTCCCGTGGCCGCGCCCCGCCGCGTGCGGGTGGTGTTGACGAAGGATGAATTAAAGGCGTTGGTGGCCCGGGCGCGCAAGGCCGAGGAACTTTCGGTCGACGTGGAAACCACGGGCACGGACACCGTCGACAGCCGCCTCGTGGGCATCGCCCTGGCTATGGCCCCCGGCGAAGGCTGGTATGTTCCCATCGGCCACCGGGCGCTGGGGGATCCCGTCCAACTTCCCTTTGAAGAGGTCCGCGCCGCGCTCAAGGACCTTTTCATCGACCCGGCGCTGCCGAAGGTGGGGCAGAACCTTAAATTCGACAGCCAGATCTTGGCGGCGGCGGGCCTGCCCCTCTCGCCTTTGGCCTTCGACACCCTGGTGGGCTCCTATTGCCTCCACCCGTCCCGGCCGAACCACGGTCTCAAGGCGCTGGCCCTCGATTTGCTCGGGGAGGCCATGACGCCCATCGGGCAACTGATCGGGACCGGGGCGAATCAGATCGGCATGGACCAGGTGAAAGTGGAGGACGCCGCCCCCTACGCCGCCGCCGACGCCGAGGTCACGCTCCGGCTCGCGGCGCTCATGAAGACCGACTTAAAGGAAAAGGGCCTCGAAAATCTTTTCCACGAGGTGGAAATGCCCCTGGTGCCCGTCCTGGCCGGCATGGAGACGGCGGGCATCGGCCTCGACGTGCCCTACCTGGAGGGGTTGGCCAAGGAGTTCGGCCACGCCCTCCTCGCCGTCGAAAAAGAGATCCACGCCTTGGCGGGCGGTCCCTTGAACGTCAACTCGCCCAAGCAACTGGCCCAGGTGTTGTTTGAAAAATTGAAACTGCCGGTGGTGCGGAAAACCAAAACCGGATTTTCGACCGACGAAGAGACCCTGCAAAAACTCGCGCCCCAACACCCGCTGCCCGAGCGGATCCTCGTCCACCGGGAACTGGCGAAGCTCAAGAGCACCTACATCGACGGCCTGTTGGAAACCGTCAAGCCCTCGGGGAGGGTGCACACCCGCTTCAACCAGGCGGGGACGGCCACCGGGCGGCTGTCCTCCTCCGACCCCAATCTGCAAAACATTCCCATCCGCACCGAGCACGGGCGAAAGATTCGGCGCGCCTTCGTCCCCGCGAGCGGGTGCGTTTTCCTTTCGGCGGACTACTCCCAGATCGATCTGCGGGTGTTGGCCCACGTGTCCGGCGACCCGGCCCTCACGGCGGCTTTCCGCCGGGGGGAGGACATCCACGCCGCCACGGCGCGCGACATTTTCGGCCTCGCCGCGGGCGCTCCCGTGACGGAGGACCAGCGGCGGGTGGCCAAATCCGTCAATTTCGGCATCGTTTACGGGCAAACGGGGTTCGGGCTGGCGCAGCAGCTGGGCCTGCCCATCGGCCAGGCCCAGGCCTACATCAACGCCTATCTGGACAAGTACCACGGCGTGAAAAAATGGATCGCCGCCATCGTCGAGGAAGCCCGGGCGAAGGGGTATGTGACGACCCTGCTCAACCGGCGGCGCTATCTGCCGGAGATCAAGGCGGCCAACGCCGCGGTGCGCGCCTTCGCGGAACGCACGGCCATGAACACGCCCATCCAAGGAACCTCGGCCGACATCATCAAGGTCGCCATGCGCGATGTCGCCCGCCTCATCGAAAAAAAAGGCTGGGCCGCGCGCATGCTGCTGCAGGTGCACGACGACCTGTTGTTCGAGGTGCCCCGCGATGAGCTGGCGACGGTCGCGGAGCCCCTGCGCAAAGCCATGGAGTCGGCGCTGGCCCTGGACGTCCCCGTGGTGGTGGATTTGAAAACCGGCCCCAATTGGGCCGACATGACGAAGCGCCGTGCCTGAATTGCCCGAGGTGGAGACGGTCCGCCGGGACTTGGCCGCCCTGTTGCCCGGCCGGACCGTCACGCGGGTGGAGGTGCCGGACCCCCGCGCTGTCCAAGGGTTCGGGCCCGACGGTCGGGCGCGCCGGCGGGAAACGCCCGCGGCCTTCGCGGCGGCCCTGTTCGGCCGCACCGCCCGGGAAGTCCTGCGGCGGGGCAAATATTTGGGCGTGCGCTGGGACGATGGGTCCGCCCTCTTGGTCCACCTGCGCATGACGGGTCAATTGATCTTCGGACCGCCCCGCCCCAACGCCCGGGCGCTGATTTTCTTTTCCGATGGAAGCTGCCTCAACTTTTGCGACACGCGGCGGTTCGGCGAGCTTTGGCGGGCGGCCGATTGGTCGGCCGACCCGTCCGTGCGGGCGCTGGGCCCCGAGCCCCTGGGGGACGGCTGGGACGTGGCGGCCTGGGGCCGGTCCTTGCGGCGGTGCGGCGCCCGGGTCCAGTCCGCTCTCTTGGACCAGCGGCGGCTGGCCGGTCTCGGCAACATCTACGTCACCGAGGCGTTGTTCCTGTCGGGGGTCCGGCCGACCCGGCGGGCCCGGACGTTGCGGTCGGCGGACATCCCGGTCCTGGCCGCCAACATCCAAAAAGTGTTGAATCAAGGGATCGCCCACCGGGGGGTTTCCTTCCGGGATTACCGCGACGCCCGGGGCGAACGGGGCCGGGCCCGGGAGAAACTGGAAGTCTACGGAAAAGCGGGCCGCCCCTGCCCGCGCTGCGAAACGCCCCTGCGCGGCGTGAAAGTCAACGGCCGAGGAACCGTTTACTGCCCCCAATGCCAAAAGTGAAAGCCCCTTTGCGAAGCGGTCCGCCCGTCGTCGTCGGTTTGACGGGGGGCCTCGGCGCCGGGAAATCCACGGCGCTGGATCTCCTCGCGGCCCGGGGCGCGGCCGTGTTGAGCGCCGACGCGGTCGTGCGGACCGCGTTGGAAAGGAACCCCGGGGTGCGTCGGCGGGTCGCGCGCTTGTTCGGGCCCGCTGTGCTTGGACCCTCGGGCCGTCCGGACCGGGCGCAGGTCGCGGCGGTGGTGTTTCGGGACGCGCGCGCCCGGTCCGCCCTGGAGCGGATTTTGCACCCCGTCGTCCGCCGGGTTTTTCGGAAACGCCGCCACGCCCACCGGCGGGGCTGGCTGGTGTTCGAAGTGCCGCTGCTGTTTGAGGCGGGCTTCGACCGAGGGGTGGACAAGACCCTCGTCGTCTGGGCCCCGGCGCGGGTCGTGCGGGAGCGTTTGGCGCGGTCCCGGGGCTGGGGGGCGGCGGAGGTCCGGCGCCGTTTGTCCGCGCAGATGCCCCCGGCCGAAAAGCGTCGCCGGGCGGATCTCGTTCTGGTCAACGACGGAACCCGGGCGGCTTTGCGCGCCGCCGTGAATGATTTGATCGCCCGGGAAATGCGCTAGAATAACGAAACCAAATTTTCCTTTAAGGAGAGACCCATGACCATCCACAACGTCACGTTGATTCCCGGCGACGGCACCGGGCCCGAAATTTCCGCCACCGTCCAGCGCGTGCTGGAAGCCACGGGCGTCAAAATTGCCTGGGACGTCGTTGAGGCGGGCGCCGACATCGCCGAAAAAACCGGCACGCCCTTGCCGGAGAACGTGCTGGCCTCCATCCGAAAAAACAAAGTCGCCTTGAAGGGGCCCTTGACCACCCCCATCGGGACGGGGTTCCGCTCCGTCAACGTCGCCCTGCGCAAGGAGCTGGATCTCTACGCCTGTTTGCGGCCCTGCAAGTCCTACAAGGGCGTGCGCTCCCGTTACGAAAACATCGACCTGGTGGTCGTGCGCGAGAACACCGAAGACCTCTACGCCGGGGTGGAATACGAGGCGGGGTCCATGGAGGCCAAGGAAATCATCGGCTGGGCCAAGGGCAAGATTTTTCCGGACGCGGCGATTTCCATCAAGCCCATTTCCCGCACGGGCACCGAGCGGATCGTCAAATTCGCCTTCGATTACGCCGTGGCCCACAAGCGGCGGAAAGTCACGGCGGTGACCAAGGCCAACATCATGAAATACACCGACGGCCTCTTTTTTAAAGTGGCCCAGGAAGTCGCCAGGCAATACCCGGGCATCGAATACGAGGAGCGGTTGATCGACAACATGTGCATGCAGTTGGTCCAAAAGCCCGAACTCTACGACGTGATCTGCCTGCCCAACTTGTACGGCGACATTTTGTCGGACCTGTGCGCGGGGCTCATCGGCGGGCTCGGCATCGCCCCCGGCGCCAACCACGGCAAGGAGATCGCCCTCTTCGAGGCCGTGCACGGCTCCGCGCCAAAGTACAAGGGCATGAACAAGGTGAACCCCACGGCGGTCTTGTTGTCCGGGGTGCTCATGCTCGAGCACCTGGGGGAAAAAGCCGCCGCGCAAAAACTCGAAGCCGCCATCGCCGCCGTCATCGCCGAGGGGAAAAGTGTGACCTACGACCTCAAGCCCGCGCCCACGGACCCGACGGCCGTCGGCACCAAGGAAATGGGCGACGCCATCATTCGAAAATTGCGAGGGTAAGCCTTTTGGAACCCGGGGGGAAAGGGTCGGGGAAAGCGCGAACCGGGATTCGCAACGGCGTTGTCTTTTGCGAAACGGCGGAAAACGATCCCGTCCGGCTGCGGGCGCTTTTCAAGGACCTGGATCCCGACACGCGGTGGGTCGTCCTGCGTCTGCACGACGCGACCTACCTTCGGGAAGGGCGCCGCGCGGATTTCCCGCCCGGGGTCAACGCCGTCTCGGTGGCCTGGGAGGAAGCCCCCCGCCCGCGCGCGGCGATTGTGGATGTTCACGGGCGGTCGTTGACGGGGCCGGATCCCGCGCCGGCGCCTCCTCTCCCCCCGAAGGAGGACGTGGAATCCTTCGCCCAGCGTCTCCAACCGTTGAGTTTTAAATTCAAAGCCGGGATCCCCTGGGACACGACCGTGACTTACACGGCCGCCGAGGGGTGGCGGTCGGAATACCTGCCTTAACCTGTTACTCTCGGTTGAGCGCAAGCCATTTCAAGTTAACATCCCCCGAGTGGAAGGAGCATCGACCGTGGAAGAACTGACCTGCTTAATTGTGAAACCCGACGGCGTGGGCAAGGCCGTGGTGGGGAAAATCATCGATCGGTTGGAGAGCGAAGGTTTTCGATTGACCGCGATGCGCCTGGTCCGCCCAACGGCGGAACGCATGGGGGAGTTTTACGCGGAGCACCAAGGGAAGCCCTTTTACGAGGGGTTGCTCAAGTTCATCACCTCGGGACCCGCCGTGGTCATGGCCTGGCGGGGGGAGGATGTCGTGCGGCGCGCGCGCGCGCTCATCGGCGCCACCAACCCCAAGGCGGCGGCCCCCGGCACCCTGCGCGCCCAATGGGGCACCGACAACCGGCGGAACCTCATCCATGGGTCCGATTCCCCGGCCAGCGGCGCGCGGGAAACGGCCTTTTTCTTTTCGGCGGAGGATTTGGCGCCCTACGACCCGCAACGCTGGGCCGCCCCCGACATGGCCCCGTCGGCGTAGGGGGAATTAAACCGAAACGACTTGGATTTTGGGGTCGACCATCCGCTGGAGCAGGTTTTGGATGGCGAAGAGGGTGCCGGCGCTGGCGCTGGGGCAGCCGCCGCAGGCGCCTTGGTAGTGGACCGAGAGGATGTTGTCCGAGAAGTCGACGACCTGAAGCCCTCCGCCGTCCCCGGCGAGCGCGGGCCGGACGTTTTCATCGATCACCGCGTTGATGCGCGCCAGGATGTCCTCGCCGCCGGCGGCGGTTTCGGACGCCGCGGGCGCCGCCGGTTGGGCCTGCGCCTCCAGGACGGCGCGGATCTTGGGTTCGAGCGCGGCCCAGTCCCCGTTGGGGAATTTGGTCACCGTGACAAAGCGGTCCAGGAGGAACACCGAGGCGACCGGGCCCGCGGCGAAGAGCGCCTCGGCCAGGGGGTGCCCCTGGGCGGCGGCCGCGTCCTCGTAGGATTTGGCGCCGCGATCAACGAGCCGCGCGTCGGCGATGAACTTGAGCGCGTCCGGATTGGGTGTGGCCTGCACTTCGATGATTTTGATCATAGTCCGCCCTGGTTTTGTTTCCTTCTATTATAGAAAAAACAGAACGGGGCTTGACAGGGCGCGTGGCGCGTGTATAATGACGGCGTTTCCTCCTCGGTTGTCCAAAATCGCCGTTCGCCGCGCTCCCCGCTGAAACACCCGGACCGACGCAGAACGCCCACCGAGGGCAAACACACAGACTCAACTTGGATCAATCAAACCCCACACCCCGACCGCGAAGGGATTTTCGTTCGGCGCGTTTTGCGCGAAACGAGCGGCGGCATTACAACGGACCCCCCCGTCCTCCGAAGGAGACCTCCATGGAAAATCACCCCTCGAATCCCCACCCCGCCCCCGGCACCGCCGCGGGCATTCCCGGCGGCGCGCCCGCGGGCGGCAACGTCCCGTCGCGCCACCTCAAAGCCGCGGTGCTGTCCCGCGCGCCCATGGGCGAATTGATGAAACTCGCCGAGGATTTGAAGGTCTCCGTGGCGGGCATGCGCCGTCAAGAAGTCATCGCCCGCCTTTTGGAAGCCCAGGCGCGCGAATCGGGCGAGTTGGTCCGCCAGGGGGTCTTGGAGGTCCTGCAAGACGGGTTCGGCTTTTTGCGAAGCCCGGATTACAACTATTTGCCGGGGCCCGACGACATCTACATCAGCCCCAGCCAAATCAAAAAGTTTGCCCTGCGCAAGGGCGACACCGTCGCCGGCCAGGTGCGACCGCCCAAGGACCAGGAACGATTTTTCGCCCTGCTCCAGGTGCACTCCATCAACGGCGACCCGGTCGAGAAGGCCATGCACCGTCCGCTCTTCGACAACCTGACCCCGCTCTACCCCCAGACCCGCTTGAACCTCGAAACAAAAAAAGAAGAAACGAACACCCGGGTTCTGAACCTCGTGGCCCCCATCGGCAAGGGCCAGCGTGGGTTGATCGTCGCGGCCCCGCGCACGGGCAAAACAATCTTCCTTCAAAAAATCGCCAACGCCATCACGGAGAACCACCCCGAGGTGTCCCTCATCGTGCTCCTGATCGACGAGCGCCCCGAAGAGGTCACGGACATGCAGCGCTCGGTCAAGGGCGAGGTCATCAGCTCGACATTCGACGAGCCCGCCGACCGGCACGTGCAGGTCGCCGAGATGGTCATTGAAAAGGCCAAGCGCCAAGTGGAGTGCGGCAAGGACGTGGTGATCCTGTTGGACTCCATCACGCGCCTGGCGCGCGGCTACAACACGGTGACCCCGTCGTCGGGCCGCGTGCTGTCGGGCGGTTTGGATTCGAACGCCCTGCAGCGCCCCAAACGCTTTTTCGGCGCCGCCCGCAACATCGAGGAGGGCGGCAGCCTCACCATCGTGGCCACGGCGCTGGTCGAAACCGGCAGCCGCATGGACGACGTGATCTTCGAAGAATTCAAAGGCACCGGCAACATGGAGGTCTACCTCGACCGCAAGCTCGCCGACCGCCGCGTGTTCCCCGCCATCGACATGCACCGCTCCGGGACCCGCAAAGAGGAGCTGTTGCTCAGCCCCGACGAGCTCAACAAGGTCTGGATCCTGCGCAAGGTGCTCTCGACCATGACCCCCGTCGACGCCATGGAGCTGTTGATCGAAAAGATCTCCGCCACCAAATCCAACAAAGACTTCCTGCGTTCCATGGAAGTCTCGAGCATGGACAAATAAGCTTGAAATCGGCGCGTCGGCGGCTTATCCTTAAAGGGATGAAGAGACCGACGGACCTGTTGTACGGCGCCGTGTTGCTCGCGGCCGCGCTGGTGGCCTTCCTGGCCACCGGGGGCGGCGCGTCGTTCCCGGTCAGCGCGGGCCCGACGGCGTCGTTTTCGGACGCCCTGCTTTTGACGTCCGCGCCCTCGCTGCCCGGCCCCACCGCCGACACCTTCGCCGCCCTGGGCAAGTTGGGCCGCGTGGTCGTCGGGCAATACGAGGTGCGGGACACGGACACGCTGTCCTCGGTCGCCAAGACCTTCGGCTCGGGTCCGGACTATCTGCGCAGCACCAACCGTCTCGCCTCGGTCAACCTCCCCCCCGGCAAAACCCTCCTGGTGCACAACGGGCTCGGCATGCTTTACCAGGTGCGGGAGAAGAACGGCCGGCCCGAGTCCCTCCAGGACATCGCCAAGCGCTACAACCTCAAGCCCGAGTCCGTCGCGCGGGCCAACGGGCTCTCCGGCGTGTCGCTCTTGTCCGGGGCGTGGCTGGAGGCCGGCAGCGTGTTGTTCCTCCCCACGGTGAGGCTCCGGTTTTCCGATTACATTTTGCCGGTGGCCTGGTCCCGCGGCCAACGGATGATTTCCTCGGGCTACGGCATGCGGCGCCACCCCATTTCCCGGACGCGGCGGTTCCATCAGGGGCTCGACATGCCCCGGCCGGCCGGGTCGCCCGTGCGCAGCGCCCGGGAAGGCCGCGTCATTTTCGCCGGCTGGCGCGGGGCCTACGGGCGGTTGATCATTTTGAAGCACGCCAACGGAATTTGCACCTGGTACGGCCACCTTTCCACCATCGATGTGCAAGCGGGCGACAAAATCAAACAGGGGCAGTTCATCGGCCGGGTGGGCAGTTCCGGCCAGGCCACCGGCCCCCACCTCCATTTCGAGGTGCGCGACCGCTACGGCAACACGATGAACCCCAAAAAGTATCTGTTTTAGCGGCGATTTTAAGCTATAATACCGCCTTCGGTTTCCCCGAACCCTTCCGGGCCCGGGGTTTTTCTTTTTGAATCAATCACAGCGAGGTTGAAATGAAAGACGGCATCCACCCCAACTATCAACAGGTCACCGTGTCCTGCGCCTGCGGCAGCACCTTCGTGACCCGCTCGACGGCGAAACAGGTTCGCCTGGAAATTTGTTCCCAGTGCCACCCGTTCTACACGGGCCGGCAGAAGCTCTTGGACACCGCGGGGCGCGTGGAACGCTTTGAAAAGCGCTACGCCTCCACCGGTGGAAAAACCGTCGCCCGCAAGCCCGTCGCCCGCAAGGCGACGGCCCCCGCCAAAGCCGGGGCCAAAAAGGCGGAAAAAGTGTTGCGCAGCACCCCCAAGCCGGGCCTCAAAGTCAAAACCGGCAAAGTGGAAAAACCAAAGGCGGCCAAAGCGCCGGCCAAGGCCGGTTAGCCCATCCGGTTTCCTGAACGCCCCCGGCGACGGGGGCGTTTCTTTTTCGTGCGGACCGCATGAACCCGAAATTCCTTCAATTGGAGGAGCGACACCGGACCCTCCAGGACCGTTTGGCGGAATCCGCGGGCCGCAACGCCGCCGACTTCCTAACCCTCGGGCGGGAATTCAAGCGCCTCGAATCCGCCGTGGCAAAAATCGGCGCCCTGCGCCGCGTGGAAGCGGATCTGGCCCAGGCGGCGACCCTCCTCCAATCCTCCGAAGCCGACCTCCGCGCCCTGGCGGAAGAGGAGACCCGCGCCCTGGAAGACCGTCGATCCGTCTTGGAAAAACAGTTGGAGGAATTCCTGATCCCCCGGGACCCCCGCGACGACCGCGACGGCATCGTCGAGATCCGCGCCGGCACGGGGGGGGACGAGGCGGCGATCTTCGTGGGCGACCTCTACCGCATGTACGCCCGTTACGCCCAGGACCGCGGCTTCGCCCTGGAGCCCTATTCCTCCAGCCCGACGGGCCTGGGGGGCTACAAAGACATCACTTTCGGCATCAAAGGCGACGGCGCCTACGGCGTGTTCAAATTTGAAAGCGGCGTTCACCGGGTCCAGCGGGTGCCCGCGACCGAAGCGTCCGGGCGGGTGCACACCTCCACCGCCACGGTGGCCGTGTTGCCCGAAGCGGACGAAGTGGACGTCTCCATCAACCCCGTCGACCTGCGCATCGACGTGTACCGGGCGTCCGGCGCCGGCGGCCAGCACGTCAACAAAACCGAGTCGGCCGTTCGCATCACCCACTTGCCGACGGGGGTGGTGGTGGCCTGCCAGGACGAGCGCAGCCAGATGAAAAACCGCGCCAAGGCCTTAACCATGCTCCGAGCGAAGCTCTACCAGGCGGAGCAGGAACGCCTGGAAGCGGAACGCCGCCACCTGCGCCGCGCGCAGGTGGGGACGGGCGAGCGCCACGAAAAAATCCGCACCTACAATTTTCCCCAGGACCGCATCACCGACCACCGCATCAACGAGAACTTTCACAATCTGCCCCGTATCCTGGAGGGGCACATGCAAGACATTCACGGCGCCCTCGCGAAAGCGGAGAAAGCGGAACGGCTGGCCCAGTTGGATCTGGCGTGACCCCCGCCGTCCTCGACCGCCGGGACGTGGCCGGCGTGTTCGAAGAAACCGCCCGATCCCTGGCGGCCGCGGGGGTGTCGAACGCCCGGGGGGAAGCCCGTGAAATCGTGGCCCGCGCCGGCCGGTTTTCCCGCGCCGCGATCGACGCCCGGGGCGCCGACCTCTGGCCGGCGGAAGCCGAGGCCGCGCGCGCCGCGTTGGCGGCGCAGCGGGCGGCGGGTTGGCCCCTGGCGTACCTGCTGGGGGAATGGGATTTTCGCGACACGACCCTCACGGTGACGCCGGACGTGCTCATCCCCCGGCCGGAAACCGAGGAACTCTTCGACCGCGTGGAGCGCGCCCTCGGGGCGCGGCCGCCGCGGCGGGCGGCCGACATCGGCACGGGGGCGGGCGGCTTGGCCATCGCCTTGGCGCGTCGGTGGCCCGCGGCGCAAGTGACCGCGGTGGATGTCTCGGTGGCGGCCCTCGCGGTGGCCCGCTGGAACGCCCGGCGCTGGGGCGTGGAGGACCGCGTGGATTTTCTTCGGGGGGATCTGGCGGCGGGTATGCCGCCGGCGTCCTTCGACGCGATCGTGGCCAATTTGCCGTACGTCGCGGTGGGGGAATGGGCGGGTTTGAGTCGCGAAGTCCGTCGGGAGCCGCCGTTGGCTCTCCTCGCGGGGGCGGACGGGCTGGCGTTGTTTCGGCGTTTCGCGCCGCAGGCCGCGGCCGCCCTGGTTCCGGGCGGGCGCGTGTTCCTGGAGACGGGTCGCGGTCAAACCGCGGCCGTGGCGGGGCTGTTGGCGGCGGCGGGGTTTCGGGATGTTTGGATGGAAAACGATTTTGCCGGGGTGGACCGGTTCGTGGGAGGCGCGCGATGATTCGTTTGGACGGGTTTGTCATCAAGGGCGGACGGCGGCTGAAGGGCACCGTCCGGGTGTCGGGGTCCAAGAACGCGGCGTTGCCGTGCCTGTTCGCCGCGTTGTTGACGGACGAGGAGGTCGTGCTGGACAACGTGCCCGACCTGCAGGACATCCGCACCGCCGTCAAGCTTTTGGAGAAACTCGGGAAAGCCGTCGTCTGGACCGGCGACCGCGTCGAAATCCGCAAGCGCGGCGCGCTGCGCGCCCAGGCCCCCTACGATCTGGTCCGGCGGATGCGGGCCAGCGTTGTTGTCATGGGCCCGTTGCTGGCCCGTCTGGGACGCGCCGACGTGTCGTTGCCCGGCGGTTGCGCCATCGGCGCCCGGCCCGTGAATTTCCACCTCAAAGCCTTCGAAGCCCTCGGCGCCGAGGTCACGGTCAAAGAGGGATACATTTCCGCCCGGGGCCGATTGACCGGCCGGCGGGTGCGTCTGCCGTTCCCCAGTGTGGGCGCGACGGAAAATGTCCTCATGGCCGCCGCCCTGGCGCGCGGCCGCACCGTCATCGAGAACGCGGCCCGGGAGCCGGAAATCGGCGACCTCGCGGCCATGTTGACCGCCATGGGCGCCCGGATTGAGGGCGTGGACACGGACCGTTTGACCGTCGCCGGTGTGGAGCGCCTCGGGGGGTGCCGCCACCGGGTGATCCCCGACCGGATCGAGGCGGGCACGTTCCTGGTGGCCGCCGCCCTCACCAAGGGCCGGGTGACCCTCACCCGCGTCGCGCCGTCCCATCTGGACGCCGTGATCAAAGCCCTTCAGCGGGCGGGGCTGCGCATCGAAACCGCCGGGGATCGCCTCACCGCCCAATGGGTCAAACCCCTCAAGCCGGTGTCGATTCGCACCCGGGTCTACCCCGGTTTCCCAACGGACATGCAGGCCCAGTGGATGGCGCTCATGACGCTCACCCGCGGCCGCAGCGTCATCGAAGAGGATATTTTTGAAAACCGGTTTTTGCACGCCCAGGAGCTCACGCGCATGAGCGCCCGCATCGACATCCGCGGACACCGCGCCGTGGTGGAGGGCGTGCCGGCCCTGTCCGGCTGCCCTTTGATGGTTTCCGACCTGCGCGCCGGTGCCGCCCTCGTGTTGGCGGGGTTGGCGGCCCGGGGCACGACGAAAATCCTTCGCGTTTATCATCTGGATCGGGGCTACGAGCGGCTCGAAAAAAAGTTGCGCGCCCTGGGGGCGAACGTGCGGCGGGTGCCGCAATGAGGTTCCTTTTGGTTTTGGCGGTGATCGGGACGCCCGGGTTTCTGCGGGCGCAAGAGGACTTGGCGGGGCCGATGGTGTCGACGTCGCCTTACTCGGACGTGGAGGGCGCCGCTCTCGAGGGGCCCAACGAGGACGTGGTTATCGTGGCCGCGCCGCCGCCGCGGCCCGCCTGGATGAGCAAAGCGGAGGGCCTGATGGCCGAGGGCGCGGCGGCCCAGGCGGAAGGGGACCCGCGCGCCGCGCGGCGGGCCTACGCCCGCGCCCTTAAATTGTTCGCCGACAAGGCGGACGACGCCTCCGTGCTGGACGCGCGACACCGCATCGCGTCCCTTTGGGCGATTCCCAACCCGGATTCCGCCGCGGGGGCGGACGCCGCCGCGGAACCCACGACGACCATCGTCCCGACCTTTCTCGGCGGGCCCGGGCCGGAGGGCGGCCCCCACAATTACCAGTTCGTGGTCTCCCCCGAAGACCCCTTGGTCCAAAAGTACGTGGCGTTGTACACCGGTCCGCTCAAGGAGCGCACCCAGGCCGCCCTCGATCGCATGGCGGTCCACCAGGAAATGATTCTCAAGACCCTGCGGGCGGAGGGCCTTCCTGAGGAGCTTTTGTACTTGCCCATCGTCGAGAGCGAATACCAACCCTTCGCGGTGTCCCGCGCGGGCGCGGTGGGAATGTGGCAGTTCATGCCGACGACGGCCCGTTACGCGGGTCTCAAAGTGAACTATTGGATCGACGAGCGCCGCGACCCCGTCAAATCCACGCGGGCGGCCGTCAAGGTTTTGAAAAGCTTGTTCGAGTGGTTCGACGCCTGGTCCCTGGCCCTGGCCGCCTACAACCGGGGCATGTACGGTATCCAGCGGGATTTGGAGTTCACCCGATCGACCGATTTCAACGCGTTGTCGAAGCGTCAGGGCCTGCCCAAAGAAACGGAACACTATGTTCCCAAAATGATGGCGATGGCGATCATCGCGCGGGATTTCGCCTCCCACGGTTTTCGCCCCCCCGACCCCCGCCGCCGGCCGGCGCCCGACGAAGTCATTTTGGAAAAGCCGTTGGACCTGAAAGTGGCGGCGGGCGCGGCCAAGACCACCGAAGACATTCTGCGGGAATTGAACCCGTCGGTGCGCCTCTGGTGCACGCCCCAGAACGAGAGCGAATTTGTTTTCCGCGTGCCCGCCGGGACCAAGGGCCGTTTCTTGGAGGCGCTCGCCCAAATCAAAGACTGGACCCCGTCCCCGGGCGTCGTGCGGTACAAAGTGCAGAGGGGGGACGTGCTCGGGCGCATCGCCCTCAAATACCGCACCACCGCCTCCGCCATCCAACGCGACAACAAGATCACGAACCCCAACCGGGTCCGCCCCGGGCAGGTGCTGGTCATCCGCCCCGGCCGCGGGTTCAAGGGCGATTGATGGACGAGATCCGGTTCGGCACCGACGGTTGGCGCGGCCGAATCGCGTCGGAGTTCTCCTTCCGCAACGTCCGCCGCGCGGCCGACGCCTTGGCGCGGGTGTTGCCGCCGCGGTCGCGCGTGGCCCTGGGGGGGGACCATCGCTTTTTGTCGGAGGAGTTCGCCCTTTCGGCGGCGAATGTGTTGGCGGCCCGGGGACACCGTCCCATCCTGGCGGACGGGCCCACCACGAGCCCCGCGCTCTCCTTTGCCTTGAAGGGATTGCGGGCCGCCGCGGGGGTGATGATCACCGCGAGTCACAACCCGCCCGTGGACAACGGGTTTAAAATCAAAATTCCGCCGGGCCGATCCGCCCCGCCGGAATGGACCGCGCGCCTGGAAAACGCTTTGACCCCCGAGGACCCGATCGCCCCCCCGGGGCCCATTGAGCGGTTTCCCATCCTGGACGCCTACGCCACGGGACTTCTGGCCCGCCGCGACCCGACGTTGTGGAGGGGGAAAAAATTTCCCGTGGTGGTGGACGCCATGCACGGCTCGGGCGGGCGGGTGTGGGCGCGTCTGTTCGCGGCGATGCGGTGGCCGGGGACCCTCTTGCGGGACAACCGGGATCCGCTCTTCGGCGGAACGCCGCCGGAACCGATTGAAAAGAACTTGGCCCCCCTCATCGAGGCCGTGCGCGCGCGCAAGGCGGCCCTGGGTCTCGCTCTTGACGGGGACGCCGACCGGTTGGGGGTGGTCGACGAGACGGGGACGTATTTGCCCCCGCACACGGTGTTCCCTTTGCTCCTTCAGCATTTGACCGAAAACCGCCGGCTCAAGGGCGCCGTTGTCCAGGCGGTGTCGTTGGGGTACGTTTCCGAACGCCTCGCCCGGGCGAAAGGCTTGCCCTGGGGGGAGGTGCCCGTCGGGTTCAAGCACGTGGCCGACGTCATGGGAAAAAAGCGGGTCCTGTTGGGCGGCGAAGAATCCGGGGGCTACGGCGTGGGCCTCTGGACCCCCGAGCGGGATGGGGTTTTGATGGGACTCCTGCTGATGGAATTGGTCACCGCCGCCGGACGCCCCCTTTCGGTGTTGGTGCGCGAACTGGCCGCCGCCCACGGCGCATCGTCCTTTCAGCGCGCGGACACGCCGCTGCGCGCGCCGGTCGCCGACAAGAACCTTTGGACGGAGGCGGTGTCCAAGCGCGTGCCGGAGAAATTCGCGGGCCGTGTCGTGAAAGAGCGACGGACTTTGGACGGGTTGAAAGTCGTCTTCGACGACGCGTCCTGGGTTTTGTTGCGGCCCAGCGGCACGGAGCCCCTGTTGCGCGTTTACGCCGAGACCCCGGATTCCGCCCGGACCGCCCAGTTGGTGGCCAAGGCCCAGGAGTGGGCCGCGGTGCGCGCGTGAGGCTTCGACGGAAATTCGACAGGAACGGCCGATTTGATGCAAGCGAACACCGCGTTTTTCTGACGTGGAAGGGCTTGCTTATTAAAGGTTTCAGCTTATACTAATAGAAGATGCGGACGGACCGCGACCGTTGGGAGGACGGCCGCGCGGGCCCCTTGACCGAGGAGAAGGTTCAATGAATCATCGAGCGGGAAAGAAAGGGAGGACGCGGTGTCCCTAGTGGAACCCCAACCTCTCTTTTTGTCGTCTTCGGGCCGGGGTCGCGGGGCCCACGCTCTGGCCATTCTCGCCGGGCCGGCCGGCCTTCCGCTGTTCTCCATCCTGCTTTTGTGGGCGATGATCCGGTCGCCTTTCCCCGCCGTGCACCTCTACCCGTTGTTCGTCGTGTTGTCGCTCGGCCTTTACCTGCTCGCCGGTCTCGGTTGGGCTTTCGGGGCGACGCTCGTGGCCACGGCTGTCGGGTTCGTGGGCTTCTTTTTTTCATCGGAAACGTGGGCCCGACCGATGTACGCCCTGGGCGCGGGCCTCGTGTGGGGGATTTTCTGGGTGCTCGCCCGGTTCGACCGCAAGCGGCACCTGTCGTGGAACCGGTTCCACGAAGAATGGGACGGGTTGGAACTGGAATTGTCCCGGTTGAACGCCGACCTGGAATCCTCCCGTTCAATCATCGAGGACAACCGCGCCCGGATCAACGCCTTCGACCGGCTTCAACTGTTCACCGATGATCTCATCGGTCCTTACCACCGCGACGAGTTGTTGCAGCGCGCCCAGGCGGGTCTGGGCACCATGTTCCCCAAAGGCCGCGTCACCCTGCACCTTTTTCCCAAGCCCGACGCGCCCGACCCGTCCGACGATTGGGGGATGAAGGTGTTGCAGTGGGGCCAACCCCGTCTGCTGGCCTCGCGGACGTCGACCACCCCGAGTTGGGAACCCGGTCTTTTCATCTGCCTGCCGGTCAAGGGGCGGGAGAGTTTTCTGGGGTGGATCGGGATTGAATCCAAATCGACGGAAACCCCCCTGCGCATTCACGACCTGCGGCTGGCGTCCATCGCGGCCGACCTGATCTCGCTCGCCCTCGGGAACACGGAAAAATACAGCCAGACCGAGGCCCTCGCCATTTCCGACGAGCTCACCGGCATCTACACCCGGGGGTATTTCAACGAGCGCCTGCAGGAGGAATTCGGCAAGGCGCGCCACAACAGCCGGCCCTTCGCCCTGGTGCTCCTGGACATCGACCACTTCAAAAAAGTCAACGACGCGCACGGCCACCACATGGGCGACGAGGTCCTGCGCTGGCTGGCGCGGCTGGTGACGGCGCAGGCCCGGGAAACCGATTTCGTCGCCCGCTACGGGGGCGAGGAGTTCGTCATCATCATGCCCGCGGCCCGGGGCACCGACGCCCTGCGGTTCACCCAACGCCTCATCAAGACCATCGCCGGCACGCCCTTCCGATGGGGGCAGAAGAAAATCAAGATCACCGTGTCGGCCGGGGTGTCGAGTTTGAAAGACGAAGTGCCCTCGGAAGAGGAATTGCTGCGACGGGCCGACGAGGCCCTCTACGCCGCCAAGAACGCGGGCCGCAACCGGGTGTGCGCCTATGCGGATTGACATCGGGTTGACGCACGCGTTGTTGTTCTGGGGCACGGTGCCCGTGCTGTGGGGGTGCGTGCTGTACCGGGACGCGCGGTGTTTTTTCGTCGCCGGGGTGTTCAGCTTTTTGGCCGTGATGCACGCCTCGCTGGGCGGCGGGGGCGCGGTGGACCTGGCGATCCATTTGGCGGCCTACGGGGCGGGCGTGCTGGTCCCCCTCTTTTTCCGCCGGGCGCAGACCCAAATCGAACGCGAGTTTTCCCGTCGGCGCACGGCCCTCCTGGACCAGCGCGCCAAAGCCGCGCAACGGCACGAAGCCGTGCTGAAAGAAAAGAACGCCCTGCAGGACGACTTGGAGCGGTTGCAGAACCGCTTTGCCCTGGTTCAAGTGATGGCCACCAAGCTCGAAGCGGGGGAAATCCTGCAAACGCTGGGCCACATGTGGAAGAAACGGACCGGGGTGAAGGGCTGCCTCATCCTGCGCAAGCAGCTCAACGGCAATTGGAGCACCGCGTTCACCGACGGGCATTTCAACGCGCAGGACTGGGTGCGGGTGCTCGCCTCTTACCCGTCGATCGCCCGTTCGCGCAACATCCGGCGCTACACCGGCTCCAGCCGCCAGCTGGTGCTCCCCGGGCAGCCGTTCGGATCGACGTGCCTGCTCGTGCCGTTCAACTGGGACAAGGACATCCTCGCCATGGGCATCGTGGAGGTGGAGCCGCAGCGCCTCCAGGACTCGACGGAAGGATTCAACATCGAGCGGAAATTGGTGTCGATCGGCTTGCGCCGGGCCGATCTTTACGATTTAATGACGGAGCGCAGCCGCTTCGACGCCCTGACGGGGGCTTTCCTCCGGCGGAGCCTCACGGAGCGGCTGGAAGACGCCCTGCGCAAGAGCCACCGGTACAACACGCCGATGTTCTTCGCGCTCATGGACATCGACCACTTTAAAACCCTGAACGATCGCTGGGGCCATCTGGTGGGGGACAAGGTATTGATCCACCTGGCCCACGTCATTCGACGGCTCGCGCACCCGGGCATCACGCTGGGGCGCTTCGGCGGCGACGAGTTCGCTTTGATCTTGGAAATGGAGACCGTGACGGAAGTGTTCACCTGGTTCGAACGTTTGCGGCAGGCGGTGGCCGAATCCCCCCTGCGCGATCGGGAAGCGATGATTCGGTACACCCTGAGCGCGGGGGTCAGCGCCTACATGCCCGACCGGCCCCCGCTGTCGGAGCTGATGGCCCAGGCGGACCACGCCCTCTACCAAGCCAAGAAAATGGGCCGCGACCGGGTGGTGCTGTGGAAAGCGCCGGGCAGTCCCTCGTCCAGCCGGAAAACCGTGAGCGTCTGATCCCATGTCCCGCGTCGTCCTTCAAAACGTGTCGAAGTGGTACGGCCTCGTTCCCGCGCTCGAAAACGTGAGCCTCGAGGTGGAGGACCGGGAGTTGTTCGTGCTCGTCGGTCCCTCCGGGTGCGGCAAGACGTCCTTGTTGCGCCTCATCGCGGGCCTCGACGACGTGACCGAGGGAAAAATCCAGATCGATAAACGCGTCGTCAACCACGACCCGCCCAAGGCGCGGAACGTGGCCATGGTTTTCCAAAACTACGCCCTTTACCCGCACATGACCGTCCTGGACAACATGGCCTTCGGTCTGCGCATGCGGGGTTACTCCGAGGAGGAGATCCAGACGCGCGTCCGCCAGGCGGCGGAAATGCTGGAGCTCCTGCCCCTCCTCAACCGCAAGCCCAACGAAATTTCCGGCGGCCAGCGCCAGCGGGTGGCCGTGGGGCGCGCCATCGTGCGCAAGCCGCGGGTGTTCCTCTTCGACGAGCCTTTCAGCAACCTGGACGCCAAAATGCGCGTGGAAACGCGCGGGGAACTTTTGCGGCTCCACCAGCGGCTGCAGACCACCATGATCTACGTGACCCACGACCAAGTGGAGGCCATGACCCTGGGCGACCGCATCGCCGTCCTCAAGGACGGCGCGATCCAGCAGGTGGGAAAGCCGCTGGAGCTTTATCGGCGGCCGAAGAACCGGTTCGTCGCCGAGTTCATCGGCAGCCCCTCCATGAATTTTTTCAACGTGACGATCCTCGACCGGGGGGACAGCCTGTGGTTGGACCAGGGCCATTTTCAATTGAAGTTGCCGCCGCGGTTTCGACGGGCGGGCGGTTTGAAGGACGGCATGGAGGCCCTGCTGGGCGTGCGTCCGGAGGACATCCACGACCGGCTTTTCCAAACCGGGGCCGTGACCGAGGGAAACACGGTCATCGCCATCGTCCAGTTGGTCGAGCCGGTGGGCGCGGAGACCCACGTCCACCTGGAGGCCGGTGGAACGCGCTTCTTGGCGCGGGTCCACGCGGACAACCCCCTCGAAATGAACCAGCCCATGGAACTCGTTTTCGACCTCGACAAAATCCACATCTTCACGCGCAACGGCAAGGAACGCCTCGCCCCCGAACCATGAAGAGACGGGTCTTTGCCGTGGCCGCGTGGAACACGGCGCGGATTCGGTTCTTGGCGGTCGCCGGCCTTCTCTTGTTTGAATGCGCGCTCCCCCGCACCGTCGCCGCCGCGACAAAGCCCCGCGTTTGGGCGCGTGTCCCCGAAGGCATGGTGGAATACAACAAAGAAGAAATTTTCGTTCCCGCGTTCTCCATCGCGACCGACGCGTGGGTGGAGAATCCCGACGACCCCCCCTGCCCGGTCCCGACCGTTGCCCAATACCTCCGGGCCGCCCGGCATGCGGCCATTCGGCCGAGCGACGCTTTTGAATTCCTTCAAACGCCCCCCGAAGACGCGTGCACCTGGAACCGGGAGGTGTTGGAGGCCGAGGGGATCGACGGACACGTTTATTTCGCGGGCCTGGGCGCCCACCGACCCCGGGAACTGGAGTTTACCGCCGGGGGGGCGGCGGCCCGGGACTCCGTTTCCAAAATCCATTCAAACATCTACAGTTTCTGGGGCGAAGAGTACAAGCCGTCACCGCGGAAACGGCGTTGCGTGGACAACGGGACCGGCGCGTTTATCCCTGCGGTTGTCACCGGGGACGGCGCCGAGCTGAAAACCCGGCGGGACGACGCCTCCCGAACAAAAATGACGATCCCCCCGGGTTCCCAAGTCGGCGTCATCCACAGGGAGGGGGAATGGGTTTTCATCGAGGCCGCCGGGGTCCACCCCTGCCAACCCGACCCGGCGTGGACGACGTTCAAAGATTTCGGTTGGATTCATCGGGCCCTTTTGAAATAGGACCCGGCGGGGCTCGCCGACCCCCGAAAGGCCGGGCAAGGGAGAGGTGAAGTTGACCGGGGCCGTCGAAAAAAGCGATAATTGTGTTTCAGCCGGGGTGGCGAAATTGGCAGACGCGCGAGACTCAAAATCTCGAGTGGCTTAGGCTACGTGGGGGTTCAAGTCCCCCCTCCGGCAGATTTGAAGACTCTTTCCCCGATGGCGAGGGGGAGGGACTTGAACGGCAATCCGCGCCGAGCGAAGAGCGAGGAAAAGGGCCCGCCGGGCGGGCCCGGCAGCGGATCGACAGGCCTGGAGGGACCGCGGCGGGCGGGGGAAAGCCGCGGACCCGGAAGGCAAGTCCCCCCTCCGGCAGATTTGAAGACTCTTTCCCCGATGGCGAGGGGGAGGGACTTGAACGGCGATCCGCGTTGACCCGCACAACACCGTGTTTTTGACCATGACCGACCCTTCACCCACCGACGGCCACCGTGCCCGGCTTCGCGATCGCTGGCATCGCGCCGGGTCCAAAGGCTTTGCCGATCACGAGTTGCTTGAACTGTTGCTCACCTATGTGTTCCGACGCACCGATACCAAACCGCTGGCCAAACGCCTGCTGGAGCGCTTTCACGGCCTCAAGGGCGTTTTGGACGCCACCCCCGAGCAAATTGAAGAGGTGGCGGGCGCGGGGCCGCGCGCGGCCGAGTTCGTGTCCCTGCTTCGGGGTGCGATGGAGCGTTATTTCGAAACGGACGTGCGCCGCACGGATCTTTTGAACACCCCCGAGGCGGTGGTCGCCTACTGCCGGGCCGCCCTGGAAGGCCTTCCCCACGAGGTCTTCGACGTGATTTACCTGACCGCCAAAAACCGGGTCTTGAGCCGGGAACGCCTGGCTGAAGGCACTATCGACCAGGCGGCCGTGTACCCGCGTAAAGTCGTCACCCGCGCCCTCGCGGCCAACGCGGCCGGGTTGGTGTTCGTGCACAACCACCCCTCCGGCGATCCCGAGCCCTCGCCGGACGACCGCCGGTTGACGCAACGCCTGAGGGACGCCGCCCAATTGGTCGGCATTCCCGTCCTGGATCACATCATCGTCGGCAACGGACGCCACGTGAGTTTCCGCGAGAAGGGCCTGCTCTGACCCCCCGCGCCCGCTGGTGGGGCGCCGTGGCGTTGTGGTGCGCCCTCATCTTCTCCCTTTCCTCCGTTCCCGACCGCCGCACCGAGGCGGCGCCTCTGCCCGAAACTCTGTCCCGCAAGGCCGCGCATCTGGTGGAATACGGCGTGCTGGCTTTCCTCGTCTTGCGGGCCCTGGCCGCCGGCGGCGCGGGGCGAAAAAAAGCCCTCCTGGGGGCGTTCCTCTTCGCCGTCGTTTTCGCCGCGTCCGACGAATGGCACCAGACCTTTGTGCCCGGCCGCTACGGCAAAGTCCGCGACGTCGCGCTGGACGCCCTGGGCGCCGCCTTGGCCCTTTCCGTTTATGCCCGACGGTCGTCCTTGTTCCCCCGGGAGGGAAAGTGAAAGCGTTCACCGATTACCTGTGGTTCAACACCGAAAAAAGAACCGACGTCGTCAACATCACCGAGGATCTCGCCGCGCGGGTGGAGAAAAGCGGCGTGCGGGAGGGGTTCTGTCTCGTGTCGGCCATGCACATCACCGCGGCCATTTGGGTCAACGACGAGGAAGCGGGATTGAAAAAAGACGTGATGGTCTGGTTGGAAAAGCTCGCGCCCCGGGGGGACTACCTTCACCACCAAACGGGGGAAGACAACGCGGACGCCCATTTGAAGAGGACCCTGGTCGGGCATCAAGCCCTGCTCCCCATCACCGGGGGCCGGCTCGACCTGGGCCCCTGGGAACAGGTGTTTTACATGGAGTTCGACGGCCAACGGCGCAAGCGCGTGGTCGTCAAAGTGATGGGGGAATGACCCCCGTTCGCCCCCCGGCCCGGCGGTTTTCCGTCGGAAATGGTACAATGCGACCATGAACGACCGGCCGGAAGACGCTTTCAAACGGATCAATTTCCAGAAGCCCTGGGAGGAAAAGGACTGGGAGCGGTACTTCGACGCCCAGGACCGCCTCGCCCGGGGCCGTCGCGTCGACGCGGGCCCCGCCCGCGCGGGGATCGACCCGTCCCTGGCCTTCGGCCGGGTCCTGCGCCGTTTCGGCATGGATCCGGACAACCCCGACGTGCCGCCCCAACCCTTCGCCTACAGTCGGCTGGAACCTTCCGAAGAACCCTTGAACCTGCCGGGCATCAAATTCTGGCAACCCGGGGCCGACCAAGAGACCCTGCCCATCTATTGCCAGGCGAAATGCTACGCCTGGCGCGCCGCCTGGTTGGTGGAAAGCCGGTTCCCCGGCCTGTTTCACCGCGTTTACCGAAGCCCGTCGCACCGGTCCTTCCAGAAAGCGATGGAAAACTTTTTGCGGGAAGTCCCCGACGTGCCCCGGCAGATCGCCGCGGGCCACCGCCTGGGTTACGACCCCCACGGGGTGAAGGGCAACATCGTGCGCTGCCGCCGGGCTCTCGAAACGGCGGACCGGTTGGTGGGAATCCTGTCGCGCGTGTCCCGGCGACGCCTGCCGACGGCCGAATACGAAAAAATTTGGCGGGACACGACCCGGTTGCGGACCGCCCTGATCGATTGGATCGACCTCCTGCGCGCGCGCTTCGCCGGGCCGGGCGGACGGCGCGCGTGACCCCCGCCCTGGCCGCCGCGGTCGGCGCCTTGGCCGCGGCCTTGGTCGCGGTCGCGGTCTGGGCGCTGTGGGCCCGTCGCGGCGACCCGCCGGCCCTGGCGCTGCTGCGACAGCAAATCGACCTGCTCCGTCAACAATCCAGCGAAGCCGACCAGCACCACGCCCGCACCCTGGGCGAAACGCTGTCGCGCCTCGGGTCCGAGGTGAACCGCCAATTGGAGGCCGTTTCGCGGCAGGTCTTGGAAAGCCAAAAAACGGTCGGCGACCGTTTGGACAACGCGGCCCGGGTGGTGGGGGACGTGCAAAAAAATCTCGGGGCCTTGAGCGAGGCCAGCGAAAAGATTTTCGAAGTGGGCAAAGACATCGCCGGGCTCCAAAACATCCTGCGCGCGCCCAAATTGCGCGGGGGGTTGGGGGAATTTTTCCTGGCCGATTTGTTGGGCCAGATCCTGCCCCCCGAGCACGTGTCGTTCCAACACGCCTTCCGCTCCCGGGAAACCGTCGACGCCGTGGTCCGCGTCGGCGGGCGCCTCGTGCCGGTGGACGCGAAGTTCCCCCTGGAGAATTTCCGTAAAATGCTGGAGGCTTCCTCGGACGACGAGCGGGCGGCCCAGCGCCGCAAATTCGGCCAGGACGTGCGCAAGCACATCGACGCCATCGCCACCAAATACATTCTCCCCGACGAAGGCACCTACGACTTCGCCCTGATGTACATCCCGGCCGAAAACGTCTATTACGAAAGCATCATCAAGGACGACGCCGACGGCGCCTTGCTTGAATACGCCCTGAAGCGCCGGGTGGTGCCGGTTTCCCCCGGGAGCTTCTACGCTTACCTGCAGGCCATCGTCCTCGGCCTGCGCGGCTTCCAGATCGAGGAAAACGCCCGCCGCATCATGGAAGACCTGGCCCGCCTGCGCGGGGATTTTGCCCGGTTCGCCGAGGATTTCGACACCCTCGGCAAGCATTTGGCCAACGCCAAAACCAAGCACGACGACGCCGGCCGGCGGTTGGAACGTTTTCAAGACAAACTGGAAAACGTCCACGAACCGGCCGCGGACCCCCTCCTCCCCCCCAAAACCGCTGTCTAACCCCGTTGGTCATTTTGATGCAACCTCTTTACTAAAAGGCGTTGACCCGCTTTTCAACTTGGGGCAGACTTAACAAAAGGGGTCAATGACCCGTTCGTCCGTTGTTAGGGGGGCACCATGTTCGAAATGAATCGCCGCGCCAAAACATCGTTTTTTATTTTGTTGTCGGTTCTCGTGGCCGGGGCCGCGGGAGCCCTGGAATCGGCGGGGCACGGGTTGGGATTGCGCCCCCCGACTCCCGAGCAACGGGATTGGGAAAAGAAGAACATGATCGTGGCCCGTTCCGTTCGATTGAACGCTCGGGGCCTGGCCCGCGTGAACGCCCACCGCGCGGCGATGGGGCTCTCGACCCTGGGCGCCGCCGCGGCCAATATGGCCCCCCTGGGGGAAGAGGTCACGGGGGTTGTGGAGGAGGATTGGACCGGGGATTCCGTGGTTTCGGCCGCCGCGTCGGCCGCCGCCCTGCCGCGCTCCGTCGACAACAGCACCCTCAAATATTTCCCGCCGATCCGCAGCCAGGGCGGCATCGGGTCCTGCGCCCAATGGGCGGGGATGTATTATTGCTTCACCCACATGGCGGCCATGTTGCGCGACCAGGACGCGAAGGCCGGCGGCGACACGCTCCGCTTTTCCCCCAAGTACACCTACAATTTGGTGAACGGCGGCTCCGATTTGGGGTCCTGGTACACCGACGGATGGAACGTCGCCAAAAAGCACGGGGCCGCCACCTGGGCCGCGTGGCCTTACGATTCCAACTTCCGCGCCTGGCCGCTGACCGCGGCGATCTGGCGCAACGCCCTCGCCCACAAAACCGACACGACGGGCTGGGTGAGCGCCATCGACACAACCGCCGGGCTGGACCAGTTGAAAACGATGTTGGTCAACGGCTACGTCTTGGCGTTGGCGACCTACGTGAACTCCTGGCAATTTAAGACGGCGGGCGACGACCCCGCCACGACGGCCGACAACGCTTTTGTCGGCAAGGCCGTGGCCCACTGGGTGAACGGCACGGCGGGCGCCCACGCCATGACCATCGTCGGTTACAACGACGACATCTGGGTCGACATCAACAGCAACGGCACCGTCGAGGCCGGGGAAAAAGGCGCCCTGCGCATCGCCAACTCCTGGGGCACCGGATACCGGGAAGCGGGTTTCACGTGGCTGGCCTACGATTCGTTGAAAACCGTGTCGGGGGTGACGGGGGCGCCCTCGGCGGGGCGCCGGCAATCCATTTGGAGCGCCCAGGTGGCCTGGGTCCTGCCCAAGGCCAGTTACACGCCCAAAGCCCTGGCCCAATTCACCCTCAACAGCGCCACGCGCAACCAACTGTACGTGAGCCTGGGGATTTCGGACACCGGCCAGACCGCCCCGACGACTCTTTGGACGCCGAACACGCTCCTGTATTTCGCGGGCGGGCCGTACGCCTTCGACGGCACGACGACGGCGGTCGACGGAACATTTGTCCTTGATTTCACCGACTTGGCGCCGGCCTACGGCGTGCCCAAACGGTACTACCTGCGCGTCAGCGACAGCACGACGGGCGGGCCCGTGAACGTCAACGCCTTCAAATGGATCAACGCCCCGGACAACGCCGAGGTGGTCCGCGCCGGCCTG